>NZ_JBVJEA010000019.1:0-143948 GCF_055581985.1 Streptomyces sp. NPDC042336 | reverse complement strand
AGCAACTTCCGCACGTAGCGGTCACGATCCTGCCGTTCAACGCGTCCCACGCCATGCAAGCCCTGGAGCGGGACCACCTGCCCGACATGGACTGAGACAGAGCTGCGTGGCTCCCTTTGATGGTAGTCGCAGAAACCGCGCCCGCCGCCCGGCCTACGACCGCGGCACGACGTCCAGCGGGCTTCCGATGAGCGTGGCGGAGGGGAGCCAGTCTGACGCCGCAGACAAGCCTCACTCGGCCAGCTGAAACCCGTCGAATCGAGACCGTCATGACCACGCCGGCCCTCCAGGCCGCGTGACCGCACCTGTCACCCGAACCCGCATAAGGCCGCGTCTTGTGCACTGCAGCATCCTGCCAGGCGACCCTCTCTCAGCAAGCCAGGTCAGGTGTTCACCCCGGTGGCAGAGGCAACTCACCGATGTCGCCGTTGAACGGGCCTGCGGCCCTCCAGGCTCCTATCGTCGTTTCATGGGGCATAGTCGAGGATGGCAGGCGAGTCATGATCAAGAACGTCGATCGTCGCTTTGCTACCTGTCAGCGGTCTGGTACCTGCGTGCCGCGGCGTTCGTCAACTTCCTCGCCGCGGTATGGGTCACGTTCGGCAACGACATCCGGCGGCACAACGACGACGAGTTCTTCACGCCGTACCTGTTGACGGCTGGCTTCTTCTCCGGGTCAGTCTCTGTCTTCCTAGCCGTCACCATGCGGCGCCGCAAGCGCGCGGCATGGATCCTCAATCTTGTGCTCGCTGGTCTGATCCTGGCTCTGAGCGCCCTGGCGATGGGACTGCCTGTTTACCGGCAGCACGCCCAAAACTGGTTTTCCATGTTCGTCACCGCATTCTTCGTTGCTGCTCTGATCGGCGGGCGGCGTGAATTCCATGCGAAAGGCGACCGCTCCAATCCGAAACTGGCAGCTTCGGTGGCAGTGGGGGGCTTCCTGGCCTGTTCGCTGCTTGCCGCAGCGCTGGTCACGGTAACGAACACTGACCCGGACGCCGGGCGTTCCGACTTCTTGGAACGCTGGCACTACGGGGCGCTCCGTATGTTCTCCCTCGCCTACGATGACATCCCCTTCGGAGACATCAGCACACCAAACTGGGCCAATGTTCTGATCAACGTAATGAGCACGATACTGGTCCTGCTGGTCCTGTACGCGGCGTTCCGTTCGCGACGGGCCATCGACGCAATGACCCCAGAAGATCTGAGGGGTTTACGCGCGCTGCTTGAACGGCATGGGGAACGCGACTCCCTCGGCTACTTCGCACTAAGGTGCGACAAGAGCGTCATCTGGTCCCCCTCGGGCAAGGCTGCCATCACCTACCGGGTGGTGAGCGGGGTGTCATTGGCGTCCGGGGACCCGATCGGTGACCCGGAGGCATGGCCGCGAGCGATCGACCGCTGGCTCGCCCAAGCCCGGGAGTACGGATGGGCACCGGCAGTGATTGGCGCGAGCGAGGAGGGTGGCACGGTCTACGCTCGTCACGGCCTGAACGCCCTGGAACTGGGCGATGAGGCGATTGTCGACCTCAGTGAGTTCACCCTCGAAGGCCGCGCCATGCGAAACGTACGGCAAGCGTACAACCGAATCGAACGGGCAGGCTACAGTGTCTGGATTCGCCGACACAAGGACATCCCGACACAGGAAATGGCTGATCTCATTCGTCTCGTAGACGAATGGCGTGACAGCGAGTCGGAACGCGGATTCTCCATGGCGCTGGGCCGTCTCGGCGACCCACAGGACGGGCAGTGCGTAATGGTGCTCTGTCATGACGGAAAGCGCCCACGTGGCCTGCTCAGCTTCGTGCCCTGGGGCGACGACGGGCTATCGCTAGACCTGATGCGTCGGGATCGCGACTCTGAAAACGGGCTTTTCGAATTCATGGTGCTCAAGCTCATCCAGCAGGCCGGCGAACTCGGAATGCGGCAGCTCTCCCTGAACTTCGCGATGTTCCGCTCCGTCTTCGAGCGCGGGTCCCGGCTCGGCGCCGGACCCGTATTGCGCTTGTGGCGCTCGTTGCTCAGCTTCTTCTCTCGCTGGTGGCAGATCGAGTCGCTGTATCGTGCCAACGCCAAATACCGTCCCATCTGGGAACCGCGGTATCTTCTCTTCGAGAAAAGTGCCGACCTCCTGCGCATCACCGTGGCGAGCGCCCGCGCCGAGGGTTTCCTCGAACCACCAGGTCTACCGAAATGGCTGAACCGACGACGGATAGGCGATGCAGACCCCAAGCGGTAGCCGATCCCCTGCCGGTACGGCCAACTGTCGAGGTGTCTACCCGGTGCTGTGGTGCGAGGCCGCTCCCGTAATCAGAGAACGTGACGTCGCAGACGGATGGGAAAGAGGTGGCCCATGCTGTCCGGTCTGTACCCGGTCCTCGTCGGCTGCCGCGTGGGATAGACCGCGATGTGCGTGAATGAGTGAACGTAATCTCGCCCGCCACAACGCGCCGCCCGTCCTTGTCACGTGCGCACTGGGAAAGAGATCGCACAGGTGCTTGCGAAGAAGCGTCCGGTGAGACCCGCAGCCCGTCTCCTTCGCCGGGAATGGGGCCCCGTGTGGGCGATTGTGCGCGCTGAACTCGCCGATCGGAGGGGCCGGGCGATCCCGCTGACGCTCAGCGCACTCTGCCTCATCGTCCTTTTCCAGGTAGCGCAGCATCAGCGGAGCCCGTACTGGGGCTACGGGCTTGTGCAGGACGTCGGCTTCGTGCGGGCGGCAGACCCCTGGTGGCTAGCTCTGGCACGCACTCCCCTCTCCCTGTTCGTGCCGGCCGCCGACCTACCGGTTTGGGGAGCACTCGCGCAGGTCCTTGTGGTGTTCGGGATCGCCGAGATCGCACTGGGTAGACGACGGACACTGCTCATCGCCTACATCTGCACGCTGGCCGGCGTCGTATACGCCCGGATCGGTGTCGCAGTCGGCCCAGGCGGGGTGCTCGGGCTTCCCGCGGGCGACGCCCAGGTCGTTGACACTGGCCCGTCGGGAGCGGTAGCCGGTCTCGCGGTCTACCTCTGCCTGCGCTTCCGCGCCTGGTTCACCGGAGCACTGGTGGGGATGGGCATGTTCGTCGAGGCGATCGCCAAGCCCAATCTCGCGGGCAGGGAGCACTTGGTGGCGATCGCCGTGGCGCTGGCGATGTCCGCGTTTTCGACGCTGCGACGGCGGTGGAGGTAGGACCGCGCGCCACATCCATGGCGTCCGGCGGGCCCAACCATGAAACGGGTACACGAACTCCATGAAGCCCTGCTCCCCCATGCCTCGACGCTTGCCCTTGCCGGCGAAGTGGGCACAGACAGTGGCAACGCCGAGTCCGGAGACCGACCGCATCGCGGTCAGCCCGGCCACCGACAGCCGTCCCGAGCGTCGCACGCTGACTGTCACGACCGGAGTGCGGTCGCGTTGACCCCAGGTGCGTCTCCGTTGCGGCCGCCGGGTGAAGCCTGTCTGTCCTCGAATTGGGCGTATCCCCCGCCCTGGCTCCCATACCTCATCCCATACCGCCTTCTTCCCCACGGTGACGACCCGCTCGTCGCGCTCGGCGACTCGCACCCGGGCTTATAGCCAGACGGGCCAGGTCATGTTTCCAGGACCGTGTGCGGTAGCCGTTGGAGCCGCCCGCATCCCCGTGATCAGCAACTGGGAGGCTTGCGGGTAGTCGGCATGGCTCTGCCCGATGAAGCCGACGGATCTCCGCCCAGTCCTCCACGCTGATCACCACTCTTCCCGGTCTGACTCAGCGAGCCAGACCCCTGAAGGGGGTCAACTTTCAAGCGTCGCCACTGGTCCACTTTTCAGCCGTCGCCGACAGGCCATGGCTGCGGAAGCCGCCGATCAGTTCCTTCCTCTTGGTGTCCACCAAAATCACCGGCTGGCAACCGGCTGGCCGACGTGTCACCGACACGAAGATCCTGGCGCTCCGACCGGAACCAACTCGGCCGCATCGAAGAACTGACTCGAGGAGCTTGACACGACACCGCCAATCTCGGGGCAGGCGCCCCCGTCGCGGGCCGATGGTTCAGGAGGTGACCGGTCCGCTTCCTGCCGAGGCATGTGTCACGCCTCGGCGAGCAGGCAGAAACGCCTGGGCCCTTCAGGTTTTGGTGGTCGCGGCCAGAGCTTGCCTGGCTGCCTGCTCCACGGATGAGACACCGTCGCTCATTGACACGCTGCCGTCCGACAGGACGGCGACAAGGTAGGGGTGTCCGTCCACGGTGATCCGGCCGACGCTGTTGACATCCCACAGTCCGGAGGTAGTGCGCTGAAGCCAGCCGTTCTTCAACGCGTAGTCCGATCCGGATACCGCCGAGACACCCCACGCCTGGTCGCTCGCGACATGGGTCATGAGGGTCCGGATGTAGGCCCGGGAGTCCTTGTTCAGCGGAGAGTCGGTCTTCAACGTCGCAGGGCCTTCGAACACGGAGAGCAAGAGTCTAATCTGGTCACTTGCTGTTGTCTGCGTCAGCCCCCACTTCGTGCCGGGACCGCCCTTGGTCGAGGTCAAACCCATGCGCTTGTTGGCCTCTCTGAGGCCGGAGGCCCCGCCAATCTCGCGCCACAACTTGTTCGTCGCCGCGTTGTCGCTCTTTCGGATCATCGGTTCGGCCAGTGCGCGTTCCGCGGCAGTGAGGTTCCTGCCCGCGTCCTGAGCCTGCAGCAGCAGTGTTGCGAGTATGTCGACCTTGACGATGCTGGCCGTGTCGTACGGCGCATCCTCACCGACCAGCACTGGCTTCCCGTTCCCTCCGTCGAGACTGAGCACCGCCGCTGTCACACGCACCTTGCTCGGGCGTTGCACAGCGGCGGCGTTCACGCCGGCCCCGGCATGGGCCTGCCCCGACGGCGACGGTACGGCCATTGCCGGTGCCGCGTGCAGTCCACCCAGGGAACTGAGAGCCGTCACCGAGGCCAGAATCACAACGGCGCAGGCGGCGGCACGACTGCTACGCCTTGATGGGCTCTTCAAATGCAGCATGTGGCTCAGATAAGACATGACAAACATACCTCGACATCTTTTTACGAAAGGGATCAGACGCCGATAATAGGAGAAATTGACGCTATAAGAAGTGACCCGCGTCACTGCAATCCTGCCGCATGCCGCTTTGTGAGAAAATCCATAAGCTTTGCCCGGCGCGCCCGTCTCACGGTGGCCGTTCGAGCAGGATTGATGTCTCGGGAGCGGACAGGACACTGAGCTACGCACGACGGTGCAGCGTAGGTGCCGTGATCCTTCTCTGTTCGACGCTGTGGCGTGACAGACCTCGCCGATGGCGTCCGCAGTGAGATCCGTCGGTGCGAAGCGATGCCAGGGAAACGATCGACAGTCTCGCCGTCTTCATCGAGCGGATGTCGATCGTCGTGCTGCAAACGGAGCTTCCGCGAGGGTCGCCAGTGTTTGAGGCCGGCCATGGCATCGCTCTGCTCGCGCCGGTACAGGTTGACGAACAAGGCGGTGAGAAGGACGGCGAACATGGAGTGGTCGTCTCCAGCGGTACGCCCACGTTGTTCGGTTGTCGCTGATCAACGTGCCGACGACGCTTTGGAAACGCCGCTTCTGCGGCGGCAGCGTTCACGGCCGGCAGATCTATGACTGCGCGCGGGTGAGGATGAGCTCGTGCAGCGGCTGTCCGTCGGCCTCGGTTCCTGACCGGTCGCCGTGTCGGCCGCCCGGGAGGACGTCTCCTGCTGGCCTACTGCCCGGCTGATATCACCATGGATGAGCTGGTACCGCTTCGCGAGCGGTCGCTGTCTGTGGAGCATTGGTCTCAGGCCGCGAAGCGGGAGTGCAGCCTGCACGGTTACCACGTCCGTCGCTCTCACGGCTGGCGCCGCAGGCGCTGGACTTCGGGGCGAACCAGCGCACCAACACTGGCTTTACGCACCTGCCCCGCTGCCCTTCGACTACCGCAAGGAGCCGGTCGGCAGCGGCAAGGGGCTCCCGGGTGCGGCCGCACGAAATCCAGGCTGCGCGCTGTGGGACCTCCCGCCGGAGTCCATCCCGTTCCCGGCCACATCTTCAAGATGCTCTCGATGGACTACAAGATGTAGTCTCATTCCGGTAACACCACCGAGGCTGGCCCCGCTCCACTGCCTGGGCTTCCCCATCCACCCGCAACCAGCGGCATATGCGTAAACGTTCGTCAACGCCATCCTCAGTAAGCCGGACGTCCGGCTGGGAGAACTCCTCAGCACCTGGCCACGGCGCCGTCGCTTCCCCAACGATCACCCCCTCGGCTGATCGCCAGACTCCGAAAGTGCGGCTTGGCCGGAGAGAAGCGACGTCAGGGATCTCGAACCCGTATGCGGACGCAGCCGCCCTGAGCCTGTGACCAGCCGAGCTGCGCCGCCGTGACAGCGAACCGCCCGCCAAGTCGGCTATGCAACCGCGCCGATCCTTGTGCCATCGACAGGGTCGATGTGCCGCCGTCCGCGCGCGGTTCGATTGCTACGCGTCACCACCCCGGTCGTGATGCCGTGAGCCAGAAGGGCAACGTCCGGCGACGCCGGGGCCACGACCGGCAGGATCACTCTCGTGCGGTGGAGGAGGCACCCGTGACCCCCAGCCGACGGGCACTGGCAGTGGCCGCAGCACTGACTGCGGCCCTGGCTGCCGGTGCGTGCGAGAACGTAGGCATGCATGCTGGCAGGTTGTGCGTGCAGCCAGCCGATTTCGGCACGGGCACGCTTGCAGGGGCGTGCCCGCCGATCGCGCCCAGCAGCACGCGGGCCAACCACAGAACACCAGTCGCCCCGACGGCCATCAGCCAACCGTTTCGCCCCGGCACGGACCTGCCGCCCGCGGCCACCGGATTCCGTCCAGACACCCCCACAGGCCAGCCCGCTGCGACCGATACCGAGCCGCGCTCGACCGCTGGCAACGGGGCGACCACACCGCTCGCATCCACCACCCCGGTCCCCGTCCCGGCGGGCACCGCCCCCGGGACGGGACGACTGCCTTTCGCCTCAGCCACCACGGCCGGTCTGCACAACACCTATTCCCCGACCGCCTTCCGCTACCTCGCCCAGGGACTGGACACCGGCACCGGCATGATCGAGATCGACACCTGGCCCGACAACACCACCAAGCAGTGGAAGGTCAGCCACTCTCACCCGCACCGCAACGTCAACAACTGCACCCCCGCCACAACCGCTGCGCAGCTCTACTCGGGCACTACCCACTCGAACCTGGAAACCTGCCTGGACGACGTCCGGATCTGGCTGCGCGCCCACCCGGGAGCAGGCCCACTCGTGGTGAAACTTGAACTCAAAGCAGGATTCGCAACCGGCCAGGGGATGGGACCGTCACAGCTCGACACCCTCATCGCCGCCCACCTCGGCGACATGGTCTTCCGCCCCGCCGACCTGCTCCCCAAGCCCACAGGCGGCTCGTACGCTACCGCCTCTGACGCGGCCCGCGCCGACAACTGGCCCACCCGCTCGGAACTGGCCGGCCGGGTGCTTCTCTACGCCATCCCCGGCTCCCACACCCCACATCCCGACATCGAACTGGGCCGCCACCTGCGAGACCTGGCCGCCACGGGCAACATCGGACGGGCCCAGGTCTTCCCCGCCGTCCATGGCGCCACCGCTGGCGACCCGCGCACCGCTTACAAGGACACCGCCATCCGCCCCTGGTTCGTCGTGTTCGACGGCGACGCCACCACGTACCTCGACGGCCTCAACACCACCTGGTACGACACAAACCACTACCTGCTCACCATGACCGACGCCCACAAGGTCGTTCCCGCCCTCAGCGCCACCCGCCCTTCCCTCGCTCAGGCTCGCGCCCGCACCCAGCAACTCGCCACCGCCCACGCCACGATTGTCTCCAGCGACTGGCACCAACTCCCGAATGCCCAATCGCTGCTCCTCCCCCGTGGCCCCCCGCAACCGTGACACCGCCGAACGGTAGATGGAACGGGCGCAGCGTTCTGATGACGGAGACCGCCGTGGAGAACGAGCAGACCGGTGACTCCAGCACCGTCAGATACCGTGTCGGACGACCAGCTAATCGCGGCTCTTCGACCGGGCCGGAATGCTGGGTGCGCCTGACGGCGGAGGGCGGGCTGTCTGCTGCAGTAGCTGCCGAGGTGGGTGCTGGAGCCGCCCCGGAAGACGAGATCGCCGGCCACGTCGGCTGCGACAAACACGCTGTCGCCGGAGGAGCAAGGACACCCGGGTGAAGATCGTGCCAGCCGACGTCGGCCCGATCGAGGTGAAGGGTCCCCGCGACACCGCCGGCGTCTTCGAGCCGCAGATGGTCAAGAAGCGGCGGCAGCAGCGCCGGACCGGCCTTGACGAGGGGGTCCTGTCACTCTCGGCCCAAGAGAGGCGGCCAGCAGACAGCGGTCGCGAGTCGACGACGCACGGGCCGCCTGAGGCGGGGCAGCGGTCCGCCTCCGTGCGAGCGCTCGCAGGGCCCGCTGACGGAGGCCAGGCTTGGAAGGACGTGCCGGGCCAGTGCCGACAAGGCGAAGGGCAGCAGGAGCGGGATCAGAAAGAGGAAGATCACGGCCTCCAGCAGTTGACGCAGTAGTTCCTCGTCGTCGCGGCTGAGCTGGGCAAGGATCCGAGCGAGGACGGTGTCGCGGTCCGCGTCCCGGTCGAGTTCGGTGTGCACGCACCGGGCTGACAGCCCGGGGGCGTCCTGCACCGCGTAGCCGCGACCGTGTCGCTCGCGGTCCACGACGCCCTTTGCGCACCGGCGGCCACCACGGCGGCTTCGAGTTCGCCGACTGGTCGGCGTTCGTCCTTCGGGTCGGTCATGGAACGGTCCTCACCCCGCTGCCGTCTACAGTGCAGTAGACGGTCTACAGAATTGTAGTCACTGCCAGGGTGCTGCCGCGACGCACCTGCTCCGTCGGACCGAAGGGGTCGCGAGGATGCCCACACCCATCCATCTGTCGTTGCAGCTCGCTGTCAACGTGCTCGATGCCCATTCTCTGCTGGCCGCCTTCGGGGCTCTGGGAGTGGGGGTAGTGCTGTTCGCCGAGACGGGACTGCTGGTGGGGTTCTTCCTGCCGGGCGACTCACTGCTGTTCACAGCGGGTCTGCTGTGCACGGGCTCGGACGGGGGAAGTGTGCACCTGTCCCTGGGGCCGTTGCTGGTCGCGGCCGCGACCGGGGCGCTGGTCGGGGCACAGTGCGGGTACCTGCTCGGCCGGAAGGCGGGCGGAGCGCTGCTGGCCCGCAGCCGCTCGCAGCGGCTCCACGAGGGTGCGAAACGCGCCGAGGTACTGCTGGAGCGGTACGGGTTCGCCAAGGCCGTCGTGCTGGCCCGGTTCGTCCCAGTGGTGCGGACCGTGCTCAATCCGGTGGCGGGCGCCCTCGAGGTGCCGGTGCGGACGTTCACGCTGTGGCAGGTCGTCGGCGGGCTCGTGTGGAGCGTCGGCCTCATCCTCGCGGGATACGCGCTGGGCTCGTCCGTACCGAACATCGACCGGTACCTGCTCCCGCTGGTCGCGTTGATTGTCGTCGTGTCGCTGCTGCCTCTGCTGGCCGAGCTGTACCGGGCTCACCGTGCACGCCGGGGCGGCGATTCGGATTCGGAGAAGGAGAACAGGTGAATTCGATGGGTCGTCGATCGACGGCTCCACCTACGTGACGTGGTGGGTACCGCGGGACAAGCGCCGGGCTCGCTGGACGACACGGTGTCGCTCTGGTCGACGTACGGGCTGGTGGTGTTCGTCGTCCTCGCAGCCTTCGGCCGGTGGTGGGCACGGCGATCCGGGGGGCGGCCGCGGTGGCGGCACTCACCGTCCCGGTGGTCGCGGTCATGGCCTACGGCGCGAGCGCCGTACTCAAGCTGTTGGTCCGTGAGGAGCGGCCGTGCCAGGGCCTGCACGTGAGGACCATCAAGACATGTCCCGCGCCCGGGGACTGGTCCTTTCCCAGCAACCACGCGACCGTGTCCGCTCTGGCGATGGCCGCCTCCCGGATCTGGGTGGGCGCGCACTATCCGCACGACGTCATGGCCGGGATGCTGGTCGGCGGGCTCGTAGCCCTCTGACGCTCACCGTACTGAGCGGGTGGTCACGACCCATGGGCAGGTGGATCACTTCGAGCCGCCTTCCCCTGCTGGTCACGGCTTCATGAACCGGCCCCACACTGGTCGAACGGCCTGACGCATGAATTATCAGCAGCCCACAGTGCGCTCCCTCGTGAGCACACACAGGTAGGCCAGCATGGCCGTTCCGTCACGGTCCGGACGGTGGCGAGGGCGCAGACCCGCGAGGTGACCGGCACCAGCAGTGGCGCCGCCCCGATTTACCTGAGCGGCACCGGCCGGGCAACGCGCGCGGCAACAGAAGTGGTCCCTTGAGTCGCGTCTGAGAACGGTCAAGAAGCCTCCTCCGCCCCTCGCCGGGTCAGCCGCGCGTAGCCGCACAATGCACACGCACGCAAGAACGATGTTCTGGCCGCCGACCAGAGTTGACCTGCAATGTGAGGACAAAGTGACACACCCGACGTCTGGAACGGACTGATCGTCGGTGTGTCGGCAGCCGCCGCCCCCTCCACTGAAAGATCATCCGTATGGAGATCGGCCAACACGACAGGAGCCCGTGGTGAGCTGGAAGAGGTGTCGGCCGCGCGTTCCCTCCCGTCTGCCGGGGACTGCTGCGGCATTGATCGTCCTCGCCGTACTGGGCACCGCCTGCTCCAGTCCGCCTTATCCGACCTCGCGACCGAAAAGCCTGACACAATGCCGCCCCACCTTTGTCGGAGTGGCGCATCCCGATGACGACCTCTTCTTTCTGAATCCGGAAATCAGAAAGACCATCCGCGCTGGATGCCCGGTCGACACGGTGTATCTGACCGCCGGCGATGCCGGCAAGACGAACCGGGCCAAGGCGCTGGAGTACGTGGACCGCAGGGAATACGGCGTGCGTGCCGCCTACGCGGAGATGGCGGAGGCAGCCAACCGCTGGGAGCAGACAGATGTGCGGGCAGACGGCGTACGAATCAGGTCCTACCTGCTTGCGGACAAGGCTCGAAACTCCGATGTGCGGCTGACGTTCTTGAACCTTCACGACGGCCTGCCACGCGGTCAGCAGGAGAACAGTCTGCTCAGGCTGTTCGACGGCAGGAGAAAGAAGATCAAACCGTTCCAGGGCACCGAGAGCTATACGGAGGACCGACTGCTCACCGTGCTGACGGCGCTGGTCCGGCTCAGCGGAGCGGCGCGCATCCTGACGATGGACCACGATAACGCGTCGTTCGCCTTCGGCCTTGGCGGCAGAGTCGATCACAGCGACCACGGCGTCGGAGCCCGGTACTTCCGCAGGGTAGGCTACGCGCTCGGCATTCCTGTCTCGTCCTACCTCGGTTACACCATGTCTGCCCTCAAGGCGAATCTCACGCCAGGAGAGTCCGCAGAGAAGGACGAAGTAGCGCGCTGGTACCTCGCCAACCGGAACTGCCGGGCCACCGGATCTTGCGCCACCGTTCCCCCTTTCAGCGGCAAACTGCAGAAGGACTGGAAACTGTGGATGCACCGCCAGTACAAGCAGTCACTACGGGCCCCGCGCACCGGAGAAATCCTTGGAGATATCGGCCGGACGACGTACTTCACCGGAGGGGAGCCGGCGCAGTGCCTCAGCGCTGCCGCCGGACCGCCGGGCCTCGGCGAGGTGAGCATCCGCAGCTGCGACGGATCAGCTTCGCAGAAGTGGGACGTGGACCAGGACGGCACGATCAGACCGCGCAACGACCGCGATTACTGCCTGACAGCGCTCGCTCGAAAGGCCGGGCTCACGCGGTGCGAGCCTGGCCGCCCGAACCAGCAGTGGCACCGCAATCCATGGCAGGGCACCGCATGGCCGCGTAACGCCTGGCAAATCTCCGGGAGCGTAAACCGCTGCCTGTACCAGGACGACCGCCGTCTCCCGGCCCGCTGGGGATCGCAACCGGCAAAGCCCTGAGCTTAAGCTGTCAGGCTGTGGCACTCATCCCCGGCCTGAACTCTACTGGCGCTGGGGAGGCTGACGGCCCGGACGCCGCCCCACCCCGCTGGCCGGCGCCGGAAGCTCAGGGCGGCCCGGCGCATCTGCTGCGACTTTGCCGAATCGTGTCAGGGCCAGTGCTCCCGCCACCGCAGCCACGAATCCCACGGCCGCCAACCACTCAAGCCCGCTTCGGGGGCGGTCGCCCAGCCACAGAATGCCTACCACGGCGGGCCCCGCCGTTTCGAACAGGACCATGCCGGCTGTCGCCACGGTCACCGAGCCGCGCTGCAATGCCGAGGTCAGCAGAAGAAACCCCGCTGCTCCCCCAAGCAGCACAGCATAGAGAGCGGGATCGCCGAAGATCCGGGGAATATCAAGGGGTCCGATCAGCCTCACCGCCACCTCGACCACGCCAAAACCCGCACCCGCGCCAAGCCCCAGCAGTAGGGCCCGCGGCCGGTCCGCGATCCGTCCGGCTGCTACGCCGGTGAGGAGCACGACAAGGACGAGACCGGGCAGGGACCAGCGCAGTGCGGCTGGTCCGGAGTGCTGCCCCTGTACTCCGGAGGCTGGGGCGATCATCGCCAACCCAGCGCACATCGTGGCCACGGCGGCCCATTCCACGACGCTCAGCCGGGTATCAAGGAGCCAGACGGCCACCACGGCGGTGACCGCAAGGCTGGCGGCGAGCGAGGCGCCTACCGCGTACAAGGGAAGCGACCGCAGAGCGACGACCTGAAGCAGGAACCCGAGACCGTCGAGGGCGAGACCGGCGGCGAATCGCCACTGCCGCAGGACGCGCAACAGCAGCATCGCGTCGACGCCTGAGCCTGAGCCGGTCTCCACAGCCCGTGCGGCGACGGCCTGGAGAACGGAGGCGGTGCCGAAGCAGCAGGCGGAAGCGAGTGCGCACACCATCCCCAAGGCCACGACAAGGACTGTAGGTCAGAGATCTGCGAAGAGCCGAGGTCCGGCCGCCGGACACGCGGACCGCGCCATACTGGAGACTTCCGGCATGTGGTGCCGCAGCCGCCGTCACAGGGTCGATAGCCATTGCGCTCGTCTGAACTGCTGAGGTCAGCCGCACCGGTTCGGAAGGTGCCGAGCGACGCAATGTGCGCTTAGATGGTGGAAGGCTCGACCAGGAATGATGAGCCCGCCGGAGTGGTGTGATTTCCCAACCGGCGTGCGGAGCCCTCATCGGGTGGCTCTCGCAGTAGATCAGTCGAACCGATCCAGGCCCAAGCCCTCCTCCACAGGGAACGAGGAATTGGTATGAAGTCAGTCCGCGTCCGTACCGTCGCTGTCACAGTGGCAGCAGCGCTCAGCCTCCCCGTGTCGCTGGGCGTGCTGGCGTCCCAGGCATCGGCCTCCGGCTCCTCGCCGAGTGCCACCGACACAGCGTCGCCGTCGCCGTCACCGAGCGAGCAACCCTTCGGTCCAGGCTGTTCCAAGCTGCCGCAGAGCGGCAACGGGAGTGCCGCACAGATGGCGCACGAGAACATCACAACCGCAGTGGACAACAACCCGAACCTGTCCATGCTGGCCGATGCCATCAAGAAGACCGACCTGGCGAGCACCCTGAACGGTCTCAAGGACAGTACCGTCTTCGTGCCCACCAATGACGCGTTCAACAAACTCGGCACCGCCAAGAAGGACGCGCTCCTCAACGACAGGGCACAGCTCAAGAAGGTACTCACCTACCACGTGGTCGAGCACAAGAAGATCACCAAGGCACAGTTGCCGCACGGCACGTTCACCACGCTCGAGGGCAGCACCGTCACCACTTCTGGCTCGGGTGACTCCTTCAAGGTCAACGGCAGCGTACCGATCGCCTGCGGCAACATCCCCACGAAGAACGCCACGGTATACATCGTCGACGGTGTTCTCGTCCCGCCGACCGCTACACCGTCGTCATCGTCGTCCTCCCAGGGCTGACGACGCAGGGACAACGCACTGCTTGAGCGTCTCTCAAAGAGCGGAAGACGCGCCACCGTGGGATCTAGCCGACGGTGGCGCGACCAATGAGGCCCTACCAGCCTGCCCCAGGTGCAGAGCTCGTTCCACCTCAACCGCGCACTACGCCAACCATCGGCTGGTGAGAGCGCGTCGGGCCTCTGCCAACTCGGAGGGCCTGAGTGTCACCAATAGCCACTTTCAGTAACCTCGCTGCTCGTTGGGGTCGGTCGCGGATGGCCGAGCTTGCCCAAGCGTGATTGGTGGGCTCGCTGATGCGCGGCAACCACGGAGTGCCAGGTCGAGGAGCCCTATGAGGTCTCGTGATACGGCCAATGGGTGCACTCGTAGGCGCGGCACCGCCTCACTGACCGTGGACAGGTGGAATAAATGTTGAGCGCCATGGCACTCAACCCCTGTCTGGACCAGCGGGGCCTCTGCCCGGTGCCCGTGAGAGGAAATCGCCGTACTGGCGTGTTGGTCAGGAGCCGTCCATGACGACTACTCAGCTTTCCGTGGTCGTTCCGTGCTTCAATGAAGCTGCCGTAATTGAGAGGTTTCACTCGGCCGTCGAGAACGTGCTGGGCCCGTCCAATCTCGACTACGAGATCTGCTATGTCGACGATGGCAGCACTGACCGCACACCGGACCTCATCCGGCAACTCGGCTTCGCGGACCCCCGCGTCAGATATGTGGTGCTCAGCAGGAACTTCGGCAAGGAGTCGGCGATGCTCGCCGGCCTGCGGATGTCTCGAGGGCAAGCGGTGGTCCTCATGGATGCAGACCTGCAACACCCCCCGGAACTCATTCCACGGATGCTCGAACTCCACGCGCGAGGGTACGACCAAGTGGTTCCGCGCCGAGACCGCGCAGGTGATGGTGTGGTGCGCACGCTGCTGAGCCGCGGCTACTACGCCTTGGTGCGCCACTTGATGGACGTAAAGGTGCTCGATGGCGCCGGTGACTTCAGACTGCTGTCACGGCATGCGGTGGACACCGTACTTTCGCTGCCTGAGACCAATCGGTTCTCCAAGGGAATTTTTTCCTGGATCGGGTTCTCCACGGCCACTTTTACCTACCGGAACGCACAACGACTGGCCGGCAGTTCGAAGTGGGGGAGTCGACGCCTGCTCAACTACGGTATTGACGGGCTGCTGTCTTTCAACAACCGGCCACTGAGACTGGCTATCTACACGGGCTTCTGGTGCCTTCTGGTGGCAGTCGTCTACGCGACGTGGGTTGTCATCGACGTGGCAGTCCATGGGACCGCTGTCCCTGGCTATGCGACGCTGCTGATGGTGGTGGTAGCGTTGGGTGGAGTCCAGCTGATCACCCTAGGGGTCATCGGTGAGTACGTGGGACGAATCTACCACGAGGTAAAGCGTCGCCCTCCCTTTGTTGTTCAGGAAACCGATGAATACCCCTCTCAGGGGCCGCACCCATCAAGCGGCGGAACACTCGCGACTCCTGGAACTCTTCACACAACGGCACGACAGTTCGTTACTTTCGTAGCCATCGGGTTCGTCAATACTGCGGTATATCTGGGCCTCTTCGCCGCTCTGAACAATTGGATCCCGTACCTCGTGGCGCATGCGCTCGGGTACACGGTCAGTGTCCTGTGCTCATTCTTGCTCAATTCCTACATCACCTGCCGCACCCGTCCGACATGGCGCGCGCTCATTCGGTATCCGCTGTCCAGCATCTTCAACCTTGTGGTATCGGGCGCGCTTCTCTACGTGGCCGTGAGCCAACTCGGAATGGATAAGAATGTCGCTGCACTCGTCGCCGGAGTCGTGGTCACCCCTGTCTCCTTCGTCCTCGCGCGGTGGGCCATTAACTCCGGTCGGCAGCCGGGGAGTACCAAAGTCGCTGCGGGAGGGGTTCGGCGTACTGCTCCTGAGACGAACCAGGACGACCCCACCCTCGGCTAGAGCCGCACGCTCGGAGGGCGACGAGCGGCCTGAGGCCCGGCAGCCCGCGGAGGCGCAGGACGCAGACATCCGTGAGTTCAGCGAAGGCGGAAGGTCGACCGCCTCCTCACTACGCCTCAGCACAGTGGGCTCGGCTCTGTTGACGTTCGTTCCGCTGTCGCTTTTCGCCGGAGCCGCGTGGATCGCACGTTGGGTACGTCCGAGCGGTGACGAGTGGTGCTTTCTGCCCCGCGTGCGCGACGAAGGCTTCATGGCACTGGTGGACAAGTTTTATTCAATGGACAACGGCCGGATTGCCAACGGCTTTCTCGTCGCCTCCTACTCTTCGTTCGGTGTGCCGGGACAGCAGTGGTACGCGGGCATCAGCGCCATCGTGATGCTGGCCCTCCTGTGGGCATGGACGGCGGCGCTGCGCCGGACCAGCGGTTGGCACGTGCCCAGAGGCGTCCCCCTGTTCTCGGCTGCCATGATCCTCGCCCTCTTCTGCTTCGCCTCCACGAACACCTACAAGACCTTCTTCTGGCCGGCCTCGTCGGTCTCTCACACCTTCCCTCCCGTACTCGCGGCCGCCACGACGATCCCCGCTCTACTGGCAACCTCTCGTCGTGGACGAGCGTTTGCCGTCGCGTCCGCATGCGTCGTCGGAACCGTCATGGGCACGTTGTCGGAAGAAACGTCAGTAGTCGCCCTGACCCTTCTTGTCCTGACCATGCTGCTCGCGCGACGGCTCTTCCCCTCAGGACGGCTCGCCTTCGTACAGGCTTGGTGTGTGTCAGCCGCAGGGGGCATTGTGCTCGGCACTGCAGTACTCTTCACCTCCCCCGGCTCACGGAACCGGCGCGCGCACAACCATGCGGGGGCCATGTTCACCCCCGAGTCGCTCGCGGCATCGCTGCGGGGGTACGTGCACATTCTTTTGACCTTCGCGACGAACTGGCAATACCTCGGTGCGATCGCCGTCGGTACGTTGATCGGCCTCCTGGCTCGCCGCGAGGACGGCGGCATCCCCCGGCCGGATCGCCGGGCATCCCTCGTCCTGGGCTTCGGTGTACTGGCCCTGCTGTTCTCCGGATACGTGTGCACGGTCATCACCCATCCGGTGTTCGGATCCTCGGTCGCGACGTCCAACCGCCTGTGGAACGACTACTTGTTCCTCCTCCTCCTCCTGCTCGTCGGTGCAGGCGGTCTTCTCGGGAACATGCTGGTACGCCGGTACCGCAGCGGCACAAGACCCATGGCAGTTACCGCGGCGCTCTTGTGTGTGGCGGTCACGGTCGTGTTGGCCGTTTCACTACGCGATCTGGGCTCGGACATGCAGGCACGGGGCAAGGCGTGGGACCGCCAGGACCGGACGATGAGGAACAAGGCTGCGGCAGGAGTTACGGTTCTGCCCTACAAGCCGCTCGTTATCAGCAAGATGACAGAACCATTCGGCAACAATGGCAAAAGGTCATGGCCTGCTGCTTGCGTTGCCACCTATTATCACGTGAGTGAGATCACGGATAGATCGCGAGGCACCTGATGCGAATTCAGCCTCGGAAGTCAGCAACGTGATTCGACGCGCCCCGTGCTGTGGCAGATGCCGTGCCGACGGCAGATCTCGTTGAAGGCCGACGAAGCCTCTGGATATGGCGTGGGTGAACACGCTCGTCACATGGCCGTGATCGTCGACCAGGGCGCGCAACCCAACCCCGGTGCTCTGCCGACGGTCAGGACTTCCCCTGCCCTACGCTCCAGTCCCTGCGCGCAGGGGGCGGAAGCAGTGCAGCCATGACGTTGCCCGATCCACGGCCCAGCAGAAGGTGCACAGGCCCGAGCCGTCGGACTAGCCACCCGACATAGCCGTGTCTTCTCCGTCCTCACGGCGAGACCACCGCTGGCGCAGGAGCCGAGTGTTTGTAAGGATGAACGCCGCCACGAAACCGAGTTCGTGGGAGGACTCTCGGAACTCGTTCGAAACGCACAGTGGCGGCAGGTCAGGGTCACGTCTCGTGGTGGAGGCGATCAGGCGTGCGACGCGGCGGGCATGACCGGTTGTCTCTGGGTGATCCGCCGCCATGCCGGTGTCCGCGCCGTGGCAGCTGGTTCACGAACTGCTCAAGCGCCTGCTTGTAGCAGCCTGAACGCGGCCTGAACGCCTTCCCGGCTGTTCAGTCCGCCTGCTGCGTCACGCGCGCGGGTTCCGCGACGTCCTTGCGGCTCACGGCCAGGTACACCACCAGGCCGAGGATGACGGCCAGGAAGAGCCCGCTGGTGACGACGGTGCCGAACCCGAGGCCGCCGTCGCCAGTCGGCTGGGAGAGGTAGTCGCCGATCGAGGCGCCGAGCGGGCGGGTGAGGATGTAGGCGATCCAGAAGCTCCACACCGCGTCCAGGCCCAGGGCGAAGTGCGCGATCGCCGCGGCGGCGATGGCCAGGGCGAAGAGGACCGCAGCGAGCCAGTAGCCCAGGTCCATGCGCTCGGAGACCAGATCGCCGCCCGCTGTTCCCAGGGCGAAGGTGAAAAGTACGGCCAGCCAGTAGTACGCCTCGCGGCTGGTGGTGTCGATGCTGTGAATGGAAAGGGTGCGCTCGCGCCGGTACCAGACGACGAACGCGACGGCGAGAAGGACGGCGAACACGGCGGTGGTCGTCTCCAGCGGTACGCCGATGTTGTCGGTGAGGTTGTCGCTGATCAGTGTGCCGACGACGCTGATGAGGGCGACGCCGAGCCAATATACGCCCGCGCGGTACGCCTTGGTGCGGAACTGGATGACGAGGACGACCGCGAGCAGCGCGCTCATGAGCAGGGACACGCCGGTCAGGCCCAGGCCGGCCTTCTCGTTGAGCAGGTCGGCAGCGGTCTCGCCGACCGTCGTGCACAGCACCTTGATGATCCAGAAGTAGGCGGTGACCTCGGGGGCCTTGTTCCAGCGCAGACGGTGGGAGGGGCGAGCGGAGGCACTCGTGCCCGGTTCGGCCTCGGGAGTCTCGGAGAGTTCGTAGGTCATGGGCAGGACGTTGCCAGCGGTTACCTGAACGCATCCTGACTGCCGCGCGGCTTTCCCGGCCCGCCAGGTCCGGCCTGCTCACGATGGGGCCATGCACACCCGCGCCGCGTCCTGGCTGCGGCACCGGCTCGGCCGCGCCGTCGTCCTGTCCTACACCCTCGCCCTGGTCCTGCCCGCCCCCGGCCTGTGGCTGCGCCGCCCCCATCCCTTGCCGCCGTCGCACCTGACCCTGCACACCGCACCGCTCCTGCTGTCCCTGGTGCTGTTCTCGGCCGGGCTCCAGGTCCCGGTCCGCGCGCTGAGCGCCCTGCTGCGGCATTCGGGGGTCCTGCTCGCCGGCCTCGTGCTGCACCTGGCGATTCCCCTGGCGGTCGTACCGTTCGTCGCCTTCCTCCTGCGGCACACCCCCGATGCCGACGGCGGCAGCGGACTGCTCACCGCGATGATCCTCGTCGTGGCGATGCCCGTCGCCGCCGGGGCGACCGTGTGGACGGACAAGGGTAATGGCGATCAGCCGACGATGGTGGGCCTCATCCTGGCTTCCACCCTCCTCAGCCCGCTGACCACCCCCGTGCTGCTGGCGACGCTGTCGCCGCTGCTCAGCGGTGGCTACGCGCACACCCTCGCCGCCACCGGCCGGTTGTCCGAGGGCGGATTCACCCTCACCGCCGTGGTCCTTCCCTGCGCTGCGGGCCTGCTGTGCGCACTCGTCATGCCCGCGCATTGGCTGGGCCGTCTGGTCACCGCGGTGGCGCCGTCGGCCATGGCCGGTTCACTGGTCCTGACCTACGTCAACGCCAGCGGCGCCCTCGGTTCCGTCCTCGCCCGGCCACGCCCGCTGCTGTTCGCTGCCGCCCTGGCCGTGGCCGCCCTGGTCTGCCTGCTCTCCTTCGTCCTCGGCCGGGTCGCCGCCCGCCTCCTGCGGCTGGATGCGGCTACCGCCTCGTCGCTGACGCTCGCCTGCGGCATGAACAACAGCAGCGCGAGCGCGGTGCTGATCACCGCGTCCCTGCCCGACAAACCGCATCTGCTGCTGCCGGTCCTCGCCTACGGGCTGCTGCAGAAGACCGCCGCGAACCGGATCGTCACCCGGCTGCGACCGCCTCCCATCGCGGCAGGCGCCTGAACGGTCCTCAGCCGCCCTCGGGCTCGTGTCCGCGTACGGGGACGAGCAGGGTGAAGGCGGCTGGCCGACGGCCGGTCAGGGAGAGTCTGCCACCCAGAGACAAGGCCAGGTCGCGGGCGAGGGAGAGGCCGATGCCCGAGCCCTCCCCGGCGCCGGTTCGGCCGCGGTCGAACAGCCGGGACGCCTCGCCGTCCACCGCGCCCTCGTCGCTCACGTCGAAGGCGACGGCTTCCCCGAGGTCGCGGGCCGTGAGGCGTACGGTGCTGCGCCCGTGGACGCGCGCGTTCTCCAGCAGGACGCCGAGGATCTCGGTGACGGGGGCACCGAGGACGCGAATGTCATCCCCCGTCTCAAGGGCCCCGGCTTCCAGGCGTCTGTCGTCGCGGGCGAACAGTCCGTGCCAGCGCTCCTCGGTCTCCCGCAGCAGCTGTGACACGGGCGTGTCCGGGGCGGGCCGACGCGGCAGCCCGTGGAAACGGGACAGGCGCAGCACCTCCTCCACCGTGCGGTGCAGGCGACGCGTGGTCGCCAGGGCCTCCTGCAGGGCGGGCCGAGTCCCAGCGTCGTCGTCCTGGGCGAGTCCCGCCTCCAGGGTCAGCTGAAGCCCGGTGAGCGGGGTGCGTAACTGGTGGGAGGCGTTGGCGGTGAAGTCGCGCTCGCGGCGCAGGAGTTCGGTCAGGCTCTGCAGCATCTCGTTGTGGGTCCGCGCGACCTGGTCGATCTCGGCGACGCTGCTGTGCGCGGCCCGGGCGCTCAGGTCGCCGGCGGTGACGGCCCGGCAGTGCCGGGAGAGGTCTTCCAGCGGCGCGGCCAGCACCCGCGCCTGCCTGCGGGCGACGAGGACGGCCACCGTCAGCGCGAGGGCGCAGACCGCGGCGAGGACCGCCCAGGCGATCAGGACACGGTCGCGTACGACGGCTACGGGCGAGGAGGCCCGTACGACGCCGATCACCCGCTCTGCGTGCGAGACGGGCACCGCGACGACCAGGTCACCGCCCGGCCGGCCGCGCACCACCTCCGCGGACAGCGCCCGTCGCACGGCCGTGTCGCCGGTGCGGGGGCCGGTGCCGGCCCGCAGGCGCAGCGAGGGGTCGTACAGACCGAGACGGCCGTCGGCCGGTGGCGCGGGCATTTCCACGGGGTCACCGGTCGCGTAGTCCGGGCTGACGCGTACGGCCGCTGACAGCGCCGCCCGTTCCAGGGTGTCGCGCTTGTCGGCGTAGAGGGACGACCTGATCGCCAGGGCCAGCGGGACGGCGAGGAGGATGACGGCGACCAGGGCGGCGGTAAGGGCGACTCGCGCCACGCGCTGTCTCATGCTCCCATCCTGCGGGCCCCCGACCGGTCCGCGGGCGGTCCGCCACACGCTTTTGCCGTCCTCTAACCGTCGGCGTGCGGGGCGTTAACCGACGGCTCTCTAGCGTCGGTGGCATGGCCGGCGAACAGTTCCCGGCAGTGCCTCGGGAGGGCAATGGCATGTCGTACAAACGTACTTCCGCCGGCCTCGTCGCAGTGATGGTGGTCGCGGCGGTGATCGCAGGGTGCTCCGGATCATCGTCCGGGGCGCATTCCGGCTCGGGTTCGACGGCCCCGGCACAGGCGACCCCGGCCCCCACCGAGTCGAACCCGCCCGGGGACATCCCCGACAACCAGGTGTTCGTGGCCTACCGTCCCACCGGCGGCTTCACCGGATTCACGGTGAAGGTACCGGAGGGCTGGGCCCGCACCGACAAGGGCGGTACGACCGTCTTCACGGACAAGCTGAACAGCGTCACCATCGCCACGGCCAACGCCTCCACCGCCCCGACCGTCACCTCCGTCAAGGACACGGTCGTACCTCAACTGCGTGGGAAGGTGTCGAAGTTCGCATCGCCGAAGGTGTCGCCGGTCCCCCGTAAAGCGGGCTCCGTCGTCCTTCTCACCTACCGGGGCGACTCGGCCAAGGACTCGGTCACCGGCAAGGTGGTACGCGACGCGTT
The DNA here is from genome assembly GCF_055581985.1 of Streptomyces sp. NPDC042336. NCBI lineage: Bacteria > Bacillati > Actinomycetota > Actinomycetes > Kitasatosporales > Streptomycetaceae > Streptomyces > Streptomyces sp. NPDC042336. The sequence continues at coordinate 122,020 of NZ_JBVJEA010000019.1, read as the reverse complement.
CGAGCGTTACACCTTCTACCGGCAGGGCCACGAGGTGGACCTGACGCTGTCCGGCCCGGTCAACGCCGACAACGTCGACCCGTGGCGGATCGTCAGCGACTCGTTCGCGTGGCGGTGAGTGCGATGCCCTCCGGACCGTCCGACGACGACGTGGTGCTGGCCGCCCGGGAGCTCTACCGCTTCTACCGGGCCGGTGAGGAGGAGACGCTCGCGTTGCGCGGCGTGTCACTGCGGGTGCGGCGGGGGGAGACGGTCGCCGTCGTCGGCCCGTCGGGGGCGGGCAAGTCGACCCTGCTGGCGTGCCTGGCCGGGCTCGACGAGCCGTCGGGCGGCGAGGTCCGGGTGGCGGGCGTGCGCATCAGTCATCGGCCCGAGACCGAACGCGCCCGGCTGCGCGCGCGGCACGTGGGAGTGCTTCTGCAGTCCCGCAACCTGCTGCCGCATCTGACCGTGCGCGACAACATCCGACTCGCCCAGCATGCGGTGCGGGGCCGTCCCGCCGTGCGGGCCCGGGCGCTGCTGGAGCAGGTGGGGCTCTGGCCGCGGTCGGGCGCGCTGCCGCGGCAGTTGTCCGGCGGTGAGCTGGCCCGGGCCGGGCTCGCCGTCGCGCTGGCCAACTCCCCGGCCGTACTGCTGGCCGACGAGCCGACCGGCGAACTCGACCGCACGACCGATGAGTTGGTGCTGAGCATGCTGCGGGACCGAGCGGCCGACGGCTGCGCGGTGCTGATCGTGACACACAGCGCGGAAGCGGTGCGGGGCGCCGACCGAGTGATCACCCTGGACGACGGGCGGGTCCACGAGGGACACGAAGGAGCCGCCCGGGCGAAGGAGAGCAGCCATGTCCTCCCCTGACCTGCTCGTCTCCTGCCGGGGCGCCGCCCTCACCTTCGGCCGCGGCCCCACCGCCGTGGTGGCGGTGCACGGCGCCGATCTGGACGTCCGCTCCAGCGAGCGGCTGGCGATCGTGGGACCGTCCGGATCCGGGAAGTCGTCCCTGCTCCATCTCCTGGCCGGACTCGAATGCCCCACCAGCGGCACGATCACCCGGCCCGGACTCCACGGGCCGCGGGACATCGGACTGGTCTTCCAGGCCGAAAGCCTCATCCCCTCTCTCGACGTCACGGAGAACACCGCGCTGCCGCTAGTCCTCGCGGGACGACCGCAGGAGGAGACCCGCCGTCCGGTCGCCGAGGCGCTCGACGTGGTCGGCGCGGCCGGGCTGGCCGACCGGTTGCCCGACGAGATCTCCGGCGGCCAGGCCCAGCGGGTGGCCGTGGCCCGCGTGCTGGCGCAGGCGCCGCGGCTGATCCTCGCCGACGAGCCCACCGGCCGCCTCGACCACGCCACCGGCGCCCGCGTCCTGGACGCCCTGCTGGCGGCGGCGGACCGGACGGGAGCGGCCCTCGTCGTCACCACCCACGACCCCGCCGTCGCCGCCCGGCTCACCGTTCGGCGGGGCATGCGCGACGGCCGACTGCTCGCACCCGAAGCAGCACAAGCGCCGGACCCACGAGGGAGCCTCTCATGATCACCGCCTGGGCGGGCGGACTGACCCGCCACCGCATCGGACGGCTCCTGGCCGCCGTCGCCGGAATCGCCCTCGCCGTCGCCCTGGTCGCCGCGCTCGGCTCCTTCCTCACCACGTCCAAGGCGACCATGACCCAACGGGCGGTCCGCTCGGTCGCCGTGGACTGGCAGGTCGAGGTACAGCCGGGCGCGGACCCGAACGCCGTGCGGTCACTGGTGCAGGCCACCGGCGGCACCCGGGCCGCACTCCCCGTCGGCTTCGCCCGCACCACCGGCTTCACCGCCACCGTGGCAGGCAGCACCCAGACGACCGGCCCCGGCGTCGCGCTCGGCCTGCCGACCGGCTACCGCAGCCACTTCCCCGACGAACTGCGCACGCTCTCCGGCTCCGGCACCGGCGTCCTGCTCGCCCAGCAGACCGCCTCCAACCTGCACGCCGCCCCCGGCGACACCATCGGCGTACGGCTGCCCGGCGCCGGACTGCGGCAGGTACGGGTGGACGGCGTGGTCGACCTGCCCCAGGCCGACTCGCTGTTCCAGAAGGTCGGCGCGCCCCCGCAGTCCCAGCCGACCGCTCCCCCGGACAACGTCGTCCTCCTGCCCGTCGCCCGGTTCGCCCCCCTCACCCGCCAAGCCACTGACGTCACCACTCAGATCCACGTGGCCCGGGACGCGAAACTGCCGGCCGACCCGGCCGCCGCCTTCACCTCGGTCACCGGCGCCGCACACCACCTGGAGGCCAGGTCGGCCGGCTCCGCGCTCGTCGGCAACAACCTCGGCGCCGCCCTCGACTCCGCCCGCCAGGACGCCCTCTACGCCCAGATCCTCTTCCTCTTCCTCGGCGTCCCCGGCGTCGTCCTGGCCGCCGCTCTGACCGTGGCGGTCGCCTCGGCCGGCGGCGAACGGCGCCGCCGGGAGCAGGGTCTGCTGCGGCTGCGCGGGCTACGTCCCCGCCAGATCACCGCGCTCGCGGGCCTGGAGGCCGCGCTGGTCGGGGTCGTCGGCGGCCTGGCGGGTCTCGGGCTCGCCGCGCTGACGGGCCGCCTGGCCTTTGGTGCCTCCTCCTTCGGGGCGGGCGCGGGCACCTGGGCCCTGTGGTACGCCGTCGCCTTCGTCCTCGGCGTGGCCGTGGCCGCCGCTGCCGTGCTCGTGCCCGCCCTGCGTGATCTGCGCACGGTGACCGTCGCGGACACCAGGCGGGAGCCGCGCGGGTTGCGTTCGCCCTGGTGGCTGCGGTACGGCCTGGACTTCGCGCTGCTGATCGGCTCCTGGCTGGTCTTCCGCGCCTCCTCCGGCAACCAGTACGCCCTCGTCCTCGCTCCGGAGGGCGTACCCAGCGTCTCCGTCTCCTACTGGGCGTTCCTCGGTCCGGCCCTGCTGTGGTTGGGCGCGGCCCTGCTGCTGTGGCGGCTGACCCTGCTGGTCCTCGCCCACGGTCGGCCGGTTCTGGCCCGCCTCGCCCGGCCGCTGACCGCGACCCTCTCCAAAACCACGGCGGCCGTGCTGTCCCGACGTCGGCGCCCGCTGGCCCGCTCCGTCGTACTGCTCGCCCTCGCCGTGTCGTTCGCGATCTCCACGGCCGTCTTCAACTCCACCTACCAGCAGCAGTCCGAGGTCGACGCCCGCCTCACCAACGGCGCGGACGTCACCGTCACCGAGCCGCCCGGCGCCCACGTCGGGCCGAGCGCGGCCGACATGCTGAAGGTCTCCGGCGTCCGGCACGTCGAGCCCCTCCAGCACCGCTACGCCTACGTCGGCTCCGACCTACAGGACCTGTACGGCGTCCGGCCCGCCACCGTCGCGAAGGCCACCTCGCTCCAGGACGCCTACTTCTCGGGCGGCACGGCAGGTCAGCTGATGCGCCGGCTCGCCCAGCGCCCCGACAACCTGCTGGTCAGCGCGGAGCCCGTGCACGACTTCCAGCTCTCCCCGGGCGACACCGTCAACCTCCGGATCCAGGACGCCCGTACGAAGGCGCTGCGCACCGTGCCCTTCCACTACGCCGGGATCGTCAAGGAGTTCCCGACCGCGCCGAAGGACAGCTTCTTCGTCGCCAACGCCGCCTACGTGGCGAAGGCGACCGGCAGCAACGCGGTCGGCGCCTTCCTTCTCGACACGGGCGGCAGCCACCAGCAGCAGATCGCCGCACATCTGCGCAAGCAGCTGGGCACCGGCGCCACGGTCACCGACCTCACGCAGACGCGCGGCACGGTCGGCACCAGTCTGACGTCCGTCGACCTGGCCGGCCTCACCCGGATCGAGCTGGCCTTCGCGGTACTGCTGTCCGCCGGGGCGGGAGGGCTCGTCCTCGCCCTGGGCCTCGCCGAGCGCCGCCGTACCTTCGCCGTGGCCACCGTCCTCGGCGCGAAGAGCGGCCAACTGCGCGGCATGGTCCTCACCGAGGCCCTGCTGCTGGCCGCCGGGGGCCTGGCGGGCGGCGCCGTCATCGGCTGGGCCCTGTCCGAGATGCTCGTGAAGGTCCTGACGGGTGTCTTCGACCCGCCGCCCGCGAGCCTGTCGGTGCCGGGCGGCTACCTGGCCCTGACCGCGGGCGCGGCCGTCGTCGCCGTACTGGCCGCCGCGCTGAACGGCATCCGCAGCGCCGGGCGGCCCGCCGTGGAGGAGCTGCGTGACCTCTGAGCGGACGGGAGCGGACGGGCCGCGCGCGTCGCCCGCTCCTACGCTGTCCAGCATGCGTACGCACGCGACCGCCGATTCCAGCCGTCACCGCATCCTGGTCGTCGAGGACGACGACACCATCGGCCGCCACCTGGAGACCGGCCTGCGCGGCAACGGCTACGCACCGACCTGGAGCCGGACGGGTTCCGCAGCACTCACGCTGGCCGCGCGGACCCCGTACGACGTGCTGCTGCTCGACCTGGGACTGCCCGACATCGACGGTCTGGACGTCGCGCGCGCCATGCGCGACCGGCATCCGGACCTGCTGATCGTCATTCTGACCGCCCGCACGGACGACATCGACGTCATCGCCGGGCTGGACGCGGGGGCCGACGACTACCTCGTCAAGCCTTTCAGCCTGACTGTGCTGCTCGCCCGGCTCCGCGCCCATCTGCGCCGCCGGGTCGTCGCCGCACCGCCTCAGGAACCCGTCCGGCTGGCCGACCTCGTCCTCGACGTCGTGGCCCGACGCTGCACGCTGCACGACGCGGACGTCGACCTGCGTCCCAAGGAGTTCGACCTGCTCGCCGTCCTGGCCCGGCACGCAGGGGAGGCCGTCTCCCGGGAGACCCTGATGGCCGAGGTCTGGGACGAGAACTGGTTCGGCTCCACCAAGACCCTCGACGTCACGATGGCCGGCCTGCGCCGCCGCCTGGCGCGGTCCGCCGACGCCTCGGCCCACCCCGGCGGCCTGCCCCGCATCACCACCCTGCGGGGTCACGGCTACCGCCTGGAACTGTGACGGGCGTCGCGGCGCGGGAGCAGCGTGCAGGCTGCGGGTCCTCCCGGCCGCCGCTCATCGGGTTCAGTCCGCGTTGGGCCGGGCGAGACCGTGGTCGTAGGCGAAGATCACGGCCTGGATACGGTCGCGGGCTCCGATCTTGGCCAGGACGCGGCCGACGTGGGTCTTGACGGTCGACTCGGAGAGCACGAACCGGGCGGCGATCTCGCCGTTGGTCCAGCCCTTGCCGACGGCGACGAGGATCTCCCGCTCGCGGTCGGTGAGGGAGCCGAGCTTCGGGTCCTCGACGGAGTCGCCCCGGTGGGCGGGGACGTACTGGGCGAACTCGTCCAGGAGGCGGCGGGTGAGGGCGGGAGCGATCACGGCGTCGCCGGAGGCGACGGCGCGGATGCCGGCGAGAAGCTCGTCGGGGCGCGCGTCCTTGAGGAGGAAGCCGCTGGCGCCGGCCCGGATCGCGGCGTGGACATACTCGTCGAGGTCGAACGTCGTGAGCACGAGGACGCGTGAGCGGCCGCCGGCCGCGACGATCCGGCGGGTGGCCTCGATGCCGTCCATGCCGGGCATGCGGACGTCCATCAGGACGACGTCCGGGCGCAGTTCGGCGGCCTTGCGGACGGCCTCCACGCCGTGGGCGGCCTCCCCGACCACGTCGGTCTCAGGGACGGAGTCCAGCAGCAGGTGGAAGCCGTAGCGCTGCAACGGCTGGTCGTCCACCACGAGGACGGTGGTCACCGGTCACCGCCTTGGGGCGTGAGGTCGAGGACGGCCTCGACGCTCCATCCTCCGCCGCCCGTCGGCCCCGCGCTGACGGTTCCGCCGTACAGAGCTGCTCTCTCCCGCATGCCCACCAGCCCTTGCCCTGCCTCGTTCGGCGGTCCCGGCCGGGCGGCCGGGCCGGTGTCCTGGACCCGGATGCTCAGCCGGGAGCCCGTCACGACGACCGCCAGGTGCACCCGGGCGTCGCCAGCGGCGTGCTTCATGGTGTTGGTGAGGGCCTCCTGGACGATGCGGTACACCGTCAGCTGGACTCCGCCGTCCAGGGCATCGACGTCGCCGGAGGTCCGGTAGACGACCCCCAGTCCGGCGGCGCGCACCGTGGCGCACAGTGCGCCGATGTCCGCGATGCCGGGCTGCGGGCTGAGCTCGGGCCCGCCGGCCGGACCGTCCCCCGCCTCGCGCAGCACGCCGAGCACGCGCCGCAGCTCGCCGAGGGCCTGCCGGCCGGTGTCGCCGATGAGCCGCAGGGCCTCCTTGCCCCGTTCGGGGGCGACGTCCGTCGCGTAGGCACCGGCATCAGCGAGCGTGATGATGACGGACAGGTTGTGGCCGACGATGTCGTGCATCTCGCGGGCAACCCGGGTGCGTTCGGTGGCCGTGGCCAGTCTGCTGCGCTGGTCGCGCTCGATCTCCAGCCGGGCCGCCCGCTCCCGCAGACCGGCAAGCTGGGCCCTGCGGATCCGCACCATCAGGCCGAGCGCGAGGGCTGCCGTCGCCGTGCTCAGCAGGAAGAACAGCGCGTCCCAGACGGACACGGCCGAGGACGCGCGGACCGCGACCAGCAGCATGGCTCCCGCCATGACCGCACCGGCCCACGGCAACTGCCGCAGCCGCCCGTGCAGCGCCAGGCTGTACAGGGCGATGAAGAGGGCCACGTCCGCGCGCAGCGCCGCGCCCAGCGACCATTGGAGGGCGAACACCGCGGCGATGACACCGAAGGCCGCCATGGGCTTGCGTCGCCGCCACAGCAGGGGCAGCACCAGTCCTGCCTGCAGTGCCAGCATTCCCGCGACGGGCAGCTCGGTGAAGGCGAGCCGGAAGCGGCGCGGGGCGTCGCCGTTGCCCACAGAACCGCGCAGCAGGTCGGGCAGGCAGAACATCAGGAGGACCACGAGCACGACGCCGGTGTCCAGCACCCACGGATGGGCCCGGTCGGCATGCCGCAACCGCTGGCCGCCCCGGGACAGCCGGGCGACCAGCGGTCCCATCCCGCTGATGTCATCGGTGGTCACGGACGTCACCTGTCCATGGTGCGGGCGTCAGACGTCGGTGCGCGCGAGCCGGTACGCCGCGCCGCCCAACGCAAGCGCCGTCCAGCAAAGGAAGACCAGCAGCCCGGCCCCCGGCGACAAGGCCGTCGAGTCGTGGGTCAGCGCGAACACCGACTCCCCCGCGTTGGACGGCAGGTAGGGGCTGATGTCGTCCTGCCAGGAGCTCGGCAGCAGGGAGATCAGCCCCGGGACCAGCATCAGGACGGCGACCAACACCGAGATCCCTCCGGCCACCGACCGCAGCAGCGCGCCCAGGGCGGCGCCGATCACCCCGACCAGGCCGAGGTAGAGCCCCGCGCCCAGCAGACTCCGCAATACACCGGCGTCCGAAAGGCTCATCGTCGCGGGAGTGCCCGAGACGATTCCACTGCCGAACAGAAAGGCGACGAACCCACCCACCATCCCCACGACCAGGGCGACCAGCCCGAACACAGCCGCCTTGGACCACAGCACGGGCAGCCGGCGGGGCACCGCCGCAAGCGTGGAACGGATCATGCCGGTCGAGTACTCACCCGCCGTGACCAGCACGCCGAGCACACCCAAGGCCAGTTGGGCGAAGTTCGTACCGAAGAGCGACAGGCTGACGGCCGTCGAATCGGCGAAGTCCCGGTCCATGTGACCGGAGTCGATCCCCGACTTGTAGCGACTCGCGGAGATAAGGCCGAAGGCCACCAGGAACAGCAGGCCGAGGCCCAGGGTGATCCAGGTCGAGCGCAGGGACCACAGCTTGGCCCACTCGGAGGCGAGCACGCGCCGTCCCGTCACCCGGTAGGCGGGGCCAGCGGGAGTGGTCCTGGGTTCCTCTGCGGTTGCGGTGAGGGTGCTCATGCGGGCCTCCCAAGCGTGTCGATCGCGGTCGTGGAGCCGTGGTACTCCACGGCATCCCTGGTCAGATCCATGAACGCCTCCTCCAGCGACACGCTTCGCGCGCTCAGTCCGAACAGCGCGATGCCGTGTTCGGCGGCCCTCAGCCCGATCTCGCGGGCGGTCAGCCCGGTCACCTGCAGCTCCTCGGAGCCGATCCGGCCGGTGACATCGACGTCCGGCCCGGCGAGTACGTCTCGCAGCCGGGCCGGATCCTGGGTGACGACCTTCACCGTGTCCCCGCCGGCCTCGCGGATCAGGTCCGCCACGGTCGTGTCGGCCAGCAGCCGCCCGCGCCCCACGATGATCAGGTGGTCCGCCACCAGGGCCATCTCGCTCATGAGATGGGAGGACACGAACACCGTCCGGCCCTGATCGGCGAGCCCTTTCAGGAGGTTGCGGATCCAGAGCACCCCTTCCGGGTCCAGCCCGTTGACCGGCTCGTCGAGCATCACCGTCTGCGGATCGCCCAGGAGCGCGGCCGCGATGCCCAGCCGCTGGCCCATCCCGAGGGAGAAGGCGCCGGCCCGCTTCTTCGCCACGTTGTCGAGACCGGCGAGGCCGATCACCTCGTCGACCCGGCTGCCGGGAATGCCGTGGGTGAGCGCGAGCGCTTTGAGGTGGTTGTACGCCGAGCGGCCCGGATGGATCGACTTCGCCTCCAGGAGGGCGCCGACCTCCTGGAGCGGCGCCCGGTGGTGGGCGTAGGGGTGGCCGTTCACGGTCACCGAACCGCTCGTCGGGGCGTCGAGGCCGACGATCAGGCGCATGGTCGTGGACTTGCCCGCGCCGTTGGGCCCCAGGAAGCCGGTCACCGTGCCGGGCTTCACCACGAAGTCCAGCCCGTCGACGGCCGTCTTCTCGCCGTACCTCTTGGTCAACCGCCGTGCTTCGATCATTCGCGTTCTCCCTGTCGGGCTCCGGCGTCCTCACCTCCGACGCCTCACCCGCAACGCTAAGTGCCGAATCGCCCGAATCGAGTGGTACCGGGAGGCTGAACTGCGATGGGCGCGTAGTACCGCCGTACTACGTGACCACCCGCGCCGCCTTTCGTGTCCGTCAGTCCCACGGCCGTCAGCAGGCACCCTCCCCAGTGCCTGCGGCGCACCGGGCCCGGCTCTACCAGGCTCTCGCCGTCCGGCGCGGAGCAGCCCGCACGGACTCGGCTTCTTCACCGACCGCGCGGTCTGCCGCCGTATCGCCGCCCTCCAGGCCGCCCCGTCCCCGTGCCTGTGGCCGCTGACGATGCCCGTTCCGGCGCTTGGCGCCCTCACCACGCTGGGTGCCGCCGACGCAACCGGCGGCCTGCTCCGGCTGCTGGAGCCGGTCCTCGCCTGTGAATGATCGGGCGGCGGGCCGGTTGCGCATCGGGCGGTGGGCCGCCGGGGCCGAACCGGTCAGGGAGCCTCCTCGCCCTGGGCGACCTCGACCTCGTGGTGGAAGTCCGCGACGCCTGCCGCTCCTGCGGCGACGGACAGGACTGTGCAGGCCACGAGAAGGAACGCGGTACGGCGTGTGGTGCGCGGGCGCGTCCGGGCGGGTGCGAGAAGCGCTGCGACGCGTTGCGGCACCGGTCCGGTTGTCGCCCCGGGGGCGAAGTCCGGTCGGGTTGAGGGGGAGGCGTTTGTGGCGAGGGCGGCGCGGGCGATGGCCGTGGCGATCAGGCGCCGGTCTCCGGTGACCTCGGCAGCGGCCTCGTCGGCAGCCCGCTCGGCGGCCAGCCGGATGGTGGCGCGGGTGGTGCGCAGGGCGGGGTGGCAGTGGGCGGCGAGTTCAGCGGCGGCCAGGAAGTAGTGGTGCCCGGCCCGGTTGTGGGCGCGTTCATGGGCGAAGAGGGCCTCACGCTCGGCAGGTTCCAGCGTGCGCAGCATGGCGGTGGTGACGACGATGCGGTGGGGTCGGCCGGGCAGAGCGTAGGCGTCCGGATCGGGCGAGTCGATCACGCACAGGTCGCCGGCGGCGGGGCGGCGGTCGGCCTGAGTGCGGGCGGTTTGAAAGGCTCGGGTCTGCCGGAGGGCCGAGCGGGCGAGGGTCCAGACGCTGAGGGTGAGCACCCCGGTGGCCGCCATGGCGGCGGGGAGGACGAAGTAGTCCGAGGGGGTCCGCAGGGGGTGGGCGAGTTCGCCGAGGGCGGCGAAGGCGGGGAGTTTGAGCAGTCCGGTCAGGACCAGCGCCCCGAGGGCGGCGACGCAGGCTCCCGCCAGGGCCAGGGCTGTGGCGGTGAGGACCCACAGGGCGGTGGCGGGGGCCAGGCGGTCGAGGGCCCGGCGGGCCAGTGCCGGCGCGAGGAAAGGCAGGACCAGCGGGAGGAGCAGCAGAGCGGTCATCGCTCGTCACCCTCCAGGAGCCGGCGCAGGTGCTGCTCGTCGCCGGGGCCGAGCTGGGCCACGAAGCGGGCCAGGACCGTCTCCCGATCGGTGTCCCGGTCGAGTTCGGTGTGCATGCGCCGGGCGGTCAGGCCGGGCGCGTCCTGGACGGGGAAGTAGGCGTAGCCGCGGCCCTGCCGTTCCCGGTCGACGACGCCCTTTTCGTGCAGGCGGGTCAGTATGGTCGCCACCGTGGTCCGGGCCAGGCCGGAGCCGAGTTCGGTCTGCACCCGTCCGGGCGTGAGGGGGGCCCCGGCGGCCCACAGCGCGGCCATGACGGCGGCTTCGAGCTCACCGGCCGGCCGCCTCTCGTCCCTCGCGTCCGTCTTGTCCCTCGCTTCGGTCATGGGAACGTTCCTCACTCCGCCATCGTCTACAGTTCAGTAGACCGTCTACAGGATTGTAGTCAGTCGCCGGATGCCGCCACGCCACCGTTCCGCCGCATCCGACAGTCCGGAAGAACGATGAAGGGGCCCCCGACGATGACCACAGCCATACACCTATCGTCGCAGCTCGCCGTCAATGTGCTCGACGCGCGGTCGCTGCTGTCCGCCTTCGGCGTGCTGGGCGTGGGCGTCGTGCTGTTCGCCGAGACCGGACTGCTGATCGGCTTCTTCCTCCCCGGCGATTCCCTGCTGTTCACGGCCGGTCTGCTGTGCACCGGCACCGCCGGGAGCGGCCTGACGCTGTCACTCGCCCCGCTCCTGGTCGCTGCGGCGGTGGGAGCGCTGGCCGGCTCACAGTGCGGCTACCTCCTGGGCCGGCGAGCGGGCGGCACCCTGCTCGCCCGAAGCCGCTCGGCCCGTCTGCACCAGGGGGCGAGACGCGCGGAAGAGCTGCTGGAACGCTACGGGTACGCGAAGGCGATCGTCCTGGCCCGCTTCGTTCCGGTGGTGCGCACGGTCCTGAACCCGATGGCGGGCGCCCTGCGGGTGCCGGTGCGGACGTTCACCGTCTGGCAGGTGACCGGCGGGCTGGTGTGGAGCCTGGGTCTCACCCTTGCGGGCTACGGGTTGGGCTCCTCCGTGCCGAACGTGGACCGCTACCTGCTGCCGATCGTCGCGGTGATCGTGGCCCTGTCGCTGATTCCGGTCGCCTCCGAGGTGTACCGCTCGCGCCGGGACGCGAAGACGAAGGAGGCGCGCGGATGATCATCGCCCTTGACGGCTCGTCGGTCGACGGCTCGGTCTACACCGACGTCGTGAACCTCGCTCGGCACTCCCCCGCCTGGCTGGACGACACGGTGTCGGCCTGGTCGACGTACGGGCTGGTCCTGTTCGCGGTGCTCATGGCCGTCGGCTGGTGGTACGCCCGGCGTGTGGGCGCCACCGCGTCGGTGACGGCGCTCGCCGTGCCGTTCGTCGTGGTCGTGGCCTTCGGAGTGGACGCGGTGCTGAAGCTGCTGGTGCGCGAGGACCGCCCCTGCCAGAGCCTGCGGGTGACCACGCTTGAGGCCTGTCCGGCGCCCGGCGACTGGTCCTTCCCCAGCAACCACGCGGCCATCGCCGCCGCGGCGGCCGTCGCCCTGCTGTTCGTCTCCCGCCGACTCGGCGCTCTCGCCGTGGTAGCCGCCTGCGCGATGGCCGTCTCGCGCGTCTGGGTGGGCGCGCACTACCCCCACGACGTGCTGGCAGGGGTCGTGGTGGGCGCCGTGGCCGCCCTGCTCGTCATGTCGGCGCTGCGCAGGCGTGCGGAGGCCGCAGCCCTACGGCTCTCGGCCACCCGTCTGCGTCCTTTGCTGGGGGTGTCGTGAAGCGCGGCGATGTCGCCGAACTGGCCGGCAGTTGCGGGCTCGGCGCGTGGACGGCGTTCGGCGTGCTGACCATGGCCGTGGTGGGCCACGACGGCATGGCGCTGTTCGCGGACGCCGACATCCTCGCGTGGTCCGTCGGCCACCGGCCCGACGTGGCGGTGGCGTTCGCCCGCGGGCTGACCGACACCGGGACCGGTCTCGTCCCGTACGCGCTGGCGGTACTGGCCGCGCTCATCGCTGGGCGCACCCCACGGCAGCGCGCGCTCGCCATCGCGCTCTGTCTGGGCTGCCTCGGGGCGGGCCAGGCGCTGCGGTACGCGGTGATGGCACTCGTCGCCCGGCCGCGACCACCCCTGACGGACTGGGCGACGCATGCCTCGGGATGGTCGTTCCCGTCCGGTCACACCACCACGGCGGCCCTCACCGCGGGTTTGCTGATCATCGCTGTCCGCGTGCGCGGCCCGCGCGGCACGACCCCGCTCACCCTGGTCATCGGCGGCTGGGGCGCGTCGGTCGGCCTGACCCGCGTCTACCTCGGAGTGCACTGGTTCACCGACGTCGTCGGCGGCTGGCTGTTCGCCCTCGGGTGGCTCGGCCTGTGCCTGTGGGCCGTGGCCCACTGGCTGCCCGACCGATGGACCCCCGGGACGACGGACACGGACACGGACTCGGCGCGCGGGACGGCAGAACCGACGGGCAGCACAGCAGGGGGCCGAACGCACACGGCACCGGAACAGACGGACGTGGCACGAGGGCAGAGGGAGGGCCATGCGCCAGACGATCCTGGTCGTCGAGGACGATCACGCCCTGCGTGACGTGCTGATGCGCGGACTGCGCGACGAGGACTTCGACACCGTCCCCGCACCGGACGGCGCCACCGCCCTTCGACTGGCCACCCCCGGCATCTCGGCCGCCGTGCTCGACGTCGGGCTGCCCGACGCCGACGGACGGGACGTGTGCCAGGCCATGCGGGCGAACGGTTTCCTCTCCCCCGTCATCTTCCTGACCGCCCACCACCGGCTGAACGACCGGCTGTCCGGGTTCTCGGCCGGAGGCGACGACTACCTGCCCAAGCCGTTCCACCTCACCGAACTCGCGGCCCGCCTGCGGGCAGCCCTCAAACGCGCCGCACCCCCGCCTTCCGCCACAGCGGGAGACTTGGCACTGGACGCCGTCCGGCACGTGGTCAGCGTCCGAGGCACCCGAGTCGACCTGACACCGACCGAGTTCCGTCTCCTGGCAGCGCTCATGGCGGCTTCCGGCAACATCGTGCGCCGCCGCGAGCTGGTCCGGGCAGCCTGGCCCGAGGGCGCCCAGGTCCACGAAAACACCCTCGACCAGTATCTGACCCGCCTGCGCCGCAAGCTGCGCGCAGCAGGCAGCGACCGGACCATCGGCACGGCACGCGGGATCGGCCACCGGCTGTCATGAGCGGCACCCGCCACCGGACGCGGCCCGCCCTGACCGCCTTCCTCCACCGTCTGGCGCCCCGCACGCTGCGCGGCCGGCTCTCCCTCGTGGCCCTCACCACGGCCGCGCTGCTGATGCTGATCCTCACCCTCGCCTTCAACGCCGTGGCCCAGCACCGCCTCCAGCACCAGGCGGACGACGAGCTGCGCACCCGAGCCGCCGCCGTCGCGACGACCATCGACACCACCGGCACGACCGTACGAGTCCTGGAAACCTCCAACGACGCCCTCCTCGACACCAACGTGTGGATCTACGCCGACGGACGCCTGCTGGAAGAGCCCCCGAACGCCGGGCCCCTCACCCGCGTCGCCGACGCCCTCGCCGGGCACGGCGGGCGGCGGTGCGTCACCGCCGGCGTCGACGGCCCTCTCCGGCTGTGCTCGCAACCGGTGTCCGGAGACAACAGCGAGGCCACGGTGGTCACCGCCCTCGGCCTCTCCCCGTACCGGAGTTCGGCCGACACCCTGCTCCTGGGCTCACTCGCCCTGGACGCCGTGATGCTCGCCTGCACCTACGCCCTGACCCGGCTGGCGGTAGGCCGCGCACTGCGCCCGGTCCGCACGATGACCGACCAGGCCACCCAGTGGAGCGCCGTCGCCTCCGAAGAACGCTTCGGCCATACGCGGCACCCGTCCGAACTCACGCGCCTCGGTACATCACTGGACGCCATACTGGACCGCATCCGCACCCTCCTGCGCCACGAGCGGCAGCTCACCGGGGAACTCTCGCACGAGCTGCGCACACCCCTGAGCCGAATCATCGCCGAACTCGACTGGTGGCAGACCCGCCCCCGCACCGCCGACCAGACCCACGCCACCCACAAGGTCATCGCGGAAGCCGCCCAGTCCATGCGCACCATCTGCGACACCCTCCTCGACGACGCCCGCGGCGGCGCACCCACCGCTCCCGGCACCGCCGAGATCCTCCCCACGCTGCGACGCCTCACCGAAGTCCTCGACGCACCATCCCACTTGACGGTCACCGCCGACGGCCCGCCCCTGGAGGCCGGAGTCCCACCCGCCCTCCTCGAACGCATCATCAGCCCGCTCCTGACCAACGCCAGCCGATACGCCCGATCCAAGATCACCGTCCACGCCTACCGCGCACCCGACGGCGTACGCATCGAGGTCATCGACGACGGCCCCGGCGTACCGCCCCCGTTCGCCGGACAGCTCTTCGAGCCCGGCCGACGCGCGGATCCCGGCGACGGACACAGCGGAGCGGGCCTGGGACTGCCGCTGGCGCGACGCCTGGCCCGCTCCGCCGGAGGCGAGATGACGTACGACCCCGACCACACCCCCGGGGCACGGTTTGTGGTCAGCCTGCCTGCCGGGTGACGGCGGCGCATCTCGGGAACATCTGCCATCAAGGCATGCAGCACCTCTGCCAGGGAGACGGTCCCTTCCTGCTTCTCGACCGTGACCGCCCAGTCCTCGGTGTCGCCGCTCATCCATTCGACGTCGGCTGGATGAGCGTCACAGACCCTGATCTCCAGGCTTCCTAAGAGATAGTTGCCACGCTGGGCCATCAGCAACGAGCCAGGCCGAAGAGACCCGACTGGCCGGCAGAGGTTGAGGTCAGCGCGACGCGTCATCCTCCGAACCTCAGGCAACTGAGCGAGTGCACGGCACCAACACGCCTGTTCACTTGTGTGCCACAGAGCAGCTGTCCCCCTGCGAATGACGTCGCTCTGGCAGTGAGTCTGCAGGGGCCGGTGGCGCTGCCGGCACTGTCGACGACGGGCCAGAGTTCACCCTGGTCGGGCAGGTGCCTGCCAGTGGTAGGTCCGGTCGGCATCAGCACGGTGCGCCGTCCTCCTTGTCCGCACTCGCGACCAGACGGGCTGCGCCGGTGGGCGCTCTGGATGACTGCCCCCATTACTGTCGGCAGCAGAGGATCCGTACCGGACAGTCTGTGCCTCCTCCTCGCGGTCGCGACGAGCGCATGTGCGGGTGATGCTCCGTCTGTGGGGTCGGCGATCCGAGCTCGAGCAGCTGATACCTGAAGGCCGATTGAAGACTGCTGAACAGACGTGCACGAGGGCGAGCCCGCTGGTCGAGCGACGGCTCACCACAGGCGCCGAACCAGCATCTACCGCTTCTGGTGACTCCCCCGTTCTCACTTCGAAGACCCTGCCTAAACGCAGGTCAAACGCCTACCATGAAGCTGAGTTCAAGGCGGGACTCTTGGAATCCGTCCGAACCGGCGCATGGCCGCCCACATGGCCGCGATGCTGCCCGGGGTGCGGGTGAACGTCGATCCTGAGCCCGGCCCGGACCGGGGCGCCTTCCAGATCGGCGGCGAGCGCTACCGGCTGGAGGCGGGCGTCACCGAGTACGTGCTGCTGGCCCGCCTGACCGCCGGGGACCGGCGCGAGGCCCGGCCCGCGTTCCTGTTCTGCGGCCAGCGCGCGATCACCAACCAGGCGGCCACCCGCTACCTCGCCCGGCACCACGAGAAGCTGGCCCGCAAGCACGGCAACAACTCCTTCGTGCTGCTGCTCAAGGTGGTCAACTCACAGGCCTACGGCCCGGACGTGGTGGAACTGGTCGGCGATGTCACCCGGGCGGCGACCAGCCCGCTGCCGGCCCCGGCAGCGGCCTCCCACACCTCCCACCGGGCCTGACCGGGCGGCGTGCGCGTGGCGCTCAGGACCGGCGTCCCGCCGGGCCGCCGGCCGCCGCCGTACTGGCGCGCACCACCAGCACGGGCTCGACGGAGGCGGGTTCCGGTGCCGCGTCCGGGTCCGCGATGTGCCGCAGCAGGTGGGCGACCGCGAGGGCACCCATCTCGGTGAACGGCTGGGCCACCGTGGTCAGCGAGGGCGAGCAGTACTCGGCGAGCGCGATGTCGTCCACCCCGACGACGGAGATGTCGCGCGGCACCCTGCGGCCGGTTTCGTGCAGGGCCCGGATCACACCGAAGGCCATCTCGTCGCTGGCCACGAACACCGCGGTGACGTCGGGGATCTTGCCCAGGACCAGCCCGTTGCGATAGCCGGATGCGGGTGTCCAGTCCCCCTCCAGCACCGGCGGCACGGACAGTCCCGCCTCCTCCAGGGTGTCGCGCCAGCCGGCGCAGCGGCTTGCGGCGTCGAGCCACTCCTGGGGCCCCGAGACGTGCCAGACGGTCTCGTGACCCAGCTCGATCAGGTGCCGGGTCGCCAGGCGGGCCGCCAGGGTCTGGTCGACGGCGACGATCTCGGTGGCCGGTGTCCTCGATCCGTCGACGGTGACGGTCGGCACCGAGCGGGTGAGCCGCTCGATCCCCGGGCTCACGTGCACCAGCGGCACCGAGAGGATGACCCCCTCGACGTCCTGCTCCGCCAGCCGGGACAGGGCGCCCTCGATGGCCGCGGTGTCCAGGGACGCCGTGGCGGCGGTACTGACCGCGTACCCGGCCTCGCGCGCCGCGGCCTCGATGCCGAAGAGCAGGTTCGCGCGGGAGTAGTAGGTGGTCCGCAGCGTCACGACGCCGATCGTCCGGCTGCGCCCCGAGGACAGCATCCGCGCCGCGTTGTTCTTGCGGTAGCCGAGTTCCTCGACGGCGGCCAGCACCTTGGCGCGGGTGCTGTGCTGGACGTTGGGATGACCGGCCAGGGTGCGGGACACGGTCTGCGCGGAGACCCCGGCGAGCCGCGCCACGTCGGTCATGCCGGGCTGCCGGGCTGCGGCGTCGGCCGTCCGCCTGCTCACGGGCGTCCGGTCGGCCGCCGGCGTTTCCGATGACATCGCTCGCCTCTCCACGAGAACCGCGGCTCCGGGCCGCCGTCGCGGGTGATGGTCCTGCCTCGGAGTCTAGCCAGGCGCGACCCATTGGCATCGATAACATACTCTGCCATAGCTCCAGCTAACGCGGACCTCGCGCGGATCGACGGGTTCGGGTACCTGGGCCGGCAGAGCGGGGGCCGGAACGGACGCGTCGCCGGCTACGAGGTCGCCGTGTCGGACGACGGCGAGGACTGGACGACGGTGGCCCGTGGCACGCTGAAGGACGTCCCGCAGACCCAGCGCGTGTCCTTCGACCGGGTCCGCGCCTCCTACGTGCGGTTCACCGCGCTCGACGCGCTCGACGGACAGCCCTACGCGGCCGCCGCGGAGAGGCGCGTGTACGGCGTGCCCGTGGACCTTCCCACGGGCTACCCGCCGGGGGAACGGCCCGCCGACGTCCGCTGAGACACCGGCCGGGTGCGGCCCGCCTCCCCGAGGGGCGGGCCGCACCCGGCTGTCCCGCTCAGGGCGTCAGCCGAAGGTCTCCACGTACTCCTCCGACGGCCCGAGGCCGGGGCGGTCGTGCAGGGCGACTCGGTCACCGAGGCGTTCGAGTTCCAGCACGGTCAGGGTGTTGTCGCCGGGGCCGAGGAGCGGCCCCGGCAGGTAGAGCGTGGTCTGGGGGCCGATCTCCCAGTAGCGGCCCAGCAGGGTGCCGTTGACCCAGAGGAATCCCTTGCCGAACCCGGGCAGGGCGACGAAGGTGTCCGCGGGCTCGGCCACGGACAGGACCGCGGTGGCGAAGCCGGCCCGGCCGTCCGGGGGCGCCGCCGTCGCGGCACGCGCCGTGTCGCGCCGCGTCCACGCGTCGAGCGGCAGCGGACGCATCGTCCAGCCGTTCACCAGCCGGCGTTCCACCCGGACGCCGCCGAGGATGCCCTTGCCCTGGCCGAGCAGCGGGCCGTAGTTGATCCGCCCCTGGTTCTCCACCAGCAGCGCCAGCCGGACCCGCGTTCCGCTGCCGGTGACGGTGAACGAGGCGCTCTCGCGGTCCAGTACGGCGACGGGCGTGTCGTCGACGAACACCTGGGCGCGGTCGTGCAGGCCGGTGACGGTCACCTCGTGGTCGCCCGGGGGCAGCAGCGGTTCGGCCTCGTAGAGCACCAGGCCGGAGGCCAGGGACAGTTCCTCGAAGCTCAGCGGCAGCGGTGCGGTCACCGGCCCGGCCACCGCGCGCAGCGCGTCGAGCAGGGCCGCCTGCCGGGAGACCGGCAGCTCGCGGGGGGCCAGCAGTGGCGGGTCCGCCGGGAGCGGGGGCCGGACCGCGGCGCCGTCGAGCGCGGTCAGCCGGTCCCGCAGGGCGAAGAACTTCGGGGTCAGGGCGCCGCTCTCGGCGATCGGGGCGTCCGAGTCGTAGCTGGTGACGGTCGGCTGAATGGCGTCGCCGTCGTGGTTGGCGCCCGCCCACAGCCCGAAGTTGGTGCCGCCGTGCGCCATGTAGAGGCTCACGGAGCCGCCCTCGTCGAGGATGCCGCCGAGGTCCTCGGCCGCGCTCGCCGCCGACCGGACGTGGTGCTTCTCGCCCCAGTGGTCGAACCAGCCGTTCCAGAACTCGGCGCAGAAGAACGGTTCCCCGCTCCGGCGTGAGCGCAGCAGCGCCGCGGCCTCGGCGGGACGTGAGCCGAAGGTCGCCGCCGCCAGTTCGCCGGGCAGGGCTCCGCCGTCCTGCATCAGCGGGGTCGGTCCGTCCGCGGTGTAGAGCAGTTCGGTGATGCCCCGGGCGACGAGGGCGTCACGGATGTGGCGGACGTAGGAGTGGTCGTCGCCGTAGCTGCCGTACTCGTTCTCGATCTGCACGGCCACGACCGGTCCGCCCCGGCCGGACTGGAGGTCCGCGACGCGTGGGATCAGTTCGTCGAACCAGCGGTCGACCGCTTCGAGGAAGGGGCCGTGGGACGTGCGCAGCCGCATGCCGGGGATGCCGGTCAGCCAGGCGGGCAGACCGCCGTTGTCCCACTCGGCGCAGATGTACGGGCCCGGCCGCACGACGACGTCCAGCCCCTCTTGCCGGGCGAGCCCGACGAAGCGGGCCAGGTCGCGGGGGCCGTCGAAGCGGATGTCGCCCTCGGTGCGCTCGTGGAAATTCCACGGGACGTAGGTGTCGACCGTGTTCAGACCGAGGGCGGCCAGCCGCCGGAGCCGGTCGGCCCAGTGTCCGGGGTGGACCCGGAAGTAGTGCAGCGAGCCCGCCAGGATGCGGTGCGGGTGCCCGTTGCGCAGCAGGGTGCCGTCGGCGTAGGTGAGGGTGGGTCGCTGCACAGTGCCTCCTTGACAGCGGTGGCGCGGGGAAACCGGACCGGCCATCGGTAGGTGCGACTATGGCAGATGATGTTATCGATGCCAATCGCTCGACTGATGAGATCAGCGAGCGCCTTGAAAGACAGCTCGGAGCACCTGGCATCGCTATCACGCTCGCGGACGACCGGGACCCGGTCGCCATGCCGCCGACGGCCCGCCCTCGGACCGCAGCGTCCGGGCCACCACCGGTCCGGAAGGGCGCGGGTCGGCGTACGCTCCTTCCGGTGCGTACGCCGACCTGTTGTACCCAGGCGCCGGGTCCGGTGGTCGAGATCCGGCGGTGCGGCGGTTCAGCAGGCGCCGAGGTCCTCCCAGACGCCCCATTCGCCGGTGGTGCCGGGCTCCTCGCCCGTCACCCACCACTTGGCACGCCAGGTGTGGCCGTCGTGGGAGACGGTCTCGCCGCCGTTGTAGACGCTCCCGGCGTTCCAGGCTCCCGCGACGCAGTCGCCCGGCTGGTCGCCGCCGCCGTCGTCGCCACCGCCGTCATCCCCGCCACCGCCGCCCCCACCGCCGACGTTGACGTCGATGCAGGCGTAGAAGGCGTTGGCGGTGTCCGCGATGTTCCAGACGGCGAGCACCTTCTGCCGCCCGCTGAACCCACCGAAGTCCAGCTGGTGGCTGACCGAGGCGGGCGGCAGGGCGCCGTGCCCGTCGAACTGGGCGATCTTCTGATTCCCGATGAAGTACTGCCAGTTGCTGGTGGCGTGCCGTGCCTCGATGGTCCAGGTGAAGGTGTGCGTGGTGCCGATCGGTGTGACCCGCCAGCCCTTGCCGTCGTCGTCCAGGTCGGCCCACCGGGCGTCCCCGCCACTGCAGTTGCGCAGCCCCTTCGGACCCTCGACACTCGCCGGTTCCCACTTGATCTGACCGCACTCCACCACGCGGTTGGCACACTGGTCCTGTCGGCTCCCCGGCGAGACCACCCAGCCGTGGGCGCTCGCCGTGGGCGCCGGCAGACTCAGGGCCACCACGGGAGCGACCAGCGCACCCACTGCGGCGGCCACCCTTCTTTTCATGCGCATGACATCACTTTTCCCTTCGGTCCACGTCGAATCAGCCTGCCCCGGCTTACGACGTTGCCGATCAGGCAACCCTCGCAGCGCAGGTCTAGACCTACGCATGCAGGTCTAGACCTTAGCGAAGGAGCGAGGGCCGTCAAGGGGTCGCACACCACCCCAGGCGCCCGGTCGCGCGCGCCAACTGCCCCGGCCGGGAGCCCTCTTGTGCCGGGCGGTCCCGTGTAGTGGGCTGTCCGCCATGAAGAAGAGAAGCATGGCGGCCCTGACCGCAATCCTGGTCGTGGTCCCCCTCGTCGCGGCGGCACCCGGTCAACGGGCCGGGGCCGCCGAATCCGGACCCGGCGACACGGCGCGATCCGCCGAGTCGACGCTGGTCGGCGGAGTCGACCTCGACACCGTGACCATCCCCGAACTCCAGGCCCGCATGAACCGCGGATCGCTGTCCTCGCTCAAGCTGACCCGCGCCTACCTGCGGCGGATCAAGGCCGTCGACCCGAGGATCAACGCGGTGCTGCGCACCAGCCCGACGGCCCTGCGCCAGGCCGCCGCCAGCGACCTGAGGCATCGCCTCGGCAAGACCCGCGGCCCGCTGGACGGCATCCCGGTCCTGCTCAAGGACAACGTGAACACCCGCGACATGCCGACCACCGCCGGATCGCTGGCCCTCGCGGGGAGCCCGCCGGACACCGACGCGGACCTGGTCCGGAAGCTGCGGGCTGCCGGCGCGGTGATCCTCGGCAAGACCAACCTGTCCGAGTGGGCCAACTTCCGCGCGGCGAAGCCGACGTCGGGCTGGTCGGCGGTGGGCGGGCAGACCAACAACCCGTTCGTCCTGGACCGCAACCCCTGCGGCTCGTCCTCCGGTTCGGCCGCTGCGCTCGCCGCGTCGCTGGCCCAGGTGGCGATCGGGACCGAGACGGACGGCTCCATCGTGTGTCCCGCCGGGATGAACGGCGTGGTCGGCCTGAAGCCCAGCCTCGGCGTGGTCAGCCAGTCGGGCGTCGTGCCGATCTCCGCCGAGCAGGACACCGCAGGACCGATGGCCCGCAACGTGATCGATGCCGCGCTCACCCTCTCGGTGCTCGGCGGCCGTGACACCGTGCGGGCCGACGGCGCCGCGAGCCTCACGGACGCGGCCGGCCGTCCCGGCACCCTGCGCGGCAAACGGATGGGCCTGTGGCGCCTGCCGTCCCTCGGCGCCGAGGTGGACGCCCTCATGACCCGTACGGCCGAGCGGCTGACCGCCGCGGGGGCCGAGGTCGTCGAGGTGAGCATGCCCTATCAGGAGCGGCTGGCCGAACTCGAGTTCCCGGCGCTGCTGAGCGAGTTCCACCGGGACATCGACGCCTATCTCCCCACACGCGGCGGGCCGCAGGACCTGGCCGGGCTGATCGAGTTCAACCGCGCGCACCCGCGGGAGCAGACCTGCTTCGCCGGCCAGGAGCTGTTCGAGCAGGCGCTGGCCGCGCCGCCCACCACCGACCCGGAGTACCGGGCGATGCGCGCGGAGTTGACCGACCTGTCCCGGCGGTCCATCGACGAGGTCATGGCCGCGCACGACCTGGACGCCATCGCCTCCCCCGCGAACCCGCCCGCCTGGACCACCGACTGCGCGCGCGGCGACAACGACGTGATCCCGTCCTCCACCCCCGCCGCCGTCGCCGGGTACCCCTCGCTGTCGGTGCCCGCCGGCTTCGTCGGCGAACTGCCGGTCGGGCTGCTCCTCATGGCCGGCGACCGCCAGGACGCCGAACTGCTGTCCCTGGGGGCGGCGGTGGAGCACCGGCTGGACGCCTGGCGGGCGCCCCGGTATCTGTCCTCGACTCCGTCCGGGACCGCGCGCTGAGCCGACCGGCGGGCGCCAAGTCGTCGAGTGGCGTCTCGACGCGGTCGCTCGCCGGTATGCAGCTGACCTTCTCCTCGCCCGCGAGCAGTGATCTCCGGCTGCACCCTGCGTAGTCCCCCGTGCGTTCGTGTCGGCTCCGACCACCGCAACGTATCGAGACAAACGTCGTGAATACCGCCGACACGCACCTTCGGTCATTACCCCTATTTAAGGCGGGGCTTCACGACCGGGGCCGCGAGGGCGGAGGCTCGGTTCATGCCTCGGCGACCTCGCCGTACAGCTGCGAGAGTTCGGGCACGCCGTCCTCCGCCCACGCGTGGCCGCTCGCCACCACGTCGAACTCCCGGCCGGAGGCGAGCCGGACGACCGGCTGCCCGTCGGACCGGATGGTCCAGACGGCGCCGGGCACGGTGCGCACGATCACGGTGCCGAGGTACAGACCGGCGTCGTTGCCGAGCCAGGTCAGGATCTCCTCGTCGCTGCGCCAGCGGGGCAGCACCTGGTCCAACTGCTCCAGGGAGAGCGCGGAGTCGTCGAGCCCGACCCCCTCCCGCAGCGCCTGCGCGCGCAGCAGATCGCACTCGGCGAGCAGGTCGCCGATGCCCTCCGCGTCATGCGCCCGAGGATCTTCGCGCCGCTTGCCCAGGAAGGGGAAGTTCATACCTCCAGACTGTCATTCGTACCGCCATGTGCACCACAGGGCACGCGGACGGCGTGCGCGTGCGGTGTGCGCGGACGGCGTGCGCGGACGGCGTGCGCGGACGGCGTGCGAGTGCGGCGTGCACGACGGGGCCCGTGTGGACGACTACAGGTCCAGGTCCACCACGACCGGCGCATGGTCCGAGGCGCCCTTGCCCTTGCGCTCCTCGCGGTCGACGTAGGAGTCGGTGACCGCCTTGGCGAAGGGCTCGTTCCCGTACACCAGGTCGATGCGCATGCCGCGGTTCTTGGGGAAGCAGAGCTGGCGGTAGTCCCAGTACGTGAAGGGGTGGTCGTACTTGAGTGGGCGCGGGACCACGTCGGACAAGCCGGCGCCGCGCAGGGAGGCGAGGGCGGCGCGCTCGGCGGGGGTGACATGGGTGGCGCCCTCGAAGGCCGACCGGTCGTAGACGTCGTCGTCCGTCGGCGCCACGTTGTAGTCACCCATCACGGCGAAGGGCCGGCTGCCGGCGGCGTCGCTCTCCACGGCGGCGCGCAGGGCCTCGAACCACTGGAGCTTGTACGCGTAGTGGGGGTGGTCCACCTCGCGGCCGTTGGGCACGTACACGGACCAGACGCGGGCCGGTCCGCAGGTGGCGGAGATCGCGCGGGGCTCCTGGACGCCCTCGTAGCCCGGATCGCCGGGCAGGCCCTTGACCACGTCCTCTAGGCCGACGCGGGAGAGCACCGCCACCCCGTTCCACCGGCCGGTGGCGTGGACCGCCGCCTCGTAACCCGCCTCGCGCAGCTCGTCGAAGGGGAACTGCGCCTCGGCGACCTTGGCCTCCTGGAGGCAGAGCACATCGGTGCCGCTGCTCTCCAGCCAGGCGAGCAGCCTCGGCAGGCGGGCGGTGATCGAGTTCACGTTCCAGGTCGCGATGCGCATGTCCCACAACCTACCGGGCGGGACTGACAACCGGTCCCGCCCGGGGTCCGGCCCCGGGTCTCACACCCGCGCGGAGTCGCCCGGCGTCAGCCGCAGGTGCTCGGAGCCGCCCAGCTCGCCGATCTGACGGTCGTAGATCGGGCGGGCGAGGTCGGTGAGGAGCGCGTCGTGGATGTCGTAGGCACGGCGCGGCCCGACCTCGCGGACGTACTCGATGACCTCGGCGATCTTGTTCCAGGGGGCCATGACCGGCAGCATCAGGGTCTCGACCGGGTGGTCGGGGACGGTGAGGGCGTCGCCGGGGTGGAAGACCTTGCCGCCGTCCACGAGGAAGCCGACGTTGGTGACGCGCGGGATGTCCGGGTGGATCACCGCGTGCAGCTCCCCGTGGACCTGTACGTCGAAGCCGGCGGCGGTGAAGGTGTCGCCGTGGCCGACGGTGTGGACGCGGCCCGGGAACGCCGCCGAGATCTTCTCCGCGACCGACTTCAGCGTCCAGATCGCGGCGGCCGGGTTGTCCTCCATGGCGGCGCGCAGCCGCAGCTCGTCGAAGTGGTCCGGGTGCTCGTGGGTGACGAGGATCGCGTCCGCGCCGAGGGCGGCGTCCTCCTCGCTGAACCCGCCGGGGTCCAGGACGAGTGTCTGCCCGTCCTTCTCGAGGCGGACGCAGGCGTGCGACTTCTTGGTGAGCTTCATGCCCTCCATCCTGCCGCCGGGTGCCCCCTCCAGGCCCGCCGGGCTCACTCCGGTGGTGTCGTCTCCTCGCGGATGACCTGCTGGGCGACCCGGAACGCCCCGTTCGCGGCCGGCACGCCGCAGTAGACGGCCGCCTGGAGCAGTACTTCCTTGATCTCGCCCGGGGTGAGGCCGTTGCGCAGGGCGGCCCTGAGATGGGGCGCCAGCTCGTCCAGGTGGCCGCCGGCGACGAGGGCGGTGAGGGTGACACAGCTGCGGGAGCGCCGGTCGAGGCCCGGCCGGTCCCAGACCTCGCCCCACGCGTACCGGGTGAGGAACTCCTGGAAGTCCCCGGAGAACTCGTCCGCCTGCGCGAGCGCCTGGTCGACGTGCCCGTCGCCGAGGACCTCGCGGCGCACCTTGAGCCCCGCGTCGTACGGATCGGGCCGCCCCTGGGCCTGCGGCGGTACGACGGGTGCCGGGGCGATCTCGGCGATGGGCGCCGTCTGCGGCGGCTGGGCCGCCACCGGCTGGACGGGCGCGGCGGCGGGCCCGGCGACCGGGACCGGGTGTGCGGCGGGGTGGACCGGGACGGGGACCTGGCCGGTGGCGGTGGCGTCGTGGGGCGTCTGCCAGGCGGTGGTGAAGTGCCGCACCAGCAGGTCGGTGACGGCCGCGGGCTGCTCGACCGGGACCAGGTGGGAGGCGCCGGGGACGACCGCGAGGCGGGCGTCGGGGATGCCGGCGACCAGGGTGCGGGCCTCGGCGGGGCCGGTGACCTGGTCGTCGGAGCCGACGAGGACCAGGGTGGGGACGCCGACCCGGCCGAGTTCGCCGCGGACGTCGAAGGCGGCGAGGGCCTCGCAGGCCGAGATGTAGCAGCCGGGGTCGGTGGTCCGCACCATCTGCACGGCCCACTCGGTGATCGCGGGCTGGGCGGCCGCGTACCCGCCGGTGAACCAGCGCTCCGGGGAACTGCGGGCGATGGGGTCGAGCCCGTTGGTGCGCACGATCACGCCGCGCTGGCGGAACTCGTCGGCCGTGCCGAACCGGGGCGAGGCGGCGATCAGCGCGAGCGAGGCCACGCGCTCCGGGTGGCGCAGGGCCAGCTCGATGCCGACGGCGCCGCCGAACGCGCAGCCGGCGTACCCGAAGCGCTGCACGCCGAGTCCGTCGAGGGTGGCCAGCAGACGTGTGGTGAGTTCCGCGACGGAGCCCGCCGGGTGGGCCGGGGCTCCACCGTGTCCGGGCAGGTCGTAGCGGAAGACCCGCCACTGCTGAGCCAGCTCGGGCACCTGCCGGTCCCACATGTGCCATGTGGTACCCAGTGAGGGACCCAAGATCAGGACCGGGGCGTCTTCTGGCCCGTCAAAGCGGTATTGCAGGGTGTTCGGTGGTGTCTCACTCACGCCCCAGACCCTCTCACGTCTCACGAAATCTCACACAGCCCGGGGAAGCCGGCGGCTCGACGCACCCGCAGCTCGACTCGTCGGGCACTGCCGACGGCCTCGCCGATCGAGGCTGAGCCGCTCAGCGTGTACGCGCGCCCCTGACGCAGCGTGGCCTGCCGGCCGCGCTCTCGCCCGGTCCTCACGTCGTCGCGCTGCTTCCTCCATCAGCACAGCTGCCAGCTGTTCCGAGTTTGCAGCAAAGCATGTGGTGCCATCCCGAAGGACGGGACAACGTAGCGGGAAACCTTTCGGGCCGCTCCGATCACCACCTGAAAACCACCCTTGGGAAACGCCGCCGAACTCACGCACGACCCTCCGCATCACCGTGCAGGCCGTCCCATGTAGTGGCGGCTTCGCGGAGGTCTTCCACATCTGGCTTCACGTACCACTTCTTCGTGGTCTTCACGTTCGTGTGCCCGGCCCACCGGGCGAGGATGTGATCCGGCACGCCGTTGTTGGCAAGGAAAGTGAGGCAGGAGGCACGAGCGTCATAGAGACGTACTCTGCGCAGGCCAAGGACCTCCATGAGCCGGTACGCGCGCCTGCGGAGTTGCTTGATCGTGAAAGCCTCCCCGGTCTCGTGCACCACGACGTATCCAGAGTCCGAGTAAGCCTCACCAAGGACGAGCCTCTCCTTGGCCTGGAGATTCTTGAACGTTCGGAGGGCCATCAGTACTGGACCCGGCAAAGGAAGATCACGTTCTCCGGCCATGGACTTGGTGTCCTTTTCCACGACGTATCGATTCCCCATCATCGTCCGGGTGTTGGCTATGGTGATCGTGGCCTTTTCCAAGTCGACGTCCTCCCATCGAAGTCCGCAGACTTCAGCAGGACGCAGACCCATGAGGGACAGCAGAAGGGGGGCATAGAGCCGTTCCGTCCTGACGCCGTGAATGAACATCTGGACTTCCTGGACGTTCCATGGCTTCACTTCCTGCTTCTTCTTCCGATCCTCCTTACGCGCCCGACGTGGAATTGTGACGTGCTGAGCCACATTCATGGTCAGCAGCCGCCGCGTCACTGCCCGATTCAAGGCATCCTTCAATCGCGCAAGGCTCATTTCCACACTGGTCACCCCGAGCGGAGTGCCAGCTTTTCCGCCGCGTGCGCGTCCATACCTCAACGCCCAATGCATCCACTCTTCTACATCTTCCTCCGTGAGCTCTTGAAGCCGGATGTGGCCCAACTCTCCGCGAACCCGATCCAAGGTAATCCGGTAGTTGTAGATCGTGGTTTCTTCCAGATCATCCGCTTTCATGACCAGCCACCGATCTAGCCACTCATTGACAGTGATCTGCTTAGGAGGAACGAGCGTCCCTTCCTGGCGACGGTTGGTGATGCGGGCGTACTCAACCTTCGCTTCCTTGAGCGTGGCGAACGTACGAGTCAGCTGTCTGCGCTTTCCGGTAGCAGGGTCGACTCCCACGTCGACCACGAACCGGTATCGCACCTGCCCCTTCGAGTTGGGTGGGAGCTTCTTGATCGGATCGGACAGGAGGTACTCACTCTCCTTCTGTGCGTGGCCTACGCCGACTAGGCACTGGCTCATCTGATTGGCAGCAGACCAGCACCGTTCCGCGCCATGGCGCAGAGCGGCATCTGCAGGTTCGCGTAGCTCCACCGCCAAGCACAGCCGCGCACGCGAACGTGCTTCGAGGATCGCCACGATCGCCGGTTTTGCTAACCGGCGATCGTCGTCTATGTTGCGCTCGCCGTCCGCACGCGATCCATGCTCTGAGTGCGTCGCGCACGTTGGTGGGGCCAAGAGAAGGCGGACACATCGGCAACGTTCGCGGACAGGGTGAGCTCCTCGCTACCTCGGGGACGGGTTGACCGGCCACACGGTTCAGGGTGTTGTACGTTGACATACCCCCACGGCGACTTCCACCCTTTCCAGCGCCTTTCTCTTCTGCCGTGGGCGAATAAGGAAAGGTAGCTGCCGAACCGGGGTCAGGTACCGCGGCGTGTAGCGCCAGAACCTACCCATGAATCACCAGCGACGAGTCGCGACGAGTTCCTGTCCTGCGATCGGAGCCGTGATGAGCACCCGGCCAGGAAGAAGGCGGCGCAGATCATTACCAGTTCTGCAGTTGTTTCTCTTGGTGCGGCCCAGTCCCTCGACTCACCTGCTTCTCAGAGGGGTGAGCGCTCTGGATATGACCTACGGCCTAGTTGTTCGAGAAGGCAAGCGGTCGGCGGAGCACCTAGAGGGGGAAGCGCCCGCGATGTCACCGCGCAGTGTCCGTTGTACGTCTAGCGGGCAGTGATTCTCGGCTCCGTTCCTGGGCCGCTGTCCTGCCGGTCCTGCCACCACACCTGGCTGAGCGCCGAAATCACGGCTGCCGAGTGCAGACCAGGCATCCATGTCGCCCAGTGCCCCGACTGCTACGAGACCGAGGTCCTGATCCACCTCGCCACCGTGTTCTCCGCCCCGCGCCAGCGGCAGTCGATGTGCTTCGCTGGCGTCACCGGATGCAACGCCCTGGAGGAGCGGAAGCTGCGAGCAGTGCTACTCCCCCTAGGCAGGAAGAGGACGGACTCCGGGCTGTGCCCAAACTGCCTGGCCGCTCGATGGCCCAGTGCTGATCGCTCGACCCACCTGATGTCCTCACATGCCGAACACCGATCCCGCCCCTGCCTGAGTATCTGGTTGTCGGCCTGTCCGCGGCTACATGATTGCCTTCCATCGCCACGGCGGTGCCCCTGCCCGGCCGCGCAGGCAGTCGATGCGGTACTGCGCCTCGCGCCGCCACTCAGGGCGGCTGGCTGCGTGCTGCGCAGCGTACGTCGTCATCCGCAGCTCTCGCGCGCCAGCCAGAATTGAATACCCTTCCCACTCCGTGACATCAACGCCGTAGGTCTCGCAGAACGCGGCGTACTCCTCCGCAGACACCGCGCCGGTCGTGGTGAGCTTCACTGCGGTCGACACGAGATCCCATTCCGGTGGGCCAAACGAAGCGCGCTCGAAGTCCATCAACAACGGGCCGGCCTCCGTGCGCGCCACGTTGCCAACCCATGCATCCCCGTGGACTACACACTCCGGCAGGCCCTTCGGCCTCGAGGCCCATTGCTGCTTGAGATCCTCAAGCTGGCCCTTCAGCCACAGCCGGTCATCGTCAGAAATCGTGCTCGCTGCGTCGATGCGCTCAACCAGCCGGACGAACGGGTCCAGCTCACCCAGTGGCAGGTCTGGTTTCGGCAGGGCGTGCAGTTGCTTGAGGAGCACGACGACGTCGGTGACGGTCCCGATTGCGTGTGGCGGCAGCTCTTCCCAGAACGTCACCGGGTACCCGCTGGCTGCTACCGGCTGCCGCAGGTCAAGGGCGCGTACGGCGGGCACGCCCTGGGCTGCCAGCCAGCGGGCGACCTGGACCTCGCGCGTTGCGGCGGCGGCCTGGCCAGGCCGGGCGATACGCACCACCATCCCCCCGGGCAGACGCCAAACGGCGTTCTCGGCGATCCGTATCGGTTGGGCGTTGGTCGCGTCGAGGCCAACGGCGTGGCACGCCTCCTCAAGTACGGCTTGGGTGGGCGTGGGTGAAGTAGTCACGCCTGCACCGTAGCTGCGATGCGCTCGCGCAGGTCGCTGGCCTCGGGGAGGTTCCGGTGTCGGCCTGCGAACCGGGCGAGTTCCCGCAGGTCCTCGGCGGCCCGGCAGGAGGTCAGCTTGCCGACGTCGTCCAGCGCTCGGTGGCCGAGCACGACCGCGTGCCGCGGATCGTCGCCCTTGGCCATGACCAGGGAAGCGAGTTTTGTCTCGGAGATGGCGCGCGAGCGGGCGAAGGCGTTGCCGTGTCCTTTGACCGCGATTTCGAAGCGGCGGGCCGCCTGCCCGGGGTCCTGGTCCGCGTGGACCGCGAGATCGAATAGCGCGTGGGCGGTGTCGCCGTGGTGCTGGGCGTAGTCGTAGTAGGCCATCCACGGCGGGTCCTGTGCCGGGTCGGACTGTTCGAACGCGGCGTCGGCTTCTCCGACCGCGCGCAGGGTGTTGGCTACGTCGCGCATCTTGCCGAAGGCGCGGGCGCGTGCGGTGTGCAGCATGGCACGCTCGGTGGCGCTGAGTCGGTCGGAGCGCACCAGACCCTTCTCTGCGTGGGTTAGGCCAGTATCCGGATCTCCGACCCAGATTTCCTGCCGAGCCATGAACGAGTACGTCTTGGCGCGCAGGTGCCACTCCCCGGCTTCTTCCGCGCACTCAGCGGCTAGCCGGAAGCTGACTCGGGCATCGTTGTGGGCGTACGCGTCGAACTGCGAGGCGCCGACGACAATCCCTAACCGAGCCACAGAGGCCAGGAGTTCAGGCCGCAGGGGCTCGGGGCAGGGCACCGGCAGCAGGGAGGCTCCCCACATGATGGCGCCGCGGGCGAGTTCTCGCACCGCGCCGCCGCCTCCGTACTCGTTGTCCTGGCGATGGATGACATCGGCCAGCGACTTCAGCTGCCTGATCTCGCGCGGGCGGATCTGAGTCGGGATCTCCCGGGGGGCTGCTGGGGTCACGAGGTGGACGAGGTCTATCGGGGCAATGGCGGCAAGGCCGCTCGTGGCAAGGAAGGCGCGACGGTCCACAGAGGCAGGGCTCCCGCTTGGAGGTGTTGTACTACCTCTGCCCAGGATGCGGCCGTCATGGACCTGAACCGGCACCTCCGCCCTGCCAGGGGGTGCACTTTCCGTTTCGAGGCGGGCTTTTTCCGTTTGCCCGAACACCATCCCCCACGCCCGGGTGAGGACTCCGCCGGTCTGCAGGGCCTCGTCCAAGCGCTCAGCCAAGTCCCTCGAACAGGTAGCAGTCGCCTTCTCGATCTTTTCGATGAGTGAGCCGCTGACCTGCACTTTCGCGCCCAAATCGGCGTGTGTGAGAGGGCCGCACTTCTTACGCCAGGTCCGCAGTTCATGACCGAACCAGTCACGCGGGGACGCGTCCGGAGTCAGTTGCTTCTCGGGTCTTGGCATGGGCTGTTCCTCGCTCGCGAAACGGAAGATCGAGGTTTCCGAATCAAGGTCTGCACGCGGTCCTGTCGGCCTGGCTCAATGGTTGCTCACGGCCGCCGCCCCAGTACACACCGTGTCCGGCGCCGGTTGGAGAGATTTCGTCGAACGAGGGACTCCCCGTGAAGGCAGACCTGATGGAGGCTCAACAACGCGTTACCGACGGCACGAGCGCTGCGGTCCGGACGCGTTCCGGAGCATGCGAAATCGACGTCACTCTGACAGCCGCTGCCGTCTCGGGCGTGCGTGACCTCGTCAGTGCGTGCCTCCGTTTGTGGGGCCTGACCGAACTCGACTGGCGGGTCACTCTCACTGCGTCCGAGCTACTGACGAACGCCTTCCAGCACGCCCGCAAGGAGGATGAGTCCTCGGTTCCAGTGAAGGTCGTCCTCACCCGGACCCCCGACGGGGTCTTCCTGTGCGTCAGTGACCCGCATCCCTGGCTCCCAGCCCCCGTCTCGGCAGGCGACAACGACGAGGGCGGGCGCGGCCTGATGTTGATCAAGACGCTCAGCAACAGATACGGCTGCTCGTCCACGGCCCACGGCAAAGACGTTTGGGTCACGATCCTGCACTCGGCGTAGCCGCAATCTCCCTGCCTCTGACGAGAGCCGAAAGGACCACCATCATGTGCCGGCACTCGCCGCCGTTCCCCGGGGCCGACGCGAAGGCCGACGGCCGTTCATCGTCAGCGACGCTGCGCTCGGAAGAATCGAATGACAGCTTCGGGTTGAGGCACGGCCCTCGCGCGAGACCTCTTCTGGGAGGGCGACGTCAGCGAGGTCGCTCGTACTTCCTGGTCTGCCTTCCGCGCCCCCGCGGACAGGGCGCGATGTACGCCCGCACGGGCTGCAGCGTCGTGGAATTACGGCAAGCCTGCCTCCGGGCGCTCCGCTGCGTCGCGCCAGTAGTCGGCAAGCATCTCGCTCGGCCAGGCCGGCTGGCGGATGGAACCTCGGGGCCCCATTTCCTGAAAGTAGGGGGCCAGATCAATCACCGGCGTCCCGTCGACTGCGTCGAGGTCGGTCACCAGAAGGTCGCGGCCGTCCACGCCCAGCAGCCTCGGGTAGCTGACAGCCAACTGGTTGGGGCGCCGATGGTTTCGGTGGACGAAGGTTCCGGTCGCTGGCCACTGCACGTTGCCCCTGGGGCTGCGGGCGTGGAGCTGCACGTCCTCGGGCTGCGCCAGGTGGAAGCGCCACGTCACCGTCAGGTGGGAGAACTCGTCGATTCCCCGCAGCGTTTCGAGGGGGTACGCCTCGTTGAGTCGAATCACCGACTCAACCCCACCCTGGTAGTCGTCCTGAACGCGGGTGTGTCCCCCGACGACCGTTGCGATCGACTCGACCTCGTACGACGTCACCGGTACTGGTTCCTCTCCTCGGGCGATGCTGGTCCGCGGGCTGCCATGGGGCATCGAACGTCCGTGTCGCGATCAGCCTATGGCCCGGAGCATGCCGCGTGCCCGGCGATCCAGCTCGGTGACATGGCGGCCTCCGCGTTGCCGGACGGGCGAGAGATCGCTCTGGATCCGGACGATGACGTCACGTGCCCGGCCGGACTGGACGCCCGTCATGGCGTCGAGTGCTTCGTTCCAGGTTGCGCACGCCTCGTCGAGGTTTCCCCGCTGCACCTGGACTGCACCGAGGTAGCCGAGCGTCACGCTGTGGGTGCGGGCGAACTGCTGGCGCCGGCGCGTGGCCACACTCCGCTTGAAGTGGATCTCCGCGTCGCGGGGCTGACCTATGTCGCGCAGCGCGCAGGCCGTCTCGTGGGCGAGGGAGGCTTCCTGGAAGAAGCCGACGCGAGCCGGCGCCTCGGTGGTGTCGGCGCGGGCGAGGTCCCGCTCCGCGCGGCTGATAGCCGCGAGGGTTCCGGAGCGGTCGCCGTCAGCCGCGAGCGCGCGGGCGTACACGATCGCCAGCAGCGCCTTCTCTCGGTGGCTGGCCTGGCCGTAGCGGTCGCGAGACATCGAGGCGTCGGCCAGGGCCAGCGCCCTGCGTGGGTGCCCGAGGTCGACGGCCTGGTGAGCGAGGGCGCGCAGGACGTGGCCACCGAGCGGTCCGTCACCGGCCTCCGCCGCGATCCGGGCGGCGATGGTGAGGTAGCGCTGGGCGGTGCGGTGTTCGCCGGCGTCGAAGGCCATCCAGCCAGCGAGGTACGTCATCTCTGCGACGGCGGAGTGCGTGTCGCGGCGGAGCTGATCTGTACGAAATCGGCCACCGAGCAGCGGCACCGCCTCGTCGAGCAGGTGGCTGGCGAGGGCTTTGCGGCCGGTTGCGCCGCCTCGCTGCTGGTCCCGCGCGGAGTAGTAGACCGTGAGGTCGCGGACGTCGTCGATGTCGGCTCGGGTCACCGAGCGCGAGGAGGACGGTCGGCGGTTCGCCGCTGCGGCGGGGGCGGCTGCCCACCACGAAGTGGTGGGCAGGGCGAAGCCGGCTGCGGAGTAGGCGGCGGTGGCCAGCAGCTTGCGTCGGTGCATGTCGAGATCGTCGCTTCCCAGCTCGGCCAGTGCGGTCAGAGGGTCGACGCTCCAGTCGGATCCGGTGTCAGTCGTGCCTGTCGGCTCTTCTTCCAGCCCGAGGTCGGCCAGGGAGAGCCAGCGGCCAAGCCTGCGGGACAGCGTCTCACGCAGGATATGCGGCGCTCTGCCACTCGGCTTCGTGCCGAGCACCCACATGGAGATGTGCGAGCGGGAGATCGCCTCCAGCTCACGCACTCCACACTCCGCCGCCACGCGGGCAACGGCGGCAGCTGCTTGCGGCTGGGACCAGCCTGCTTCGCGCAGGAGTGCGGCAAGGGCGACGTTGCGGTCACGGGCCATGGACTGCCCCTCGGTTCCGTAATGATCTTTGGCGCCTTTGGCGACCTTCCCGTCCACCAAGGCATACCCCTCGAACGGGATTCGCGGTTCGCTCAACGTAGCGGCCAGATCACTCACATCGCACGCCGACCGACGCCTCCGACAGGCGATCTCGGCTCACTTTGGCTTGATCCGAACAGGAGTTGTGGCATGCGCTTTTCGCTGGATCCTCGCCGAGACGGCAGCCAGCTCGTGGGCGAGCGCAGGCGGCAAGCGCCCGTCACCGCGGCACCGGCGCCGGAGCGCGATCACGTGGTGGCCGCGTCGGAGACGGTGACGCTGGTACTGGGCGAAGCCTCGCCACTACCCGAGAGCGCTGCCGACGTGGAGGACCTCGTTCGCCTTCTGCGCGGCCACATTGCCCAGTTGGGCGCACGGACCGCTCCGCATGTTCCCGCCCTGCTGCGTGCGCAGCGGCTCTGCTCCGACAGCATCCCCGAGGGTTATGTGTCGAGCCGGGTGCACCTAGTCAGGCTCGCCAAGGCCACCCAGGAACTGACGGCTTACGTGGAACGCGGCGGCCTCGGGCCGAACAGCAAGGAGGGCGGGCGGCGTTGGCCGAGGCCAACGCTCAACGTGCTGCGCGGCACCGTCTTCGCCCTCGCCCTGGCCTGCCTGATCTTCGCCGCTTCGGTGCCGCGGACATGACGGTGACCGGTGCCGTCGTCATCGCTCTGGTCCTCGGGCCGACGGCCTGGCTAATGCTTCGCGGCGAGCGGGCGGCCGACCCTGCACGAGCCACCGAGCACCTGCCACCGCCCGGCAAACGCTCCCTCTCTACCTGGCGAACACGGACCTACCTACCGCCCACCGTTCCCGGCCGCTGCGACGGCCCCGATACGGCCCCGAACCTGCGGGGCTAACGGAGATCCACACGATGAATCGGCTCCCGCGCATCGAGCAGTACGGCCTGATCGGCGACACGCAGACCAGCGCCCACGTCTGCGATGACGGTTCGATCGACTGGCTGTGCCTGCCCCGCTTCGACTCGCCGGCCGTCTTCGCCGGTCTGCTCGGCACGCAGAAGCACGGCTCCTGGCAGATCTCACCGGCCTCGTCCGCAGGCCGGAGGGGCTCAGAGAAGGTCGCTGAGCGCCAGTACCGCGGTGACTCGCTCGTCCTCGAATCGGTGTGGCGCGGCCCAACGGGTTCGGTCCGCGTCCTGGACTTCATGCCGCCGCGCGACGGCACCCCACAGGTGATCCGGATCGCCGAGGGCCTGACCGGCGAAGTGGAGATGGTCTCGGCCATGCGCCCTCGGCCGGGATACGGCAGCGTCAGCCCGTGGATCCACGAGGTCGGTGGACGCATGGTCGCGGAGGCTGGCGCGGACGCTCTCTGGCTCGACACCTGCGTCCCGCAGATGGAGAAGGACGGCGTGGTCGTCAGCGCCTTCGTCATCGGCGCCGGGCAGAGCGTGGCGTTCGTGCTCAGCTGGTGCCCGTCCCACGCCCCCGCACCGGACGTTCCTGACCCGGAGGCCGCGCTCGCCGAGACGCTCGCCTTCTGGCAGGACTGGACGCAGGAGAGCACCTACGACGGGCCCTATCGCGAGGCCGTGGTCCGGTCCTCGATCACGCTGAAGGCCATGACCTACGGGCCGAGCGGCGGGATCGTCGCGGCGCCGACCACGTCGCTGCCCGAGGAGATCGGCGGCGACCGGAACTGGGACTACCGCTTCACCTGGCTGCGCGACGCCGCCACGACGCTTGCCGCGCTGCTGGGGACCGGATACCGGCAGGAGGCACAGGCATGGCGGCGGTGGCTGCTGCGCGCTGTGGCCGGGGACCCGGAGAACCTGCAGATCATGTACGGGATCACCGGGGAGCGTGACCTGCGGGAGCGGGAGCTTCCCTGGCTTCCCGGGTACGAGGGATCGGCTCCGGTCCGGGTCGGGAACGGGGCTGCGGACCAGCTACAGCTGGACGTGTACGGCGAGGTCATCGACACCCTGTACCTCGCGCACCAGAGCGGAGTCGCTCACTGCGCCGACACCGCGGTCCTGCACCAGCGGCTCATCGAGCACCTGGTCCAGCGCTGGCGGGAGCCCGACGAGGGCATCTGGGAGATCCGCGGGGCCCGTCGGCACTTCGTCCATTCCAAGGTGATGGCCTGGGTGGCGGTCGACCGCACCATCCGCCTGGTCGAAGCCGGCGCGCTCCACATGGACGTGGCCCCTCTGGTCGAGTTGCGGGCGGCGATCCACCGGGAGGTCTGTGACAGGGGATTCGACCCGGTGCGCAACACCTTCACCCAGTCCTACGGCTCGCAGGAGCTGGACGCTGCCACGCTGCTCATCCCCCGCACCGGCTTCCTGCCGCCCGATGACCCGCGCATCATCGGCACCGTGGATGCGGTGCGTCGTGAACTCTCCACGGACGACGGGCTCGTGTACCGGTATCCGACCTGCGGTGAGGACGTCGGGGTGGACGGCTTGACCGGCGACGAGGGCGCCTTCTTCCTGTGCAACTTCTGGCTCGTCGACGGCCTCGCCCTGACCGGCCGCCTCGACGAGGCCCGCGCCTTGTTCGAGCGCCTCCTGGCTCTGCGCAACGACCTCGGGCTCCTGGCGGAGGAGTACGACCCCGTCCAGCAGCGCCAGCTCGGCAACTTCCCGCAGGCGTTCAGCCACATGGGCCTGATCCAAAGCGCCCTGCTCCTTCAGCAGATGGCGACGCAGTCCTCCCCCCGCCACGCCGCGCTCGCGGTTCCCGCGCCCCGCTCAACCTCCCGCAGCACGCGCCAGTCCACCGCCGACCTGACGCCGCAGCACGCATAGCCACCCCACCCCTGACGAGGATTCCCATGCCTGACAGCGCCTTCCCGGCACGGCCGGCCGCTACCGGCCACCGCAGACGGCGGCCCCTGATCGACGCGACCACGCTGTACCTCGCCCGTCGCGCCGTGGCACTGCCCCTGGCACTCCTAGCCGCGCTGCTGCTCGCCGCCTTCGCTCTCCGGTCGGGGTCCGTCGTAGGCCCCGGCTGGGTCCTGGCCGGCCTGGTCTGCGGACTGGCGGCGATCGTCGCGGTGGCGGCACACGGAACACGCACCGTCGCCAGTGCCGTGCAGTCGGCAGTGGAGGAGTCCCAGTCAGCAGCGCTGACAGCGGTCACAGGGGCAGCGGCAGCCGTTGAGAAGTCGGTGCAGTGGTCGGCGGACGAGCTGTGCCGCGGAAAACGTCCAGCGTTGCCGGACCCGCACACCGCGCAGTCGCCCACTCCGAACGCCGGGATCGACAACGCGCTGAGTGCCCTCCAGGCGCAGGCCATCATGTCGCTGATCCGCGTGCACGACGAGTCCCAGTCCGTGGTCCTCCTGGAAGTGCTTCGCCGCCTGGCCATGCGCGAGCACGCCCTGGTCAGCAAGGCACTCCAGGCACTGAGCCAGCTGGAGATGCTGACCGACGACCCGGAGCTGCTGGCCAAGATCTTCGAGATCGATCACCTCGTGACGCGGATGCGCCGCCAGGTCGAGAGCACGGCGGTCCTGGGCGGACAGTCCCTGCGCAGCGTGCGCCGGCCCGTTCCCGTCACGACGGCCCTGCGGGGCGCTGTCTCCGAGGTCGTGCAGTATCCACGGGTGGCCGTCGCGGCCGGGTCCGTGGGTGCCGAGCTGGGTCTGCCCGGCCATGTGGGGCCGGACCTGACGCACCTGCTGGCCGAGCTGATCGAGAACGCCTGCGAGTGTTCGGATCCAGAGACGCGGGTGATGGTGCGCGCGCAGCGGGTACCACACGGGCTGGCCATCGAGGTCGAGGACCGCGCCATCCCCATGCACCCGCAGACGCGGGCACAGATGAACTGTCTGCTCAAAGCCCCGGACGAGGTCGACGTCAGCGGCCAGGTCCGGGCTGGACAGCTCGGCCTGCTGGTCGCCGCGAAAATCGCCCAGTCACATGGGTTGACCGTCCTCCTGCAGGAGAACGCGACGGGAGGCACCACCGCCCTGGTCGTCATACCGGCACGGCTCCTGGTAGCAATGCCATCGGTCGAGGATGCGGGCGCACCGCCGCCCCAGGAAGCCCGAACGTCCGGGCGGCAGCCGCAGCAGGTGGCTGCGGCTCCAGCCGCCTCGGGGGCGGGTCAAGCCGCACGCCCGGGCGCCGCTGGGGCGCCGACCGCAGAGGCAGGTCAGTCGGCTGACGCGCCCGCTCTGCCGACGCGTACACGCCGGACGGAACCTTTCCGTCCACAGCACGAGCGGGAGCAAGCCCCCGTGGCCGCGGCGACGCCCGGGCTCGCAGCCGCCTTCCGCGACGGCCTCCAGGCCGGCGGCACCGCCAGTCCCCCTCCCGCCTCGACAGAACACCCCACCCCCTGACCCGTCCGTTCCCGGTGGCCCGGCACATCCACTGGCCCTTCCCCCTTCTGGAGCGATCCCTATGAGCACCCACCCCGCGATGAACAACATGACCGGCGACATGCCCGCATCCGCGACGACCGCAAGCGGACAGCGGGACAGCATGGTCTGGCTGCTGCGTCAGTTCGCCTCCGAGACGCTCGGTGTCACGCACGCCGTGCTGATCTCGCGCGACGGACTGCGGCTGCTGGACAGTGACGTCGACAAGGACTGGGCGGACGAGCTGTCGGCCGCCTTCAGCGGGGTGGCCTCCCTCGCGGCGAACATCACCGGTCCGCGTGGGAAGAAGAGGCCGGCGGGCCAGGTCATCATCGAGCGAGACGACTGCCTGTTCTTCGTCCAGAGCGCCGGGCGCAGCGCGGCCTTCGACAACCACCCCGGGGCCGAACGGGGTGAGGTGGACACGATCCTCGCTGTCATCGCCACCCGGGACGCCGACGTGGGCACCATCGGCTTCGAGATGGGGCGCCTGGTCCAGAAGTTCGCCCCGTACATGGTGATCCCCGTCCGTGGCGGCACGGGCGGAGAGGTCCGGTGAGCACGTACGGCCGCGCGGCCGAGGAGTCGGCGTTCGTGCGGACCTACGCCGTGACGCGCGGGCGTACCAAGCCGCGGCACCTGCTCGCTCTGGAAACCGTCCTGGAGGCCGGGCAGGGAAGGCCCGGCCCGGCGCAGGCCGAGGAGTGCGAGGAGATCCTCGCCCTATGCAGGGAGCGCCGGCGGTCGGTGGTCGAGCTGGCGGGTCGCCTCGGCCGGCCCGTGACCGCCGTCAAAGTGCTCGTCTCCGACCTCCTGGACGCCGACGCCCTCGTCGTCCCCCTGCCCCAGTCCTACCCCGATACCGGCGCAGGGTCCGGTCCGTCTACCCAACTGCTGGCAGCCGTTTCCGCCGGCTTGAAGAGGAAGTGGCCTGATGCCGTCGCCTATCCCCAGGCCGGATGACCCGACCACGGTTTCGCCTCACTCGCAGGCCGGTGCGCCGACCGTGCTGAAGATCGTGATCGCCGGCGGTTTCGGCGCGGGCAAGACCACCGCAGTGGGCGCCGTCAGCGAGATCACGCCGCTGAGTACGGAGGAGTACCTGACCGAGGCGAGCGCGGACGTCGACAGCCTGGCTGGCCTGGCGTCCAAGCGGACCACCACGGTCGCCTTCGACTTCGGCCGATTGAGCCTGCCCGATGCACCGATGCCTCTGGAGCTGTTCCTGTTCGGCACTCCGGGCCAGGACCGGTTCGTCGACCTCTGGTACGACCTCTCCCGCGGCGCCGTCGGCGCGGTCGTCCTGGTCGACACCCGCCGCTTGGAGAGCAGCTTCACCCCCGTCAGCTTCTTCGAGGACATCGGCCTGCCCTTCGTTGTCGCGGTCAACCAGTTCGACGGGGCGCACCGCTACCACCCCGAGCAGGTCCGCGCCGCTCTCGAACTCCCCGCTGCCGTGCCGGTGGTCACCTGCGACGCCCGCGACACGAATCACGTCGCCGGCGTTCTGCTGGCCCTCGTCGACCACGCCGTGACTTGCGCTGCCACCACCAATCGCGCTGGTCACACCCCTTCTACCACCCTCCAGGACGCCTGATGTCACAGCACCCCAGCGACCCCTACCGCACGCCGCAGACTGCCCCGCCCGCCCGGTCCTTGCCTCGGCGCGACATGCGGGACACCAACCTTGGCCCGTTCGCCCCGCCCGCCACCACCCTCACCAGCCAGCGACCTCAGCAGTCGCTGGAACTGGCTCAGCGTTACGAGCTGCTCAACCGCCTGGGCGTACCCCCGGTGGCCAACGAGGACTTCGACGAGCTGGCCCGCGACATGGCCACACAGGCCGGGTTCTTGTATGGGTTCGTCAACCTGTTCCTGGAGGAGCAGACTTTCGTCGGGCTGCACCAGCCGCCGGCGGACAGCGGGTTCGTGATCGTCGGCCGCACCATGAGCCAGGACCACGGCTGGTGCCCGGAGGTCATGGCCCGCAGGAAGGCCCTCCCGCTGCACGACGTGCACGCGTCCCCGCGCTTCAGTGGCAACGCGGTGGTCGACGCCGTCGGGATCCGTTCCTACTTCGGCGCTCCGTTGATCCACGACAGCGGCACGGTGCTGGGCACGGTGTGTGTGATCGACCCGGAGAAGCGGCCCCTGAGCGAGGCACGTCGTCTGCGGGACATCGTCATCAACGCCAGTGCGCGGGTGATGGACCACATCGCCCGCGCCCCCGTCCGCTAAGCCGTTCCACAACCCCCCCACCCGGGAGCCGTAGGCGATCCCCGGCCGCTCCGCGTTGCGACCTTCATCCAGGGAGAGGGAGATCATGTCCGCCACACCCACCACGCCTCCACCGGCGCTGCGTCCCTACCTCACCGCCCGCCACGATCTGCTGTGGCAGGAGGCGGACGCCTTCGCGGCCGAGCACGTCGCGTCGCGCGCCGCGCGGATGGAGGCCGCTCCGGGCAGGGTGGAGCGCAAGGTCGGCGACCTGATGGCCGCCCGGGGCTGGTTCGCCGTCACCGTACCGGCGGTCTTCGGCGGGCTGGGCGCCGGACACGTAGCCAGGACCGTCTTGGTCCACCGCATCGCGCGGGTCTCGGCGGCTGCCGCGGCCATCTTGCAGGCCACATTGATCCCCGTGGGCGCTCTGCTGCACTTCGCCACCTACGAGCAGAAGGGCCGCTGGCTTCCCAGGGTGGCGGACGGTTCCCTGCTGCTGTCGATCGCCGTGACCGAACCGCTCGCCGGCGGACACATCGGCGGCATCGAGACCACCGCCGAACGCGCTGGCAACGGGTGGGTGATCACCGGCAGCAAGATCCATATCGGCAACAGTCACCTCGCTGGAGCCCACCTCGTCGTCGCCCGCACCGCCGCGGCCGGAGTGAGCACCTCCCAGGCGCTGACCGCGTTCATGGTCGAAGCCGACCGCCCCGGACTTTCCGTCTCCGACCACCGTGCCGGCCTCGGTCTGCACGGCTTCTCCGCCGGCCGCCTCGACCTCGATCACGTCCGCGTCGCCGAAGACAACGTGGTCGGGGAGATCGGCCAGGGACTGGCCGTGGCCCAGAGCAGCAGCATCCTCTACGGCCGCCCCAACCTGGCCGCCGTCAGCCTCGGCATCCACGAAGCCGTCGTGGACACCACCACCAGCAGGCTGAAAACCCGCCCCCGCTACCAGGGCGCCCTGTCCGACCTGCCCGTCCTGCGGGACCGCGTCGGCGGCATGGAG
Source organism: Streptomyces sp. NPDC042336 (assembly GCF_055581985.1). Lineage (NCBI taxonomy): Bacteria > Bacillati > Actinomycetota > Actinomycetes > Kitasatosporales > Streptomycetaceae > Streptomyces > Streptomyces sp. NPDC042336. The sequence continues at coordinate 80,499 of NZ_JBVJEA010000019.1, read as the reverse complement.
GCCCGCCTGCGCGCAGCGCGGATACTCGCCTACCAGGCTGTGCACCTTCTCGACCAGGGCCTGCCCTGCGACGCCGACCTGATCAACGCGAAATACCTTGGCCACCGGTGGGCCATGCAGTCCGCCCAGGACGCCATGGAACTGCACGGCGCCCACGCCCTCAACCGCGACTACGTCCTCCAGCGTCTGTGGCGCGACATCCAGCACACCTACCCACCGGCCGGGACCGGCGAAGTCCAGCGCATACGCCTGGCCGACGCCGCCTTCGGAGAGGACCACATCCAGTGGTCCGAACGCCTCGCCGCCGAAGCCGCCTGGGCACGCCCCGACCCGACCGCCGCATGAGCCCCCGTGCGCGGCACCCCGTGACTCCCCATCGCCGCGCACGGGCCCGTGCCGCCGGCCCCCGTCCCCCGCGGGGACCGGCGGCACCCCTCCCCGTGACCATCCACCCAGCCGAGAGAGATTCCCAATCATGATGTCAAGCCGGGGCGGTGACGCCTCGTGACTAGGTCATGCCGCTGCGGCGGCAGGTTGAGGCGTGACGGCCTCGAAGGTCCGGTGGTCGCGTATCAGGGCCCAGAGGACGTTCAGGCGGCGTCTGGCCAGTGCGAGAACGGCCTGTTTGTGGGACTTTCCCTCGGCGCGTTTGCGCTGGTAGAAGGTCTTGGACTGGGGGCAGTGCACGCTGGCGACCTGAGCGGAGAGGTAGAACATCCGCAGGAGCCGGCGGCTGTAGCGTCTGGGCCTGCGCAGGTTGCCGCTGACCTTGCCCGAGTCGCGGGGGACCGGGGCGAGTCCGGCAACGCCGGCGAGTCGGTCGGGGCTGCCGAAGGCGGCCATGTCTCCACCGGTCGCGGCGATGAACTCGGCGCCGAGCATGTCGCCGACGCCGGGCATGCTGGTGATCACCTCTGCGTCGGGATGCTCGCGAAACCGGCCCTCGATGATGGCGTTGAGCTCGGAGATCTCCTCGTCGAGGGCCATCACCTCCCTCGCCAGGGTGTGGACCATCTTCGCGGCGGTCTTCTCCCCGGGAACGACGGTGATCTGGGCTCCGGCGGCGGTGACCGCGGCGTCGGCGGCGCTCTTTGCGGTGTTCAGAGTGCGGACGCCGTGGTTCTTGAGCCAGGTGGCGAGCCGGGTCCGGCCGATCCGGCGCAGGGCGGCCGGGGTCTGGTACCCGGTCAGCAGGATGAGCGCGGCCTTGGATGCGCTGTAGTCGAAGGCCCTCTCCAGGGCGGGGAAGTACTCGAGGATTTGGGCCCGGAGCCGGTTGATCGCCCGGGTGCGGTCGGCAGCCAGGTCCGTGCGACGGGCAGTGAGGATCTTCAGATCGACCGCGATCTCGCTGGTCTCCTGAAGCGGCTGAAGGTCGCGGCGCATGCGCGCCTGGTCGGCAATGACGAAGGCGTCCTTCGCATCGCTCTTGCCGTCTCCGCGGTAGGAGCCGGAGGCGTGATGAACGGTCCGGCCGGGGATGTAGAACAGCTGCTGTCCGTGGTTGACCAGCAGGGCGATCCACAGCGCGGCGCCGCCGGCGTTGAGGTCGACTGCCCAGGTGACGGGGTCGCCATCGGCCAGGTCCAGGACGTCACCGAGGAGTTGCAGCAGTTCGTCCTCACTGTTCGGCACCCGGCGCGAGAGCACCTTCGTGCCGTCCGCGTCGATCGCAGTGCAGTGATGTTCGGCCTTGCCTGCGTCCGTCCCCGCCCACAGTTCGGGCACCGGCCCCTCCCTCGTCGTTCTTCTGCGCTGTCCCAGCAGACGACCTCGCTGTCACGTCCATACGAGCGATTCGGTTCGCGCATCCCAATCAGCAGTCGAGTCGTCGCGGGACGCCGGACGGCCAATCTCTCTGAGCCACGCATGCGGCAACACCATGACAGCCACACCCGGCATCCCTGGGTGCCCCGATCTTACGAATGACCGCGATCAGCCCACGTAGAAAGGTATGGACACCGTGACCCCGCCCGTGACGACCAGCGCACCGATCACACCCCTGACGCCGACCCTGCGGCGCGTCGCCCAGCACCTCGCGAACGGCCTCTCGGCCCAAGAGATCGCCACGCAGACCGTCCTGTCACCCGTGACCGTCCGCCAGTACCTCCGCGACATCCGCGAGAGCCTGCACTGCCCGCCCCGCTGCAAGCCCCCGGTGATCGTGCACCGCCTGTTCACCACCCAGCAGGTGGTCCCGCCCACGGCGGACAGGCCAGCGCCATCCCTCACCCCGGAGCAGCGGCTGCTGCTCCGAGCTGTCGCCGAGCACAGCGACCCCCGCGATATCGCCGTCGCCGCCAAGCTCGCCCCCGCCGACCAGCGCGCCGCACTCGACCAACTCCTCGCCGACACAGGCGCGCGGGACGCCACCCACCTGGTGATCCTGGCCCACAGCTGGAAGCTGCTGCCGACCGACACGACAGCGCGAAGCGGAGCGAGCCAGTGAGAAGGCCCCCCACTCCCCTGGCCAACGAGGAGCCTCCGGCTTCCACCTCGTTCGCAGCGAAGTACCCAGACGCCGTATACGCAGTGCGCACGTTACGTACGGACGCCGAGCGCGCGGAAGCCGCTGCTCTCGTGCAGGACCGGCAGCGATGGCTCACCCTGCGCGGTCTCCCCGTGCCCGCCCAAGCCGACGTGCCGGCCCTGTTCCGCGACCCGCACACGACGTCGGCCGGTCTGTTCGAGGACGGAAAGCTGCTCGCCTGCATGGTCCCCGCGCGCGACCCCGGCCTCAGCTGGGGCGAAGGCCCCTGCCTCCGCCTGGGACGCGTCCACACCCTGTCCGAGCAGCCCGACGACATCACCCGGCTGATCACCCTGTGGGCCTCCGACCTCGCCGCCCGGCAGAGCCTCCCGCTCGTGCGGGCCGAGCTCCTGGCCCGCCACGCCTTCCAAGCCGAGCCCATCGCCGCCCTGCTGCGTCGACTCACCGACATGGGCTGGGACGTGCGGGGTTCCGGTCCGGGACGGGAGGGGGACCGGGTCGCCCGCCTCGAACTGGCCGCTGAGCACCGCCCCGGACTCAGCGCACTGATCAGCTGCCAGGTCCACGCTCCTCATCTGACAGGGGACGATCGGAGCACCGCGTGACAACCATCGAGCCACAGCGACCCGACCTCGCCCACGAGCTGATCGCCCGCGCACAGGCGTCGGCCGCACACCGGGCCAAGCGCGTGCGCAACCAGCTCGACGCCGTCCAACTCGGGCAGGGCCGGCACACCGACCACGCCAACACCAACGTGCTGCGCCGCATCCTGGCTGAATACGACTGGCCCGGCCACCACCTCGTCGGCTCCGAAGCGGCCCGCGCTGCCTGGAGCATCGCTTTGCACAGCGACGACGGCCCCGCATTCCAGCGCGCCGCCGCCACCCTGCTGGGCCGGGCAGTCCAGGCCGGCGACGCCCCGGTCCAGCACTGGGCACATCTGCACGACCGCGCCCTCATCACCAGCAGGCACAACCAGGAGTACGGCACCCAGCTCCTGCTGCGCTCCGACCGCATCGAGCTGTGCCCACTGCGCGCGCCGGGATCCGTCGACAAACGAAGGGCCACGGTCGGTCTGCCGCCGATCGCTGTCGCACTGGAGACGGAACGTAGCCGGTACATGCCTAACGGCTCTACCGATGAAGTCCTGAGCGTCGTCCTCGCGGAGGCCGCGTGAACAAGCGGAACACCGCGGTCCCCACCATTCGGCCTTCATCCCGCACATCCGCTCTGCGAAAGGGTTGTTGATCGATGAAGCTACCTACCGCCGTCCTCGCTGCCGGTGTTGCCCTGTCCCTCACGACCGCCGTGGTCGGAGCCGCCCGGCTCAGGCAGAACGCACGGCACCAGGCCGAGCGGCACGAGGCGCTCCTCGCGGGCAACCAGCTCGACTGGCTGAACCGGGTGTCCACCAACGCCGACCTCGCCGAGCTGTGGAAGCCCGAGGACATGAAGGCCGAGGAGTACATGCAGCTCATGTCGGCCAACCGACTCATCTGCGCCCTCAGCCTCCGACACTGCCTCGGCCGCGTCCGCGACGGACAGCTGCCGTTCTACGCCGAGATGGTCATGAGCAGTGACGTCTGCCGGCGCTACTGGCAGCGCTTCGGCGACCTCCGCGCTCAGGAGGCCGAGGGCGACAAGCGGGCCGAGCACTTCACCCGGGTGCTGGACCAGGCCGCGAGAAACCATCCTCAAGCGCAGCCCGCGGCAGCCTGACGGCGTATCTCGGTTCACCTTTCGGACTTCCGTGTCCCGTCCCCAACTCCTCTTCCGGACAGCAGTTCTCGTGTCTGAAGAGGTGGCCGGCGAGGACCCGACTGGCGCAGGCCACACAGCTGCTGCCCACCGGGGTCGGCCGTACCGCAACACACCGAATCGAAGTGTTCCACCGGACCAATCAGGAGGATTCCCGTGACTCCCAGGGTGACCGACCAGGGCATGAGGACCGCCTCGGCCTCTGCCGCGCAGGATCCGTTCGACCTCGACATCAGCGTCATCGAATCGGGTGGCACGGTCGGGGCGAGTATCGCCTCCGACGGCGGCTGCGGCTCAACCTGCGGTGGCAACGCCTGTATCTCCAGCGGCTCCTGACCGCACCAGACCACCGGCACGACGCCCATGTCCTGTCGGCGCCGCCCACGCGGCACGTCCCTCGCGGCTCGATCGGAGCCGCGCACGGCAACGGAGGAATCACCACATGCAGATTGACGAATTCGACCTCGACATCAGCGTCCTGGAGTCCGACGACGGCTCCGCCACGCTGATCAACCTCACCGACGACGGCTGCGGCAGCACCTGCTCCAGCCCGTGTGCCACCAACGTGGCCTGATCATCTTCCACCGCACGACGAGTAGGGAGAAACCCGCATGAACGCGAACACGATCAAGGTCCAGGCACAGTCCCCGGCCGCCACGGCGGGCGGTGACGCGTTCGACCTGGACATCAGCGTCCTGGAGTCCGGCGACGGCTCCGCCACGGTGATCAACCTGACGGACGACGGCTGCAAGCCGAGCTGCCAGGGGTCCTGCGCCACCAACGTGGCCTGACCTCGGCGCATTGATCTGCCAGCCCGCGCGGCCTTGCGCCGCGCGGGCTGGCACCCACCCCAACACACCACAACCAGGGAGGGTGCATGGGTTCCCGGAAGGACGGCCCGCTGTACCGGTGCGCGGATACTGCGCTGGTGCGCGCCGCCCGTTCCTCGAGGCTGCGGCTTCCCGCGTGGCCGGACCTCACCGACGACACCCCGGGCTGCGAGGTGCGGTGGCAGACGTGGCTGCGCGACGTCTGGTCGCTGTCCGAGGCCGCCGACTCCATCGAGCAGGCCAGCCCTCTGCTCGCGCAGCAGGTTCAGACCCTGTGCTCGGTGGCCAGTCCCGAGACCCGTCAGTTGCGCCGCGCAGTGGTGTCGGTCATGCGGTACCTGCTGCGTATGACGGGCCGGGCGACCCCGAACGGTCTGTTCGCCGGTATCGCGCCCGCCTCGTTCGGGGAACGACCGGGATGGTCCTGGGGTGAGTGGCATCGACCCGTCATCCGTGCCGACGGCGACTGGATCGCGGACCTGGTCGCCCGTCTGGAAGCAGATCCTGAACTCCTGCGGCACCTGCATGTGATGGCCAACAACACCATCTTCGTACGGGGCGATCGGCTGATCGTGCCCTACCCGCCCCGTTCATGCCGTACCGACGGCAGCCCAGCGGCCGAAGTGTCCCTCCGGTACACCAGCGCCGTACGTATCGCCGTTGATGCCACCGCCTTGCCCGTCCCCGTCCATGCGGTGGTCGCACTGATGAGGAGCGAGTTCCCCGACGTTCCCGCGGACCGGGTGGAAGGGCTCGTCAGCAGCCTCGTCGAACGCGGTGTGCTCATCAGCAGCCTGCACGCGCCCTCTGCCACCCTCGACGCCCTGGACCACCTGGTCGAGCAGGCCGAAGCAGCCGCCGCCTCATCAGCCACGGACCTCGTGGCCGACCTGCGGACGGTCCGCGACGCCATCGCCCGGCACAACCAGGTACTGGCCCCGGCGGACGGCCGGCGCCTGCGTACCGCCTTACGTCGGAAAATGACCGCTTTGAGTAGCGTCAAGGCTCAGCCGTTCACGCTGGACCTTCGCATGGACTGCTCCCTCACTCTGCCCCCACAGGTTGCCCGCGAGGCGGAGCAGGCCGCCACGGTGCTGGCCCGGCTGAGCGCGTATCCCTTCGGCACTCCGGCATGGAAGGACTTCCACAACCGATTCTTCGAGCGGTACGGCATCAACTCACTCGTCCCGGTCCGGGACCTGGTGGACCCCGATGTCGGCCTCGGGTTCCCGGTCGGATACCGCGATGCGCAACCTGAACAGGGTGAGGCCCTGACCGCCCGTGAACAGCGGCTGCTCTCCCTCGCCCAAGCGGCCGTCCTCGACGGCCGCGACGAGATCCGCCTGGACGAGGACCTGATCCGCACGTTGACGGTCGGAGATCGCAACGCCCCGCAGGTACCGGCCCACACGGAGCTGCGCTTTCGAATCCGTGCCGCTTCGCAAGAGGCCCTGGAGAGTGGAGACTTCGTTCTCCACGGCATCGCCCCGTCCCGCGGGATCGGCACCACGATCGGCCGCAGCCTGGGGCTGCTCGCATCAGACGATCAGGCCCGCGTGGCCGTCATGCTGGAAGAGCTGCCGGTCTACACGCCCGGCGCGGTGCCCACGCAGGTCTCCTTCACCCCACTCGACCGGGGCGACACCAACGTCACCCGCGTTACAGAACTCCTGCCGGCCGTCATCAGCCTGGCGGAGCACCGTCCGGTCGACGCGCGCACCATCCCGCTCGACGACCTCGCCGTGGGCTGCGACCGCCGCAGGCTCTACCTCGTCTCCCTCTCCCGCGCCTGCCTGCTGGACCCCATGACGCTGCACGCGCTGGACCTGCGCGGCCACACGCCGCCGCTCGCACGCTTCCTCACCGAGATCAGCCGGGCCCAGACCGCCGTCCTGACCGTCTTCCCCTGGGCGTCCGCTACCGCACTGCCGTACCTGCCGCGGGTGCGCTACGGCCGCGCGATCCTCTCTCCGGCGAGGTGGCGACTGGACCGGTCGGAGCTGCCCGACCGCCGCGCCTCCTGGGGCGAGTGGCACAAGGCGGCCGACGAGTGGCGCGCACGCCGCCGAGTTCCGGACGAAGTCGCGCTGGCCGAGGGCGACCAGCTTCTGCCGCTGGACCTCTCCGAGCGCGCGCACCTCGCGCTGCTGCGCGCCCACCTGGACACTCATGAATCGGTGATCTTGACGGAAGCGGAATCCGAGGAAGGCTGGTTCGACGGACGGTCCCACGAGATCATCGCCCCGATGACGGCCGTCCGCCCGCCGCAGTGGCCGGCCGTCCCTCCCGTCACCGCGGACCAGCTCGTCACCCGCGACCACGGTCACCTTCCGGGCGCCGCCTCCTGGCTGCTGGTCAAGCTGTACGGGCACGTCGAACGGCAGCCCGAGATCCTTGCCGACCACCTGCCCGCGCTGCTCGGCCAGTGGATCGAGCCGCCGACCTGGTGGTACATGCGCTACCGCGATCCCCGCTGGCACCTGCGCCTGCGCATCGCGGTCCCCAGCGAGCAGGACTTCGCCCTCACCGCACAACGCGTGAGCGCCTGGGCGAACGGACTGCGCCGTGCCGGGCTCCTCACCGACATGCAGTTCGCGACCTCCTACCCGGAGACCGGCCGGTGGGGCCCCGGGCCGCTGATGAGCCTGGCCGAGGACGTCTTCGCCGCTGACTCCCGAGCCCTGGCCGTCCAGTTCGCCCAAAGCTCCCGTCCGCACCAACAGGTCCTCGCCGCAGCGAACTTCGTCTCCGTCGCCGCCGCCTTCACCGGCAGCACCGCAGCCGGCATGAACTGGCTGATCGCCCACGGCCGGATCACTGACCCGCGCCCTATGGACCGGACCGTGCGCGGTCAGGCGTTGCGCCTAGCCGACCCGGCCGACGGCTGGGCGGCCCTGCGCGCGGCTCCCGGCGGCGACGCCATCGCCAGCGCCTGGAGCGAGCGCGACGCGGCCCTGGCCCGCTACCGGCAGAAGCTGGACGCGTTCGGTGGCATCGACCCGGACGTCGTTCTCGACTCGCTGCTGCACGCCCACCACATCCGCGCCGCCGGCATCGACAAGGACGACGAGCGGATGTGCGTACGGCTGGCCCACGCCGCCGCCATGGCCTGGACTCACCGAGGAGATCACCATGAATCTGCGTGAAAGCGCGCGGGCAGCCGCCGACACGATCGCCGAGCGGCTTGCCTCGCCGCAGGATGTACGGGGGCTGCATCACCGCCAGGGCTGGTGGCCGCAGTCGCTCGCGCACGGCGCGGCCGGTGTCGCGCTGCTGCACATCGAGCGGGCCCGCACCGAGCTGGGTCCGTGGCAGCGCGCACACGACTGGCTCGCCTGCGCCGCAGCCGAACCCGCTGTCGGCGGCCCGGACAGCCACCTCTACTACGGGGCGCCCGCGCTCGCCTTCGCCCTGCACGCCGCCGCCGACCGCCCCGGACGCTACGCCCGCGCCCTGGACACCCTCGACCGGTACGTCACGAAGGCGATCCGGGACCGGCTCGCGGACGCCCACGCACGCATGGACCGCGGCGAGATGCCCGCGCTGGCGGAGTTCGACGCTATCCGCGGCCTGAGCGGGCTGGGCGGGCTCCTGCTGCACCGCTACGTCCATACCGACGTCGTCCGCGAGATCCTGACCTACCTGGTCCGCCTGACCGAGCCGGTCAAGCAGGACGGGGAAGTTCTGCCCGGCTGGTGGAGCTCCCTAGCTCCCTCCGGCACGATCTCCCCGGAGTATCCGGAAGGGCACGCCAATAACGGCGTCGCCCACGGCATCGGCGGCCCCCTCGCTGTGCTCTCCCTCGCAGCCCGCCGCAGCGTCACCGTCGAGGGCCACCTCGACGCGATCACCCGCATCCTGGCCTGGCTCGACCACTGGCAGCAGGACGGCCCCGCCGGCCCGTGGTGGCCGTACTGGATCACCCGTGAGCAACTACGCTCCGGCACGATCGGCCCCGGACCATCCCGGCCGTCCTGGTGCTACGGCACCGCAGGATTCGCCCGCGCCCAGCAGCTCGCCGCCCTCGCCCTCAAGGACCCGGCGCGCCAACACGCCGCCGAATTCGCCCTCCTGCGCGCCATGACCGACCCCGGACAACTCGACGCGACCGTGGACGTCTCCCTGTGCCACGGCTTCGCCGGCCTGGCGCACATCACACAACTCGCTGCCACCGACGCCCTCACTCCCGGCCTCACCGAATGCCTGCCCCGGCTCCTGGCACCAATCACCGACACCACGCCCGGCGCCCTGGCGGACTCCCTGATCAACCCTCCCAGCGGCGGCGACATCGGACTCCTCGAAGGCGCCGCCGGCACCGCCCTCGCCCTGCACTCCTTCCACACCGGAACGCCGTCCGCGTCCGGGTGGGACACCTGCTTCCTGATCAACTAGCCGACGAGAAGAGGAAACATGGCAGCGGACGAATGGCCGCAACGCCTCATCCGGTTCACCGACTGGAGCCGCGCGGAGGCCACCGCCGTGGAGCATCTGCTCCCAGTGCTGATCGCCCAGGAGTCGGAACTGGCCCAGTGGTCATTCCTGCGAAAGTTCCCCTGGTGGCGGTTGCGGTACCGGGCCGCGGGCCCGGACACGGCGAAGGCCCTGGACGCTGCCCTGGACGAGCTGGTCGACGCCGGCGTCCTCGCTTCCTGGACGCGAGGCATCTACGAGCCGGAAGAGACAGCCTTCGGCGGCCCCGCCGCGATGAAGATCGCCCACACCCTGTTCCACTACGACAGCCGTCACCTGCTGGAGGAGGCGGCCCGCCAGCAGGCAGTCACCGGTCCCCAGCTCGGCCGCCGCGAGCTGGCGGTGCTCCTGCTCAGCGTGGCGATGCGCGCGGCGGGTCTCGACTGGTACGAGCAGGGCGACGTCTGGGCGAGGATCGCGGCCGAGCGCCCCGGCGACGACATCCGCACCCTGCAACGGCACCGGGCCGCTGTCCACCGGTTGATGACCACCGACGTCAGCACCACCAGCCGCAGCGTCACCCAGGGCCGACTCGCGCCGCTGGCCGAGTGGATAGCCACGTTCGAGTGGCTTGGCCAGCAGCTCGCAGACCTCAACCGTCAGGGCCGCCTGGAACGAGGGTTGCGGGCCGCGATCGCCCACCACGGCATCTTCCACTTCAACCGCCTGGGCCTCCCCGCCCAGGACCAGCGCACCTTGTCAACACTCGCGAAAGAGGTAGTCATGGGAACGAGCGACAACACCGCGTCCACCCGAGCTGAGGGGACGGCGAGCACTACGGTCAACGGGGTGAACAGTGACACCATCGAAGCCCCCTCCGCAGACCGTCTGCGCGCCCAGCTGATCGACCACCTGGTCGAGACCGGGTGCGTGCGCACGCCCCGGGTGGAGGAGGCCATGCGGACCGTACCCCGCCACCTCTTCGTCCCCAACGCCCCCCTGGAAAAGGCGTACGGCAACACACCCGTGGACACGAAGTTCGACGGATCCGGCCGCTCCATCAGCTGCGCCTCCCAGCCCGACATCGTCGCCATGATGCTGGAACAACTCGACGTCCAGCCCGGCCAGAAGATCCTGGAGCTGGGGGCCGGCACCGGCTTCAACGCCGGACTCCTCGGCTACCTCGTCGGCGAGACGGGACACGTCACCACGATCGACGTGGACGAGGACATCGTGGACGGAGCGCGCGGCGGGCTGGCCGCCGCCGGCATCCACAACGTCGAAGTGGTCCTCGGAGACGGAGCCGTGGGCCACGCCTCCAACGCGCCGTACGACCGGATCGAAGCCACCGTCGGCGCCCACGGCGTTCCGCACGCCTGGCTCGACCAGCTCGCCCCAGGTGGACGACTCCTCACGCCACTACGCCTGCGCGGCAGCGTCTCCCGCTCGATCGCCTTCGAGAACCAGGACGGAGCCTGGCGCAGCGTCGGCAGCCAGATGAACACGTTCATGCCGCTGCGCAGGGGCATCGCCGACGACCCGCGCGTCTTCGTTCCCCTGGACACCGACAACACCGTCACGCTCGTGACCAACGGAGACCAGAAGGTCGACGCGGACGCCCTGCGCGACATCTTCCGCCAGCCGCGCGCCGAGGCGTGGACGGACGTCACCTTCCGGGGCCCGGAATCGGCGGAGTACCTGGAGCTGTGGCTCGCCTGCGCCATGCCGAACGGCCTGAGCCGGATGCCCGCCAACAACGAGGCCATCGAGAAGGGCCTGGTCACCGCGCCCTACCCGTCCTCGACCGCGGTCTTCGAGGGTGGCACGCTCACCTACCTCACCCGGCGCCCCTACGCGAAGAAGGCCCCCGATGGCGCCACCCTGTACGAGTTCGGCGTCATCGGCCACGGCCCTGACGCCGAAGCCCTCGCCTCGGACGTCGCGGACCAGGTCCGCACCTGGAACCAGGGCTTCCGGGCGCTCGACGTCGGGTTCGAAATCCAACCACTCGACGCGACCCCGCTCGCCCCGAAGCCCGGCCGCTTCACCTTCGACAACCCACTGAACCGCCTCGTCATCGAATGGCAGTGACATGGACGTCAGCCAGATAGCGAAGCGGTTCCCGCTCGTTGCCCGTCCACGTCCAGCGTGCCCGCCCCTCGCTGAACGCATCCGCGAAATCACCGACCTCGCTGCCGCCGCCGAGCGCGACGGCAACGTGACCTCCGCAACCGTCGCCCTGAACAAGGCGGCACTGATCGCAAGCGACTGCGGCATGCCGGACCTGGCACGCTCTCTGTGCTGGCGCCACGCCGAGGCCGTCCTGCGCGCCCAGCCCCTGGGCGCGCAGGAAGCCCGGTACGCCCTGGAACCCCTGGTCAACCTGGCCCGACTGCGCATCCGCGACGGCGACGGGACTGGCGCGTATCATCTGCTCGATTCCCTGAACCGAGCAGTCAGATCGAAGACGGAAGCGGTCATCGACGACCGCGCCACGTCCTTCCAGCGCCTCACGAAGTCGGCTTCTGACCATCAACAGGTATGCCAATGGCTGTGGGCCGTACTCCTCGGCGACGGAACCCGTGCCCTCGTCGCAGCAGGTGAATGGGACTACGCCCGGGCGCACAGTAGGCAACACCGGGGCGTGGGACAGCGCCTCTTCGACGGGCGCCAAGTCGAGGTGCTCGTCCGCTGCCTCGGCGAGCAGCCCAGCGACGCGTTGAAGTTCCTACACGAGAGCACCCTGGTGGAGCCATGGGAGCACGCCGTCGCGGCAGCCCTTGCCGTCCTCTGCCACAGGGCAGCCGACGAGCAGCCAGTCGAGCCGATCAACAAGATGGTGCAGCACTACCTGGCTCTCGACTCGGCCCCCGACCTTGCCGTCTTCCGCTCTCGTGTAGGACTAGTTGTGCTCGACCTCTCCCCAGAGTCCCGACAAGCCGAATTGATGCGCCGCCTCACCAGCGAAGCGACGACGCATCCCGACGGGTACATCGCACGAGACGTCCTGGCCCACTCTGTGTGCCGCGAAGGGCTGAGCCAGGACGAGCGCAGAACGCTCTCCACTGCAGTCGCCTCCGCCGGCCTCGGACGGGGCAGCATCCCCGACCCTCTGGATCAGGCCATACGGGACGCTTCAACAGTCGCAGCGGATGTCTGGCAACGCCACGCTAGCTGCCGAGCTAACGCCTGGCCCGCATGACCGGCACCCCGAGCGGCGCACCCCGTCGTATGTCCACTGCAACCGCGGTTGGCCGTGCGAACACGACGCGAATCAACAGGAGTTCTCGTGAACGAGATGCGGCCCAGCGAGCAGATGCGCAACCTCGGCGTAGTCCAGGAAGGCGCCTCCGTCCTTACCGAGCCAGCACGCCCCTTCTCACTCCCTGCCGAACGTCAGGCCGCCGAGCAAGCCGTGGAAAGCCTGTTCACCTCCATGGCGCGCATCGCAGGCGTCCACACGTTCGCCAAGGGCATGGGCATTGCAGCCCCACAGATCGGCATCCGCCGGGCCGCGGCCGTCGTCCAGCCCGCCGAGCCAGGAGCGGGCGCGATCGTACTGCTCAACCCCCGGGTCATCGCCGCCTCGCAGGAGACCGACGACCAGTACGAGGGGTGCCTGAGCTTCTTCGACGTACGCGGCCTCGTCCCTCGCCCCCTCCGGATCACGGTCGAGACCACGACACTCGACGGGACGACCGTGACCACTGACTACGAACGCGGCCTCGCCCGTCTGGTCCACCACGAGATCGACCACCTCGACGGCCACCTGTACACAGCCCGGATGCGCCCCGGAGTGCAGCCCATCTCCGTGACCGAGTACCGGCAGACCGGACGGGCCTGGTCCTACGAGCACTGAAACCCAATCCTGCCGGCCCGCGAGCTCGGGGATGCAGGGGCCCGAAAGCCGGGTGAGATACCTGGGAGGCGTAGCGGTCGCTCTCAACCACGCCCCTCCTTCGGATCAGCGCGCCAGGTGGAAGACGGCTGCGGCCACGATGGTGCCGAGGATGGTGCCTGCGATCACTTGGTTGCGTGTGTGGTCCCGCAGCTCGACGCGGGACCAGCCGACGACGACGACCAACAGGAAGCCAAGGGCCATCCACGGGCCGTAGGTCTGCACGAGCATCGCGCAGGCACCTGCGGACACGGCCTGGTGGACGGAGATCTTCCAGGCGAAGGTGATCGCGGTGAGAATCGCGAGCGTCACGAGCATCGAGACGATGAGGGCAACCATGGTGCGCGGCGCCCCCGCGACAAGCATCAGGACGATGCCAGTGGCTACGGAGAGCAGGATGACGGCCATCACGACTAGCCGTGCTGGCTTCGCTCCGACGTGTCTGTCGCCCCAGTGACCCTTGCGAATGCCGTACTTGATGAAGGTGATCGGGATGACGGCCGCGAAGAGGGCGCCGACCACACCCCAAGCAACACCTGTCCATTTTGCGGTGTGCCAGCCGACCAGCAGCGTGACAGCGATGATCCAGTTCTTCGGCTCAAGCCAGTCTGTAATGCGGCGGGCCAGCCGCGACTCGCCGGGGCGGACATCAGTTGCCATTTGAGAGGATCCTTTCCGAAGCGCCCTGCTCGTGGGAAACGGACGAATGTTCCTGCCGGACGAATTCGGAAACGACTGGCGAGGAGAGGTACGCGCGGGCAACGGTGCGCAACCATGACAGTTCGCTCGCTCTGTCTCGGCCAGTGACGCCGAGGGGTGGATATTCAACTCCCCGCAGCCGTTCCCCATTTCGTGCGCTCTGGACGGCTGCACGCAACCAGCAGGCTTCCGCCACTGCGTCAGAGAGTTGCGCAGCGACCCCTTCCTGACGGACGAACCTCCGGGCCTTTGTGTGCATGTCGACTGACACGTACTCGCGAAGCGCCAGGCAGGCATCCTCGATCTCGATGACGCACCGTTCCAGCCGGAAGCGGACACGCCACCTGCCTACAGATGTCGCCAGCACCACATACGGGGCTGCTTCCGTGAGCTGCACCCAGAGGGGACGCAGTTTCCGCAGGGTGCTCCACGCGGCGACGTATTCCACGGCGACGGAGAGAGGAGGCAAGCAGACGCCGACGGCGACCGACAGGACGGTGGCTTGCTTGAGCGTTGTGGAGAGAAGGTTCTCCAAAGCTGGATAGCTGGTGCCGGAGGCAAGCTGAACCGTCACGAAGACGATGCGCTGGAGGGCGTACAGGCTTCCGAGCAGGGTTCCCAAGCCCAGAAATCCGAGGCCGGCCTTCCCCAGGAGAGTCCGGCTGTGACGTACGCCGCCGAGGAACAGCCATGTAGCGACGACCATGGCGATGCCGATGTACAGCGTGAAGACCGTCATGTAGAGGACGGGAAAGAGGGCGCCACGGCCCTCCCCAAGCCTGACGGGCCCTCCTGACGTCCAGTTGGCCAGGGCGTAGAAGGCGAGCATGAGGGGCAACGTCACGCCGGCGGCCACCAGCCGGGTGCGACTTGCCAGGCCCTGCGGTCGAACGACTGCGATGACGAAGTCGAGCAGATATGCCGCCGAGGTAACGCCGAGCAGGTGCTTCAGCAGCGGCGACAGCCTGGCGTCTGCGCCGACGGCGGCATCGACTGCCTCTTTGACCGGCGGAACCTCGAACGTCATGGCAGCTGCGAGAGCCACCAGGGTCAGCGCCAGACTTCGCTGCTTGCGAGAGTGCCGGAGGGACGGCAGCCGCCACAGAGCCACCAGCCAGAGGACGCCGGCGATGAGGGTGGATGTACTCATGAGCGGCGGTTCCTCCGTGGGTGGACCAGGGCGTCGTCGAGCCGCGCCACGGCACCGGACCGACCGCGTTCCCGGCCCGAGTGGGCAAGATCGTGAAAGAGCTCTCCCAGGCAGGAGGCGGCCATTTCGGCGTCGTACTCGGTCTCGCTGTCGTAGCTCGTCCGGCCGAGAGCGGAGAGCACGGCAGAGGGGTCGACCCCGTCAGGCAGGACTCCCAGTAGAGACCTGACGACGCTCTCGTTGTTCCCGGCGTGCCCGAGCAGCAGGTGCGCTAGCTCGTGGCGCACGATTTGTGCACGATGCCGCTCGCTGGTAGCCGCGACGTGAAAGACGTAATCCCCGTGGTCGAACGAGAGGACCATTCCGCAGGGAGCGTTGGCCCCTCCGGTCTCAGGCAATTCATGGAGGTGCAGGGGGCGGCCACGCTTGACGGCGAGCTGCCGGCATATTTCATCCACCGCGTAGGGATCGGATATCTCGATCCCCCGCAACTGCTCCTCACACAGTCGCCTCAGCTGCGCCTCTCTGAGCGCGAATTGCCGCTTGAACATGGACGAGATCCTTGCTGTAGCCCCCGAATGAGCGCTGACACGGCCTGCGCTAACCGGAACCCACCATTCCGCGTGGTTCTAGCGGAGCTTTGCATAGGTACAGATGGTTGCCCAAGGCGATCTTGAAGATCCATGCGCGGCATACCAGTCAAATCCACCCAGCAGGTGAGTGAGGTCACATCACTGCCCGGGCTTGTCGAGCCCTTCCCACCGTCTCGCCTGATTGATCACATCCGTGATCATCCTCAAGCTGTCCGCCGAGAGGCCGTTGGCTCGAAGCGCAAGGCCGCGGACGTCGCTGTCGGCTACGGCCTCGATGAGTTCCATGGAGGCGCGCACCTTCTCGGCCTCCTCGGCGTCGTAGTCCGAGAAGAAGTACTGCTCTTTGACGTGGAAGTGGCCGGCCAGTCGTTCCACCGTCGTGTAGGTGGGGTTGGGCTTCGCACCGGTCCGCAGCTGCGAGATCGCACTCTCGGACACGGAGATCGCCCGGGCGACCTCGGCATTGGTGTAACGCTTGCCGGTCTCCGGGTTCGTCACGGTCTGGAAAAGGTGGTTGAGCTTGTCGGCGAATGAGCGCCGAGCGTCGGCCGCGCCGCCGGGCGCCTCCGCCGACCCGCTGGACTCCACCATCACCGACTCCTCTCATCTAGACGCCGACTCCGGACTGTACTGCAGTGTAGTTCCCAGGACCAAAAGGCCGAGAGGCTTCACTTCAGTGTTGACAGACTGGGATCACTCTGGCGTAGGTTTTCGAACACAGCTTCACTGAAGTGATGTGACGCCGACGGGGTGCGGTAAGCGCTCCTTGCCCGGCCGTCGTGACCTACGTACGCGCTAGGACTCGCCCATGCTCGCTCCACCCCCGTCGCAGCAGCTCACGCGACTTCTACAGGGTTTAAGAACCAACTCTGGACCTTGACGCGGAGCCGTGCGTATGTTCGTCGTCCCCCGCCGGGCAGACCGCCCGCACGGACGAGCACAGGAGCAATGACGTGCACAACCTCCGGGCCTCATAGGCCCCAGAACACAGCGACGGCGCCCGAGAGCGGCAACTCCCGGACGCCGGACGCTTAACGGCTGTACCGCCCCGGCAAGGGCGGAGATCGCCACCATCACCACGCTGATCCCTTCCACGGGGCGTCTCAGCGTGGCAACACCAAAGGAGATTCTTGCATGCGCTCCGCCCTGCGCAAAAGGCCCTACCGTCCGGCCTGCGCGGCAGCTAGCTCCGCCTCGGCGCCTCAGCGCCCCGAGCCGGACCGCACCATCCAGGCCCCCGCGAGCCGCCCCGCCCGCCCGCTTGCCGGGAGCGGCCGATGAGCAGCGAAGCTCGCGAGTGGGTGTGGGAGCACAGCTCCAGCCGAGGGGCCGCGCGTCTGGTCCTGCTGTCGATCGCCGACCGGGTGGCCGACGACCAGTGCATCTCCTGGGCCTCCCTGTCCAGCCTGGCCAAGCGCACGCACGCCTCGGTCTCCACGGTGCGCGAAGCCGTCGAACGCCTCGTCCTCGCCGGCGAGCTGGAACAGCTCGACGACCTGGTGGGCCCGCAGCGCAGCACGGTCTACCGCCTGCCGCTCGCCGCCGAAGCAGTCGCACAGGCGCTGCGAGAGCAGCGGGAGGAAACGGGCGAGACGGCAGTGCCGGACGAGCCCGCTGGCACTGCCAAGCTCCGGCTGTCGGCCCTGCGGCGGTACGGAATCCGCCCGCGTGAGGTGCCGGAATCCCCCGCCAGGGTCCGGAAACCGGCAGTACCGGAAACCGGCAGGCCCAGGCGGAAACCGGCACAGCGGCGTACCGGCCACCGGCACAGCGATGTACCGGCCACCGGCACACAGAACCGTAGTGAACCTGATTTGAACCGGAGGTACAGCAGTGGTGGTGCTGCCGTCCTCCCGGCTGCCGAGTGGCAGGTCGACCCCGCCACCCACACCTGGGCCCGCCAGCAGGGACACCTCGACCGCCTCGGCGAGCATGGCCTGCAGGCCGCCGACGCGAAGTGGCGTGCCCACCGGGCGGCCCACGCCCCGAGGCCGGCGGAAGCCTGGGCTGCCGACTGGCGAGCCTGGATCACCCGGGAACACGCCCCCAACCGCCCGAACCTCTACGCCGTGCCCGGCCAGAACACCGCCGCGCCCGGTGGCATGACGCGGGCCGAGAAGCACACCGCCGCCCTTCTCGCCGCCCTGGACGAGCCGACCGGAACGGAGGGCTGACCGTGGACCGCCGCGAAATCGCCGCCCTGCTGGCCTACATCGGCCGACTCGACCCCCGCAGCATCCGCACCGACGAGGGCGAGGCCCGCGACCAGCTCGCCCAGTGGCACGAGCTGCTCGGCGACGTGCCGATGGCCACCCCGCACGGCTGGGACGCCCGCATCGCCGCCCGCCAGCACTACCGCACCTCGCCGTACCAGATCCAACCCGCCGACGTGGTCCGCCCCTGGGAGAGCTACCGGCGCAACCGCCTGGCCCTCCACTGGGACCCCACACCGTCCGCGGACCCGGACGACCAGGCCGCCTGGACCGCAGAGCTGGTCGGCACCCGCCGTGCCGTCGCCGCCGGCATAGCGCAGCCCGCGTATGCCCCGGCCATCACCAGCAGCCAGGAGGGGATCAACCCGAGGCTGCAGGCTCGGCTGGACCAGATCGGCTCCTGCATACCGCCCGCCGCCCGCGCCGCTCTCGCACCGTTCCGGCCCGCCCGGGCAGCACGCGAAGCCGCCGTCGCGCAGGGGCTGCCCGATGCCCTGAGCGTGCGATGCGAGTGGTGTCTGGCCCCGGTCGGCGAGCCGTGCCGGCGCCGCCGGATCGGCCCCAACGACGGGGTACGCGCCATCACGCCGCGCGCCACCCCGCACCCCGGCCGTGTGGACCTCGCCGCCCAGCAGGCCCAGCACGCCGAGCAGGCCCAGCAGCCCGCCCTGGCCTGACCGGCGCCTCCGGCGCGTGCATCCCGTCCGCTGCACCGCCGCAACCTCACCGTCCCGCACCGGATGCGGCGCACACCCACGCGCCGCAGCCGGCGCCCGACGCCGCACCCGCCAGGCACTGCGCCAGCCGGCCGGTGTGGCAGCACATCGGAGACTCGCCTTGCGCCACATCACCACCCACGACGCGCCGGCCACCGGCCTGCGCGGCATCGCAGACACCAGCTGGCACGTCCGCGGAGCGTGCCACGGCATGGACGTCGAGGACGCCGACGCCGTGTTCTTCCCCGGGCCCCGGGATCACGAGGAGATCGCGGAGGCGAAGGAGCTGTGCGGCTGGTGCCCCGTCCGCCGCGCGTGCCTGGACTTCGCCCTGGAGAACGTCCTCAAGGAGGGCGTCTGGGGCGGGCTCACCGAAGCCGAGCGGCGCCCGCTGCACGACAACCTGCACCGGCGCCTGGACTACCGGCGTGTGACCGCCTTCTTCCAGGGACGCGACGTGCACCTGACGGAAGCCGAGCGGCAGGTGGCCATCGACCACGCCTACGTCCGGGGCTGGCAGCCCGACCGACTCGCCGCCGCCCTGCAGATCAGCCACAAGCACGCCCGCGACCTGCTCCGGCAAGCGGCCAACAAGGTCTTCGACCGGGACCGCAACTACGGCGTGCCCCGCTCCAAGAAGAAGCGGAAGAAGACCTCCAAGGCCAAGGGCACCCCCGCGCCCGCAGCTCCCGGCACTCAGCAGCCGACAGGCCGCCCGGCGGCGTCGACCCCGGCGCACGCCCCACTCGGAAAGGCAGCATGACCCACCCTGTCCTCGCCTTCGGTGCTACTTCGGACCTCCCTCTCCTCCTCGCCGCCGCCGTGCCCGCCGCCCTCGCGCTCGTGCTGACCGCCTGGGCGATCCGGCGCCGGGGAACCCGCCCGCGGAAACGTCTCGGCGGCCCGGCGGTCAAGGTCGCCGCCGTCGCCGCCCTGGGCTGCACCGCCTACAGCGCCGACACCAGCTGGCGCTTCGCGGCCGACTACCTCGACATGGCCGGCACCGCCGAGCGCGCCGGCATGTTCGCCGCCGCCGAACTCGCCCTGTTCGCCACCGCGCTGATGGCACGGCAGAACCTCGCCGTCCAGGGCGCTCCCGGCCTGCCGGGCACGCTGGTCTGGGTGATCACCACAGTGCAGGTGATCCCCGCCTACGCCGAGAGCGGCCCCATCGGCGGCACGGTCCGCGCCTTCGTCGGACCGGTCATGGCGGCGATGCTGTGGCACCTGGCCATGGGCATCGAACTGCGCCTGCGCACCCCGGGTGCAGCCTCGAACGGACTGCTCGCCGTCCTGGGCCGGGAGGCACGCGAGCGGCTGCTGTCCCGCCTGGGCATCGCCGCGCGGGACCGCGACGCAGCGCAGATCACCCGGGACCGGGCCACCGCCCGTGCGGTCACCCTCGCCGCCCGCCTCGCCGAGCGCACACCCGAGCAGCAGCAGAGCCGTCGCGGCCGGCGGCTGACGCGACGCCTGTCGAAGGCGGTCGGCAGGGCTTCGGTCGGCACCGACCCTCACCAGCGGGCGCAGCTGCTCGACCAGCTCGCCGCTCGGCGACACGCGCTGGCGCTCGCCACGGTCCCGCTCCCTTCTCCCTGGTCCCCGGCGCACAGCAGCGCATCGGCGGCCACGGTCCCCGTACAGCCGACATCGGATGTGCCGGTCCCCGTCCCCGGTCCCGATGGTTCCGACGAGCCGGTCCCGGACCGAGGACCGAGGGCTCCTCGGGGCCCCGTCCCCGAGAACCCGGAAGCCGAGGTCGACGCAAGGACCAAGGGCGACGCAACGGGAACGTTCGCGGGAACCAAGCCCTCTGAAGACGGTGCGGTCCCAGGGACCGTGCTCGCCGGACCGGGAGCCGCAGCGCGGGACGCAGCGGCCATGAGGACCGACCACAGCACGCGAGAAGTGGCAGCTCAGGACCCGGATTCTCATCGGGGACCGGGCATCACGAAGTCGGGGACCGAGACCACCGAGGACCGAGGACCGACCGCCCCACAGTCCGGGACCGAAACCACCCAGGACCGAGGACCGACCGCCCCACAGTCCGGGACCGAAACCACCCAGGACCGAGGACACAAGGTCCCGCTTCGCCGGAAGCCGACCAGGACCTCCCGGACGAAGAACAAGGACAAGCGTGCACGGTCCCGCTCGCAGACGGAGCGCCAGGCACGCGAGCTGGGTGAATCCGAGCGCCAGCTTGTCCGTGAGGTGCGTCCCCATGTGCCGGCTCTGCTCGAACGGGACGGCAACGGCGCGATCACCCGAGTGCAGCTGCGCGAAATCATCCGCCGCCAGGGCCTGACGGGTGTCGGTAACGACCGACTCGGCCTGGTCCTCCAGGAGCTGCGGAACGCGGACATCACGACGACGAGGAGCACCGCCCGATGAAGACCTGCCACCAGTTCAAGACGGTCCGCGCCGAGTACGAGCGCGAGATCGGATTCATGCTCGCTCACTCCGAGCGGCATGCGGGCAGGCCGGCGGCGAAGTCCAGCGCGAAGCAGGCAGCCTCGGCGAAACAGCGGATGGCCCGCGCGCTCAACAGCCACGTCGGACGCTGCCCCGAATGCGGCTGAACCGGCAAATCCCAGCACAAGGCCCGTATCCGTAAAGGTGGCCCGGCTCCACGCCGGGCCACCGCCCCGCTTAGGAGGTACGCCATGATTCCTCGTCCCCCTCGCTTTTCCGGGCCCACCACCGCCGAGGCCGGTGCCTGGGCGGACGTCTTGGTCCGCCGGCAACTCCTCCACGCCGTCGTCCTCACGCCGACCGGGCAGTGGCTCGTCCAGGACCGTCCCAACAGACCGGTTCGCGTCCTTGCCAGCCCAGCCGAAGTTCTCGCGCTGGCCGCAACCATCCAGCAACGCACCCGCTCTACGAGGCCCGAACCCCGATGACGAACGCACCCAAGAACGGCACCACCCCGGAACCTGATCGCGGCTCCAACTCGGTCTCGGGGCGAGCAAGTTATCGCAAGAGCATTGCTCCCGAGGGGAGCAATGCTCTTGCGTTCCCCGCCCCTGGAGTGGCGGGAGCGGAACGGCACCGGGGGGCGCCGATCCGTGAGGATGCGACCGAGGGCGGCTCGCATCCCGAGGGGCAGGACCAGCACGCCTGCCACAGTGCGCACTGCACGCACACCGCCCCTTCAAAGCCGCATGTGCAACAGCGTGAGCGCCTGCGCGACGAGAACAAGCGCATGCGCCAGCCCAGCTGCCGCATGAACGACGACGAGTACCAACTCCTAGCTCGTGCAGCCGCCGTGTGCCACATGAGCGTCGCCAGTTTCCTCGCCCACGCCGCTCTCAAAGCCGCCCACGATCTCGACCGTACGGCGGCGGAAATCGCCGCCCAACGAGAAGTTCACAACGAGCTCTTCGCTGTGCGCCGGCACCTCGGCCACATCGGCAACAACGTCAACCAGGTAGCTAAGGCCGCCAACTCCGGTGCCGACGTCCCCTACGCCGAAGCCGTACTCGGCGCCGTCCAGCGCGCCACCCAGCGCGTGGACGCCTTCATCCAGCACTACCTCGACACCGAAAGGCGAACCGGTTGATCCCTCGCGTCCACAAGCGTGGCTCGAACACGTTTGGCCTGCTCATCTACCTCTACGGCAAAGGGACCCATGAGGAGCACGTCGATCCGCATCTCGTGGCGGCATGGGACAGCTTCGCTCCCGACCCCGGTCGCGATCCTCAAGCTACGAAGAGACAGTTGCAGCAGCTCCTGGACCAGCCCGTCCAGACGCTCGCGGAGTCGCGCCGCCCGGCCAAGCACGTCTGGCACCCATCCGTCCGGGCCGCACCCGACGACCCGGTTCTCTCCGACGAGCAATGGGGGGAGATCGCCCGACGCATGGTCGCCGCGACCGGCATCGCTCCGGCCGCCGACGAGGCGGGATGCCGCTGGGCAGCCGTGCGCCACGCCGACGACCACATCCACATCATCGCCACGCTCGTCCGCGAAGACGGCCGGCGCCCCCGACTGAACAACGACGCCAAGCGATCCCAGGCCGAAGCCCGCCTGATCGAAGCCGAGTACGGGCTCAAGCAGCTCAGCACCGGGGACGGGACCGCAGCGCAACGACCGACCAGCGCCGAGCGCCACAAGGCCCAGCGCCAGGGCCGCGAGCGCACCGCCCGCGAGGAGCTGCGGGAATCCGTGCGGCATGCGGTGGCTGGCGCGAGAAGCGACGAGGAGTTCTTCGACCGCCTCGCCGCCGCCGGCCTCCTGATCCGCAAGCGCGCCGCGCCCTCCGGTGACCTGCTCGGATACAAGGTCGCCCTGCCCGACGACCTGAACAAGGACGGCGAGCCGGTGTTCTACCCCGGCGCGCGCCTCGCTCCCGACCTGTCCTTGCCTCGCATCCGCGAGCGGTGGTCCGGTGATGCGCAGGATGTCCCTGCGGCCCGGCGGGAGGAAGCGATTCGTACGGGGCCGGGCAGTCCGGCCTCCGCGCGCCGCGGCACGGCATCGGCCGTGTGGCAGGCCGTGCTCGTCGTCGACCACGGCGAGGACGGGGTCGCCGCCGCCCACATCGCCGCGGTCGGCGAGGTCCTGGACGCCCTCGCGAAGACGTCTGCCGCTCACACCCGTCGCGAACTGCACGACGCTGCAACGGCCTTCGAACGGGCCTCGCGCTCTCACGTCCGCGCCGTACGCGGGCACGATCGAGCCCTGCGGCAGGCCGCCCGCGACCTCGTCCAGGGCGGCCCGGCCCTCGGCCGCGGTGAGGACGGAGCCACCACGGCGATGGCGATCGACATGCTGTTCTTCCTGATCATCGCCACCGCGCACTGGCACGCCCGGAAGGGCCACGCCCAGCAGGCCGAGGCCGCCACCCGAGCTGCCGAACACCTGCGCACCGCTTACCAGGCCGCCTCGGCCCAGCCGCTCGGTGTGCTCTATCAGCGTGGTCGGCGTCTGAGCCGGCCGGTGCTCCAGCGGCAGACCGCGCTGCTGCGCGAGGCGCTGCCGGAGCTGGCCGAGCAGATCCTCGCCGAACCCGGCTGGTACGCCCTGGCCGCGACCATCACGGAAGCCGAAGCCGCCGGCCACGACCCGGCCGCCCTCCTGTCCGACGTTGCCGCTCGGCGGGAACTGGGCACCGCGGACTCCGTCAGCGACGTGCTCGTGTGGCGGATGCGGCGGACAGCCGACCTGCCCGCCGATGCATCGCAGCTTCCCGAGACCAGCACCGCAGTGAACCGGTCCGCGACGCGTAGGGCGACGACCAGGCCCTCCGCGCCCGGCAGGCGGCGCAGCGGAGAGGAGTCACCGCGTCAGGCCCGATAAGTACACCAGACGGCACGCAGGCTCCCCGGATCGCCGTTGTGCCGTACCGAGACATGCGTCGTGGCCTCCTCGTCACCCGGGCAGCCGAGAGGCCACACCCATGCTGAACTGGCCGAAGGGACTGTGGACGTTGTGAATTGAAACCGCCGAGGGCGTGGGGCACGATCATGAAACGCGCAGGACGAGGTGCCGAGGTAGAGGAGGACGCCAGGGTGTTTCACCGAATACGCCGCAGGGCGAAGGGGCCGAGCAAAGCTCAGAAACGGTTCGCCGAGCTGCACGCGCAGATGCAGGGACAGGTCCCGCCCGGCATCGGAGTGCCGGCGCCCGAGCCGCAGCCCGCCGAGCCGACCGCCATCGTGGACGACTTCCTCCCGCCGGAGCTGCGGGTGCCGAGCCACGACCAGGTCGAGGGCAAGATGATGCCGTGGAAGCAGCCCCTGGTCCTCGACGGCGAGATGGCCACGTGCGCCGAGTGCGGCGCGTACCGGGACTGGCTCATCCTCTCCACCCGCGGTGAGATCTGGCTGCGCTGCAGGGCCGGACACCAGCAGCTGGAGACGCGCATCGACACCGCCTGGTACAACCGGCACTCCGGGCCGGCGGACTCGACGCACGCCACGTTCGAGGACTGCCTGCGCCACCTCGGGCACTGACCACCACTCCTACGACCCCACCGGGCCCGCGGGCCCGCACTGACCACCCGTCGCCTAGCACCAAGGGGTCAGCTCCGTCATGCGCGTTCGCGTCGCCACCACCGCACTCGGCATCACCGCCGCCCTCCTCGCCGTGCCCGCCTGCTCCACCGACACCCCCGGGTCCAAGCACCGGACCGCCTCCTCCCGTACGGGAAAGCCGACCGAGGTCGCCCAGGAGCCGGCCGCGCTCTCCTCGGCCGCGCTCGAGTCCCGCCTGCTCGACCCGCGCGACCTCGGCAGCGGCTACCTTCCCCAGCCGGAGCGTCCGGCCCAGCACGATGACGTCACCGTCCTCGGCTGCCCGGCCCTGAGCGAGCTGGGCGGTGACGCGGCGGCTGGCAGCACACTCGCCTTCCCGCACAAGGCGAAGGCGGACTTCACCTACGGCTACAGCTCCTCGGAGATCTCCGAGGAGCTGTACAGCGACAGCGTGAAGAAGCTCTCCGACGGCACCGGCCGGATCTTCGATGCCATGACAGGCTGCCCGGCCTATCAGGTCGTCGCCGGTGGCACCCAGGTCGATGTGACCTCGCAGAAGCTGCCCGCGCCCAGCGTCGGCGGTGATGAGCAGTGGAGCCTGCTTCTGACGTACATCGCCGGGGGCCGGAGCACCGTGGTCAAGCAGACCGCGATCCGCGACGGCAGCCTGCTGCTGGTCCTCTCCGGCTCCCCGGCCCTCGTCGACCGCCACCTCGACAAGGCCCTCGCCAAGGCCACGGCAACGAGCTGACCTGCGCGCGTCACGCTGCTGCCTCCGACCGTCGCGGTCGGGGGCAGCAGTGCGTTATGGGCTAAGCACTAACGACCCGACCGGCCACTTCGCCCGGGAAACAAGAAAGTCCGGCACCCCCAACTGGGAGGATGCCGGACTGCGATCGTCGAGAGTCATGCGCGGGACGTTAGATGGCCGGCGCGCGCAGGAGGCGCTCCTGGGTGGCCTCGGGCAGGACCCGCCGCAGGACCGGTGCGGTCGAGCTGAGGGAGGCGGCGAAGGCGGCGACGAGATCGTGCGGGACGCTGGCGGCGAACGAGGCCACCCACAGAAGCGGGGCGCCGAGTACGGGCTCGGCCCACGCCTGCCATCCGGCCGGTGCCGTCTCGTCGTCCTCGGCGGACAGGGCCCGTAGGTCGCCGTCCTGGATGAGGGGCGGCACCTCCCCCAGGCTGATGTGCGAGGTGAACGTCGGGTCCATCGCCGCCGCCTGGGGTTGGTCGATGTCGCGGAACCAGCCGTGGGCGGCGACAGCGTCAAGGACCAGCTCGGGTCCGGCGAGCGCCGAGGCAGGCTGGTTGCTTGCGTCGAGCGCGACGAGGAAGTCGACCACCGCCTCGCCGGGGACGTCACGGGTGAAGTAGGCCGACCACTGGGCGAGCGGGCTGCTCGCCTCGGCTCGGGCGGAGATCTGCCAGGCGATCGGCAGCCCACCCAGGTGGAATGGCTCGTCCGCCAGCCCCCACTGGGCCCAGCGCAAGGCGTCGGGGCTGATGTGCAGGACGGTGCTGCGCAGGACCTGGCGGTCCTCCGGTTCCTCGTCCGGCTCGTGCCGTCCGCGGACGATCGTCAGGCTCGTCCACCCCAGGCCGGCGAGCGCGTCGGCGACGACGTCGTAGAGGCGTCCATCGTCACCGGCTAGGTGCCGGGGGCCGACCCAGAACGCGGGCTGGCCGCCGCGCGGGTCGGGCGGAAGGTCGGGGTACAGGGGCGCCTCCAAGGGCTCGGTGCGTATCTAGTTGCCGCCGGCGCGGCGGCGAGGACGGCGCGGGGGCGCCTGGACAGGGCCCTGCCACGTCAGGGCGATGGCGACCTCCGGCGGAAGGTGACCGAGCTGCGCGTCCTCGTCCCGCCCTTCGGCGAGGTAGACAACGGTCCGGCCGGTCCCGTCGACCGACTGCAGGACCTGCGCCAAGCGGTGCGCCATCGGGAAGAACGGGTTCATGGCCTGGCGGACCGGAGCGCTCCGGTCGCAGCCGGACAACAGATCGATGAGATCGCCGACGGTCATCTCCGGGGACGTCACGGACAGCCTCCTGGGGTTCGAGGGAAACGGGGGGCGGTGGAGCCGGGCCGGCCTACGGCACCGCCAGCGCTCATAGGACGGGCGCTATGTATCGGTGGCCGCGCTGTCAGAGGCGGCGTGAGGTCTCCAGCACCCTCGCCACGGCGGCGGCGACGATGTCGGCCGGCGTCTCGGTGTCGAACGACAGGTGGTAGCCGCGGACCCGGGCGGTACCGGTGACAGCGATCTTCCATCCCTCGCCGTCCGTGCCGGGTCGGCCGTGCGGGAACCAGCCGAGGTAGAACCGGCCGTCCTTGGAGCTGACGTGCACGTCCGCGCGGTCATCGACGATCAGGTGGAAGTCCTCGGCGGAGAACTGGTCCATGACCAGAGTCGGCTGACCGGGGCCGAGCTGCCACTCCCGCGGTCGCAGGGCTTCGACGGTGGTGGAGAAACCGGGGCCCACAGGGGCTACGGTCACGAGCAATCACCTCTCTGACCTGGGGTTTCTTGCAAGGTCGTCTACGTTGACATGCCCTCGCGCCCGTTGGCCAGTCTTTCCCGGAAACATTTCTGTCTGCCCCCGGCGAACTGCCGTCCGTCGACAGTGTGGGATCTCAAATTCCGTGGCCGAATCACACGACCAACGGCCAAATCAGCCGCAACCACAGACTGGTTGGCTAGACAGGCTCGGCATGGATCAGACATCACCTTGGGAAAAGACAGTGACGGTGTCAGGGTCTGCTCCTATCTTCAGACCATGACCGTCACCGCACGGCGGGAGCTGGTGAGCCCGGCGACCCGCAACGCCTTCCGCTCTCTGGCCACGGACCTGACCGTCCGGATTGTCGCCGAACCCCTGAGGAAATGCCCCGGCCGTGAGACGGACCGGCTGTGCCATCAACTTGAGACAGCGTAGGAGCTGCTGGTCAGCAAGGACGGCCCGTACCACGAGCCGCGAGATCCTACAGACAGCTATGGGATCTCAGATTCCGTGGCCGTAACACCAACTGCCCCCGCGCCGGGGACTACGCCGTACAGCCCGTCGGCGACCTTGTCCCGAGCCGGGACACGCGGCGTGTCCCGACTCGGGACACCGGATCCGTCCCGAATCGGGACAGGTATCCCACGATGACTTTGCTGCTGGTTCCCCCAAGCGTCACCAGCCCGAGGAGGGACACCGCCCCTCTGGGCTTCAGAGGCTCTCTGGCGAGCCTGCCTCATCCACTGGCGAGACGGATCTCGAAGCGTCGGTCCGCCAGAGCCCCCAAGGTCGGCAAGATGCTGGCGAAGGGCGCCGCGCTGCTCCTCAAGGTCCTGCGAGGCGGGAGACAGAACAAAGACACATGCCCGAATTGCCCTGGAGCCGCTTCAAGCCGGATGAGTGGGTCCAGGCGCACCGATAAAGCCAGATTAGATCCTCACGTGGGTGAGGAAGGTGGTGCGGCTGGGGCATGTGGTGTGCGGGAGGTAGAGCGCGTGGATGGGGAGTTCGAGGGTGAGACGTGCGCTTTGCCGCCTGCGGCGGGGCCCGGTGGTGTGGTGACGAAGGCGAGGTGGCGGGTGCCGATGACGGCTGTGATGGGGGGTGTGCCTTGGCGGGCGGTGCGTTCGGTGTTCGGTTCGAAGCCGGCGTTGCGGCAGTGGTCGATGAGGAGGTCGGTGTAGCCGGAGCGGCCGGGGGTGCCCCAGACCAGGAAGGTCTCTTGGGCGAGTTCGGGCAGGGTCACGGATGTGCGGGCGGCCACGGGATGGTCGCTCGCGACGGCGATGTGCAGGCGATGGTGGCCGAGGGCGGTGCGGGTCAGACCGTGGGTGGGCTTCATTGCGCGGCACAGTCCGATGTCGAGGTCGCCGGCGAGGAGAGCGTCGGTCAGCTCCGAGGGGTAGCGCTGGTGGATCTCGGGGGTGATGTCGGGGTGGGCTTCGGTCACCGGTGCGAGCAGGGTGACGAGTTCGTCGCCGGTGACGGCGGGGGTGTAGCCGATACGCAGGGCCTGGGTCTCGCCGCGCCCGATCTGCCGGGCGCGGTGAAGGGCTGCGCGGGCCACGCCGTTGAGGACACGGGCGTCCTCGATCAGGGCCGCTCCGGCGGGCAGTACGGTGACGCCCGCGCTGCCACGCTCCAGCAGCGGAACCCCGACTTCGCGCTCGAGGACCCGGATGGAGGTGGACAGGGCCTGCTGGGACAGGTGGAGCCGGGCGGCAGCGCGGGTGAGGCTGCCTTCCTCGGCGACGGCGATCAGGTGGTCGAGTTTGTTCAGGTCCAGGCGCACCTCAACGCCCTTCGGCTCGATAGCGGACAGTGAAGAGGTTGGCTGCCAGTGTGGCGGCCACCGTCAGGCCCATGCCCAGGACGGCGCCGCCGATTCCCAGGGCGGGTGCGCTGAAGCCCACAGCCAGGACCACGAGTGCACCGGCGAGGACCAGCAGGGCATGTCCCACCGCTCCGGTACGGGTGGCTCGGTGCAGTGCCCCCAGCATCAGGAGCGCAATCGCCACGGGGACGGCGACCGACAGTCCGGCACCCCGGGTGGAGAGGTGTCCGTGGTGTTCGGCGGCGTCCAGCGCCGCTTCCAGGCCCGCGCCGATCGCAGCCAGCGCGGCGAAGACCACGTAGTGGCCGTACCCCCAGACCAAGGCGGTGCGCAGCGTGGTCAGTCGCGCTTCGTTTCCGGTGAAGTAGATCCACCACAGGGCGAAGACGAGCAGCAGGCCGCCGATCGCGATCAGGAGAACGGGGGTGGACAGGCCGTGGTCGGCCACGGCTGAGCGGACGGCGGCGAGTGAGCCGAGGATCACCTCGCCCAGGACGATGATGGTGAAGAGGCTGTAGCGCTCGGCGATGTGACCGGGGTGCCAGCTGGTGGGGTGGCCCCGGTCTCACTCACCCAGAGCATCACCACCGCGTAGCGACAGGGTCCGATCTTCGGAACTGACCACAACAGAGCGTTACGGAAGCAAGATCCGTGTACTACTGCGTTCCCCCGCCAAGTGAATGTGACTGAGCGCCACAGTTGGCGCAAATCGCGCAGCCTGATCAAGGCGTCGACTGCTCGGAGCTGTCCGCGAGGTCGAGTTCAACCCGTTCGCTATCCCAGCGGCGCCTTACTGGTGAGTCAGGCGTACTTCGTCGCTGTCGAGCACGCCGTGCAGGACGCCGGTGGCGGTGTGTTCGTGGGCCATGAAGGCGGTGACCTGGTCAGGGTGAAGACGTAGACGAGGTCGAAGAAGAGCTCGAACGTGGTACCCCGTTCACGCGCGAAGGCTTCCTGAACCCTGGCCGTGGGCCCGTCTTCCTGCCCGTCGCTGCTGTTCTGCGTCACAGATTGCACCCTTCCCATGTCCAGGTGGCCGCGCATGGCGACGCGCCTCAGTGCGGGCTCCGATCGGATCCCTACTGGGACGTGTCGGTGCCCGCCGGCTGTAGCGGACCGGTTGTACGGCCCCGAAATCGAGGGCCAGCAAGGTGGTGCCGTTCGGGCAGGGTGTTCAGGCAGCCGCACTGGCGAAGGAGCGGCTGAACTGCTGTCCTGACTGGACCATGCTGCGAACGCTGTGGAGGCGTTCCCTCTCGTAGCCGCGCAGTGCCTGCGCCATGGGTGTTGCACCCATGGCTTCGCTTACGGCTGCGGCGATGGACTCGGCGTCGTGGAGCGATGCGCTGAAGCCCGAGCCGGTCATCGGGGTCGGCACATGCGCGGCATCTCCCACGAGGGCAAGACGTCCGTTGACGAGTTTGTCGGGGACGTATTCGGTGATGGGGGTGCCGATGACGGCACGGCGCTCGATGCAATCGAGGATGGCCTCGCGCCAGGGCGAGGGCCACAGGTTCTTGGCTTTGTCCGCGAGCTCGCGGAAGGCGGCCTCCGGTATGTCGGCGGAGGTGAGCGACCGGTGCACGACGTTGCCGACAACACTGCCCGTTTCGCGTAGGAGATCGTTGTGGTTCGCGTCGTACCAGGCCCAGCCGACTTGGCGGGAGCCTGGGGTGACGGAACCGTCGGGGCCGGGCAGTGGGTAGCCGAGGAGATAGTCCTCATCGCCGCTGAGGATGTCGACGTCCCGTGGCAGGCGGCGTGAGGACGCGAGCGAGGACTCGTTGGTGAGGCCGAGCCAGATCAGGTAGCCGGCGAACGTCGCGTCGGGCTTGTCGGGTGCGACGCCGACGCGCACGACGCTTCCGTGGCCATCTGCCCCGATCACGACATCGCCTCGGAATGTCTGCTGGTCCGAGGTGATCACCCACGCGGAATCCGCGTCCTGGTCGACGCTCCGTACGAGCGTGTGGGGGCGCAGCTTGATATAGGGGTCGGCGTCGACGGCCGCCCGGAGCCGGGCGTGGACCGCCATCCAGCTCTGCACACCGGGGGCCACTGAACTCAGTGGCGTCGAACCGGCCCGGGAGTGACGGGATCGCGTGATTCTGCTGAGGAGGCCCTCACTCACCCCGCCGAGAGCAGCCCCCTTCCGAGCCCGAGGGGCGGCCGCCGATCGCTCCAGCATCGTCACGTCGACTCCGGCGTGCGACAGGGCCAATGCGGTCATCAGGCCCGCGAGAGATGCACCGACGACGATGGCGGCGCCCTGGCGCTCGTTCCGGTTCCCGGAACGGGGCACGTCGCGCATAGCTGTGGTCATGCTGTAGTTCTCCTCACGTAGTCGTCGCGGTGGTGGTCTGGGCGGGCGGGCTGTGGCGGGCGCCGACGCTCGGGGTTGACATCTCGGCGGCGCTGTCCAGCGTGCTCACCGGGCTCTTGCCGGTTGGGGCCCGTCCCCCGAAGAAAGCAGCACTGACCATGCAACCGGCAATGGCGATGACGTGGGAGTCTCGGTTGTGAGGGGTACCTGCAGGGACCCCTGGCTGGCATCCCTGCAAGCCACGCCCTCTGAATTTCTGGGAACTGCCGGACGCTCAGTGTGAGAGCAGCGCGCCGAGGTCCATTTTCCCGTGCTGCACTTGCGCGTCGTGGGGCTCGTTGAGTCCGCCGTCGGTGATGTACAGCCGCTTGCCGCGCACTGCGGTGGCGGTGGGCGAGGCGAGGCCGTCCGAGGCGGTCAGCACGGTCCTGGTGGTGCCGTTCGGGTAGACGACCGCGATCTTGTTCTGTGTGTTCAGCGCGGTGAACACGACGTTGGAGTGGTCGCTGAGGAAGCTGAAGTCATCGATGCCGGTGAGGCCGCTGGCGACCGTGTGGATCCGGCCCGGAGTTCCGGTGGCGGTGACGGGGATCCGCAGCAGGGTGCCCTTGCTGAGGTTGGAGACCCATACGGCGCCGTTGTGGAAGCGGAGTCCGTTCGCGCCGTACGGCACGGGTGCGGACGCCTCGATCGCGAGGGCGGGGTCGACCAGCCAGGCGGTCGCGGGACCGCCGGAGACCGGGACGGCCCAGACGGTGCCCTTCTGGCTGTCGGCGACGTACAAGGTGCGCCCGGCCGGATCGATGGCCAGACCGTTGGGGACTCCGCCGACGGGCAGGGCCGCGATGCGGTGGGGGGTGCCGCCGGGCGGCAGCTTCCACACCCCGTTCCGGGAGTCGTCGGAGGACCACACGTTGTAGTAGACGGTGCCGTCGTGGCCGTGAGTGTTGCCGGTGATTCCGTCGCCCTTCTGCCCGGTGACCAGCACCGTGCGGTGCCCGGACGGTGCGATCCGCACCAGTGCCGGCCGTTCGCCCGCGGGCGTGCCCACCATCGAGACGGTCAGTGAATTGTCCGGGGCGACGGTGATGTTCTCGGGCACGTCGCCGGTGGCGAAGTCGAAGGCGGCCACGGTCTTCACGTGGGTGACGGCGGGCCGCGCGTCCGCGTGTCCGGTCGCGGCGGACGCGTACGGTGCCGAGAGGATGACGGCTGCCGTCGCGGAGATCGCCGCAAGCTTGAACGGCCTCTTCATGGATATGCTTTTTGTGGTCATTGCGCTCTTTCGTTCTTTGCGTCAGCGCCGCACGGGTACCGAGGTGTCAGGGGCGTGGAGTCAGAAGCGGGGAGAGCCACGCCCCACCAGGCCCAGGCCCGTGGGCCGTTCAGGCCCGGCCGGAGCGGGGCGTCAGCGGCGCTGACGACCTGCCTGATCGGCCGGGGAGCCCCTGGCTAGTCGGGGATCGGGAAGCCGGCGTTCTCCAGGTCGAGCGAGTCCGGGTCGGGTCCGCCGCGTACGCCGGTGTCGAGGGCGTCGATCGCGGCCACCTCGTCGGGGGTCAGGGCGAAGTCGAAGACGTCGAAGTTCTCGGCGATGCGATGGGCTTTGACGGACTTGGGGATCGCGCAGAAGCCGTGGTCGAGGTGCCAGCGCAGTACGACCTGCGCGGGTGTCTTCGCGTACTTGTCGGCCAGGGCGGTGATGACGGGGTCTTCGAGCGGGTTGGTGTCGGCGCCCCGGTAGACGTAGGAGCCGCCGATGGGCGACCACGACTGGGTCAGAATGCCGTGGCTTTCGTTCGCCGCCCGCCACTCGGGCTGCGTGTAGTAGGGGTGCACCTGAATCTGGTTGACGGCCGGGACGATGCCGGTGCGGGAGATGAGTTCGTCGAGCTGCTTGGGCGTCTGGTTCGACACGCCGATCGCACGGACGCGCCCCTCGGCAAGCAGCTTCTCCGCCGCCTTGTACGCCGCGATCGTCTTCTCGAAGTCGGACGGCAGCGGCTGGTGCAGCAGCCACAGGTCGAGCTGCTCGATGCCCAGTTTGCGCAGACTCACGTCGAAGGCTCGCAGCGCGGAGTCGTAGCCGTAGTCGCTGATCCATACCTTGGTCGTCACGAAGATCTCGGAGCGGTCCACGTCGGAGCGGGCGATCGCCTCGCCGACCTCCCGCTCGTTGAAGTAGGCGGCGGCGGTGTCGATCAGTCGGTAGCCGTTGTGCAGCGCGGTCAGGACCGCGTCGGTGGTCTCCTCGGGGGCGCTCTGGTACACGCCGAGTCCCAGGGCGGGGATCTGGACGCCGTTGTTCAGGGTGATGAGTGGGTTCGTTGCGGTCATGGTTGCTCCAATCAAGGTGGGCGCACGCAGCCCGCCTGCGGGGAGAGAGAGGCGCGGGCTCAGTCGGCAGAGACCGCTGTCGGCAGCTCGACCTTGGTGAGGTCGGCGCAGTACTTCAGCAGCCGGTCCTGCACTTGGGGCGACTGCGTCGCCGGGTGCGGACGGCGGGACTGTTGGTGGTGGAAGTAGCGGCCCGTGACCAGCGCCGCCGCGTCATCGCCAGCCGCCAGCCACACCTGAGTCACCGGAGCCAGCTGCAGGTCGTCGGTGGCGCTGTTCCCGCCCATCTTTGTCGGGACCCAGCCGGGGTCGACCGCGTTGGAGAGCGTGGTGGGCCACCGGCGCGCGACGGCGAAGGCGAGGGTGGTGACGTAGAACTTGGACTCCGAGTACGCCTGGGCTCCCTGCCACGGGCGCCGGGTCCACTGCGCATCACGCAGCTCGGTCTCGCCGCTGTGGTGCATGCCGGAGCTGAGGTAGACGAGTCGCTCGGGCGGTGTGATCAGCGCGGTGAGGAGGTAGGGGGCGAGAACGTTTACGGCGAAGACGTCGGACAGGCCGTCCTCGGTCTCCACGCGGCTGCGTCCGTAGTAGCCGACGCCGGCGTTGTGGATGACGGCGTCGAAGGGGCCGATGTCATTGACTTGACCGGCGATTTCACGGGTCTGGGTGATGCTGGAGAGGTCACCGACGGCGACACCGGCGTTGTCGGGGAGCGCGGCCTGCGCGTCGCGGGCCCTGGCGTCGTTGCGCGCGTGGAGTGCCACGGTGTGGCCTTGGTCGGAGAGGAGTTGGGCGGCCATCAGGCCAAGGCCGTCGGTCGAACCGGTGATGAAGATGCGGGCCACGGATCCTCCCTGATGGGTGTTGGGTGCGCGTCGGGGCGTGGCTCGCCCTACTGCTGGTCGCTGACGCGAGTGCTGGTGGTCACCTTGAGGGGGACCTCGAGCAGAGGGGTCAGCTGGTCGACGACACGGGTGACGTTCGGGTGGTCGGCGTGCTCGGCGATCGCTTCCGTCGAGGTCCAGCCGTCGATGATGAAGAAGGTGCCGGGCGTATCGGCTTGCTCGTACAGGTCGTAGTAGAGGCAGCCGGCTTCCGCGCGCGCTGGGCCGACGAGCTCCAGCAGGAGTTCCTTGACCTGTTCGCGGTTCGGAGCCTTCGCCCGTACCTCACAGATGATGTGGCGTTCTTGGGTTTTGGCACTCATGGGTCCTGCCTTCGTGGGGTGTGGGTGGAGCCGGTCACGGCGCCGGCGGATGGCATGACAGCCTTTCCCGGCAGGCGGCCGGTGCGGAGGAGACCGGCTACGGTGACGTGTTCGGTCCGGGACCGGGTCTGGCCGATGACCGTGGGGGACGACCGCCGGAAGGTCCTTCCGGCGGAGCCCGGCGATGCTCCTGGCTCTGGGTGAACCGAAGGAGACGCTGATGTTCAGTTCTGGCCGGCGTAGACGCGGGTCATGCCGCCGTCGACGATGAGGTCGATGCCGTTGATGTAGCTGCTGGCGTCGGAGGCCAGGAAGACGACGGCGTTGCCGATGTCCTCCGCCGTTCCGACGCGGCCGGCCGGGATCTCCTTGGCGACCCGCTCGACGTAGGCAGCGATGTCGGCGTCGCTGAGCTTCTGCTCATGTCCGTAGCCCTCGGTGGGCACGACGCCGGGGCTGACGGAGTTGACCCGGATCCGTCGGTCCTTGAGGTCGGTCGTCCAGCTGCGGGCGAGAGATCGCACCGCTGCCTTCGACGAGGCGTAGGCGGCGAAGCCGGGCAGGCCCATGTCTGCGGTGATCGATGCGTTGAGGATGATGGACGCGCCGTCGCCGAGGACGTCCAGCATGCTCTGCACCGTCAGGATGACGCCCTTGACGTTGATGCCCAGTTCGCTGTCGATCTGCTCTTCGGTGAGCTCGGCCAGCGGTGTCGCGTGCCCGCCGCCCGCGTTGGCGAAGACGATGTCGAGATGGCCGTGGCCCGCCTTGATGGTCTCGGCCACACCGAGCATGTCGCTCTTGCTCGATACGTCGGCCTGGATGCCCCGGGCGGATGGACCGAGCCGTTCGGCGGCGGCGTCGAGGACGTCTCGACGGCGGCCGGTGATGTAGACGAATGCGCCCTCTTCTATGAGGCGCTTGGCGGCGCCGAAACCGAGTCCGGTCGTGCCGCCGGTGACCAGAGCGACACGGCCCTGGAGTACGTGCTGTTCCATGAGTCTTTCCTTATGAGCGGGGTTCCCCTCCCCGGTGCAGCGCTCATGAGCGCTGCACCGGGGAGGAGGGTGGGTGTGCGTAGAGCCGGGCTCGGTTGAGGAACCGGCTTCTTTCTGCTGGTGCGGTGTCCTACCGGTTGATGGTGCTCTGCTGCTGTGCGGTGTACCGGTCACCCTTGATCTGCACCTCGGACAGGGCAGATTCGATGCGCTGCAGGTCCTGAGTGGTCAGCTCGACGTTGTCGGCGCCGATGTTCTCCTCCAGCCGGTGCAGCTTCGTGGTGCCCGGGATCGGGGTGATCCACGGCTTCTGCGCGAGGAGCCAGGCGATGGCGACCTGTGCCTGGGTGGCCTGCTTGGCCTCGGCGATGTCGCCGATCAGCGCGATCAGCGCGAGGTTGGCCTGGCGGGCTTCGTCCTCGAAACGCGGCAGGACGTTGCGGATGTCGTTCTCCGCGAACTTCGTGTCTTCCTTGATGGCACCGGTCAGGAAGCCCTTGCCGAGCGGACTGAACGGCACAAAGCCGATGCCGAGCTCTTCGAGGGTCGGCAGGATGACCTGCTCGGGCTCGCGCCACCACATCGAGTACTCGCTCTGCACGGCCGTGACCGGCTGCACCGCGTGGGCCCGGCGGATGATGTCCGCGCCAGCCTCCGACAGGCCGAAGTGCTTGACCTTGCCCTCTTGGATGAGCTCGCGGACGGTGCCCGCGACCTCCTCGATGGGGACGGCGGGGTCCACCCGGTGCTGGTAGAACAGGTCGATCCGGTCAGTCTGCATCCGCTGCAAGGACTGCTCGGCAACCAGGCGGATCCGCTCCGGGCGACTGTCCAGGCCGGCTGCGGAGTTGCCGTCCTTGAAGCCGAACTTCGTGGCGATGACGACCTGGTCCCGCACGGGGGCCAGAGCCTCGCCCACCAGCTTCTCGTTCGCTTCGCCGTAGGCTTCGGCGCTGTCGAACAGGGTCACACCGCGCTCGGCAGCCGCGCGGATCAGCTTGATCGCTTCACCGGTGTCGGCGGCGGCCCCGTAGCCGAAGGTCATGCCCATGCAGCCGAGTCCGATCGAGGACACTTCCAGGCCGCTGGTTCCCAGTTCACGCTTGTTCATGTCGTTTTTCCTCTCAAGTGGCCACCTGCGGCGTGGGGTGGCGCGCCGCGTGGTCATGGCCGTACATCCGGCTCTGTGGCATGCCGCAGAGCCCTTCGTGTTCCCTGACGTAGCAGGTCCTCGTGGTGGTGCTTCTCAGGCCGGGCCGTCGTCGTGGGCAAGGTCCATCCCCAGGGCGCGCGAGGCGTCCACCTGGGCCAGCAGTTCCGTGGCGTGGGCCTCGATCGAGGCGATGGCGTCGGCACCGGCCACGAACCGTACCGGCGGCTCCGCCTGGCCGGTGATCTTCAGCAGTACCTCGGCGAGCTTGGCCGGGTCACCGGCCTGCTGGCCGTTCATCGTCTTCCAGCCCGCGATCTGCGCCGCGGTGTTCTCGGCGTAGTCATCGACCGTCAGCTCCGGCCAGGTGGTGGAGGCTTCCACGAGCAGCTCGGTGCGGAAGAACCCCGGCTCCACCGTCGTGGTGCGGATCCCGAACGGCGCCACGTCCAGGTGCAGGGCCTCCATCCAGCCCTCCACGGCGAACTTCGACGTCGTATAGGCGGCGGTGAACTCCTGGCCGACCAGGCCGGCCAGCGACGAGATCGTCATGATGTGCCCGGCGCGCTGCTTGCGCATGACGGGCAACACGGCTCGGGTGACGTTCATCGGCCCGAACACGTTGGTCTCGATCTGCTGGCGCATCTGCTGGTCGGATACGACCTCGAAGTAGCCAGCGTAGAAGTTCGCCGCGTTGTTCACCAGGACGTCTATCCGCCCGAACCGGTCGACAGCCGCGGTGACCGCCGCGTCGGCGGTGGTGGGGTCGGTGAGGTCCAGGGCGGCGACCAGGAGGTTGTCGTGCTCGCCGCCCAGCGCCTTGAGGACGGTGTCGGGGCGGCGGCCGGTGGCCACCACCTGGTGCCCGTTTTCCAGCGCCTGGCGGGCGATGTCGACGCCCAGGCCGCGGCCTGCGCCGGTGATGAAGAAGACCTTGCTCATGGGACGGGTGCTCCGAACGGTGTTGGTGCGCGATTCAGCGGGAGTCGGGCTCCGACTCGACGATGTTCTTCAGCTGGGAGACCGCAGACATGGCGTTGGGCCATCCGGCGTAGAAAGCGATGTGGGTGATCGCCTCGACCAGCTCGTTCTTGGTGACCCCGTTCTCCAGGGCCTTGGGCAGGTGGAAGGCGAGCTGGTCGGCTCGGTAGAGCGCGACCAGGACGGAGACGGTGATCAGGCTGCGGTCCCGCTGGGACAGGCCCTCGCCTGCCCACACCTCACCGAACAGGACGTCGTCGGTCAGCCGCACCAGCTCGGGCGCGAAGTCACCGAGCATCTTCTGGACGGCGGTCTGTTTCTCAGCCATGGCGCACAACCTCTCGGGCGTGATGGAGCAAATGATGTGATCTGCCGGTTCGCACGGGGCACGGTGCGGCGGGTCCGGTGAACCGGAGGCCCTGTGAAAGCGGGGCAGTAACCATGCAACCGCGAACGGAGGGAATGAGGGAGCCTCTGCTGTGAGGGGTACTGGCAGGGACCCCCGCCCTCATTTCCGCAGGTCAGGGCGCTATGCCAGGAGGCAGTGCCGGGCGGCGAGGCCGCCCGGTTCCTGAAGGACGGGGCACTGCCGTGCCGGGTGGACCGGCGGCTCAGGCCAGGACCCGGTCGTCGGCCTCATCCTGCGAAGGCTCCTCGGCCAGCGCATCGGGAACGTCCGCTTCAGTGGTGTTCGTGCGGGTGGCGCGCAGGGCGGCCAGGATCAGCAGCGGGATCATGCCGAGGGCGGCCATGATCAGGCCGACGGTCTCCGGGCCCCTCACACCGAGTGAAGAGTCCAAGGCACTGCCCGCGAGCCAGGTGCCGACGGCGATGCCGACGTTGAATCCCGACACGGTCAGCGCGGCGGCGAGACCGGGGGCGGAGTGCCCGAACCGCACGGCCAGCGGCGTCGCGATCGACGTGACCGCCATGCCGGTCAGGCCCAGCAGCACCACCAGAACGACGGTCGCGGGAACGCTCGTGGACAACGGGATCAGCAGGAGCATGACGAGCCCGGAGCCGGCGGCAATGGTCAGGAACGTGGTCAGCGGCCTGCGGTCACCGAAGCGTCCCCCCAGGTTCGTGCCCAGCAGCGCGCCGATACCGAAGCCGACCAGGACCAGCGGTACGACGCCCTCGGACAGTCCGGTCCGCTCCGTGAGCAGCGGCGAGATATAGCTGTAGGCGGCCAGGAATCCGCCGGAGACGAGCGCGGTCGCGGCCAGCACGAGCCACATCCGCCCGTGCCGCAGTACACCGAGCTGGGACCTTACGGAGGGTGCTTCGCGGTGTTCCTCGACGGGGATGAACCGGACGATCACCACGGCGACGATCGCGGCCAGGACGGTAAGCGCCCAGAAGGTGCCGCGCCAGCCGATCGATTGGCCGACGAACGAGCCCAGCGGGACACCGGCCACGATGGCCAGGCCCATGCCGCTCATCATCACGCCCATGGCGCGGGACGCGGCGGCCGGTCCCGCGGCGGAGGTGGCGACGACGGAGGCGACCGACAAGAACGCGCCAGTGGCCAGCGCGGTCAGGACTCGGGCCGCGAGCACGACGGTGAACGACGAGCTGAGCGCCGCGATCATGTGGCCGGCGGCGAACGTGCCCAGCGCCAGGACCAGAGTCGACCTGCGGGGCAGACGCAGCGTGGCGAGCGAGATCGTGGGCCCGCCGACGATCATGCCGATGGCGAAGGCCGTGATGAGCAGACCAGCCTGGGAAACGCTGACGCCCAGGTCGGAGGCCATGTCAGGCAGGATGCCCGCGATGATGAACTCCGTCGTGCTCATCAGGAATGTGCCCAGGGCCAGCAGCGGGACGACGAAGGGCAGCTTGGAGGATGCGGATTCTGGTCGCAGAGGGGACATGCGGAAACAGCCTTTGCTGTACGGGTGGATGGCAGCGGGACCAGCAGAAGCGGTCGCCGGCTCGAACCCCGAAACGCGGGGCGACCACCATGCAACCGCGATTCCCCACAACGAGGGAGCCTCCGCTGTGA
Source organism: Streptomyces sp. NPDC042336 (assembly GCF_055581985.1). NCBI lineage: Bacteria > Bacillati > Actinomycetota > Actinomycetes > Kitasatosporales > Streptomycetaceae > Streptomyces > Streptomyces sp. NPDC042336. The sequence goes on along the minus strand of NZ_JBVJEA010000019.1, from coordinate 40,426 downwards.
GGGGCCCTCGCAGGGACCCCCAGCTGCGCATCCTGGGCCGCCGAAAGGCGCTGGCTCCCGGCCGCAGGATGCGGCCGGGAGCCAGGAAGTCAAGCAGACGGCAAGGGTCAGCTTTCGGAGTTCGCCTCGGTGTCTAGCGGTGCCTCGGACGGCGCGGACCAACTGGCGAGCAGCTTCAGTGCGTCCTCGGCAGCCGTTCCCGGGGCAGCGCTGTACGCGGCGATGATGAGCCCGCTGTCGCCCGGCAGATCCATCGACTCATGGTCCAGCTCCAGATCTCCGACGAGAGGATGGTTGAACCGCTTCCTGCCCTCGCGGAAGACATGCACGTCATGGGCACCCCACAGCACCCGGAAGGCGTCGCTGCGGGTCGACAGCTCACCGATCAGGTTCGACAGCTCCCGGTCATAGGGGTTCTTACCCGCCTCTATCCGCAGCGCACCGACCGCGCCCCGGGCGATGCGCTCCCAGTCGGTGTAGAACCGCCTCGCGGCCGGGCTGAGGAACACGAACCGAGCCGTATTCGCACCGCACGCCGGGTCGGCGTACATCTCCGAGTACAAAGCCCGCCCGAGCGGATTGCAGACCAGGATGTCGAACCGGTTGTTCTGCACGAACGCCGGCAGCCCCGGCATCCCCTCCACGATCCGCGCCACGCTCGGTCGCACACCCGTCCGGACCGGCTGACGCTTGGCCCGCGCCGGCGGCGTGTTCGCAGCCCGGGCCAGATCGTCCAGGTGACGGCGCTCGGTGTCGTCGAGCCGCAGAGCCTGCGCAAGCGCGTCCAGCACCCCCTCGGACACCCCGCCGAGATTCCCGCGCTCCAGCCGGGTGTAGTACTCCACACTCACCCCGGCCAACATCGCGACCTCACTCCGCCGCAAACCACTCACCCGGCGATTTCCGTACGAAGGCAGGCCGACCTCCTCGGGTGTGATCTTGTCACGGCGAGACCTGAGGAAAGCACGCACTTCAGCCTGATTGTCCATAGACCCAGGCTAGGCACGAGCACCCGAAACTGAGAGACCCTGCCAGTACCCCCACCAGCAGTAACCCCGGCTTGCCGCTACCCGACCTGACCACAACACAGCGTTACGGAAGCAAGATCCGCTAACTGCTGCGCTCGTCCGCCAAGTAAAAATCTCGGTCGCAGTGCTGGTAGGCGGCCGGGTCGGGTTTGCAGACCTGGAGCCGGGCCGAGTAAAAGGCGTGGGTCATCAAGCGGCGCCACGGGCGGCGGTCGAGGACATCGCTGAGGTGGCGGGGTGCGTTCGACAGCAAAACCAGCGGCAGCCCGGACTCGTGGGCCTGGTGGAGAACATCGATGACGTGATCGTCGATGGACGTCCACATGTCGGTATCGGCGTCGCGGAGTCCACGCAGCCTGCGGGCGCCGGGGTGGTGGTCGAGGACCGTGGCCCGGTACGCGAGGTCGCTGAGGCGGCCTGCCTCGTAGGCGGTGCGGGCGGTCCAGAAGGCGTGCTGGAAGGCGGGGAGGTCGTCCTCGGGCCACAGGGCGGTGCGGGCCAGGCGGAGCCACTGGTCGGTGGTGGGTCGCAGGCCGATGACGCCGTTGTAGTCGAGGATGACGGCGTCCAGGCCCGCGTGGGCAGTGGTGGGTGTTAAGGGGTGGTGTTCTCCAGGGCGCGGTGGGCGAGGGCGGCGACGGCGGCTGCGAGGAGGGCGGGCAGCAGCAAGGCCGTGGGCAGGGTGGTGGCGCTGGCCAGGGCTCCGATGAGGGCCGGGCCGGCGAGGAGGCCGAGGTAGCCGGTGGCGGTGACCGTGGCCACGGCCTTGGCGCCTCCGGCGCCGGCCGCGGTGATGAGCGAGGGGACGGTGGTGGACAGGCCGAGTCCGAAGACCGCCCAGCCCGTCAGCGCCAGTGGGGTGCTGTTCCCGATGACGCCGATGGTGAGTCCGGCCGTGGCGAGAAGGGCTCCGGCCCGTACGACTGTCGGGGCGCCGAAGGCAGCGGTGAGCCGGTCACCGGTCAGCCGTCCGGCCGCCATGGCCGCGCTGTACAGCGCGAACGCGGTGGCGCTCGCGGCCGTCGGGGCGCCCAGGGTGTGCAGGTGCACGGCGGCCCAGTCAGCGGCGGCTCCCTCGCCCAGCAGGCTCGCAGCGGCCAGCGCGGCCAGAAGCCAGAGCTTCCCCGGCGACGAAAGCAGGGGCAGCTTCCCGGCGCCAGCGCGCATTGCGGGTCGCTCTGCGCCGCTCAGGCTTCGGGTGACCGGCACCGCTGCGACAGCGGCCCCGGCCAGGAGGGCGCCTGTTGCGGTGAAGAGTGTGCTGTGCGGGGCCTGGGCGGTGAGGGCGGCCAGGGCGGCGCCGGCGAGGGCGCCGAGGGAGTATGCGGCGTGAAGACCAGACATGATGGGCCGGCCGAAGGCGTTCTGGCAGCGGACGGCCGCAGTGTTGGCGGCTACATCGAGGACGCCGTGCGCGAGACCGAACGCGAGAGCCGCCGCCAGCAACGCGGACAGGCTCTCGCCTTGCCCCACCAGGACGAGGCACCCGGCCAGGGCGATGGACCCACTGGTGAGCTGGGCTGGTAGCCGCGCCGGGCGGGCGTAGCGGCCTCCGAGCTGCAGTCCAGCGACCATGCCGACGGCGGCGGCCAGCAGGACCAGGGCCAGCCCTGCGGTGCCGAGGTGGGCAGCCTGCTGCACGGCGGGCATCCGGGCGCCCCACACCGCCATGATGGCCCCCAGGCCGAGGAAATAGCCGGTCAGCAATGCCCGGCTATGCCGGTCAGCCACAGACACCGCGTTCACGCCGCAGCGCTACGGGGGCCGGAGGTCCGGTCGAGGACCGCGGTGACGGCACGAGCAGCCTGGTCGGCGCGTGCACGCGCCTGCTGGCCGGTGGTGGCGGTGGTGATGAGGTAGCCGATCCGGCCGGTGTACAGGTTTCCTCCGTCGGCGGGGAGGAGGAGCTGGTCACCGGGGCGGCACTGGTAGTGCAGCCGGTCCAGCCACGTCGGGCGGGGCCCGTCGTAGGTGAGGTGGGTGAGGGTGCCGGAGGTGTCCGGATAGAGGAGCCGGATGGCGGCGGCCGAGGACCTGGTGGGCGTGAGGTCGGGGGTGCGGTCGCAGGCGATGTCGGCGGCGGCACGGACCAGGTCGATGCCGGTGGCGAGACGCACGAGGTGGCCGATCATGTCTCCGGCCAGGCGAGCGTTGACCTCGATGAGGCGGGGCCTGCCGTCGACGAGGCGCATCTCTATGTGGCTGACGCCGTCGGTGATGCCGAGGGCGTTGATCGCCGCCCGGGCGGCCGGCGCGACGGTCTCCCGGAGCGGGTCGTCGGCGTCCACACTGTGGGCCAGCTGCTCGAAGTGCGGCGGAGGGCTGATGGTCTTGCGGTTGACCGCCACCACCGTGGTGGCGCCGCGGTAGGTGACACACTCCACGGAGATCTCCGGCCCGTCGAGGAACTCCTCGACGAGGACGCTGGTGCTCTCGGTGCCCTGACCGGCCGTCCGTTCGGCCGCCCGGTAGGCGGCCGTGAGCTGGTCGCGGTCATCGACGCGGAGCACGCCGATGGCACCCGCGTGTGAGGCAGGCTTCAGCACTACGGGATAGCCGATCCGGTCGGCGGCGGCTTCGGCCTCCTGCCGGGTACGCACGCTCACCGAAGCGGCCGAGGGCACGCCGTGGCGGGCAAACAGCGACCGAGCGGTGGCCTTGTTGCGGCACCCCTGCATCACTTCGGGCGAGGTGGTGGACAAGCCGAGCTGGCGGGCGAGTCGGGCGGTCGGGACCACACTCCACTCGTCCCAGGTCATGACACCGGCGAGGTCGTGGCGTGCGGCCAGGGCCCGGCCCCCCGCCAACAGCGCGGCAGGATCGCTGAGGTCCACGACGGCGTGATCGGTGATGTGCGGCTTCTCCCACGAGGGTTCGGTGCCGGTGAGCAGCACGACTCTGTAGGCGTCGGCGACCTGCTCAAGGCAGTAGCCGCGGTAGTTCTCATCTCCGGGAGCGACGACAAGTACAACAGGGCGAGCGGGCAAGAGGGAATTCTCCGTATCAAGGGACGGCAGGGCAGGGAAAAGGGGGTGTCTCAGGCGGCGCGGCGCCGGCGCAGCTCGAACGCGTGGGACCAGTGGGGGTGGTCGTCGATGAGGCGACGGGCGTAGAGAGCGGTGAAGTTGTTGTTCAGCCCGGCGACGCCGTACGGGAGTTGGCGTCGCAGGTCTTCGAAGAGGTCCTTGAGGCTGATCCGGGTGGCGCCGGCGGCCAGGCGGCGGGCGGCCATGCGTTCGAGGGATCGGTACACGTGCGGGTTGCGGGCGTCGAAGGCGTGGAACTGCTCGGTGATGGTGCGGCCGGTCGCTCGGTGCGACCCGAGGGCGGCGATGGTCATAGGGGTCCTCCACGGGCGGGACAGCCGGGTCAGGCGCGCAGGGCAGGGTCGGTGCGCAGGCGGGCGAAGGCGCAGAACAGGCCGAGGGTTTGCAGGGCGGCACAGGCGGTGATGACGTGGCCCAGCGCGTCGGGCGGGGTGAGCGCGGTGAGCACGCCGGCGAGGGGGAAGGGCAGCAGGAGGATGAGGATGGTGGCCGACAGGGTGCTGCCGAATGCCTCCGGGGGGATCAGGCGGGAGCGCAGGGTGCGCAGGACGACCGCCAAGCCGCCATCGGCTGCCATCAGGACCGCGACCATGACCAGGTAGGACAGGTAGTCGGGGGCCAGGGCGGCTGCGAGACAGGCGAGCGAAGCGATGACGGAGCAGGCGACTCCCACCGGCCACAGGTCCAGGCGGTCCAACGCGAACCGACAGACGGTGACGGCCACCAAAGTGGCCGCCGCTGCGGCGGACCACACCAGGCCGACGGCCGTGGTGGACTGCCCGAAGTGCTGGACGACGATCACCGGACCGGCTGCCTGGAGAAGGCCGATAGACAGGTTGGACAGGGTCAGCCCGGCCACCAACCAGCCGAGCGCGGGGAGCGCGCGGATGGTGCGCCACCCGGTGACGAGCCCGGCGCCGGGCCGCCCCTTCGGCGCGCGGGCCGGGGCCACGGGTGAGGGCGGTGTGCGCAGGGCGAGCAGCGCGGCAAGCAGCGAGAGCACGGTGACCACCGCGAGCATCGACGGCGGCCCGGCGAGCAGCAGCACGCCGGCGAGCGCCGGTCCGGCCAAGGTCGCCGTCTGGTCGATGCCGAGCAGGGCAGCCTGGACACGGTGAGCCCGAGGCCCCGCTCGCCGGCCGGCGGCGGCACCTGCAGTCTCGACGGCGATGTAGCTGAACTCAGTGAGCACACCGGTCGCCGCCGCCAGCACCATCACCGTCACGCTCGCCGCAGCACCGGACGGGTAGAGGTACAGCAGGACAGCGCCGGCGGCGAGAGCCAGCGCCCGGCCCAGGGAGGCGAGGTGGAAGACCACCGCGGCGCCGCGTCGGTCGACGATCGACCCGGCCCACCCGAACGCTGCCAGCCGCGGGATCCACTCCAGCGCGAAGGCTGCCCCTGTCAGCACGGCGGAGCCCGTCGTGGCCAGAACGAGCAACGGGATGCCGTAGGTGGACATCGCGAATGCCAACGCGTCCGCCGTGCGCGGCAGGTAAATGCTGCTCATCAGCCCGGCCGTGTGGCGTGCGTGCCGGGGTGTGACCGCTGCGCTCACGCGGCCCGCTCGGGCTCGGCCCTGGCCACCTGGGGGTTGCTGGCCAGCCACTGGATCAGGAGCGTTCGGACGCGCGCTAGGTCCGCCTCAGCCTCCGCGCTGATCGGGTGCGCGTCGGGCAGGGGTGCGGGGCGGTCGGCGTTCCCGGGGGTGAGTGAGGGTGCCAGCAGGCCGAGAACGTGCTGGATGCGGCTGCTGAACTCGCAGACGGCGGCGGGGGCCGAGTGACGCCGCGCCCACCGGGCTAGCGCGTCGTACAAGTCGGCCAGTTCCATCCCGGAGTCCGTGAGTTCCAGACCGGTGCCGGGCGCGACCCGGACGAGGCCGTGGGCACGGGCCGTGTCGGATGCACTGCGCAGTTGGTGCGCGGAAAGGTCGGGCAGGGTGCCGGCGAGCCGTCGCGGCGGTATGGCGCCGTTGTCGTCGATCTCGGTGACCAGACGGATCAAGGAGCGTGAGGCCAGCAGGTCGATGACCTGGCGCGCTTCGGTAGGGGGGAAGGAAGTGCTCATCGGCGCGGGCCTCCCGCCGGGATGGCTGCCGTCGGGCGGCCGGTGGCAGCGTGCGAGAAGAGGTCGCGGTGGTGCCACACCGGGGACGACCCAACCGCCCGAGCAGGTGGAAGCGCCACGGGCGCCGGCCGTGACGGGCTGCTGACCCACGGCCTCGGCGCGCTCTTGGCCTGCGGCTGCCCCCAGACGGGGTGGCTGGCTGCCTGGTCGAGGGGTTGCCCGGCGGACCAGGCGGACAGCGTGCCGAGGACGGGGCCCAGGGCGTCGCCGGCGGCGGACAGCCGGTAGGGCCGGCCGTTTCCCTCGGTATCGGCCAGACCGTCGGCAACGAGCTGGCGCAACGGCGGATAGATGTTGGTCCAGTCGCTGCTGGGCATCACGATCCGGGCCAGAACCCGGCCACTGACCTCCTTACGCGACTTGAGCACCCACAGGATGGCGGCAGCATGGCGCCGGGTGAGCAGGGTGAGGCTGTCCTCGATCTGCTCGATCGCGGCCAGCGGGCGCTCCGCCTTCTCCAGGTGCTCTTCGGCCCAGGTGACGATCATCGGCAGGATCGGCAGCAGGGCAGTGGCTCGCTCGGTGTGGCCGTAGGTGACGTGCCGTGCGGTGTGTTCGGTGCGCTCGACGAGACCGGCGTCGCACAACGACTTCAACTTGGGGTGGAGCTGGCCGTTCTGCAGCCAGGACACCTTGGCCGCCAACTCGCTGTAGCGCAGCGGCGGGCCGGAGAGGGCCAGCAGGATCCTCACGTTCCAGCGCGGGGTGATCATGGCGAGGGCCTCGGTGACCCGGGTGATGTCGGCGTCGGCATCGGGGGGCAGAGCGGTGATGGCCAAGGGAGGAACTCCTGGGTGAAAGAAGGGGGAATCGCCTGGGGGTCGGGTCAGCGGCTGTGCGCCGCGCTCTGCGCCATAAGGGGCGCGGCCGGAGCAGGCGGCGCGGGAGTCGGAGAGGCAGACGTCGGGGCCGGGACGCGGGCCAGGCTCTGCAGGACGGCTGCGACCGATGTGGCCTGGGCCTCGCGGACGGCGACGGCTTCGGCGAGCCGGCGGGTGCCGTCGAGGAGGTGGGACACCTCGTGCGGGCCGATCTGCCGCTCGGGGTGGACCAGCCGGGCCAGCTGGTCGCGGTGGAAGTCGATGCTGCGCTCGGCCAGGGCGAGGGCGCCGTGCATGCCGAGCAGGGCGGACAGCATGCCGGGGGGCTGGTCCTGTGCATGGGCTTCGAGGTCGGCGAGCGGTGCGCCGTACAGGTCCTCGATCCGTTCGGCTATGTCGGTGGACGTGAGGTGGGGCAATCGGGGGCTTTCACGGTCGGCGGGCCCGGGCCGCCCCGGCACGCTGAGGTGCCGGGGCGGCAGACGGAGGCAGGGTGGCGGTGGCCCTGAGCTGTGCCGTGCGAGCGGGCCGGGTTTGCTTTGCAGGCGGGGGCATGGTGCGCAGCAGCTCGCCGAGGGCGGCGCGGTAGCCGTCGCGGGCCTCCAGTGCCGCTTCCAGCCACTGCGCGTCGAAGCGGAGCTTGTCCGCCGACAGTTCGCCCATGTCCCGCTCGGGATCCATGTCGGCGTGGACGCGGTCACGGACGCGGGCGACCTGCTCCTCAGTGAGCGCCAGGAACGAGCGCAGCTCCAGAGCACGGGCGAGCGCAGGCGAGGCATCGTGGCCGGCAGCAGCCTCGTACAGCTCGGGTACCGGGTTCCCGAAGACCTTCTGCAGGTCGGTGTCCATGGTGCTGGCCTTGTCCCGGCTCATCGGGCGGACCTCGCTGGCCGCCACGCCGACGCCGGTGCGAGTGTCCCTGCCGGCCGGTTGGGGGCGCTGGTCTGCACCGCCGGGCCGCTTCGGGGCCGGAGGCGGGCCAGGCGCTCTGCGGCGAGGTCCTTCTTTCCCGGGGCGTCCGGGTCGAGGAGCCACCGCACGACCATGGCCCGGCCGTCGCGGGTGGTGACGGCGGCGTTCACCCGATGGGCGAGGCCCATCGTCGGGTCGTCGACCTCGCTGGGCTGGGTCTCAAGGGCGGCGAGGAGGTCGTCCTCTGCGCGCTCCAGCACGGACTGGGCCTCGACGAGAAGGCCGTGCCACTTGACGACGTCGGTGGCGTCGGGGTTCGCGGTCGGAGCGGCGGCGACCGCGGCCTTCAACTGGTCCATGCCCATGTCGAAGCGGGCCTCGATCCGTTCGGTGAGCACGCCCACGACATCCGCAGACTCATCGGATATGCCGTCGGTCAAAAGGAATCTCCTGTTCTGGATGGGCCGGTGCCTGCGGAATGTGAGGGGCGGCCGTACTCGGTGCCCCCGCCGCTGGTCGGGACGTGCTGGATCCGGTCAGTCAGTCCAGACACATGCGGACGTCGCGGTAGACGTAGGTGCCGGAGACCCAGCCCTTGACGCCGGTCGTCTTGTCCGTGATGTAGAGCCAGTTGCCGCTCTTCTTGGACACGCTGAACTTGTGGCTCTTGTAGAGCACACCGAGCGCGGTGGACTTCGAGCTGGCCTTGGACCGGATGGTCACGGCCTTGGTGTGCACCGCGTACGGGAGCGGCGGCAGGTTGTGGCAGCTCACGGCAGGGGTGGCGGTTGCTGCGGTGGGTACGGTCGCGGCGCTGGCGGGCGTGGCGGACAGCGCCGGCAGCGCGAGCGTGCCGAGCATCGCCGCGGATATGGCGATTCGGGTGGAGCGCATGCGGAAGAAACCTCCGTGAAGGCACAGGGAATGCGGGGAAAGTGCCGCGGGAGTTGTCCCGGCGGCTGTATAAGAGTCCGGAGAATCGGCGGTTTGGCTAACCGGCGATCGTCGGCTATGTTGCGCCGCCCGCGACTGGAACAGCGCTCAGCGAGAGCGGCCGGGCGGGTGTGGGGCAGGGGCCTTCGCTACACCTGCCGGGCGGCTGGGGGTGGCTGCCGGGCGGACCGGCGGGAGCGGCCCGGCCTTGCCGGTGAGGCGGTCGTCGCACCACTGCAGGGCCTCACCGGCCGTGTCGAAGCCGCCCTCCCGCAAGGTGTGCGTCCACGTCTCGGTATCGACCTCCTCGACCACCACGCGGAACGGGCTGGGGACTTGCTCGTCCTGTGCACGCAGTACCACGACGATGACCATGTCGTCCGGGTCGTCGCTGGTGTAGGAGTAGCCCATGGCGTAGTGGTCACCGTCGCCGACGAGGCGTCGCTCCAGTGCTCGCGTGGCCTCGTCCGCCGGTGGCGGGCCCAGTTCGGGGTGGAGGCCGATGGCGTCGGGCGGGCAGCTGCGGTGGATGAGCCAGGACTGCGCCATCGCAGACAGCGGCAGCTGAGCGTGCTCGAAGCTGAACATGCGCTTCTCGTGGTCCCGTTGCAGATGCACGGCGAGCACCTGGGGCATGCCGGGGCGTCCCCAGGTGGCGGTGCGGTCGAACAGCACGTAGTAGCTGTTCGGGCCGTCGTGGTGTTCGGCGAGGGGGACGAGCATGTCCTCGTGGACAGCGACCTTGCGGTAGAAATCGAGGTACCTCTCCTCGTCGGAGTCGAGGTCGTCCAGCTCGAAGTCGACGTGGGGGATGGTCTTCCGGGCCGGCGCCGGTTCGGTGGGGGACAACAAGAGCCTTTCGGTGGATCGGTGCAGTTCAGCGCCGCTTCGCTGGAGTGGACGGCAGGGCACCGGGGCGAGCCGGGCTCGTCGGCGCATGCGTTGCAGGAGTCCGGCGGGCGTCCAGCAGTGCGGCTCGTCCGGCGTCGGTGAGGGAGACGGGCTGGCCGGCGTGCACAGGGTGGCTGGTGTCCCGGACGGTGAGGCCGGCGCGTTCCAGCTGCTGCATCTGGGGATAGGGGATGCGGGTGCCGGAGGAGGCGGTCACGGACAGTCGGCCCGTCAGCAGGTGTTCGTGGAGCTTGGCACCGCCGGCGATGGCGAGCAGTGCCGCCCGGTCGTCGGTCGAGAGTCGTCCTTCGTCGGGCGTCGATGCTGCGGCGGCGGCCTCGATGGGCTCCAGGGCGGCGAGCACCTCTTGGGCGGCGGCGTCGCGCGCGTTGGCGGCTTCCTCCAGCTGGTCCACGGTGCGGTCGATGCGTACGAAGAGGGCACCGTCGACAGGGAACTCACCGCTCGTGAGACGGTTGAGCAGCTTGAGGTAGAAGGTGACGCCGATCTGGGCGTTGGCCAGGGTGCGGTGCCGGTCGACCAGCTGGGTGTGTGGCTCGTCGAAGGCGCCGCGGTCGCGGTAGGTCCACAGGGTGTCGATGTCGTGGCCGGTGACCGCTTCGAGGCGGTGGTCGAGCTGCGTGACCGCACGCCGGGTGGGTGTCGGCGCGGGTTGAGGGGGCATGGGCGACGCTCCGTGCGTTCAGCGGGTGGGATGGTGCGCGGGGTTGGGTGCGGGACGGGGCAGGCCCGGCAGTGCGGCAGGCGGCGGACCGGGCCGGGGCTTGGGAGGACGGGTGGTCAGCTGCGGGGAACGCGAGCGGGCCGCGTGCGTCCGAGCGCTCAGCGGCCGGCGGGTCATCCCCAGGCGGCGGCCGACCTCGTCGTAGACGTCGTTGCCCGCACGCGGCCGTACCGCGACGACGTGAATCTCCTTGGGGTGGGCGGAATCCGCGGGCGCCGGGCGGACGCCGTAAACGACGCGCCAGTCCTTGCGGCGGTCCACGAACAGCTTCCGGAATCCCTCCAGGTCGCCGTCGAGGCGCTTTCCGAAGCGCTGGGCGTTCACGACTTCCTGCAGGTAGGCGAGGGTGAGGTCGCGGATATCGCTGGGGGCCTGAAGGAGATCGGTCAGCGCGCGAGGGTCGAAGCTCAGTCCGAAGGCGGGCTGTCCCGCTCCCGCGGTCATGACGTCGGCTCGCCCGGCTCGGCAGTGCCGGTGCCATCCGCCGTGGCCGCCGTCTCGGTGCGCACGGACGGCGGCGGGCCGGGCAGGAGACGGTGCGCGGGCCGGTCGGGGGAGGTCATGCAGGCCGACAGCGGTCCACCCGGCGCGCGGATCGCGGCGACGGCGTGGGTGAGGAAGTCTCGGTGCCACACGAACAGGCCGGAGAGCCCGGCTTCAGGATCCTTGTGCTGCTGGTAGGCGAGCCACAGGGCGTGGAGCCAGGCCACGACGTCGTCGTGTTCCTGCCACTGCAGGCACCAAGGTGCTGCGGTAGTGACCTCCGCTCCGTAGACCGGGAGGAAGAAGTCGTCGACCCAGTCCGAGAGGGCGTCGAGTTCGTCTTCCCGTTCCTCCCCGTCGAGTTCCAGGATCGGGCGGGGCTCCGGCGGAGCGGCGGCCGGAGGCCCGCCGAGTCCCGGCATGCCGAACGCGGCGAACGGTGATCCGCTCGGCGCCGGCGCGGATGCGAGGTGGTCGAGCTGCTGAGCCTGTTGCGCCGACTGCTCCATGAGCCGCCGCACGCTCGCCTCGATTCCCTCCAACTGCGGATCCGGAATACGAACCGGCTCCAACTCCCCATCGTCAGACGGCCTTGCGGATTCAGACATTGAAAGTTCAGCCTCCTACGAGACACGGGTTGGGAGAAAGGCGAAGCGTCCTTGCACGGACCGGGCAGTGAAATTGCACGTCCGCTCCGGCGGTGCTCCGCCGGCGGCTCAGCAGGGAGCCGGTTGCGTTGGCGGCAGGAGAGGACGCGGCTCAGGTTGCGAGAACCACGTCGTCCTTGGTGAGGGTGGCGCGGATCGTCTCGGTGAGCCGGTCGGCCGCGATCGACGCGTAGTGCTCGGTCTTCTCCACGCCGATGAAGTCCCGGCCTTCCAGCAGGGCGGCGACGCCCGTGGAGCCGGAGCCGGCGCAGAAGTCGAGGACCGTGCCGCCTTCGGGGCTGATCTTGACCAGCTCGCGCATCACCTCGACCGGCTTCTGCGTGATGTGATGGCGCTTGGACCCCGAGGGCTGCGAAGCCGAGTACATACCCGGTAGGTAGACCGGGTTCCGGGAGCCGTCGATCGGCCCCTTGGACGCCCAGACGATGAATTCGCAGTTCTGGGTGAACCGGCCCTTCTGGGGCCTGGCCTGCGGCTTGTGCCAGGCCAGCACACCCCGCCACAGCCACCCGGCCGCCTGGATCGCGTCCGTCGTCGTGGGGAGCTGGCGCCAGTCGGTGAACAGCAGCGCGGTCCCGCCGGTCTTCGTCAGCCGGTGCGCTTCGGTCATGATCTGCGTCAGCCAGAAGCCGTAGGAGCGCTGGTCCATGTTCTCGCCGGTGAAGTCGGCAAGGTCGTTCTTGGCATCGGCGGAGGTGTACTTCTGCTTCGCGGAGCGGGTGGTGCGCTCCTTCGCGGTCCGGCCGCCGCTGTTGTACGGCGGGTCGGTGATGACGGAGTCGACGCAGCCGTCCGGTAGGCCGGAGAGAACGGCCAGAGCGTCGCCCTGGTGCAGGGAAAAAGGCAAAGAGGAACCCCTATTCGGGTGCGGAAATCGCGGAGGGAAACCCCGCCTCACACAAGCGTCCTCGCGGGCCGGAACCGGGCATACAGAAGCCCGTGGCCGCAGACCGAGGAGGGCGAGGGGGAGTCAAAAAACTGTAGAGGCGAATCCGCCGACGACCAAGAAACCCTTACCGATGTACCGGTTTCCGGCACCTCACGCCGAGCTTTTTGGTCAACCGCCGATCCGCACCTACTGTTTTTGAACCGCCCGGCGCACACCGCCGCTGGCTACATCCTCGCCACACCTCACGGAGATACCCCTGCCCTGGCACACCTAGCTCACAGCACGGCCGCGCGGAGCGAGCGGCAACTCCCCCGCACCGGCCCGCCTCCGATCGCCCACCCCGGCTGCCGCGCCCTTCCACCACGCCTCGCGAACGCGACACGCCGGACACCACATCCCGAAGGACTCGTTCATGACGTCTGACCACCCATCCATGCCCGAACCCGCTGACCGGCGAGCGGTCCGCTCGGGTTGAAGGCACTCGCCGCCGGCATCGGCGTCGTCTTCCTCTCCCCGATCCTGCTCGCCGGCACCGGCATGATGCTCGCCTCCTCCGCCGAAGCCGTACAGAGCAGCAGCTCCTTCAGCAACTGCCTGACCGACATCGACAGCGACAAGGTCGCCGAGCAGGTCACCAAGATCCTCGACGGCGCGTCCGGCAAGGACGTTGACATTGAGGGCCTGGACCTGCCCGCCGAGCAGGTCCCCAACGCGGCGACGATCGTGGCCGCCGGCCTCTCGCTCGACGTTCCTAAGAAGGGACAGATCATCGCGCTCGCCACGGCGATGCAGGAGAGCCGGCTGCGCAACCTGGGCTACGGGGATCGCGACTCCCTCGGTCTCTTCCAGCAGCGTCCGTCCCAGGGGTGGGGCAGCGCCCAGCAGATCCGCGACCCAACCTACGCGAGCGAGCAGTTCTACAAGCACCTGCTCAAGGTGGACGGCTGGCAGCAGATGACCGTCACCCAGGCCGCGCAAGCCGTGCAGAAATCCGGCCTGCCGGACGCGTACGCGCAGTGGGAGAACCTGGCCACCGCGCTGCAGGCCGCCATCGTCAAGACCTTCCCCGGCGCCGGGGATGCCACGGATGACAAGGACGAGAAGCCGTCGACCAGTACGACCGGCTGCGCGCCGGGCCAGGACGGTTCCGGCTTCGGCCGCATCCCCGAAGGGAGCGTCCCCAAGGGCTACTCGATCCCCAAGGACGCCGACCCGAAGGCCCGTAAGGCCATCGAGTGGGCGATGCACCAGCTCGGCACGCTCTACCAGTGGGGCGGATCCTGCACCAACGCGCACGGCCCCGACCCCATGGGCCGCTGCGACTGCTCCAGCCTGATGCAGCAGGCGTACGCCCATGCTGGCATCACGCTCACCCGCACCACATACACGCAGGTCAACGAAGGCAAGGCTGTCTCGCCCGCTCACCTCAAGCCCGGCGACCTGATCTTCAGCCGCGGTACCGCCGCACGGCCTGAGCACGTCGGCATGTACATGGGCGAGGGCCTCGTGATCGAGGCGCCACGCACCACCAAGCCGGTGCGGATCACCCCGATCAAGGACTGGGACATTCTCGCCGTCCGCCGCGTCCTCTGACGCCGCCCCGCCCGGTGTCAGCCCGGGCGGGCCGGGCTGACGCGGCCACTTCCGTGCCCTTCGCTCGCCTCTCCCTCCGCTTTCACCTTCCCGTTGGGCCTCGCCGGGCCCGCGTATGCAAGGAGCCTCGCACCACCTATGTCCGTCCCTCTCGCAGACCGCGTCATCCAGCTCGCCTACGACCCAGGAATCACGCCCAAAGGCGGCGGGCTGCCTGGCCTCGCCGTGCTGAAGAACGTGGTCAACAGCATCAACATGTTCGGGATCATCGCCGTCGTCGGCGCCCTCGCCGTCTCGCTAGGCGTATGGGCCTGGGGCCACCACACCGGTGGACACCAGGCCGAGGCCAACGGGAAGAAGGGCGCCGTCGTCGCCGCCGGCGCCGCCCTCGGTCTGGGTGCCGCGAACGGCATCGTGGCCTTCTTCTCCGGCCTGGGATCGCAGGTCCACTGATGCGGAAACGCTTCCCCTCCTCTTCGCTGTCCTCGTACGGCTCGGGCTGGTCGACGAACCAGCGCATCGCGATCGGCGCCACCGTTGTCGCCGTTCTACTTGCCCTCGCCGGGGTCGTTGCCCTGCTGACCGGTGGTGGCAACAGCCAGCAGACTCCCGATGCCGCGCCACCGGCTCCCACGGGCGGCCCGTCCCACTCCGAGGCTGCTCCCAAGCCTTCCTCCGGGTCCGGGTCGGTGCCCAAGCCGCCGCAGATCGCCGAGCCGGTCGCCTACGCCAAGGCAGCGGCCCAGATGCTCTGGTCCTACGACACCCGCGACACCAGCCGCGACCAGCAACTCGCCGGCATGCGCGCCTGGATGACCACCGAGACCAAGTACGCCGACTGGACCTCGGTCGCAGGCCAGGTCCCCGACCCCGTGCTGTGGTCACGGATGTCCGACCAGGACCAGCACGCCACCGCCCACATCACCGAAGGCCACTACCCCGGCGCGTTCAAACAGGCGCTGGCCGAGGATCCGTCCGCGATCACCGAGGCGTACATCTACGTCGTCACCGTCAACGGCAAGCAGACCCTCAGCTGGAAGAAGGGCGGCGGCGGAGCCGAGGAACACGCCGTGACCCTGGCCGTCCAGTGCCGCCCGAACCACAACTGCACCCTGGCCGCCATCGCACCGAGCGTCACGCAGTGACCCGCGCCTGAGACACGAAAGGAGGAGTAACTCCTCGTGGGTTTCTGTGATTTCCCCCTGGCGGACAAACTGTGCGCCGTCGGCGACGCGGTGGACTTCGCCTCGGACCCGGGCAAAGCCATCGGTGACTGGATGGCGAAGTCCGCCGGTGAACTGGCAGCCGCCGCAGCCGACCTGGCCGCCGAAGCCGTCAACACCACCACCAAGGTCGATCTGAACGCCGGGTGGTTCCGCGACAACTACGAAATGCTGTTGCCGCTGGGCCTGTTCCTGCTGGTCGCCACCTTCTGCGCGCAACTGGTCCGGGCCGCCATCAGACGCGACGGGCAAGCCCTTACCCAAGCATTCACGGGCACCGCGTCCGGAGTCCTGTTCGCCTTCTGCGCCATCGCCCTGACCACAGTCGCCATCGAGGTCGTGGACGCCGTCAGCGACGGCCTGTTCAAAGCCGCACACCTGAACATCGAATCGGCCGTGCGCCGCGTGGTGAAGGTCAGCCAAATCGGGGCGCTGTCCGGTCTCGGCTGGCTCGTCCCGGTCGTCACCGGACTCGGCGCCGCCATCGGCGCCTTCCTCTACTGGTGCGTGATGATGGTCCGCAAGGTCGGCATCCTCGTCATGGTCACCCTCGCGGTCTTCGCCTCCGCTGGCGGCGGCTGGGAAGTCGCCCGGCGCTGGCGCAAGGGCTGGATCGAAGCCACCGCCACCCTCGTCGTCTCCAAGCTCCTGATGACCGTCATCTTCGTCCTCGGTATCGCCGCCATGGGCAAGACCGAAGCCAATGACGGCATCGCCGCGCTCGCCGACGTCATGTCCGGCATCGTGATCATGGTCCTGGTGCTGCTGTGCCCGTACGCCGTCTTCAAATTCGTGCACTGGGCAGCCGACGGCACCGACGGCGAGTCCATCCACCGTGCCGGTGGCGCCGGAGCACAGATCGCCAAGGCCCACGCCGAGAAGGCCGCCCGCAAGGCCGCCGCAGCCGCAGCCACCGCCGGAACCGGTGGCGCCGCAGCCGGAGCAGGTGGCGCTGCCGCCATGGGGAGTGCCGCACCGCAAGGCCCCGACGGCGGCGGATTCCCCGGCGACATCGCCACCGACCCGACCGGCGGCGAAGGCAAGGACGGTTCGCAGGGCGGTGGTACGGGAGGCTCGCCCGGCGGCGATGCCGTCAAGTCCGGCCTGGAGAGGGCCGTCCAGCCCGCGCCGACCAGCGTGTCCGACGACACCAGCGGCCAGGTGGGAGGCAGCCCCGGACCCGGCGGATCCGGCGCAAATGCCGCGTCCGGCCAGGGCGGCGGATGGCAGACCACTCCGCCGACAACGACACCGCCTCCACAGGGCGCACCCCCGTCCTCCGGCTCACAGGACGCCGCGTCGAGCGGGTCGGCACCGCCGCCGCCTCCGACCGGCCTCTGACCCCTGCCCGACGTCCGGGGGCGGGACGTGCACACCACCTCCCGCCCCCGGACTCCCCCCGCGCCTCTAGGACCCGCCCCCATGACTGACCTCTCTGTTGCTCCGGTCACGGTGAAGTTCCCCCACCGAAGCCGCCGCGGCATCCTCCTCGGCCTCTCCCTGCCCCAACTCGTTCTCGTCTCCTGCACACTGGCCCTGCTGCTGCTGACGGTGATCTCCACCGGGCTACTTGGCGCCATCGCCCTGGCACCGCTGTGGGCGGCATCCGGCGCACTCGTCGCCATCCGCCGCCACGGCCGCTCCCTCATCGACTGGGCACCGATCGTCACCCGGTACACGCACCGCCGCCGCACCGGCCAGACCCTCTGGCTCGCCCGACCTGTCACCAGGCCCCGGCAGGACGGCCTCCTCCATCTGCCCGGCACCGCCGCTTCCCTCAAAGTCGTCACCCCCGGCGATTCCGCCAACGGAGCCGCAGCCGTCCACGACCCGCACCAGCAGACCCTGACCGCCATCGCCCGCGTCACCAGCCGTGCCTTCGCCCTCCTCGACCCAGCCACCCAGAACCACAACGTGAGCAGCTGGGGGCGCGCGCTGGCAGGTATCGCCCGCACCGGGCACGTCGCCACCGTCCAGGTACTGGAGCGCACCGTGCCCGACAGCGGTGACACGCTCACCCGCCACTGGACCCAGAACGGGCAGTCCCAGACCCCCGTCGCCGGACAGATCTACTCCGAACTGGTCGCCTCGGCCGGCCCGGCCGCCGCTCCGCACGAGACCTACCTCGCCATCTCCCTCGACCTCAAGGCCGCCCGGCGCCTGATCAACCAGGCCGGCGGCGGGCTGCCGGGGGCATTCACCGTCATGGAGCAGACCACCGCCTCCATCGCCCAGGCCGCCCGCAACGCCGGCCTGATGGTCACCGGATGGCTGAGCGCGCGGGAGATCGCCGCCGTCATCCGCACCGCCTACGACCCAAAGGCGCTCGCCTCGCTCCAGCAGTGGTCCGAGACCGGCCGCGCTGAGGCCGACCCCGCAGCCGCCGGTCCCGTCGTGCAGTTCGAGGAGTACGACCGCCTCGCCACCGACAGCGCGCGGCACGCGACGTACTGGGTGGAGAACTGGCCGCGCACCGAGATGGGGGCAGGGTTCCTGCACGGGATCATGTTCACGGCCGGCGTGCGCCGCACCCTGTCCCTTGTCTACGTGCCGCAGGGGCTCGAGTCCGCACTGCGGGACGTCCAGCGCAAGAAGGCCGCGATCATCGCCGACGCCAACGAGCGCGCCCGCCGCGGGCAGGTCGACTCCGAAGAGGATTCCGTCGAGTACGCCGACGTCAAGACCCGCGAACGCCAGCTCATCGCCGGGCACGCGGACGTGGCCCTGACCGGCCTGGTCACCGTCACCGCCGAGACCGACGCCCTCCTGGACGCCGCCTGCGCACAGATCGAGACCCACGCCGTCACCTCCGGCGTCGATCTCCGCAGGCTCAACTACCAGCAGCCGAACGCCTTCGCCCTCTCCGCGCTTCCGCTCGCCCGCACCGCCCTGTGAACCAGCAGCGCCCGTGCACGCCCTGACCCACTGCACTCCGGATCACCCGCGACGGGACGCCCCTTCACCACCCTGCCGACCGGCAGGAAGGACCACTACCTTTGACCTCTCCCCCGCGCCCCGACGACGCGCACCCCTACCTCCGCGCCGCGAGCGCCGGCATCCGCCACCACACACGCGCCCTCACGCCCTCGGACGCAGACCCGCCCAGGCCCGTGGACCGTCTGCACCTCGATGTACTGCACGCCCACCTCACCGCTCTGCTCCAGCTTCTGGACCGGCTCGCCGACCACACCCGGCCCCCGCACCCGGCCGCCGGACGTCACCTGGCCACCGCCCACACCAGGCTCTGGCAGGCCACCACCGAAGTCCACGCCGCCTTCCACCTGCTGCCCGGCACACCCCAGGCCGACGCCGAGACAAGCGCCTGCCATCCAGAGCGGCTTCCCGAGGGCCTGCCCGTGCTGACGATCTGCCAGCGCCACCTCGCCGCCGGACACGTCGTCCGCCGCAAGACCACCCCCACCGACCTCCGCCCGCACGCCACGGCCTGCGTGCGATGAGCACCACCCGCAGAATCGAGGGCCCCCGATGAGCCACCGGCCCGCCCGCCGCGCCCGCCGCGCGTCCGCCAGCCCGCTGTTCACCCCCCACGGCACCGACCGCGCCAGCCGCAAGGCCGCCCGCCGCCAGCTCGCCGAGGCCGCCGCAAAAGCCCGCGCGGAAGCCAGCGCCCACCAGAGCGAAAGCACCCGCCCCGAGCAGCAGATGCCCGCCCCGCTCTACCCACCGAGCGGACGCCCCGGGCCCGCCTCAGCTCGCGGGAACCGGCTAAAACTTCCCGCCCACCGCATGACCACCGCCGTCGCGGCCGGCGCCTATCCCTTCCTCGCCGAAGGCGGACTCGGCGCCGAGGGCATCTACATCGGACGCGACGTCCACGCCGAGGCGTCATTCGTCTTCGATCCGTTCGCTCTGTACGGCAAGGTCGAGGGGTTCACCAACCCGAACCTGCTGCTCGCCGGCGTGATCGGCCAGGGCAAGAGCGCGCTGGCCAAGTCCTTCGCGCTGCGATCGGTCGCCTTCGGATACCGCGTCTACGTCCCGTGCGACCCGAAGGGCGAGTGGACTCCGGTGGCCGAAGCCCTCGGCGGCCGGTCCGTCGCCCTCGGGCCCGGACTGCCCGGACGCCTGAACCCCCTGGACGCAGCCCCGCGCCCGGACAGCGTGGCCGAGGCCGACTGGGTCGGCGAAATCCGCAAGCGGCGCCTGCTCCTGCTCGGCTCCCTCGCCCGGACCGTACTGGGCCGGGACCTGATGCCCATGGAACACACCGCCCTGGACGTCGCCCTCGACGCCGTCGTCACCCGCGCCGCCGACACACACCGCACCCCGCTCCTCGGCGACATCGCCGCCACCCTCAACAACCCGACCGACCTCGATGAGGCCGCCGGGATGATGGCGGGCCAACTCGGCGACGCAGCCCGCGACCTGGCCCACGCCATGCGGCGCCTGGTCCACGGCGACCTGGCCGGCATGTTCGACGCCCCCTCCACCGTGAGCTTCGACCCCAACGCGCCGATGCTCACCATCGACCTCTCCCGCCTCGGCGGATCCGGAGACGACACCGCCCTCGTCCTCGCCATGACCTGCGCGAGCGCCTGGATGGAATCCGCCCTCTCCGACCCCAACGGCGGCCGGCGCTGGATCGTGTACGACGAGGCATGGCGGTTGATGCGGCACGTCGGCCTCCTCCAGCGCATGCAGGCCCAGTGGAAGCTCTCCCGCGGCCTCGGCATCGCCAACCTCATGGTGATCCACCGGCTGTCCGACCTGCTCACCGCCGGCGACGCCGGATCACAGGGCCGCGCCCTGGCCGAGGGCCTCCTGGCGGACTGCTCCACCCGCATCATCTACCGCCAGGAGACCGACCAGCTCCACGCCGCAGCCTCCCTGCTCGGCCTGACCTCCGTCGAGATGGACGCCATCGCCCACCTCAACCGAGGGCGCGGATTGTGGAAAGTCGCAGGTCGGAGCTTCATCGTGCAGCACCTCCTGCACAGCCACGAACTGGCGCTCTTCGACACCGACGCCCGTATGCACTGAGGAGCAAAAGGCCCGTGAAGCCCGATTTCCAACGCGATCTGATACCGCGCGACGACGCGCTCCACCTTATCGGCGCACTCAACGCCATGAAGGACAAACTGCACGACGCCGCCCAGCGGTGGGAGCTGCTCGACGAGAACGGGCACGTTCCGGTCGCGCCGTCCTACACCGCTCTGCTCCAGCACGCCACCGATGCGCAGGACCTCTCACGCGAGGTCCTCCGCCTGGCCGACGCCTTCGCCCGGAGCCCTCACCACACCACCCGGACCGGCCGGACCGTCCTGAAGCAACTCGCCACGGCCGCGACCATCTCCAGCCATGCAGCCCCGCACTTCACCGAGACTGCGGAGGCCGCCCTGACCCTGCCCCGGACCACCAACCCGACCGACCGGCACTACCTCACGAATCGCATGGTCATCGACCACGCCTCAGCGCGAGCCTTTCTGCGGCGTGCCTCGGAATCCCTCCGCGACGCAGCCAAGGAACTCGACGACCACCTCGGCGTCCAGCGCTTCCTTGCGCCTCTGACCCGCCGGGAGGGACCGCCGGAACCACCGCCGTCACGGCCTGGCGGTCTCCACCGCTGACCGCACCAGAGCCGTGAGCTGCTCGTGCAACAGATCGCCACCCCGGTGCAGTCCGCCCGCAACGACCCGCAGCCCGCACCAGCCCCGAAGGACTCCTGCATCATCCCCCGCGACCCAGACTTCGAGCTCTACGACAACGTCGGCCGCGACGCCGACCAGATAAAAGCCGCCCGGTACAACCTCGCCACCCGCGGCGACTTGAAGCGGTGGGCACAACGCGACGCACAGCCCTTCCGCGCCGCGTACCCCCTACCCGACCAGCCCTGGCCAGCGCCCGACCTCACCCCGTACCTGGACGCCCTCGCCGCAGCCCGGACCCCGGCGGAGATCGACGCGGTCACCGACCACGTCCTGGACGCCGCCGAACCCGCACTGCGCGCCCTGAGTGACTACCTCGTCGCCGCAGCACGGTGGAAGCAGGAGAACCGCGACGCGGCCAAGGGATCGCCTTCGCACCTGCTGATGACAGCGGCCAGCCGGGCGCTGTCCGCCCTCGCTCTCGCCGACGAAGCCGGTCTGAACAGGCTGCGCGCCGCCTATGACCCGGCCCCCGCCCCCACAGCGCCGGCCGACGCCTCGCGTGGAGCTACCGCGAGCTTGCCGCCCGCGCCTCCCTCCACCGGCCCCGGGCCTCGCCGTTAGCTCTTCTCCATCGGTCGTGCCCGTGCGCGCCCCGACCCACTGCACTCCGGCTCACCCCGACGCCACAGCCGTCGCCGCTCTGCCCGCCGGCAGGAAGGAGCACACCCTTTGACCTCTCCCCCACGCCCCGACGACCCGCACGCCTACCTCCGGGCCCAAGCGGCGGCAGCCGCAGGAGGAGCCATGGCCGCTGACGAAACGACAACTCCAGAACCCGGCCAGGTACCGCTCGCACCGCTGCCCGACCACCGCAACGTGCACACGCCGTGGTGGCAGGAGCTGTGGCGTCGCCACGCACACGTCATCACGCCGCTTCGGGCACGCGGGCTGCAGTGCGACATCGAATTCGGCCTCAGCACCTACAACGTGCGCGTCTCGCTCCCCGACGACAGCTACCTGGTCATCAGTCCGCCGCACGACCCGCCCTCCGAGCGACCGCCCGGAGACCCGGAGGGCTGGATCGCCACTCGCGAGCACCCCGACGACCCGACGCTGTTCGAGGTCATCTACGACTCGGCGCCCTCCAACGATCCCGGTGCTCCCCAACGGCCCGAAGCCCGCCACGGCGGCAGCACCCAACCCCTGATCGAGGCGATCGACCACCGCCTCGCCCAGCTCAGGCTGCTACCGCACCCCGCCTTGCCCCACGAAAACTCACACGTTCCCCCAGCCCAGCCGTCACCCCTCCCGCCACGGGTCCTCCCGCCGGCATCGCCGAAAGCCCCCCCACCGGCCAGACGCACGCCCTGACTTCTTCCCCTTGCGAACCCTTGGAGCCTCCATCCGCACCGCCCGCCGTACTCTGCCGCTGATCATCGGCGCCGCCTGCCTCACCCTGGCCCTCACTGGCTGCTCCGACGAAGACGGCCCAGCCCAGGCCCGGCAGACGCCCAGCGCCAGCACCGCCCCGAAGCCCGCGCCCGCTCTCAGCACCGCCCAGGCCCGCGACGTCATCACCCGCTATTCCAAGATCAACAATGAGGCCAATGCGGACCGCGACCGGCGCCTCCTCGACACCGTCGAGGACGGGCCCCTGTACGCGATGTCCGTCTCGGACTACACCGAGACCGAAGGACTCCCCGCCAAGGACCGCGAGCCGTACGAGCGCTGGTCCTACGACCTCGCCAGCGCCAAGCTGTACATCCCCCGCCTGGCCGACGGACAGGACCGCTGGTTCGCTGCCGCCCTCTCCAGCGAGAAGGGCAAGGCCCCCTCTCGCCTGGCCGTGTTCGCCGAACAGCCCCAGCACAAGCGCTGGGAGATAGTGTCCGTCGTCGACCTCGACAGCCAGAAGCTGCCCGACGTCGCCCTGGACCGCGAGGGATACGCGACGGCCGTCGCCGCCAACGACAACAAGCAGCTGGCCGCCGACGCCGACCTGCTGCGTACTGCCGTGCTGGACAACTTCACCAGCGGAGGCACGAACACCGGAAGCAAGGTGTTCGCGCCGACCAAGGCCAGCAAGCGGCAAGTCAAGGTCCACAGCGATGCCGCAACACGCTTCGGCGACCAGGGCACCAGCGTCTTCGACGAAGCCGACAACCGCTTCACGGACGCCTACGCCCTCAAGACGGAAGACGGCGGCGCGCTGGTCCTCTTCTCCCACACGCACACCCAGACCGACGCCGTCGCGCACTCCGGCCTGCAGATCAACCCCGGCAAGGAAGACCGGGCCTGGCTCCACGACGTGCCCCGCATGTCCATCCAGTACACGTTCGTGTGCAACGACGCCGCCACCGTCCCCGCGAAGGCCGAGCTCTCCCGCCTGATCGGCTACACCTGCGCCCGCACCGACGCCTCCGGCCCCCCGGTCCCCTCCTGGTCACACCGCGCGTAGCCGCACCCGCCCGCCACTTCGACGGCCACCGAGGACATCCCCCGCCCGCTGCTCGCTCCGGAGAACTCCCTGTCCACACACTCCTTCATCGCCCGCCCCACCCCCGGCACGGGGTACAGCGGCATCCACGTCCAGCTCGACGGCGTGCCCAGCAACCACCTCCCGCTCCTCCTGGCCGCCTACCAGTACAAGTTCGGACGCGACGTCGAGGCCATGGCCCAGCACCTCATCGACGACATCGCCGTCGGCTGGGACGAACTCGGCACCGATCTCCTCGACGACGCCCCGCCCACGCTCGTGGCCACGCTGACCGGCGGCGAACACTGGCCCAGCCGGACCCTCGATCACCTGATCACTCCGGACGGCTCGCCCCCGGTGCGTATGACGGTCACCGACACCACCGCCAGCGACCTGGGCATGCCGTGGGGCTACATCCTGCATCCGCAGGGCATCGAAGTGATCAGCATGGCTCACACAGGCACGGGCCCCCTCGTGGCCTGGGACACCGACCCCAACACCCCCTTCAGCGACCACCCGGCGCACTGGCCCGCCATCACCACACGCCGGACGCCCACCACCTCGCGCACCGCGCGCCCACCGCGGCCCGCTGCCGGTGCAGCGCCGACCGGGCCCCGCACGGCTGCCCGCCGCTGACCCGCACCGCCCCTCATTGCCGGAGACTTCCCTGCCCGCTCCCCTGATTACGGTCGTCATCGCCACCCGCCTGCGCGACGACCGCCTCGACTACCTGACCGCCATGCACGCCAGCCTCACCCGGCAGTCCGTGCCGTGGGAGGCCGTGATCGCGCTCGACGGCACCACACCAGAGCGCCTGCCGACCGCGCTCGCGCAGGACTCCCGCATCCGCACACTGACGCTGCCCCGGCCGGTCGGCGCCGCCTGCGCCAGGAATCTGGCCCTCACTCACGTGCGCACCCCCTACGTCAACTGGGCCGATGATGACGACCAGTTCACCGATGACGCCATGTCCGTACGGCTGGACATCCTGGAATCCACCGGAGTCGGCTGGTGCGCGGGCTGGAGCGAGGACCAGCACCCCGATGGCTCGACCCGTCTGTGGCGCTGCCCGACCCCGCCCGGCCGGCACGAGGCCGGCGACGTGTGGACCTATTGGAAGACGCCGACGGACACGATCCCCATCGGGCCGACCACGATCCTCGCCCGCACCGACCTCGTGCGCGCAGCGCCGATGGGAGGCCTCGTCCAGGGCGAGGACTACTGCGCGGCCCTCGGCGTCACCACGCTCGCACCCGGAATCCTGCTGCCGGTCCCTGTGTACCGCTACCGCAAGCACCCCGGGCAGATGACGGCCCAGGCCGGGTACGACCAGCTGGAGGCGGCGGCCCGGGAGCACGCCTGGGCGTACGGCCGCAGCCTGCGCGCCGTCCTGCGCGGTGGCGAGGACCTGGTCCGTGGCTGAGGCGCAGATCATCCTGTCGCACAGCCGGGAGTCGGGGATCGTCGCCATCGCCTCGGGCGAGCAGTATCCGTGGGCGCACACCGCCCTCACCGAGAGCGGCTTCCAGCGAGCCGACGACGGCGTCTGGCACCTGCCCGCGGACGGCACCCAGACCACCGTGATCGATCTGGTCACGTGCGCGAAGCGGCACCGCGCCAGCGTGCACACGAGCAGCCGGCGGTACATCGGCGACGCCGCCCGTGACCACGCGCGCCTGCTGCCCGGCCAGTGGCACGCCTCGGTCGAGATCTATGCGCACCCGGCCTGGCAGGAGGACCTGGTCCCGTGGATCTGGGACAGCGGCGACCTCGGCCGCGCCGTCCAGAGCGAGCGGATCCCTTACGCCGCGGTCCTCACCGACGCGGCGCAGGGCACCACACTGTTGTTCGTCGAGCGGCCCGGCCATCATCTCGGCTACCTGGTGGGCGCCTTCTCGCCGGAAGGGCTCGAAGGAGGCTACGGCGACCCCCACGCTCCGCCCAGCATCGTCCTGCCGCCGTTTCCCGGGCGGGCCGCCCAGGCCCTCACCGACCGGTACCTTCCCGCCTACGAGCAGGCCGTCCATGCCCGCCAGACGGCGGCCATCGCCGGCGTGCTCGGGGACATCCGCTCCGAGCACGACGCCTGGCAGGCCATGAACGCCTCCGGCAGCTACAGCGACGCCACCCCGCTGGGCGCCGCCGCCCTCGGCGCCTCGACGGAGCTGTTCCTCGACCACGCCTGGCGCCGTTTCCTGACCGTCGTCGACCACGCCCCGACGCTGCTCGACCGGTGCCGGCCCGCGACCAGCCCGTGGCCCGACGACGCCTCAGCCCTCTCCCGTCTGGCCGACGCCGTGAGCGATGCCGAAGCCCTGCTCGACGAGATCGTCCACGGTGATGCCGTACCGGAGCAGGAGCGCCGAGCACGCGCGTGGCCGGCGATCGAGACGTGGCTCACCGACGGCGACGCGTTCTTGCGCCAGGCCCGCCTGAGCGCACCCCACCGCCGCCCGGCCCTCCCCGTCACAGCCCCAGCCCGCCCCCTCGCTGCGGCCCGGCCGGCGTACCGCAGCCACTGACCGTTCCCCCCGACAAGTCTGGAGACTTTCGCCCCCTTGCAACCCGGCACCCACTTCTCCTTCGGCGACCACAAGGAACACGGCTTCGTCGCCTCCTTCACTTCCTCGATTCCCCAGCACCTCGCCCACTGGTTCCTGGAGCGCGAGCAGTTCGAGCCCGTTCCCGGTGAACCCGGGCTGTACCGCCTCAGCGAGCCCGAGCGCGACGGAGTCCGCCGCACCCGCCAGGCCGTCCACGACCTGCGCCGCCACGGTTACACCGTGCAGGCCGACATCCGCCTCAATCCGGCCCTCTCCGCCGGTCCGCCGCGCCCTGTCCGGCCCCACGGGCTCCAGGAGCGCCGCAGCAGGCTCGCCCAGGCCGCCGCCGGCCGAACGACGCAGCGCTCCACCCCGCCCACCACCTCCCCTCCGTCGGCCCGGCCGATCCCGCCGAAGCCCACCTACGCTCCCACCGTCCACCTGACGGCCGCAGCCGACGGGCGGTCTCGATGACACCCACGAACAGCCCGGCCCCCGACAGTCCTTTGCCGACGGCGTCCGAACTGGCCAGCAAGGCAGGCGACTTCCGGCTGCGGATGGCCGTCATCGACTGCGAGACCGATGCCGCCCTCGACATGACACGCGACCGCCACGGCCGCACCGTCCACGCAGACGCCGCCGCAGCCGCACGAGCCCACCGTGACAAGGCGGCGGTGGAGGCGTACGCCACCCACCTCGCCCCGCACGCCGAGGCTCTCCTCGATGCCGCCCGACTCGCGCTCGACGAGTTGCCGCCCGCCCGGCACCTGACCGGGTGGCGGGCCGTCCTGGACGGCCTGGAATCCTCCGCCGCCGAAATCCGCCGAGCCCTCGACCGGCCCGCCGCGCCCGGCTCCCCCGCCGAACGTGCTCAGCACGCGGCCCTGTGGCCGCACCTCACCGCCTGGGCGGACCACAGCCCGATCGCCAGCAACCTCGCCGACCAACGCGACGGCCAGCACCACAAGGCTCCGCTGACCGACGAGGAACAGCAGCTGTGGACCGACAGGGCCCGGGCCGCGCAGACGCGTGGCGCGCTGGAGCTGACCGAGTCGTGGTATGCCGCCGACGGACAGCCGATCACCCTCGCTTACCTGGTCGAGGACGACGACTCCACAGTGGTCGCGCTGCGCGGCGACCCGGGCGTACCGGGCTGGCAGGTGATCGGGCATTTCGCCCACGAGTACGAGGCGGGCAAGGCCCTGCCCGCTCCGGTCCCGCCCGGCGTGCTGCGCTCGGACATCTCCCGTTTTAACCGCCCGGCACCGGCCCCGGAGCTGTCCCTGCAGGACCTCATCCGCGACGTCGTCGAAGGCCACAGTGCCGGTGACGCCTCGAACGCTCTCCTGGGAGCTGTCCAGCGGGGCTACGCCGCCGGCCCGATGGTCCGCCTGCAGGAACTTCTGGAGACGAGCAGCCAGTTCGCCACCGCCCTGGAGACCGTGCAGGGCCGCCAGATCGCCGCCCGCCTCTCAGCGCTGGGCCGGCAGATCGAGTTCCTCACTCGCGAAGTCGAAGAGGCAGCCGAAGACCTCGGTGCGACCGTCGCCGTCCTGCCCCCGCACCGCATCCCCGTGCTGCGCACCCGCCCGCGCCCGGCCGTGGACACCACACCGCCCGCGCCGCCGCCCCGCGCCAGCATGACCGCCCGCCACCGATAGGAGATCCACTTTGCCCGAGGCACCAGCAGAGCCGTTCATGCCGATCCGGCACGCCATCACCGGCGAGATCACCACCACCGGCTACAACGCCGCCGCCCGGCGGATCCTGCTCCAGGACGGCTTCGAAGAAACGCCCGGCTGCGCCTGCCGAGCGACGGAACCCGGTACCGAGCTCACGAACGGGCCTGCTCGCCAGCCAGCCAGCTGCTCATCGCCAGCCATCCCGTGCCCCTGGACCGAGCCCTCGGCCAGCCGGTGAGCGCCGACGGTACGCCCCAGTTGGTCCGGTCGCCGATGTCGGCACAGCCCGTGATCCCCTCCGAGAGCGGCCGGCCTCTTTAGCGCATCGCCCACCCCGCCCCCACCCGCACCTGTTGAAGGGTTCTCGTTTTGACCACACCCGGGCCTACCAGACCAGCGCGCACCAAGGGCGGCGAACTACGGGCCAAGGTGGCCCGACTGCTGGCCGACCGGCCGGCGGACAAGTTCACCATCGGGGATATGGCCAGGCAGCTGGGCCACTCCCACGGGGCCGTCCGCAACGCCGCCCTCACCCTGGTGCGACGCGGCGAGGCCGACCAAAGCGGGACCGGACAACCGGAGTTCCGCGCGAACGTGAAAACCGCCGCAGCCGCGCAGAGGGCTGTGATCAGCCCACCGGGCACCCACTCTCCCCGCGCCCAGGCGGCCACGACCCGTACGACCTACACCGCAGCCGCCGCGCCCAAGCAGACCGGCCCGATCCGCCGCGCGGGGGGCCAGCTCTACCACCCCCGGGAGCTGGCCGATCTACCCGACGTCGAAGCGTTGAACCGCTTGCGCGACGCCGACGTGCCCGTGCTGCTCTACGGCCCTCCAGGCACCGGCAAGACGAGTCTGGTCGAGGCGGCGTTCCCGGACCTGCTCACCGTCGCCGGTGACGGCGACACCACGGTCGGCGACCTGATCGGCGAGTACACACAGGACGACGCGGGAGCCTACGTCTTCCAGTACGGTCCGCTGGTCACCGCGATGACCGAGGGCCGCGCCCTGCTGATCGACGACGCCACCCTGATCTCACCGAAGGTCCTGGCGGCGCTGTATCCCGCGATGGACGGGCGCAGGCAGATCCAGGTCAAGGCCCACAAGGGCGAGACCATCAAGGCCGAGCCGGGCTTCTACGTGGTGGCGGGCCACAATCCCGGCGTCCACGGGGCGGTCTTGACGGAGGCGCTCGCGAGCCGGTTCAGCGTGCAGATCCAGATTGGCACGGACTACGACCTCGCCCTGGCCTTGAGAATCGATGCCCGGGTGGTCCGGGTCGCCCGACACCTCGCCCACCAGGTCGAACTCGGCGAGCTGGGCTGGGCCCCCCAACTGCGAGAACTGCTCAGCTACCAGAAGACCGAGGCCGTCCTCGGCACCAAAGCCGCGCTCGCGAACCTCGTCGGCATCGCTCCTGTGGAGGATCGCGACGCCGTCGCCGACGCCGTCACGAAGGCGGTCGGCATCAAGAAGATCGCACCTCTCACCCTCGGCAAGCAGCTCCCCGCCTCAGCCGCCCGGCAGCCCCCGAGCAGCACCGGCTCCGCACACCGGGGCCGCCCGCGATGAGCGCCCACCACCACATCCAGTCCACGCCGGAAGACGACGCCGACCTCGCGCGCTGGGACGACGACGGCGCCCCGCCCGCGCAACCCCGCTCCTCACCGGCCGCGTGGCTGCGCGTGGGAGCCGAACTCGGCGACCGGCTCGTCGCCCTCTCCGGCCGCCAGGACCTCCTCGTCACCTGCCGCCCCGGCACGCGCAGCGGCGCACCGGCCGCCTACTTCCCCACGCTGGGAGAGGTCGAGTTCGACGCCCGTCTGTTCGCCCCGCTTAAGCCCCACGAGATCCATCCGCGGATCGTGGGCGACGAGGAGCGGTATCCCGCCGCCTGGGGAGTGTTCGTCCACGAGGCCGCGCACGCGGCCCACTCCGTCTGGACACAGCCTGCCGGAGCCAACCCCCGCGTCGTCGAGGCCGCGCTCCTGCTGGAGGAGAGCCGCGTCGAAGGCGCGCACCTGATCACGCGGCCCACGGACCGCACGTACCTGCGCACCAGCGCCCGAACCCTGGTCATGCCCGACATCGCCCACCCCACCCTCCAGGGCATCGAGCAGGCCGCCGCCGCGGCAGCCCTGATCCTCGGCCGCCGTGACGTCGGCATCCTGGACGCCAGCGAGACCCGGGCTGTCGCCGATCTGTGCGAAAAGGTGCTGGGCGCAAACCTGCTGACCACCCTCACCCGCATCTGGACCGCAGCTCACCAGTGCGCCGACTACGACGCCACGACCATGCTCGCGCACGGTCAACAATGGTGCGACGCTCTGGACGCCGCGGCCCCCGCCCTGCCCGTGCCGGAGGGCCTCTCCGATCTGCTGACCGGCGCCGTGAAGGTCGTCATGGACCACGCGGCAGCCACCGACGCGGCCGACCTCGCGGCACAGGACGCAGCGGCCAACGCCATGGCGTCGCGCTCCAAGGCGCAGGCTCAGGACCGCGCCCAGCGAGCCCGCCAGCGACGCAAAGCCGCCGCCACCGCCAAGTCGGTCTTCAACGCCCGTAGCACCACCGTCAACCCCGACGGCACACCGGCACCCTCCGGCAACCCCGTCACCGGCACCCGCAGGCCCACCGCCGCCGAGCAGAGTGCCGCCGCGCGCCTGAGCCGCGCCCTGCGTGCCGCCGCCTACCGCGAGCGGACCGAGGAGCGGACCACCAGGCCCACCCCGCCCGGCCGCCTCAACATGCGCGCGGCCCTCGCCCGCGACGCTCAGCGCGCGGCCGGGTCGGTCCCCACAGCGGAACCGTTCACCCACACCCGCCGCAGGAACTCCCCCACCCCACCACTGCGTGTGGGGATCGCCGTCGACGTCTCCGGCTCCATGCGTGCCGCCTGCAAGCCCGTCGCGTCCGCTGCCTGGATCGTGGCACGCGCAGCAGCCCTGACCGACCCCGACTCCCGTACCGCCACCATCGCCTACGACAGGCACCTGACCGCACTGACCCGACCCACCCACCGAGCACCAGAGCGCGTGACGACGTTCGATGCCACCGGCGGCCACCACAACCTCGCCAACGCCATCGACGCACTCGACCACGGCCTCGAACTCAGCCGCCCCGGCGCCGGCCGCCTCCTCGTGATCGTCACCGACGCCCACTACGGCAGCGACGAAACCGCTCAAGCCGTCACCCGCGTCAAGCAGCTCACGACCGCCGGCTGCGCCGTACTCCAGCTCACCCTCACCGCGGAATCCCGCCACTTGCCGGGGACCACCTTGCTGCACCTGCCCCAGCCCTCCAGCGCTCCCGCCGCCATCGCCAAGGCGGCCACAGACGCCATCCGCAGGACCCGCTGAGACGACGCAGAAGGCGGAAGCGTCCCCGAGACCACCGCCAAGCACTCCAGACCACCCCCGTCCGTCGCATGACTCGTGCAACCCCAACCGTCAACGAAAGGCACTCGATTTGAAGCCCCAGACCAGCAGCCCGACCTCGAACGTAACGCCCATCAAACGGAATTCCCCGGGGGTAAGTACGCACTGGACCGTGGAGCACGCCTGCTCCCACCGGGTAGATCACGACCTGTCCAACCGCCCCGCCGACAAGCGGGCCGGCTTCGCCCGTTGGCTCGCGTCGAAGGACTGCACCGACTGCTGGAAGGCGGCGCGCGACGCCGACTCCGCGTCCAAGGAGAAGTGGCTCGCGGAGAAGCGCGCCGAGGAGCAGGAGGCAGCCGCCACCTGGGCCAAGCAGTTCGACATGCCGCAGCTGGAGGGCCCGGCCAAGGCCCTGCACTGGGGTGAGCGCTCCCGCCATCAGCTGATGATGGCCGCGCACACCGCCCTGGTCGTCGAGGGCAGTTGGGACGAGGCGGACTGGGCGGAGCTGGAGGAGAAGGCCCGCTCCATAACCCGTGCCGGATGGTGGATCGACCAGCGCGACTCCGAAGGTACTGACCTGCTCGAACTCCTCGACGCAGCCACCGAGGCGGACCGCGGGACGGAGAACCCGTTCCGCTGACGGCGGGGCAACATAGCCGGGAAACGCCGGTTAGCCAAACCGGCGTTCCTCCGGACTATTGATGCTCCCACCCCGCCAGCCATCGCGTGGAAGGAACCGCGTGCTCCCTCCGTCCTGGGACCATCAACCCACCCCCGTCACCGCCCTCACCCCCGACCCGCTCACTCCCACACGAGATATCACCCACGCCCATTTTCAGACCGGGGACACCGTCGTCGTTCTCAAGGGTGTGGCCGGCGGAGAACTGTGGGGAGACTCCATGCGCATCGTCGCCCCCTCCTGGCACACCCCCACCGACGAGGACGGATGGCGACTGCGTGATCCCACCGGCGGTGCCCAGTCCTACGTCACCGCTCACCCCCGCTACCTCGTGCACCTCTCGCGCCGCTGCCCGGACTGCCTGATCTACCTGCGGGCCATGGAAGACGCCCTCCTTACGAGGTTCGCCGGCCGCGACGAGCTGATCGACTGCGGCTGGTACACCACCACCGCTCTGGGCCAGCTCGTGCACACCGCAGACGCCAGGGGCGGCCGGTGACTCCCCCCACGAACCGCCCCGACCGTGCCGCTGCGCTCCGCAAGGCCAGGGCCCGAGCCACCGCAACTGCGGATGATTCTTCCTGGCCGCTGCGCCTGGCCGAAGACCTCCACGGCATCCGGGCCGATTGGAAAACCTCAGCCGAGGTGTGCGCGGATGCCGCCTGGGCGGCACGGTCAGCCGGCCGCAGCGTCTTGGGCCTGCTGTCCCCGGAGGATGTCCTCGCGACGCACCGTGATCCGATCACCACCCGCACCTTGGCACACCTGTACCTGAGCGCCCTGCGGTTCGACTTCCGCTGCCCCACCCTCCAGCGCCTCGTCGAACAGCTCGCGCAGACCGCGCGTCAGCCGCCGGACTGCTACACCCGCGCCCTGTACGCCTTCGCGCTGCTTGGCCAGTCCCGCCCCGAGGGCCTGATGGTCATGGACGAAGTCCTCGCCACGGCCGAGGAGCACCCCAAGACCCTGCACGTCCTGCTGCACGGACTGTGGCTCGGCCAGGACCTGGACGAGGGTGCGGAGCGTCTCCTGGCCCTCAGCTTGCGGCCCGCCCTCGCCACCGGCACCGACCCGATCGTCCTCTTCCGCACGGCGGGTGCCCTGCGCCGGCTGGGCCGGTACGACGAGGGGCTGAGCGCCATCGACAGGGCGATCGACTGTCTTCCGCCAGGAGACATCTCGGTCCACGCCGACCTGGTCCGCGAGCGCTCGCTGCTCTGTGCAGCCCGCGACCTTCATCAGCACCGGTCACCCACCCGCGCGTCGAGCGGGGCGCCGTCATGATCCCCCGCCTGCACCCAAGGGCCCACTCGCCGCGCGAACCGCTGGCCGAGGCGCTCGGGCGGCCCCTCTCCCCGAACGAGGGCCTGACGGAGTACACCGTGGTCGCCCACTGGCCGGGCCTGGACTACTACACCCCGGACGACGAGCAGAAGACCTGGACGTCCGTTGAGTGGGCCGAGCACCTCGAAGATCCCTACATGGAACACCCGTTCGCTGCCAGCCCGGACGACGACCGGCACGCGATCCTCCATCTCGACGTCCGGCTCCATCCGGACGACCGGGAGCTGACCGGCCCCGAGTGGTCCGAAACCGCCCACCGGTTCGCCCGGGCCGCCGGTATCGAGGTACCCGGCGCCGCAGAGCACGGCTGGCGGTGGATCGCTGTCCAGGGCCAGCCCGGACGTCTGGATCTGATCGCCAACCTGATCCACCTCGACGGCACCTGGCGCACCCCTCCCGCCGACATCCTGCGACGGCTTGCGGACGAAGCACGCCGCATCGAGCAGGACCTGCAGCTGATCCCCGTCCGCACCGGCACCACGCAGTGGTCCGCTGCCCGTACGGTCCCGACCGCATCGGCGCAGCTCGCGGGCGTCCTCGCGCAGCTCGCCGACGAACAGGCCGGCCCGCTGGCCACGGTCCGCGGACTGGTCGAGCACACCGCGTACCGGATCGCCCGGCAACCGGGGGCTGCCGGCACGGACACGGCGCACCGTCTGGAGCTGATCGCCCGCCGCCTTCATGCGATTCAGCAGGACCTGGACGCCACTGCGGCCCATCTGGCCCAGCGTCGGGCCGTCGCTGCACCGGCCGCGGCCCGGCGCACCGCCCACCGATCTTTGTAGGAGAAACGTCTCTTTGCCCCGCACCACCGGCCGCTTGCTGGACATCCGCCGTGACCCGCACTCCGGCGAACTCCTCGCCCGCGGGGGCGACGCTGAGGCGCACAGCATTCTCCAGCGAGCGGGATTCGTCGCTGTCGTCCGCCTCCACGAGAGCTACCACCGCGCCCCCGCCGGCCTGACCGAGGACGAGGAGTCCCGTCTCGCCATCGATGCCGTAGGGCGCCTTCGGGCTGTCGGGTACCACGTCGGCTGCGACGAGCGCTTCGACACCGAAGCCCGCCCCGCGGCCTATCCCACGCTCGGCGCCTCGGTCTCCCACCTCGCAGAACGTCTCCGCGAGGCCACCGACACCGCCGAGGCAGCCGACGTCCTCACCGAACTCACCGCGCCCCACGACGGCATCCTCGCCGGGTTCGAGGAAACCCTCGGCGCCCTGGCGGAGTTCTTCGACGGGCTCGGCGACGCGAGCGATCCGTACACCGCCGGGCGCCTGCGCTACCTCGCCGACGCATACGTCCGCGTCATCCGCTCCGACCTCGCGCACACCCGCGGACGGCTGGCCGACCGGCACGCCCCTCACCCCGGCCGCCGCGCCTGCACAGAGCAGGTTCCCGACCATGAGCCCGAACGCTCCGCGGTGTGCGCCTGCCCGCCCCCGCCGCGTGCCCTGCCAGCCCCGGCACCGCCACCCGTCGGTGCCACCCACCTGCGCCGCTAACGCCCCTGCAACTGCCCAAGGACACCATGCACGACCATGTCAACTCCGAGCGCCTTGCCTCTTACGCCGACGTCCTCGCCAGCGAACTCCCCGACACCTGGACCAGCACCCACCTGACGGGCGACGCCAAGGACGACCTCGCCGAACTCACCGACCGCATCTGGGACCTGGACCTGGTCGCCGCCTCCCTGGCCGAACGCCCCCTGCAGCAGGCAGCCGTCCTCAGCCGCCCCGACGGCGCCCAGCTCGTCCTGATCGACCGGCACGACGAACGCGACGGCTTCCTCCTCGCCGCCGTCGCCCCGCACGCCCTGCCGGACGAGGCGTACCGCGGCGTCCCCGAGCCCAACGGCATCGCCCTGACCGACGACCCGTTCCTCGGCACCGAGCAGGTCGCCGGCGATCTCCTCGTCCGCTACGACCGTGCGCTCGCCCAGGTCCGGCACAACGCCCTAAACGGCATCCAGCCCTCCCAGCCGGACCGGGTCGTCCTGACCTGGCAGCCGGACGGCAGCGTCGCCACCGCCCCCGCCGACGACCGGGCCGGCACCATCCTCGCCGCCCACGGCTTCATCCAGGACCCGCACAGCGGCATCTACCGCCTGAGTGGCGACGACACCCAGGCCCAGGCCCGCGCGCTGCGCGAGATCGGCCCGCAGCTCGACGCGCTCGGCATCGGCACCGCCCTCCAGCACCCCTCCGGACGCCACGCGCCCACCTCCGCCCCGGCCTCCATGCCGCCGGCCCCCGCCGGCGCCCGCACACCCACCGCCAGGACGCGATGAACCAGACGGAGCCCGACTTCTGGGTCCTGGAGTACGTCACCATCACCAAGGCCCCCGCACCGGTCTGGTCGTGGCCATCGGCGGCACCGAGCAAGCAGCAGACATCCTCCAGCGGGCCGGCGGCTTCCTCACCTCTCCCGGACCCCGCGGGGACTACCACCGTCTTCCGCACGGCCTGCCCATCGAGCAGCAGCGCCTGAAGGCGACCACCGCCTCGCACGCCCTGCTCGCCGCCGGCCACAGCGTCCACCTCGACCCCACCCTGAACATGCTGGCCGCCCCCGACGGCGACCGTGACGCAGCCCTGCGCTACCTCACCCAACTCGCCGAGCGGGCCTCGGCCGCCGAGACCAGCAGCGAGGTGGCCGAAGTCCTGACCGAGGTCGCGGCCCCCGTGCACGGGCTGCTGCCCCTGACCAGAGAAGTGATCGTCCGCGCCTGGATCGCCGCCAGTGATCTCCACGGCGCCGCGCCCGGCGAGGAACCCGAGCCCATCGCACGGCTCGGTAGCACCGCCAACTCCCTGAGCGAAGCCGCCCGCGTCATCCTGCACGCCCGCAACCACGCCGCCCGCCCGGCGCAGCGGCCAGCGACCGCACCGGCCCCGACACCGGCAGCGGGCCGTGCACAGTCCCCGGTTTCCCGCCGCCGCTGACCCCGGAGAAGAAACGTATGGCCAATCTGGCCGACGAGTACGGCACAGACGTAGAGATCTACATCAAGGCCCTGACAACCACCATCCACGCCGACACCCCCACCGGCGCCCCCGCCGGCCTCCACGACCTGCTGGAACAGCTCGGCCTCGAACGCCACGAATACCCCACAGGCGAGCCGCTCTACATCCGGCACACCGTGCCCGATCACCTCGGTGCCGAGGAGCAGAAACGCCTGGCGAACCGCGCCATCCCCGCCCTGCTCCTGGCCGGATACACGGTCAACTGCGACCCCGAGGTCTTCGACGAGGCCCTCTACCAGCAGGCCGTGCACCGTCTCCGGGCGCGCGCGGCCCGCCCTGCCCCGCAGCAACCGGCGCCCGCCAGTTCCCCCTCGCGCCCCGCACCGGCCCGCCGCACCCCGTGAGCCCGGGCGGCCCCGGCACCACGCCGGGGCCGCCCACCTCCCCGCCGCCCAACTCCACGGAGAAACCCGTAGCAGAACGCACACCCGCACCGATCAGCCATCGGCTCAAACCCCGGCTCGCAACCGCCCTGTTCCGCCGCTATCTACGCGCCTGCATCACGACCGGCCCCGACCGCGCCTCCCCACTGGCCGGCGCCCACCCGGACGCCGTCCCCACCGAGGCGCAACGCGTCGGGCAGCGCCACCACCACTGAACGTCCACGCACCCGGAGGAGCATGTCCCACCCCGCCCCCTACCCGGTGAGACTGGCCGACGAGATCACCCGCCAGCTCGGCCAGCTCTCCGACCACCTCTCTCAGCTTCCCCCGCCCCAGGCAGCGCAGGTCATCGCACGCGTCCTCGACCCGGACAACGGAGTCCTCGGCGGCGTCACTCACCTCGTCATCACCGGCAGCCACTTCGCCAAGAGCGAGGCGGAACGAGGCGCCCTGCCAGCGGAGGTATGGCTCGCCTTGGGCCGTGCCGCCAACGAACTGCACGACATCAGCCTGGACCTGGACGAGCACCAGGACCTCCTCCAGCACCTCGGCACCCGACCGGCCACCAGCGCGGCGAAGCCTCCGGCTCCTGCCCCGCTCGTCGTACGGCGGCGCCGGTGAAGAATAAGCAGTGGCAGGGCTGGGGGCCGGACGAGCAAGTCGAGCAGCACTACCTCGTCCAGCCCCGTGCCCTGGCCGGCGGCGGCGACGTCCGGCACGTCTCGGAGTTCCTGCGCGCCTCGGGCTGGCGGGACAAGTCCAAGAAGGACGGCCCGCTGCTCATGGAGAGCCCGGACCGCACCGTCCGCGTCGCCTACGACCCCTACGTCCTCCCCGGTGGATGGACCATCCACGGCCGGGCAAACGGGGCGAACGCCGAGTGGTCCGCGCACCTGGGTCGGCAGACTCCGGTGGAGATCGTTGCCGGTCTGACCGACGCCCTCACCCGCCCCCGCTCCGCACACGCCCCCAACGTCTGGGCACCTCTGCAGGAGCAGAACTGGCACACGCGGTTCGAGGGCCGGGACTATATGGCGACCAGCCCCGACGGCACCGCGTGGATGCATTACCACCAGGGCGCCGATGGCTCGGCGATGTGGTGGACCGGAGCACAGGACAAGCAGGGCAACGGCTGGACGGCCAACTTCACGCCGAGCACGCCGATGCACCTGATCCAAGCCTTCTCAGCCGAACTTGCCGGCCCGGACCCCGTGATGCGCCCACGCGGACGTGTCCCGCACAGCACACAGATCCGGACCTGGTCGGTCTCCGTCAAACCCTCCCAGCTCAGCGCGTGGCAACAGGCCCGGATCACAGCTGCCCGCGCCGCCACCTGGGCCCGCAGCAGCGCCCGAAGCGCCCGGCCCCGCACCACCGCCCGCCCCTATACCCCGTCCGGCGGTGCCCGGACCCGCCGCTGACCTGAATCCCCGTCTCAAGGAGCCCGATGCCCGCCCTCACCCCGGAAACCCTTCGCACCCTGACCGAAACGCTGTCGGACGTCACCGAGTATCTGCGCGAGAATCCCGACCCCGCCGAAGCCCTCGCCCTCGTCGAGCCGCTCCTCGACGAGTACACGGGCCTGCCCGTCCAGCTCGCCGACACCCTGCGTGCCCTCGCCCGCACCATCCAGGAACACCAGGCCATCCCACGCACCGCGCACGTCAACGTCCTGATCGCCGAGCTGCGCTCCGCCGCCTGGGAGCAGACCGACCAGCACACCCTCCACTACGTCCTGGACGAGCTGCGTGCGCTGCACGACGACGCCGAGAGCGAGCAGGGGTGCAGCCGGTGCCGTTGAGCGAGCGCCAGCTCGACGCCTTCGCCGACAAGCAGGCCGGGCAGATCCCCTTCGACACCAGCCCTCGCCACCTTGCCGGTCCGGGCGACGCCCGTCACGTCACCCACGGCCTGGCCGCGGCCGGATGGGCCACGGTCTCCGACCCGCTCAGCGCCGAGATCGTGATGGCCAGCCCCGATCACCGCTACCGCCTGCAGTTCGACCCGCAGTCCGCCACCTCCGCCTGGTGGCGGCTGCGGGCCGCCCCCGGCGCCGGCGACCATGGCTGGTACGCCGAGTTCGGTGAACTCGTGCCGGCCGAGGTCCTCGCCGGCCTCACCGACGCCCTCATCACACCGCCCTCATCGCAACCGGACCCCTGGCAGCCCGTGACCAGCGCAGGCTGGCAGTACGAGGATGCCGGGAGAGCGTTCTCTCCGGACTCGCTGTGCCGGATCGAACACCGCCCCATGAGTGAGTTCCATGAACAGCCGTCCTGGCACATCGAGGTCAGGACAAGCAGCGACGAATCATCCCCGGGCCCGCGGATCTGGCATGCCTTCCTCGACGAGCACGTTCCCGATCGCCTCGCCGGTGCCTTCCTGGGCGCGCTGGCCGACCAGAGTCCGCTGCAGCGCGGCATGTTCGACCGCACCG
This sequence comes from Streptomyces sp. NPDC042336, assembly GCF_055581985.1. Taxonomy (NCBI): domain Bacteria; kingdom Bacillati; phylum Actinomycetota; class Actinomycetes; order Kitasatosporales; family Streptomycetaceae; genus Streptomyces; species Streptomyces sp. NPDC042336. Next base: position 1,503 of record NZ_JBVJEA010000019.1, on the reverse strand, counting down.
CCCACTACAGCGCCGTCAAAGAGCCGAGCCCGCTGCGCCCGCAGCAGGTAGTCGACGCGCACACCGCCCGGGTGAAGACGATCCGCGCACAGGCCCGCGCCGTGCGCCGTCAGCAGACCGCCCCCGCGACACCCCCGGCGCCCACGACCGCCGTCCAGCCGGCCGCCCGCCGCTGACCTTAAAAGGATGCTCTCATCTCCCGCACCACGAACCACGGCCGCCGCACCTCTCTGCGGCGCCTCAACCGCTACCTGCGCCACAGTGAACGGATCCTGGCGTCCTGGGACGCCTTCACCGAGTTCAACACGGACCTGGACGGCTGGCCCTTCGACCAGGACGCCTACGGCCGCCGGGCCGCCATCCGGGACGCAGACACCGCCGCAGCGTTCGTCAGTATCCGCCCCGGTGCCCGCCAATTGCTGGCCACCGCCCGGCTCCAGCTCCAGCACCTGCCCGCACACCTCACGCGGGCCACCTGGCCCGGGCAGCTGACCATCCTGGAGGAGGCACTGAGCCACCTCGACGCCCTGGACGCCCGGTGGCAAGAGACCAGGGCCCAGCTCCCCGAGGGCACCGGGCCGGGCAGCGCAGCGTATGTCGACGCGCTGGACGAGCATCACGCGGAGTGCTGGAGCTACCTGGACGACTGGGCCTGCCACGGCCGCGTCGTCCTCGACATCCAGGCCGCCGCACGCCGAGCACCGTCCCGGCCGAAGCGCCCGCAGCTTCCCGCCCTGACGTCCCGGCGCAGCGGACACGGCGCGAGGGGACGGTGACCATGCCCGACCGCCCCGCCAACGTCGACATCGACTACATCGCCCCGCGCCACCTGGCCGGCGGCGGTGACCCCGCCTGGGTCACCGTCCCTCTCCACCGTGCCTGTGGCTGGAGCTACGGTCACGACCCCCTGATGCCCCGCGTGCTGCTTTCCAGCCCCGACCAGAAGGCCCTCCTGCGGCTGGAGCCCGACCCCGCCGGACGGTGGTGGACTCTGCAGCACGCCCCCGCGCCGGACCGGCCCGCCTGGTTCGCCAGCTTCGATGCCCGCACCCCCGTAGAAATGATCGCGACGTTCACCGATGCGCTGACCGATCCCACGGCCGATCCAGCAGACAACTGGGATCCGCAAGAGCCGCTTCTCAAAGCAGGCTGGATTCCGGCCTACAACCACCACCGGCTCGCCTCACCCGACGGCACCGTCCGCGTCGAGGCCGACGAGACAACCAGGGCCTGGTGGGTCGACACCGCCCTCCGCGACTTCCGGACTCTGCTGTGGCAAGCCCACTTCAGCGAGCACACCCCACCCCACCTGATCACCGCGTTCACCACCGCGCTCACCGACCCCCGACCGGTGCCGCGCACCGCCAGCCCCTCCAGCCTCCCAACTCGCAGCCCGGACTTCATCACCCGCTCGCACCGGGAAGTAGCGGCCACGCAGGTCGCCGGCGCCCTGGAAGAACGCATCCGCTCCCTCGCCGTACGCCGATCCGGCCCGCCGACGAC
>NZ_JBVJEA010000018.1:0-150119 GCF_055581985.1 Streptomyces sp. NPDC042336 | reverse complement strand
CTGTACGAGCACAAGGTGTTCGTACAGGGCGCGATCTGGAACATCGACTCCTTCGACCAGTGGGGCGTCGAACTCGGCAAGGTGCTCGCCAAGCGGGTGGAGCCGGCGCTGAGCGAGGGCGCGGAGGTGCCGGGACTGGACGCGTCCACCGAGGCGCTGGTTGCCGCCTACCGGGAGTTGCGCGGGCGGGTGTGAAGGCGCCGAAGGGGCGGCGGGAGGTCTTCCGCCCCCGCCGCCCCTTCCCGTTCCCGTCCCTGGGGGCTGCCGCTCCCAGAGCCAGCTTCGGCCTGAACAGCCTCGTCCTCAAACGCCGGACGGGCTGGATTACGCCGACGCCGGTGGGTACAGCGACCTCGGCAGCTGGGACGCCGCCGCCGAGTCCAGCAGCCACAGGGTGCGGGCGCGGCCCCGAGCACCCGCCGCCGGGGCCTGGATCTCGCCCGCGCCCGACAGGGCCATCGCCACCGCGTTCGCCTTGTCCTCGCCCGCCGCGAGCAGCCACACCTCACGGGCGGCGCGGATCGCGGGCAGGGTCAGGGAGATGCGGATGGGCGGCGGCTTGGGGGAGCCGTGGACGCCGATCACCGTGCGCTCCGTCTCCCGGACTCCCGGGTGCTCCGGGAAGAGCGACGCCACGTGGGTGTCCGGACCGACACCGAGGAGCAGGACGTCGAAGGACGGCACCGCGGCGTGGTTCTCGGGGACGGAGGCCGTGGCCAGCTCCTGCGCGTAGGCGGCGGCCGCCGCCTCCACGTCCGAACCGTAGGGGCCGTCGGACGGCGCCATCGCGTGCACCCGTTTCGGGTCCAGCGGCACCGCGTCGAGCAGCGCCTGACGCGCCTGGGTGACGTTGCGCTCCGGGTCGCCGTCCGGCAGGAAGCGCTCGTCGCCCCACCACAGGTCGAGCCGGCCCCAGTCGATCGCGTCCCGGGCCGGAGAACCGGCCAGCGCCGCGAGCAGGCCGTTGCCGTTGCGGCCGCCGGTGAGGACCACGGACGCGCTGCCCCGGGAGGCCTGCGCGTCCACGATCTTCGTGATCAGGCGGGCCGCCGCGGCCTCGGCCATCAGCTCCTTGTCGCGGTGCACGACCAGCTGCGGGGTGTCGCTCATTTCGCCGCCGCCTTCCTCACCGGTGTCTTCTCCTGCGCCGCGTCCTTCGCGGGGGCCTTCGCAGCCGCCCCGACGGGAGCGGCGACCGCGCGGGCGCCGTTGCCGTCGGCCGGGTCCCCTTTGGCCGGCGCGTTCAACCGGTCCACCCCGTAGCGCAGCGCCGAGGCGTACGTGTCGTCCGGGTCCAGGCGCCGCAGCTCCTCCGCGATCAGCTCGGCCGTCTCGCGGCGCTTGAGCGCCACCGCGCGGGCCGGCTGCCCCTGGATGGAGAGGTTCGCCAGCGAGCCGTCGGCCCGGTCCAGGACGACCGGACCGCAGTCGGTGTCCATGCGGACCGCGGTGAGACCCGGGCCGCTCGACACCGTGCGCCGCACCGGCACGTCCAGCCGGTCGGCGAGCCACATCGCGAGCAGCTCACAGCTCGGGTTGAACTCCTCGCCCTCCACCTCGACCGACTGCACCTGGCAGTCGACCTGGTCGAGGGCCGCCGCCAGCATCGAGCGCCACGGCGTGATGCGGGTCCACGACAGGTCGGTGTCGCCCGGCGCGTAGGCGTCGGCACGGGCCGCCAGCTCCCGTATCGGCTCCTCGCAGGCGTAGGTGTCGGTGACGCGGCGCTGGGCGAGGGCGCCCAGGGGGTCCTTCGCCGGATCCAGCGGCGCGTTCACCGGCCACCAGACCACCACCGGCGCGTCCGGCAGCAGCAGCGGCAGGACTACCGACTGGGCGTGGTGGACGACGTCGCCGTACAGCCGCAGCACGATCGTCTCGCCGGTGCCCGCGTCGGCGCCGAGGCGCACCTCGGCGTCCAGCCTGGACTGGGTGCGGTCCCGGGGCGAGCGGGAGGCCCGCTTGATGACGAGGAGCGTGCGCGAGGGATGCTCGTGCGCGGCGTCGCTCGCGGCCTTCAGGGCGTCGTAGGCGTTCTCCTCGTCGGTGACGATGACGAGGGTGAGCACCATGCCGATCGCGGGCGTGCCGATCGCCCGACGGCCGAGCACCAGCGCCTTGTTGATCTTGCTGGCCGTGGTGTCCGTGAGGTCGGTCTTCATGGCCGGCGCCAGCTCCGTCCGTCTCGTTCCAGCATGTCGTCCGCCTCGACGGGACCCCAGGTGCCCGCCGGGTACTGGGCCGGCGTGCCGTGCTCGTCCCAGTACTCCTCGATCGGGTCGAGGATCTTCCAGGACAGCTCGACCTCCTCGGTGCGCGGGAAGAGGTTGGCGTCGCCGAGCAGCACGTCGAGGATCAGGCGCTCGTACGCCTCGGGGCTGGACTCGGTGAAGGACTCGCCGTAGGCGAAGTCCATGGACACGTCCCGGATCTCCATCGACGTGCCCGGCACCTTGGAACCGAAGCGGACGGTGACGCCCTCGTCCGGCTGGACGCGGATGACGATCGCGTTCGAGCCGAGTTCCTCGGTGGCCGTCGTGTCGAACGGGGAGTGCGGGGCCCGCTGGAAGACGACCGCGATCTCCGTGACCCGGCGGCCGAGGCGCTTGCCGGTGCGCAGGTAGAAGGGGACGCCCGCCCAGCGGCGGTTGTCGATGCCGACCTTGATCGCGGCGTAGGTGTCGGTCTTCGACTTCGGGTCGATGCCCTCCTCCTCCAGGTAGCCGACGGCCTTGGCGCCGCCCTGCCACCCGGCCGCGTACTGGCCGCGCACGGTGTCCCGGCCCAGGTCCTTGGGGAGGCGGACCGCGCCGAGCACCTTGGTCTTCTCCGCCGCCAGCGCGTCCGCGTCGAAGGAGGCGGGCTCCTCCATGGCGGTCAGCGCGAGCAGTTGGAGCAGGTGGTTCTGGATGACGTCACGCGCCGCGCCGATGCCGTCGTAGTAGCCGGCCCGGCCGCCGATGCCGATGTCCTCGGCCATGGTGATCTGGATGTGGTCCACGTAGGACCGGTTCCAGATCGGCTCGAACATCGTGTTGGCGAAGCGCAGCGCCAGGATGTTCTGGACGGTCTCCTTGCCCAGGTAGTGGTCGATGCGGAAGACCTGGTCCGGGGCGAAGACCTCGTGGACGATCGCGTTGAGTTCCTCGGCCGACCTCAGGTCGTGGCCGAAGGGCTTCTCGATCACCGCGCGGCGCCAGGAGCCGCCCGTCTGGTCGGCGAGACCGTGCTTCTTCAGCTGCTGGATGACCACCGGGAAGGACTTCGGCGGCACCGACAGGTAGAAGGCGAAGTTGCCGCCCGTGCCCTGTGCCTTGTCCAGTTCCTCGATGGTGCCGCGCAGCCGCTCGAAGGCGTCGTCGTCGTCGAAGGTGCCCTGGACGAAGCGCATCCCCTGGATGAGCTGCTGCCAGACCTCCTCGCGGAACGGCGTACGGGAGTGTTCCTTGACGGCGTCGTGCACGACCTGGGCGAAGTCCTCGTGCTCCCAGTCGCGGCGGGCGAACCCGACGAGCGAGAAGCCCGGCGGCAGCAGACCCCGGTTGGCGAGGTCGTACACGGCGGGCATGAGCTTCTTGCGGGACAGATCACCGGTGACGCCGAAAATGACCAGACCCGACGGCCCCGCGATACGCGGGAGCCGTCGGTCTGCGGGGTCACGCAGCGGATTGCTGCTTGACAATTTTTAGCCCTCCGAGGGAGCGAGGCGCTTGAGCTCCGCCTCCGTGGACTTCAGCAGGTCGTTCCAGGCGTCCTCGAACTTGTCGACGCCCTCGTCCTCCAGGAGCTGGACCACCTCGTCGTAGGAGATCCCGAGCTTCTCGACCGCGTCGAGGTCGGCGCGGGCCTGCTCGTACGACCCGGCGACGGCGTCGCCGGTGATCTCGCCGTGGTCCTCGGTGGCCAGCAGCGTGGCCTCCGGCATGGTGTTGACCGTGTTCGGCGCGACCAGGTCGGTGACGTACATGGTGTCGCTGTACGCCTTGTCCTTCACACCGGTCGACGCCCACAGCGGACGCTGCTTGTTGGCGCCGGCCTTCTCCAGGGCGGCCCAGCGGTCGGTGCCGAAGACCTCCTCGTACGCCTGGTAGGCGAGGCGCGCGTTGGCGACGGCGGCCTTGCCGCGCAGCGCCTTGGCCTCGTCGGTGCCGATCGCGTCGATCCGCTTGTCGATCTCGGTGTCCACGCGGGACACGAAGAAGGACGCCACGGAGTGGATCTGCGACAGGTCCAGGCCGCGCTCCTTGGCCTTCTCCAGGCCGGTCAGGAAGGCGTCCATGACCTTGCGGTAGCGCTCCAGCGAGAAGATCAGCGTGACGTTGACGCTGATGCCCAGGCCGATGGTCTCGGCGATGGCCGGCAGGCCCGCCTCGGTGGCCGGGATCTTGATGAAGGTGTTGGGCCGGTCCACCAGCCACGCCAGCTGCTTGGCCTCGGCCACGGTGGCGTGGGTGTTGTGCGCCAGGCGCGGGTCCACCTCGATGGAGACCCGGCCGTCCTTGCCGCCGGTGTTGTCGAAGACCGGGCGCAGGATGTCGGCGGCGTCGCGGACGTCCGCCGTGGTGATCATGCGGATGGCCTCTTCGACCGTGACCCCGCGCACGGCGAGGTCGGCGAGCTGCTGGTCGTAGCCGTCGCCCTGGGAGATCGCCTTCTGGAAGATCGACGGGTTGGTGGTGACGCCCACGACGTGCTGCTGGTCGATCAGCTCGGCGAGGTTGCCGGACGTGATCCGCTTGCGCGACAGGTCGTCCAGCCAGATCGCGACGCCTTCATCGGAGAGGCGCTTGAGTGCGTCTGTCATGGAAAATGCATCTCCTACGTGTCGTGTACGAGCGTCAGCGCTGGGCTGCGGCGATCGATTCCCGGGCGGCGGACGCGACGTTCTCGGCGGTGAAACCGAACTCCTTGAAGAGCACCTTGGCGTCCGCCGAAGCACCGAAGTGCTCCAGGGAGACGATCCGGCCGGCGTCCCCCACGTACTTGTGCCAGGTCAGACCGATCCCGGCCTCGACCGCGACCCGCGCCCTCACGGACGGGGGCAGGACGCTGTCCCGGTACCCCTGGTCCTGCTGCTCGAACCATTCCACGGACGGCATGGACACCACACGGGTCGGCACGCCGTCGGCCTGGAGCCGCTCGCGCGCCTCGACGGCGACGTGCACCTCGGAGCCGGTGGCGATGAGCAAGACCTCGGCGTCGCCGCCGTCGGCCTCGAACAGGACGTAGCCGCCCTTGGCCGCGTCGTCGTTGGGCTCGTACGTCGGCACGCCCTGGCGGGTCAGCGCCAGACCGTGCGGCTGGCCCTTGCCGAACTCCTTCGTCCAGCGCCGGAGGATCTCGCGCCAGGCGATGGCGGTCTCGTTGGCGTCGGCCGGACGGACCACGTTCAGACCCGGGATGGCGCGCAGCGAGGCCAGGTGCTCGACCGGCTGGTGCGTCGGACCGTCCTCGCCCAGACCGATGGAGTCGTGCGTCCACACGTACGTCACCGGCAGGTGCATCAGCGCCGACAGCCGCACCGCGTTGCGCATGTAGTCGGAGAAGACCAGGAAGGTTCCGCCGTAGATGCGGGTGTTGCCGTGCAGCGCGATGCCGTTCATCTCCGCGGCCATCGCGTGCTCGCGGATGCCGAAGTGGATGGTGCGGCCGTACGGGTCGGCCTCCGGCAGCGGGTTGCCCGCCGGGAGGAAGGACGACGTCTTGTCGATCGTCGTGTTGTTGGAGCCCGCGAGGTCGGCCGAGCCGCCCCACAGCTCCGGGACGACCGCGCCGAGCGCCTGGAGCACCTTGCCGGACGCGGCGCGGGTCGCCAGGCCCTTGCCGGCCTCGAAGACCGGGATCTTCTCCTCCCAGCCCTTCGGCAGCTCACCCTTGGCGACGCGGTCGTACTCGGCGGCGCGGTCCGGGTTGTTGTCCCGCCACTGCTGGAAGGACTTCTCCCACACCGCGCGGGCCGCCTGGCCCTTCTCCAGCGCCTTGCGGGTGTGCCCGATGACCTCGTCGGAGACCTCGAAGGACTTCTCCGGGTCGAAGCCCAGGACCCGCTTGGTCGCCGCGACCTCGTCGTCGCCGAGCGCCGAGCCGTGCGCGGCCTCGGTGTTCTGCGCGTTCGGGGCGGGCCAGGCGATGATCGAGCGCATGGCGATGAAGGACGGCCGGTCGGTGACCTTCTTCGCCTCCTGGATCGCGTCGTAGATCGCGTTCGGGTCCAGGTCGCCGTCCGGCTTCGGGGCGACACGCTGGACGTGCCAGCCGTACGCCTCGTACCGCTTGCAGGTGTCCTCGGAGACGGCGGTCTCGGTGTCGCCCTCGATGGAGATGTGGTTGTCGTCCCACAGCAGCACCAGGTTGCCGAGCTTCTGGTGACCGGCCGTGGAGGACGCCTCGGCGGAGATGCCCTCCTGGAGGCAGCCGTCACCGGCGATGCAGTAGACGAAGTGGTCGAAGGGGGACTCGCCCTCCGGGGCCTCCGGGTCGAACAGGCCGCGCTCGTAGCGGGCGGCCATCGCCATGCCCACCGCGTTGGCCACGCCCTGGCCCAGCGGACCGGTCGTGGTCTCCACGCCCGTGGTGTGGCCGTACTCCGGGTGGCCGGGGGTCTTGGAGCCCCAGGTGCGGAAGGACTCCAGGTCCGCCAGCTCCAGGCCGAAGCCGGCCAGGTACAGCTGGGTGTAGAGGGTCAGGGACGAGTGGCCCGCGGACAGCACGAAACGGTCGCGCCCGACCCAGTTCGCGTCGGCGGGGTCGTGCCGCATCACCTTCTGGAAGAGGGTGTAGGCGGCGGGCGCCAGGCTCATCGCCGTACCAGGATGGCCGTTGCCAACCTTCTGTACGGCATCGGCGGCCAGGACGCGGGCGGTGTCCACGGCCCGCTGGTCCAGTTCGGTCCACTCGAGGTCTGTGGTGGTCGGCTTGGTGCTCACCCTGAGTCAGGGCTCCTCTCCACATGTCGGTTGCCCGTGCACAGGTGCACGGGCTGCCGGCGCGTCCGTGAGTCGGCCGGCCATTGCCGAGCCTACCCCCGTAAGTACGTGCGTTTTTCCGCTGGAAACCAGACTGCCGGGACTCTTCCGGATCCGCCTGTCGACTGGGCGAAACCGCATTCGGCAAGTGAATACGGAGCCGCTCATCTGACCGCTCAACCGACTCCGCGAACGCACGTCGGAGCGCTCGCGCCAACACGAGCCCACCCCCGCGAAGGCCGAGGTATGGGCAACGTCTAAAGTGGCGTGGTACGCGCGAGCCTTTACCGCCACTTCACACGGGGAGGCTCGCTGGGATGTCTCTGTCAGGGGTGTGCGTGACGGCCGTTGAATCCCGTCCTGCGGGGGTTATCGGGACGAGCCAGAGCCCGAGTCACCGGCCGTTCGGGGCCCGTGTCAAGGCGTTCGTGGCGCTGACCAAGCCGCGGATCATCGAGCTTCTGCTGATCACCACCGTTCCGGTGATGTTCCTCGCCGAGCAGGGTGTTCCGAATCTGAAGCTGGTGCTGCTGACCTGCGTCGGCGGTTACCTGTCGGCCGGCGGCGCCAATGCGCTGAACATGTACATCGACCGCGACATCGACGCGCTGATGGACCGGACCTCGCAGCGACCGCTGGTGACCGGCATGGTCAGTCCGGCCGAATGCCTCGTCTTCGGCATCGCTCTGGCGATCGTCTCCACGCTGCTGTTCGGCTTCACCGTGAACTGGCTGTCGGCCTGGCTCTCGCTCGGCGCGCTCCTCTTCTACGTCGTCGTCTACACGATGATCCTCAAGCGCCGCACCTCGCAGAACATCGTCTGGGGCGGCATCGCCGGCTGTCTCCCGGTGCTCATCGGCTGGTCGGCCGTGACCAACTCGATGTCCTGGGCGCCGATCATCCTCTTTGGCGTGATGTTCTTCTGGACGCCGCCGCACTACTGGCCGCTGTCCATGAAGGTCAAGGAGGACTACGCGCGCGTCGGCGTGCCGATGCTCCCCGTGATCGCGTCCAACAAGGTGGTCGCCCGGCAGATCGTCATCTACAGCTGGGTGATGGTCGTCGTGTCGCTGCTGCTGACGCCGCTCGGCTACACCGGCTGGTTCTACACGGCGGTCGCCGTGGCGGCCGGCGGCATGTGGCTGTGGGAGGCGCACGGGCTGCAGAACCGGGCCAAGGCCGAGGTGACCGGCGGCAAGCTCAAGGAGATGCGGCTGTTCCACTGGTCCATCACCTACGTGTCGGTGCTGTTCCTCGCCATCGCGGTGGACCCCTTCCTGCGCTGAGCGTCATCCGGTGGAGCCGTCCGACGGGCGGGGTGCGTGGTCAAGGCCACGCACCCCGCCCGTCGCCGTTCGATCTACCCGTCGGTAGCATCCTGGTCATGGCAGACACGCAGCAGGTGGAGACGGAGCAGGCCGGCGTGAAGCGCGGCTGGGCCGGCCGATGGGACGCGTACGAGGTGACCCGGATGGCCGGGCGGATCGAATCCTTCGCCAAGGCCCACGGCGGCGCCGAGGCCCAGGTGGCCCACCTCGGGGAGCGCGGCGCCCGGATCGTGCTCGTCGGCGAGGACGGCGCCTGGGGCGACCTGGTCGCGCGCACCCACGACAGGGCGCGCAAGGCCGTGGAGAAGTCCGGGATCACCGTCCACGAGGACTTCGACGGCGAGTTCGCCGCCAAGGTCACCACGGGCCGCTACGAGTGGTCGCGCATGGCGGGCATCCAGGTCGGAGGACCGAGCAACACCTGAGGGCCGGTTCACCCGTTAGGACCGTAGGAAGCCGCGAGGCGCGCGGGCCGCGAGGCGCACGAGCCGCGCGGCGCTCGGTCCCAGCACGGGGAGCCCGGATGATCGAAACGCCGTCCCTGGTGGACCAGTACTGCCACGGCGTCCTGAGAACGGAGCTGGGCCTCGGCACCTTCGAGGCCCAGCTGGCCCGCACCGAGGGACCGCCGGCCCCGGGCACCACCCTCTTCGATACCCAGACCGGCTTCGCGGTACGCCGCTGGTGCCCGCCCCTGCTCGGCCTGGAACCGCACTGCCCGCCCGCCCGCTACCTGGCCCGGCGCCGTGAACTGGGCGTCATGGAGGCCGACCGCCGGCTGCTGCGCGGCAGCGGCATCACCACCTATCTGGTCGACACCGGACTGCCCGGAGACCTCACCGGCCCCACCGAGATGGCCTCGGCCGCGGACGCGGACACCCGCGAGATCGTGCGCCTGGAACTGCTGGCCGAGCAGGTCGCGGACACCTCCGGCACCGTCGAGTCCTTCCTCGCCAACCTCGCCGAGGCCGTGCACGGCGCCGCCGCGCACGCGGTCGCCTTCACCTCCGTCGCCGGCGTACGGCACGGCCTGGCGCTCGCGCCGGAGCCGCCGGGCCCCGGCGAGGTGCGCGGGGCCGCCGCCCGCTGGCTGACCGGGCGCGAGGTCGGCGGGGAGCTGAGCGACCCGGTGCTGCTGCGCCACCTGCTGTGGATCGCCGTCGCCTCGGGCCTGCCGCTCCAGCTGCACGCGGGCCTCGGCGAGCCGGGCCTGCGCATCGACCGCACCGACCCGGTCCTGCTCACCGACTTCGTACGGGCCACCGCGGGGCTCGGCAGCGACCTGGTCCTGCTGCACGGCTACCCCTACCACCGCCACGCCGCCCACCTGGCCGGCGTCTTCCCGCACGTCTACGCCGACTCGGGCGCCGCCCTGGTGCGCACCGGCGCCCGGGCCGCGACGGTCCTCGCGGAGATCCTGGAGCTGGCCCCCTTCGGCAAGATCCTCTTCTCCAGCGGCGCCCAGGGCCTGCCCGAGCTGCACGTGGTCGCCGCCCGGCTGTTCCGGGAGGCCCTCGGCAGGGTGCTGGGCACCTGGGTGGCCGAGGGGGCGTGGTCGCTCGGGGACGCCCAGCGGGTGGCGGGGATGATCGCCGCGGGGAACGCGGGGCGGGTCTACGGGCTGGAGTGACGGGTGTACGGATCGGAGCGCGTCGCCGAGACTGGGCGCATGCCGACCGACGCCCTGCTCGACCGCTTCCTCACCGGCCTCGCGCCCCTCGACCCCGTCGCCGTCTGGGCACATGGTTCCCTGGGCGCGGGCGACTACCAGGAAGGCCGCAGCGACCTCGACCTGATCGCGGTCCTGCCCCGGCCGGCCACGGCCCGCACGGCCTGGCGGCTGGGGCTGCTCCACGCCCGCCTGCGCGCCGAACCCCTGGCCGGGCTGCTGCACTGCACCTACCTGTCGCCCGAGACCGCCGCCGACCCCGAGGCACGGCACCTCACCTGGGCCCACCAGCAGCTCTTCAAGCGCACGGTCACCCCGGTCACCCGGCGCGAACTCCACAGCTTCGGCCGCGTCCTGCACGGCGAGCCGCCGGAGCACGTGCTGCCGCCGGTGACGGACCCCGAGCTGGCCGGGTTCGTCGTCCGCGACCAGCGGGACTTCTGGCGGCCGAGCGTGCGCAGGGCGGAGCTGTGGTCGCGGGACGTCTGGGTCGACCTGGGCCTGCTCACCTTCGCCCGCGCCACCGTCACCCTGCGCGAGGGACGCCTGATCACCAAGCGCCAGGCCCTGGACGAGCTGCCCGCCCTGGGCGCTCCCGGCGAGGTCGTCGAGGACATCACCGAACGGCGGTACGGGAAACGCGCGCGGCCCGCGGCCACGGGGGAGTGGACTGCCCGCCGCGCGGAGCTGACCCGGAGCTACCTGGGCCCGGCCATCGACACGCTGGTGGCGTCGTACTCCTGAGCGGGCAGCCCCGAGACCGTGTCCGTCTCCTCGGGCCGCTCGCGCAGCGCCAGCAGCACCCGCAGCACCGCGATCCACACCAGGCACGAGCCGAACATGTGCAGGCCGACCAGGACCTCGGGCAGGTCGGTGAAGTACTGGACGTACCCGATGACCCCCTGGGCGAGCAGCACCAGGAACAGGTCGCGGGTGCGGGACAGCGGACCCTTGGGCGCGTCGACCGCCTTCAGCACGAACCACAGGGCGAACGTCAGCGTCACCACGATCCACGCCAGGACGGCGTGCCCCTTGGTGATCATCTCCCAGTCGACCGGCATCCGCGGGACCTCGCTGGAGTCACCCGCGTGCGGACCGGCACCGGTGACCACCGTGCCGACCAGGATCAGCAGCGCGGAAACCGCGATCATCACCCACACCAGCTGCTGCACGGACTTGCCGACCAGGGGGCGCGGCTCCGTGTCGCCCTCCCGGGTGCGCTGCCACATCAGCGTGGCCAGGGTGATCAGCGCCGTCGTCGCCACGAAGTGGGCCGCCACCGTGTACGGGTTGAGGCCGACCAGTACGACGATCCCACCGAGGACGGCGTTGCTCATCACCACCCAGAACTGCGCCCACCCCAGGAGGGTGAGGCTGCGCCGGTAGGGCTTCTGCGACCGCGCGGCGATGATCGCCCAGCCGACCGCGGCGCACAGCACGTACGTCAGCATGCGGTTGCCGAACTCGATGGCGCCGTGCAGGCCCATCTCGCTGGTCGCGGTGAGGGAGCTGTCGGTGCACTTGGGCCAGGTCGGGCAGCCGAGCCCGGAGCCGGTGAGCCGGACGGCGCCGCCGGTGATGACGATGATCACCGACATCACGAGGGGCGCGAGGGCCGCCCGCTGGACCGTCCGGGGGTGCGGCGTCCAGCGCGCGGCGATGAAGGCGAGCGGGTTGCGCACGGCGGCTGCGGCGTCGGCGCGGGTCACGTTTGGCACGCCGTCCATCGTAGGCGCCCGCTTGTGCACGCTTTCACGAGGGTCGGTCTCGGGCATGCGTCCCTACTCCCAGCGGAAGAACTTTCCGGCCGCCGCGAGGCCCACGACCGCCCACACGGCGAGGATGCCCAGGTCGCCCCAGGGCATCGCGGCACCGTGCTGGAGGACGTCCCGCAGCCCGTCCGACAGGGCGGAGATCGGCAGCAGTCCCAGCACGTCCCGCGCCGCGTCCGGGAACTTGTCCAGCGGCACGATCACCCCGCCGCCCACCAGGAGCAGCAGGAAGACCAGGTTGGCGGCGGCCAGCGTGGCCTCCGCCTTGAGGGTGCCCGCCATCAGCAGCCCGAGCCCGGAGAAGGCGGCGGTGCCGAGGACCAGGAGCAGCAGCACGGCCGCCGGGTTGCCGTGCGGCGACCAGCCCAGCGCGAAGGCGATCACCGTCAGCAGCACGATCTGGAGCACCTCGGTGACCAGGACGGACGCCGTCTTCGCGGTCATCAGGGCCCAGCGCGGCAGGGGCGAGGCGGCCAGCCGCTTCAGCACCCCGTACCGGCGCTCGAACCCGGTGGCGATGGCCTGTCCGGTGAACGCCGTCGACATCACGGCCAGCGCGAGGATGCCGGGGGCGAGGAAGTCGACCGCCTCCCCGGCTCCGGTGTCGATGATGTCCACGGAGCTGAACAGCACGAGCAGCAGCGTCGGGATGACCACCGTCAGCAGCAGCTGCTCGCCGTTGCGCAGCAGCATCTTCGTCTCGAGCACGGCCTGCGCCGCGATCATGCGGCCGAGCGGCGCGGCGCCGGGCCTCGGCGTGTAGGTGCCGGTGGTCGTCGTCATGAGCGCAGTTCCTTGCCGGTCAGTTCCAGGAAGACGTCCTCCAGGGTGTGCCGCTCCACCGAGATGCGGTCCGGCATCACCCCGTGCTGGGCGCACCAGGAGGTCACCGTCGCCAGCAGCTGCGGGTCGACCTTGCCGTTCACCCGGTAGGAGCCCGGGGTCAGCTCGGCCGCCGCGGAGTCCGGGGGCAGCGCCTTGAGCAGGGACGCGACGTCCAGCCCCGGCCGGCCCGTGAACCGCAGGGTGTTCTCGGCGCCGCCGCGGCACAGCTGCTCCGGAGAGCCCTGGGCGACGACCCGGCCGGTGTCGACGATGGCCACGTCGTCGGCCAGCTGCTCGGCCTCGTCCATGTGGTGGGTGGTGAGGATCACCGAGACCCCGTCGCCGCGCAGGTCCCGCACGAGGTCCCAGGTGGCGCGGCGGGCCTGGGGGTCGAGACCGGCGGTCGGCTCGTCCAGGAACACCAGCTCCGGGCGGCCGACCACGGCCATCGCGAGGGCGAGCCGCTGCTGCTGCCCGCCCGAGAGCCTGCGGTACGTGGTGCGGCCGCACGAGCCGAGACCGAGCCGCTCGATCAGCGCGTCGACGTCCAGCGGATGGGCGTGCAGCTTCGCGACGTGGCGCAGCATCTCGTCCGCGCGGGCGCCGGAGTAGACGCCCCCGGACTGGAGCATCACGCCGATCCGCGGGCGCAGCTCGGCGCCCTGTCGCACCGGGTCCAGGCCGAGGACGCGGACCGTCCCGGAGTCCGGTCTGCGGTATCCCTCACAGGTCTCGACCGTGGTCGTCTTGCCCGCCCCGTTGGGGCCGAGCACGGCGGTGACGCCCGTGCGGGCCACCAGGTCGAGGCCGTCCACCGCGGTCTTCGTGCCGTACCGCTTCACCAGGGCCTGGACCTGGACCACGGGCTCGCTTCGCATGGGTCACGAGTCTAGGTAGGCGGACGACCGGCCGGGCGCGGGGGTGTGGAAAACCTCCTCGCGGCCGGGACGGGCCTCACTCGCGGGGGCGGTGCACGGGAAGCCACCGTTCGGCGTAGGCGACCGCGTCCGGCAGCGGGAACAGCCGTACGTCGGCGGCGCCGACCCTGCCGCGCACCACGGGACGGTCCCGTTCGAAGTCGTGGCCCAGCTCCTCGAAGCGCTCCGAGGTGATCGACACCTCGGTCACCCGCTCCCAGCCCACCGGCCCCGGGCGTCCCACCTCCACCAGCGGGGCGGGGATCCGGTACTCGGCGAGGTGGAAGGCGGTGCAGGCGTCGTAGCCGGCGCCGAGCAGCAGAACCCGGGCGTCCAGCCGTTCGAGGGTGGCCAGCGGGCTGCGCTCGCCCAGCCGGCAGTCGGTCGCGTGGCCCGCGACCACCTCGTCGGCGCGGGCGCCGAGGGCCGCGAAGGAGGTCTGGGGATGGGCGCTGCGCCGGGCGCCGGGCCAGGTGCGCACCGTCTCCGGGACCACTCCGACGCCGCGCGAGGGCGAGATCAGCGGGTCGTAGGCGGGCGTCGCCGCCCGTACGGTCTCCCACCACTCCTCGGGCACCGGCGGACTGGTCCACAGAGCCGGGTCGGAGAGGTCGCCGGTCTGGGTCGGGACCACCAGGGTGCCGCTCGGACCGAGCACGTCGAGCAGCGCCTGGACGACCGCGACGGGGCCTGAGCAGACCCAGCCGAGCGCGCTGAGGGAGGAGTGCACGAGGAGGGTGTCGCCGGTCCGTACACCCAGTTCGCGCAGCCCGGCGGCGATCGTGCCGCGGGTGACGAGTGGGCCGGTCGGAGGGGGTGTGGGCATGCGGGGGAGTGTTCCGGAAGCCGCTCGCGGACGCCAGCGGATTGCCCCCTCGCTGATCGATCAAAGATCGTTTCCGCAGGTCACCTTAGGTATGCCTAAGTGACGCAGGGCACCGTCCGATGATCCGGACGCGGGTTGCCCGCCCCGGATGAATTACGCAACAATGGCGTTGTGAAAAACGTCGGTGAGGCTCCGCAGGAGGAACTCGCGACCGGTGAGCGGTCCACCCGCAACCGTGTCGCGCGCTCCATCCTGGACCACGGGCCCTCGACCGTCGCCGAGCTTGCCGGTCGTCTGGGCCTGACCCAGGCCGCCGTCCGGCGCCATCTCGACGCGCTGGTCGCCGACGACGTGGTGGAGGCCCGCGAGCAGCGGGTCTACGGCACGCGCACGCGCGGGCGGCCCGCCAAGGTCTTCGCGCTCACCGACTGCGGCCGGGACGCCTTCGACCAGTCGTACGACAAGCTGGCCGCCGACGCCCTGCGCTGGATCGCCGAGCAGGAGGGCGGGGAGCAGGCGATCGCCGCCTTCGCCCGCGCCCGGATCGCCGCCCAGTCCGGCGCGTACCGCGCGGCCGTCGAGTCCGTGCCCGCCGACAAGCGCACCGAAGCGCTGGCCAAGGCCCTGAGCGCGGACGGGTACGCTGCTACCGCGCGGAGCGCACCCCACCCCCAGCAGGGCGAGCAGCTGTGCCAGCACCACTGCCCGGTCGCCCACGTCGCGGAGCAGTTCCCGCAGCTGTGCGAGGCGGAGACGGAATTTTTCGCCGAGCTGCTCGGTACGCATGTACAGCGTCTCGCGACCATCGCGCACGGCGACGGGGTGTGCACCACGTTCATTCCGAAGACTTCGAAGCCTCCCGAGACTTCCGAGACGGCTTCCAAGACGCTTTCCAAGACCCATAACGCATCTGCAAGCACGGCCGGGAGGAACCCCGCATGACTCTCCCCACGGAGACTGCTCACCCTGAGCTCGAGGGCCTGGGCAAGTACGAATACGGCTGGGCCGACTCCGACACGGCCGGCGCCTCTGCCAAGCGCGGCATCAACGAGGACGTCGTCCGCGACATCTCCGCGAAGAAGAACGAGCCGGAGTGGATGACCAAGCTCCGCCTCAAGGGCCTGCGCCTCTTCGAGAAGAAGCCGATGCCGAACTGGGGCTCGGACCTGTCGGGGATCGACTTCGACAACATCAAGTACTTCGTGCGCTCCACGGAGAAGCAGGCGGAGTCCTGGGAGGACCTGCCCGAGGACATCAAGAACACGTACGACAAGCTCGGCATCCCCGAGGCAGAGAAGCAGCGCCTCGTCGCCGGTGTCGCCGCCCAGTACGAGTCCGAGGTCGTCTACCACCAGATCCGCGAGGACCTGGAGGAGCAGGGCGTCATCTTCCTGGACACCGACACGGCCCTGAAGGAGCACCCGGAGCTCTTCAAGGAGTACTTCGGCACCGTCATCCCCGTCGGTGACAACAAGTTCGCCTCGCTGAACAGCGCCGTGTGGTCCGGCGGCTCCTTCATCTACGTGCCGAAGGGCGTGCACGTCGAGATCCCGCTCCAGGCCTACTTCCGCATCAACACGGAGAACATGGGCCAGTTCGAGCGGACCCTGATCATCGTCGACGAGGGCGCCTACGTGCACTACGTCGAGGGCTGCACCGCGCCGATCTACAAGTCCGACTCGCTGCACTCCGCGGTCGTCGAGATCATCGTCAAGAAGAACGCCCGCTGCCGCTACACGACCATCCAGAACTGGTCGAACAACGTCTACAACCTGGTCACCAAGCGCGCCGTGGCGTACGAGGGCGCGACCATGGAGTGGATCGACGGCAACATCGGCTCCAAGGTGACGATGAAGTACCCGGCCGTCTACCTGATGGGCGAGCACGCCAAGGGCGAGACCCTGTCCATCGCCTTCGCGGGCGAGGGCCAGCACCAGGACGCCGGCTCCAAGATGGTCCACATGGCGCCGAACACCTCCTCCAACATCGTCTCGAAGTCCGTGGCGCGCGGCGGCGGCCGCACCTCCTACCGCGGCCTCGTCGAGATCGGCGAGGGCGCCCACGGTTCCAAGTCGAACGTGCTGTGCGACGCGCTGCTCGTCGACACCATCTCCCGCTCCGACACGTACCCCTACGTGGACGTCCGCGAGGACGACGTGTCCATGGGCCACGAGGCGACCGTCTCCAAGGTCTCCGAGGACCAGCTCTTCTACCTGATGAGCCGCGGTCTGAGCGAGTTCGAGGCGATGGCGATGATCGTGCGCGGCTTCGTCGAGCCGATCGCCAAGGAGCTGCCCATGGAGTACGCCCTCGAGCTCAACCGGCTGATCGAGCTGCAGATGGAGGGCGCGGTCGGCTGACCCCGCCCCCGCCCCCGAAGCAGTCGCCAGTTTCGCCAGATTCTGACGCAGGAACGTAGGAAGAGAGCAGACCGACAGCCATGGCTGAGGCTCAGAACATCCCCGTGGGGTCCACCACCGCGGGCCAGATCGCGGTGGCCGCCGAGTCGACCGTCGCCACGCGCATGAGCGCACCCGCGTCCTTCGACGTGGCGGACTTCCCGGTCCCGCACGGCCGCGAGGAGGAATGGCGGTTCACCCCGCTTGAGCGGCTGCGCGGGCTGCACGACGGCACCGCGGTCGCCACCGGCGACGGCGTGAAGGTCGACGTCGACGCGCCCGAGGGTGTCGTCGTCGAGACCGTCGGCCGCGACGACGCGCGCATCGGCCGGGCCGGCACCCCCGTGGACCGGGTCGCCGCCCAGGCCTACTCGGCGTTCGAGAAGGCCGGCGTGATCACCGTCCCCAAGGAGACGGTCCTCACCGAGCCGATCCGCATCGTCGTGCACGGCGAGGGCGGCACCGCCTACGCCCACCAGGTCGTCGAGCTGGGCGCCTTCGCCGAGGCCGTCGTCGTCATCGACCACTCCGGCGACGCGGTGCTCGCCGCCAACGTCGACTACGTCCTGGGCGACGGCGCCAAGCTGACCGTCGTCTCCGTCCAGGACTGGGACGACAAGGCCGTGCACGTCGGCCAGCACAACGCGCTCGTCGGCCGGGACGCCACCTTCAAGTCCTTCGTGGTCACCTTCGGCGGCGACCTGGTCCGGCTGCACCCGCGCGTGGCCTACGCGGGCCCCGGCGGCGAGGCCGAGCTGTTCGGCCTGTACTTCACCGACGCCGGCCAGCACCAGGAGCACCGCCTCCTGGTCGACCACAACGTCCCGCACTGCAAGTCCAACGTCGTCTACAAGGGCGCGCTCCAGGGCGACGACGCGCACGCGGTGTGGATCGGCGACGTGCTCATCGAGGCCGCGGCCGAGGGCACCGACACCTACGAGATGAACCGCAACCTCGTCCTCACCGACGGCGCGCGGGTCGACTCGGTGCCGAACCTGGAGATCGAGACCGGTGAGATCGTCGGCGCCGGCCACGCCTCCGCGACCGGCCGCTTCGACGACGAGCAGCTCTTCTACCTGATGGCGCGCGGCATCCCCGAGATCGACGCCCGCCGCCTGGTGGTCCGCGGCTTCTTCGCCGAGCTGGTCCAGCAGATCGGCGTCGCCGACATCGAGGAGCGCCTCCTCGCCAAGATCGAAGAGGAGCTGGAGGCGTCGGTCGCATGACCTTCGTACGCGTCTGTGGAGCGGACGAGCTGGAGGAGGAAACCCCGAAGCGGGTGGAACTCGACGGCACGCCGATCTCCGTCGTGCGGACCGAGGGCGAGGTCTTCGCGATCAACGACATCTGCTCGCACGCGAACGTCTCCCTCTCCGAGGGCGAGGTCGACGACTGCCACATCGAGTGCTGGCTGCACGGCTCGCGCTTCGACCTCCGTTCCGGCAAGCCCGACAGTCTTCCGGCGACGCGCCCCGTCCCCGTATACCCCGTAAAGATCGAAGGGGACGACGTGCTCGTCTCCCTCACCCAGGAGTCCTGAGGCACCCATGGCAACGCTTGAAATCCGAGACCTGCACGTCACCGTCGAGGCCGACAACGCCACGAAGGAGATCCTCAAGGGCGTCGACCTCACCGTGAAGCAGGGCGAGACGCACGCCATCATGGGCCCCAACGGCTCCGGCAAGTCGACGCTCGCCTACTCGCTGGCGGGTCACCCCAAGTACACGATCACCGGCGGCACCGTCACCCTCGACGGCGAGGACGTCCTGGAGATGTCCGTCGACGAGCGCGCCCGCGCCGGCCTCTTCCTCGCCATGCAGTACCCGGTCGAGGTCCCCGGCGTCTCCGTCTCCAACTTCCTGCGCACCTCCGCCACCGCCGTCCGCGGCGAGGCCCCCAAGCTGCGGCACTGGGTGAAGGAGGTCAAGGAGGCCATGGAGCGCCTCAACATGGACCCCGCCTTCGCCGAGCGCAACGTCAACGAGGGCTTCTCCGGCGGTGAGAAGAAGCGCCACGAGATCCTCCAGCTGGAGCTGCTCAAGCCCAAGGTCGCGATCCTCGACGAGACCGACTCCGGCCTGGACGTCGACGCCCTGCGTGTCGTCTCCGAGGGCGTCAACCGGGTCCGCGAGTCCGGCGAGGTCGGCACCCTGCTGATCACGCACTACACGCGCATCCTGCGCTACATCAAGCCCGACTTCGTCCACGTGTTCTCCGCCGGCCGCATCGTCGAGTCCGGCGGCGCCGAGCTCGCCGACAAGCTGGAGAACGAGGGCTACGAGGCATACACGAAGGGTGGCGTATCCGCGTGACACAGCTGCCGGGCCTCCTCGACACCGAGGCGATCCGCAAGGACTTCCCCATCCTGGACCGCCAGGTCCACGACGGGCACAAGCTCGTGTACCTGGACAACGCGGCGACCAGCCAGAAGCCGCGACAGGTGCTGGACGCGCTCAGCGAGTACTACGAGCGCTACAACGCCAACGTCCACCGCGGCGTGCACGTCCTCGCCGAGGAGGCCACGGCGCTGTACGAGGGCGCGCGTGACAAGGTCGCGGAGTTCATCAACGCGCCCTCGCGCGACGAGGTGATCTTCACCAAGAACGCCTCGGAGTCCCTCAACCTGGTCGCGAACATGCTGGGCTGGGCCGACGAGCCCTACCGCGTGGACCACGAGACCGAGATCGTCATCACGGAGATGGAGCACCACTCCAACATCGTGCCGTGGCAGCTGCTGGCGCAGCGCACCGGCGCGAAGCTCCGCTGGTTCGGTCTCACGGACGACGGCCGCCTGGACCTGTCCAACATCGACGAGGTCATCACCGAGAAGACGAAGATCGTCTCCTTCGTGCTGGTCTCCAACATCCTGGGCACCCAGAACCCGGTCGAGGCGATCGTGCGCCGCGCCCAGGAGGTCGGCGCCCTCGTGTGCGTCGACGCCTCCCAGGCGGCGCCGCACATGCCGCTGGACGTCCAGGCGCTCCAGGCCGACTTCGTGGCCTTCACCGGCCACAAGATGTGCGGCCCGACCGGCATCGGTGTGCTGTGGGGGCGCCAGGAGCTGCTCGAGGACCTCCCGCCGTTCCTCGGTGGCGGCGAGATGATCGAGACCGTCTCGATGCACTCCTCCACCTACGCCCCGGCCCCGCACAAGTTCGAGGCGGGCACGCCCCCGATCGCCCAGGCGGTCGGTCTCGGCGCGGCGATCGACTACCTGAACTCGATCGGGATGGACAAGATCCTCGCCCACGAGCACGCGCTGACCGAGTACGCGGTCAAGCGCCTGCTGGAGGTCCCGGACCTGCGCATCATCGGCCCCACCACGGCCGAGGAGCGCGGCGCGGCGATCTCCTTCACGCTGGGGGACATCCACCCGCACGACGTGGGCCAGGTCCTCGACGAGCAGGGCATCGCGGTCCGGGTCGGCCACCACTGCGCCCGCCCCGTCTGCCTGCGCTACGGAATTCCTGCGACCACGCGAGCGTCGTTCTATCTGTACTCCACGCCGGCCGAGATCGACGCGCTGGTCGACGGCCTGGAGCACGTACGGAACTTCTTCGGCTGACGGGACGAGCGAAGAGCATGAAGCTGGACTCCATGTACCAGGAAGTCATCCTGGACCACTACAAGAACCCGCACGGGCGGGGCTTGCGGGATGGCGACGCCGAGGTCCACCACGTCAACCCCACCTGCGGGGACGAGATCACGCTCCGCGTGAAGTACGACGGCACGACGATCAGCGACGTCAGCTACGAGGGCCAGGGCTGCTCCATCAGCCAGGCGAGCGCCTCCGTGCTGAACGACCTGCTGGTCGGCAAGGACCTCGCCCAGGCGCAGCGCATCCAGGAGACCTTCCTGGAGCTGATGCAGTCCAAGGGCAAGGTCGAGCCGGACGACGCCATGGAGGAGGTCCTGGAGGACGCGGTCGCGTTCGCCGGGGTCTCGAAGTATCCGGCCCGGGTCAAGTGCGCCCTGCTGAGCTGGATGGCCTGGAAGGACGCGACGTCCCAGGCACTGGACGGCGCCGACGCCGAGAAGGAGACGACGGCATGAGCGAGACCCTGGAGATGAAGCCGGCCTCGGAGGAGGAACTCCGCGAGGCCCTGATGGACGTCGTGGACCCGGAGCTGGGCATCGACGTCGTCAACCTCGGCCTGATCTACGGCATCCACGTCGACGACGCGAACATCGCCACCGTCGACATGACCCTGACGTCGGCGGCCTGTCCGCTGACCGACGTGATCGAGGACCAGGCCAAGTCCGCCACGGACGGCCTCGTCAGCGAGCTGCGCATCAACTGGGTCTGGATGCCGCCGTGGGGCCCCGACAAGATCACGGACGACGGCCGCGAGCAGCTGCGCGCGCTCGGGTTCAACGTCTGAGCCGCACCGGCACAACGGCTGTGGAGAACGGCGACACCTTCGGGTGTCGCCGTTCTCCGTGTTCGCTCCCCGCCCGCGCCCCCTGTTATGTACGCTCGTACACATGGGATATCTGCTCCTGGCCGGTGCCATCGCCGCCGAGGTCGCCGGCACCACCGCCATGAAGTACAGCGAGGGCTTCAGCAGGCTGGTGCCGTCCCTGCTGACGGCCCTCGCCTACGTGCTGTCCTTCGCCCTTCTCGCCCAGACCCTGAAGCTCCTCGCCGTCGGCACCGCGTACGCCATCTGGGCCGGGGTGGGCA
Organism: Streptomyces sp. NPDC042336; assembly: GCF_055581985.1. Classification (NCBI taxonomy): domain Bacteria; kingdom Bacillati; phylum Actinomycetota; class Actinomycetes; order Kitasatosporales; family Streptomycetaceae; genus Streptomyces; species Streptomyces sp. NPDC042336. The sequence continues at coordinate 128,734 of NZ_JBVJEA010000018.1, read as the reverse complement.
CGGCCGCCATCGCCACGATCGGGGTCGCCTTCATGGGCGAGGGGATGACCCTCACCAAGGCCGCCGGCATCGCGCTGATCATCATCGGCGTCGTCGTCCTCAACCTGGGCGGGGCACACTGATGCCCCGCCGTCACGATCCGGAGCGCCGCCAGCGCATCATCGACGCGGCGATCAGGGTCGTCGGACGGGCGGGCATCGCCGGCCTCAGCCACCGCAGCGTCGCCGCCGAGGCGGACGTGCCGCTCGGCTCCACGACGTACCATTTCGCGACCCTCGACGACCTCATGGTCGCCGCCCTGCGCCAGGCCAACGAGGGCTTCGCCGGAGTCGTGGCCGCCCACCCCGCCCTGTCACGACCCGACGTCGACCTGCCCGGCGAACTCGCCCGCGTCCTCGGCGAATGGCTGGGCGGCGACCGCACCGGCGTGGAGCTGGAGTACGAGCTGTACCTCGCCGCCCTGCGCCGTCCCGCGCTGCGCCCGGTCGCCGCCGAGTGGGCCGAGGGCGTGGGCGCCCTGCTCGCCGCCCGCACCGACCCCACGACGGCCCGCGCCCTGGTCGCCGTACTGGACGGCATCTGCCTCCAGGTCCTGCTGACGGACACGCCGTACGACGAGGAGTACGCCCGCGAGGTGCTGGCCCGGGTGGTCCCCGCGCCCGGCACGCGAGACGCCCCCGGTCCCGGCTCGCATCGGCGGGCGGCGGCCGGTTAGGTTGCCCTCATGACCGACACGACTGCTCCCCGCACCACCGGCGCCGTGGCCGCCGGCCTCGCCACGATCGCCGCCGACGGCACCGTCCTCGACACCTGGTACCCGGCCCCCGAACTGTCCGACGAGCCCGGTCCCTCCGGCACCGAGCGCCTCACCGCCGAACAGGCCGCCGAACTCCTGGGCGGCGGCGCGACGGCGGCGGTCGGTCCGGACGCCCGGCGCGGCGTCGAGGTGGTCGCGGTCCGCACGGTCATCTCCTCGCTGGACGAGAAGCCGCTCGACACGCACGACGTCTACCTGCGCCTGCACCTGCTCTCCCACCGCCTGGTCAAGCCGCACGGCCTGAGCCTGGAAGGCCAGTTCGCCTTCCTCGCCAACGTCGCCTGGACCTCGCTCGGCCCGGTCGCCGTCGACGACATCGAGAAGGTCCGCCTCAACGCCCGCGCCGAGGGTCTGCACCTCCAGGTCACCTCGATCGACAAGTTCCCCCGCATGACGGACTACGTCGCCCCCAAGGGCGTCCGCATCGCCGACGCCGACCGGGTCCGGCTCGGCGCGCACCTCGCCGCGGGCACCACGGTCATGCACGAGGGCTTCGTCAACTTCAACGCCGGCACGCTGGGCACCTCGATGGTCGAGGGCCGCATCTCCGCGGGCGTCGTCGTCGGCGACGGCTCCGACATCGGCGGCGGCGCCTCCACCATGGGCACCCTCTCCGGCGGCGGCAACGTCCGCATCACCATCGGCGAGCGCTGCCTGGTCGGCGCCGAGGCGGGCGTCGGCATCGCGCTGGGCGACGAGTGCGTGGTCGAGGCCGGCCTCTACGTCACCGCGGGCACCCGTGTCACGATGCCCGACGGCCAGATCGTCAAGGCCCGCGAACTCTCCGGCGCCTCCAACATCCTCTTCCGCCGCAACTCGGTCACCGGAACGGTCGAGGCCCGCCCGAACAACGCGGTCTGGGGCGGCCTGAACGAGGTGCTGCACAGCCACAACTGAGCCGGCGTGAGTGTGCCGAGCGCCCTTTCCGGTCGTCGTGGGGAGGCGCTCAGGTGTCGGTGGGGGTGCCCTGCTCCTGCCGGCGGCGCACGATCTCGGTGATCCAGACGGGGGCGTACGGGGAGGTGCAGCCCGGGGGAGTGGGGTAGTCCTTCAGGACGCCGAGGCGCTCGCCGATGGCGAGGGCGCGGGGCCGGTGGGCGGGGTGGTCGATGCCGATCCGGGCCAGGCAGTGGTTCATCGCCCACTGCAGACGGTCCGGGGCGTCCTTCATCTCCGACTCGATGGTGTCCAGCAGGGCCGGGAGGTCGAGACCCTCGGGCTTCCTCGTCACGCGTTCGGTGGTCAGTGCCCAGCCCGCGCTCGCGACGACGGGGTCGGGGTCGGCGGTCCAGACCGCGCGCAGTTCCTCGGCGTGCGGGTTCTTCTTCACCACGTAGTTCACGAGCCAGTCGTGCACCTTGGGGGTGCGGGCCTCGCGCAGCATGGTGTCCAGTTCGTCGCGGTCGTAGGACTTGGGGCGGCAGACCAGGAGGGCCAGCAGACGTGCGGCCGTGTCGTCCGTGGCCCAGAGGCCGCGCGCGAGTTCGGGCCGGGTCTTCAGGCGTTTCGCGAGCGCGCGCAGCTTGGTGAGGTTCACGCCGTGGTCGTCGCCGTGCTTCTCGTTCACGGCCCGGATCCGCGGGTCGTCGAGCGCGGCCAGCTCGGCCGTCACCTCGGCCACCGTCGGCTCCCTCGGCGTCTTCTCCGGCACCTCGGCCCCTCCTGTCGCCCCGGTCGGTCGTCTGCGGGGCCCCAGCCTACGGCGGTCACCGTTTCAGGGCCCGGTACCTCTTCAGCGGCACGGTGAGGCGCGCCTGGCCGGCCGCTCCGTTCAGCTCGGTCAGGAGGTCGTCGGGGCACAGCTCGTAGAGATCGCCCCACCAGCGGCGGCCCTTGTCGTCCCAGATCCGGTAGCCGCCCGGGACGCCCCGGGCCACGTAGCGCCTTCTGCTCATCGCCGGCAACGGCAACCCGCACGTACGGATGACCACCCGTGACTTTCCGGTGGTCTTGGCGGATGAACGGGTGGACGCAGAGTCCGATCAGACGCCGATCCGACGAAACGAGGACCTGGGATGACGCCTGAGAACACGCCTGAGAACACGCCTGGGACGACGACCGGGCGGGCGGGGACCCTCGCGCGCCTGCTGGCCGGGGCCGGTGCCGCGGCACTGGTGTGCTGCGGGTCGGTGTGGGCCGCGGGGGCCGCGCACGCCGACGAGACGACGACCGGCTCGCACAACGGCCCCCGCGTGGGTCTCCTCAACGTCCACGTCGGCCAGATCGACGACCCGGCGGAGGACGTGCTGGAGCACACGCTGCTGTTCGGCGACGGCTACGCCTGGGACTGACCGGCGTGGGCGGCCAGTTCCTCGTAGGCCGCCAGCAGACCGGCCGTGGTCCGCGGGTCCGCGGGCCGCAGCGGCGCGCGGACCGGGCCCGCCGGAAGGCCCAGTGCGCCGAGGAGGGCCTTGGCGGTGACGGTGCCGGGCAGACCGGCCGCTGTCATCGACTCGACGAGCGGCACGGCCCGCCGCTGGAGCAGGGCGGCCCGTCCGGTGTCGCCCGCGTCGAAGGCGTCGAGGACGGCCCGGAACAGGTCCGGCACGACGTTGGCGGCGGTGCTGACGTACCCCGCCGCGCCGACCGCGTACAGGGCGAGGATCTGCTCGTCGCAGCCCGCGTAGTACGCCAGGCCGGTGCGAGACAGCACCTTCTGGGTGCCGAGGAGGTCGTAGGCGCAGTCCTTGACGGCGACGATCCGCGGGTGCCCGGCGAGGCGGACCAGGGTGTCGGGTTCGATGCGGATGCCGGTGCGGCCCGGGATGTCGTACAGCATCACGGGCAGCCCGCTCGCGTCGGCGACCTCGCGGAAGTGCGCCTCCAGGGCGTCCTGCGGGGGCCTGCTGTAGTACGGCGCCACCACCAGCAGCCCGTCCGCGCCCGCCTTCTCGGCGGCCAGGGCCAGTTCCACGGTGTGCCGGGTGTCCGCGGTGCCGACCCCGGCGACGAGGGCCGCCCGGTCCCCGACCGCCTCCCGGACCGCCGTCACCAGCGCCGCCTTCTCGGCGTCCGTGGTGGTCGGCGACTCGCCCGTGGTGCCCGACAGCACCAGGCCGTCACAGCCCCGGGAGACCAGGCGCTCGGCGAGCCGCCGGGCGCCGTCGAGGTCGAGTGCGCCGGACTCGGTGAAGGGCGTGACCATCGCGCACAGCGCGCGGCCGAAGGGGGCGGCGGGGCGGTGGCGGTCGTGGCGGCGGTCGTGGTCTGTCGTCATGGGAGTAGTGTCGACGGCTCGACAGTTTAGCTCCACTTAATTCTTCTACGAGGTACTTGTAAGTGATGCTTCGGTAGAGGGTGGTGTACGGGGCGTCCCTGCCGTCCCGGCACCGGCAGGGGTAGTGCCGTACGGCCCGGGGTACCCGGGGTGCTCCGAACCGAGAGGAGGCGGGAACACCGTGACCGGAACCATGCACACCAGGCCGGTGCACGACGAGCAGCACTCCGTGGGCGAACTCGTCGGGCAGGCCACCGAACAGCTCTCCCGGCTCGTGCGCCAGGAAGTGGCCCTCGCCAAGTTGGAACTGGCCGAGAAGGGCAAGCGGGCCGGGCGCGGCGGCGGAATGCTCGGTGCCGCGGGCGCCATCGCCTACGTGGGCCTGTTCGCCCTGGCCGGCACGGCCACCGCCGCGCTCTCGCTGGTACTGCCCGTCTGGGCCGCGGCGCTCATCGTGACGGCGGCGCTCTTCGTGATCGCCGGTGTCCTGGCCATGACCGGTCGCTCCCAGCTGCGCCGGGCCGTGCCGCCCAAGCCCGAGGAGACCCTCGACAGTGTCAGGGCCGACGTCGACCAGATCAGGGAAAGGGCACATCGATGACCGACGCGACGAGCCGGGACGGTTCGAGGAGCGGCTCCACCGCGCAGCCCGTAGGCGGGGCCAAGGGTCCCGACGAGCTGCGCAGGCAGATCGAACAGACCCGCGGCCAGCTCGGCGACACCGTGGAGGAGCTGGCGGGCAAGGCCGACGTGAAGGGCCGCGCCAAGGCCCGGGCCGCCGACCTGAAGGACAAGGCCGGCGCCATGACCGTGCAACTGCGCAGTTCCGCCGCGCACGCCGGACACGCCGTCCAGGAGAAGGCGGGCCGGGCCGGTCACACCGCGCACGAGAAGGCGGGCCGGGCCGGAGACGGCGCGGAGCGGCACACGCCGCCGGGACGGGCGCGTGGCGCGGTGCGGGCGGGGCTCGGGCACCCGCGCGCCGTGCTGGCCGCCGGGGCGGCGGTGGGCGTGGTCGCCGCGGCGGGCCTCGTACGGCTCCGTCGGCACGGGCACTTGTGAGCGCACGCACGGGGACGCGGTGTGGCGAGGGGCTTCGGAAGGGGCCCCTCGCCCCCTGCGTTCCACCGGTTCCACCGGTACGGGAAGGGGGTTGACCTCAACCTTGGTCGAGGTCGGAGAGTGGTGCGTGCACCCGACGACCACCGATCACTGGAGGCCGGCATGACCCGCCGCACCGACGCCCACCCCCGCCTCGCCCGCCCCGACGCCCTGGCGCCCTTCTTCAGCACCTGGCGGGTCGGCACCCCCGAGCGGCAGCGGCAGACCGTCGACGCCATCGCCCGTACCTGGGAGAACCGGCCCTGGCCCGCCGAGGACCTGCGCGCCTACCACGTCTACACCGGGCACGACGGCAGCACCCTGCTGCACCACTCCCAGTGGGCGGGCGAGCAGGCGTACGAGGCCTTCGTGAAGACCCACCGGCAGGAGCGCGTCGACGAGATCGACACCGCCGTGCCGGGCATCGAACGGCTGGGACTCGGCAGGTACCGGCACTACCGCGCCGCGACCCGCGAGGGCGGGGCGGCGGCCGTCGCCCCCGGCTGTGTCGTGATCGTCGAGGTCGAGTTCGAGGGGCCCGACCCCGACCGGCAGCGCGCCTGGGTCGACGCCGTCTTCGAGGCCCTGGAGAGCGAGCCGCGGCCGCACCCCGGCGGCATCTCCGCCCACTTCCACCTCAGCACCGACGGCACCCGGGTGCTCAACTACGCCGAGTGGGAGAGCGCGCGGGCCCACATCGACGCCCTCGCCGCACCGGGGGACGGTGTCGGCTCGGCGACGGCCCAGTGGGAGCGGGTGCAGCACTGGCCGGGCCTGAAGAGCAGCACGGTCAGCCGCTACGACCACGCGCTGGGCCTCGTGCCCCGCTGAGCCCGCCCCCACCTCGGGCCGGTTACGGACGGAACCGCAGCACCTGCGGGTCGTGGTCGCTGATCTGGTCGTGGAACTCGGCGTTGACGTGCACGCTGTCGTAGGACAGGTGTCCGCCGCGCCGGACCGACGGGCTGACCAGGATCTGGTCCAGGACCTGGCTGTTGCCCTGGTAGACGTACGAGTAACGCTCGCTCCTCGGCAGCGACTTCACCGCCGACCACAGGGCCCCGTCGTCCTCCAGGATGCGGGCGGTCGTCGAGAACTCGAAGTCGTTGATGTCCCCGAGGGCGATGACGTCCGCGTTCTTCTCGGCGGCCAGGATCTCCTTGACGAAGGTGTTCACCACCCTCGCCTGCGCGTGGCGCTGGGTCTCCGAGCTTCGCGACGGCGGCTGGTACTGCGCCGTCAGACCCTGGTCGCCGCCCTTGGAGTTGAAGTGGTTGGCGATGACGAAGACCGTCCGGCCGCGGAAGACGAACTCGCCGGCCAGCGGCTTGCGGCTGTCCTCCCAGGCCGGGTCCGCCGGGTCGACCCGGCCGGGGGAGAGGGTCAGCGCCGCCTTGCCGCGCACCTTGCGCACCCCGGTCGCGGCGGTGGCGTCGCCGCCCGCGCGGTCGGTGAAGGACACCCGCTCCGGGTTGAACAGGAAAGCCTGGCGGATGTTGCCGCCGGGCTCGCCGCCGTCCGCCTTGTCCACCGGGTCGATGCCCCGCCACTCGTAGCGCGGCCCGCCGGCCGCCACGATCGCGTCGATCAGCCTGCCGACCGTCGCGTCGGCCGCCACGGTGCCGTCGTCCGTGGCGCCGTTGTTGTCCTGGATCTCCTCCAGCGACACGATGTCGGGCGACTTCAGGTGGTGCACGATCGCGTCGGCGTGCGCGGCGAAGGTGTCGTCCGACGGGTCGAGGTTCTCCACGTTGTACGTCGCCACCGCCAGCTCGCGGGCGCTCTGCGGGCGCGTCGACTCGCGCTCCGTGCCGCCGCGCTCCAGGGCGCCGATCTCGCCCGCGACCAGCGTGTAGCCGCCGTACTGGTTGTAGTCCAGCGGACCGGCGGTGGTGCCCGCGAGCGTGTCGCCCACGTCGGCGGCGGGGAAGTCGGCCGGCTTGCCCAGCGACTGGATCTGCAGCCGGCCGGTGTTCTGGTCGTCGTAGGAGCCGTAGACCGTGCCGCCGCGGCGGTTCGGGTTCTCCCAGGGCTTCACCGTGACCCACAGCTCGGTGTACGGGTCCGAGGCACCGACCACGCGGGCGTCGGCGACCCGGACGCTCATGCCCTCCAGGGACTCGTAGTAGTCCAGGGCGTACGCGTCCGGCCTCAGGGGCAGGCCGTTGACCGAGCCGTTCGCCGCCTCGTCGCCCTCGGGGGCGTACGCGCGGGGCACGGAGCGGGCGGATACGGTCGTCGCGGCCGGGAGGGCGTTGCCGGTCGAGACGACGGTGACCGTCGGGCGGGTGATCTCGGTCAGCGACTGGTTCCCCGAGGACGTACCGCCGGGGACGTACTCCGAGACCGTGCCGGAGACGGTGACCGCGTCACCGACGGCGACCTCGGGGGCCTTGTTCGTGAAGACGAACACGCCCTCACTGGTGGCCGGGTCCGCGTCCGGCCGCGGGTCCTGGATCCAGAAGCCCTTGGAGGAGCCGTAGCCCCGGACGCCGGTGACGATTCCGGCCACGTCCGTGACCTGCCGGCCGGCGTACGGGGACAGCCGGGTGCTGCCCTGGATGTCGTGGATCCGCACGGAGCCGGCCGGTGCGGAACCGGCGTGCGCGGGCACGGTGAGGACGACGGTGGACGCCGCCGAGCAGACGGCGGCGACGGTGAGCGCGGCGAGGCGCGCGGAGGACTTGCTGGCCAACGGGATCCCTCCGGGGACGTGACGTGGCGCCGGGACGAGGGTGGGACGCGAGGGGCGACAGGCTGTGCGCGGGACGTCTGAGCCCTGGAGGAAGACGTCCCTCCGACCCGCCCCCCCGCTTTCTACGCGCGTCAATCTCCTGCCTGGTCAGGTCAGTTGTCAAGGTTTCGGCCATGTACGCCACCCGACGGGGAGATGAACCGGGCGGCATGGGGTGAAACCCGTCTAGGCTGAGCAGTTGAGCCGTACACGGGCCGTACGGCGGTCAAGAGGCGCGCGAGGAGAAACTTCCGATGTCAGACAGCTCCACCCTGCCGCCCGCACGGCTGCGCCCCGACGCGGAGCTGGCCCGCGACGCGCTGTCCGCGCCGGTGCTCGCCCGGGCCGCGCGACTGGCCCGCTGGGCCGGTCCCGACACCCGCGTCGACGCCGGGGGCGGCCTCGTCGAGGAGCAGCTGCCGGCGGCGGCCGAGCAGCTCGGGCTGAGCGGGGACGACGCCGCCGCCTACGCGAGCGAGGCCTGGCGGATCGCCGTGGACACCGGGCTCGTCGAGATCACCGACGAGGAGACGGGCACCGTGGCCGCGGGCGAGGACCTCGCCCTGCTCACCGGCGGCTCCCCCGAGGACGTGCTCGGGGTGTGGCTCACCGCCCTGGAGGCCGTGCTCGCCGACGCGAGCGTGCCCGACCTCGACGACCTGGTCGACGCGATGGCCGAGGGCGGCGAGGCCGACCTGTCGTCCCTCGACTGGGACCCCGACGCCGAGTCCGAGTTCCTCGATGGCGTGCTCGGCAACCTCTACCTGCTGACCGTCGGCGAGGACGGACCCGGCGACGCCCCGGTGCCGCTGCCCGCGCTGGCCGCCTCGGTGATCGTGCCCAGCGACATGAGCGAGCCGAGCAACGAGGTCCTGGAGCAGGTGTCGGACGCGATGATGCGCCTGGACGACCAGTTCCGGCTGCTGGAACCGGTCGGCCTCGTCGAGTACCAGCCCGTCGACGAGGCGCTCATGGCCGACGCCGACGAGGAGCCCGCCGCCCCCGTCGACGAGGCCGACCTCAGCCGCTACGGCATGGTGCGGCTCACCCCGCTCGGGCTGTACGGACTGCGCGCCCGGCTCCTGGACTCCGGCTTCGAGGCCCCCGCCGTCGGCGACCTCGCCGACAAGGGCGCCGACGCGCTGCTCGACGGCACCGCGTCCTTCCCGCTGGCCGCCGCCCACGCCGAGACCGAGCTGTGGCTGGCCGGGCGGAGCCCGCTCGACGCCGCCCGCGAACTGCTCGCGGCGGCCCGCGGCTCCGACACCGGCGCGCCGCTGCGCCGGTTGCGCTGCCAGCAGGCGCTCTCCCTCCTCGGCGCGGAGGCCGAGCCCGCGCTGCGGGAGGTCCTCGACGACGCCGAACTGGGCGGCCTGGCCCGGGTGTGGCTCACCGAGCACGGGGCGCGGGACGTGCCCGCCCCGCCCCAGGAGATGGTCTTCTGGCTGACCATCGACACCGTGGCCGCCCAGCTTGCCGCCGAGGGCAACTCCGAGGAACTGCGCGCCCTGGTGGAGGGCCTCGCCCGCCAGTACAGCGGGTTCTTCGACACGGTCTGGCGGGTCGAGCACCCGGCCACGCCGGACGTCCTGGAGGCGATGGGGCGGCTGCACCCCGACAAGAAGGTCGCCAAGGAGGCCCGCAAGGCGGCGTTCAAGGCACGCTCCCAGCAGGGCGGCTGACGGCAAGAGCGACATGGCGAGCGCCCCGTCCGCGGGGCGACCGCAAGGGGCGCCCGCCCGGCGGACGGGGAACGCCGGGCGGGCGATGCCCGACGACCGCCGGCCCGCGGCGGGCAACGCCGGTCGGGATGCGGGGATCGGACCGCCTCCGGGCGGGGGTGCTCGGCTCGCGGCCGGGACCGGTGGCCGGTTTCGGCGGGGAGCGGTCGGGTGGGAGAGGTCTCCGCTCGTTCAGCCTGCGTTCAGGTAGTGGCGGGCTCCCTGTTCAGGCGGAGGCGGAACCGTGACGCCCGACCGAGGTCCGCCACCCTCCACGGCTCGCCCACCGTCACAGGAGACACCATGTCGCTCACCCGCAGGGACTTCGCCAGTCGATCCGCGCTCACCGGCGCCGGGGTCGTACTGGCGGGCAGCGTCGGCGCCCTCGCCACCGCCCCGAACGCCCTCGCGTCCACGGACACCGACAGCGTGGGGGAGGAGCACGGTCACGGGCACGACGGTCACCACGGCCACGGCGGAGTCGGTTACGGGCCGCTGATCCCCGACCCGGACGGCATCCTCGCCCTGCCCGCCGGCTTCCGGTACGAGATCATCACCTACTCCGGCCGGACGAAGCTGGAGTCCGGCGAGTACACCCCGTCCAACCACGACGGCACCGCCACCTTCGACGGCCCGCGCGGCACCACCCTCCTCGTCAACAACCACGAACTCGGTGGCCACCGCGACGACTGGCCGCACCCCGTCCCGCTCACCGAGGGCCTCGTCTACGACCCGGCCGCCGCCGGCGGCTGCACCGTCGTCGAGGTCCGCCGCGGCGGCCACGTCGCCGAGTGGGTCGGCATCGCCGGCACCGCCACCAACTGCGCGGGCGGCAGCACCCCGTGGGGCACCTGGCTGACCTGCGAGGAGACCGAGGACAAGGCCGGCAAGAACGGCATGACCAAGGACCACGGCTACGTCTTCGAGGTCGACCCCGAGGACCGCCGCGCCAACCGCGACCCCAAGCCGATCAAGGCGCTGGGCCGCTACGCCCACGAGGCCGTCGTCATCGACCCCAAGCGCGGCCACGCCTACCTCACCGAGGACGCCTCGGGCCCCAACGGCCTCCTGTACCGCTGGGCCCCGCCGGAGCACTTCCGGCACGGCCGGGGCCGGCTGCGCACCCTCGCCGACGACGCCGGGGTCCTCCAGGCCTTCAAGTGCTTCGACTCCGGCGGCAAGTTCGTCGACGACCTGTCCCGCGCCACCAAGACCGGCACCGTCTACGGCGTCGACTGGGTCGACGTCCCCGACCGCGACGCGAAGTCCACCTCCGTGCGCAAGCAGTTCGCCACCGGCGAGGTCACCCGCGCGCGCAAGCTGGAGGGCATGTGGTGGGCCGACGGCGGCGCCTACGTCGTCTCCTCCTTCGCCCGCGACGAGAGCCCCGGCCGGCCGCACGACGGCCAGGTCTGGTTCTACGACCCGAAGCGCCGCACCCTGACGCTGAAGGTCCTGCTCGGCGTCAACGCCGACCCGTCCGCCGACGGCGCCTTCGACGGCCCCGACAACATCACCGTCTCCCCGTACGGCGGCCTGGTCATCGCCGAGGACGGCGACGGCGTCCAGCACCTGTTCGGCGCCACCGACAGCGGCCGCACCTACCCCATCGCCCGCAACGAACTGAACCTGGGCACCGAGGACGACCCCGAGTACAGCGAGTTCACCGGCGTCACCTTCTCCCCCGACGGCCGGACCCTCTACGCCAACATCCAGACCCCGGGCATCATGCTCGCCATCACCGGGCCCTGGAAGCGCCAGCGGCGCTAGAACCGGGAGTCACTCTTACGGGTGTGCCTGTCCGATTCGTCAGCTGGCAACTGGCGCTGGACATACTGTCCTCACATGCCCAAGTCATGTCAACAGTGCGGAAACTCCGTGAAATCGACTCGCAGGCGTTTCTGCAGCAACCGGTGCAGTCTCGCGGGGACCGTGAGGCAACGTGCTGATGCGAAGCGCAGACCCAAGCCGCCGTGCCAGCAGTGTGGGAAGGCCGTCCTGACTCGAGGTGCCGTGCACTGCGGCAGAGCTTGCGCCAACGCAACCCGCCGAGAACAGGCGGAGGCGCGACGCGGCGAGCCCGTGCCGTGCCTCCGCTGCGGGGCGACGGAACGACGCCGTCGGTCCAGCGGTCCGTACTGCTCGTGGGAGTGTTTCAACGAGGACCGCTACGAGCGAACAGGTACGTTCGCGCGGTGGCTTGGTGCCTGGCGATCCGGCGAGGTCACCGGTACCAGGGAAGACGGCCGTCCGGATTGGCGGGTGAAGCAAGCTCTGGTTCTGCTCAGAGGGCAGCGATGCGAGACCTGCGGATGGGCGGAGGTGAATCCGGTGTCTGGAAGAGTGCCGCTGCACGTCGACCACATCTCGGGCGACCGTTCGAGAAACCGTCCAGAAGACGTCCGACTGCTGTGCCCGAACTGCCATGCGCTGACTCCCAATTATCAGCACCTGAACAACCCGAAGGTGAGGCCCGTCCGGCAGAAGCAGAGCCGTCGCTATCAGGAGGTCTGGCTCGGTGAACGTACCGCCTAGCAGACGCGGGAGGTCGGCCCGTCGAACCGGCAGGTCGTCGCCTCCGTCCTGCGGCGCCCCGACGAGCCCGGCGAACTCCTGGCCTACTGGACGGCGACGTACGGCCGCGCCGTACCCAAGCCGGTCAAGCGGGGGATCGCCGACGCCGTACGGCGGCTCTACCACGGCAAGTCGCTGCTGAAGTACGACACCGCGTCCAAGGGGTACCGCTTCGGCGACATCCTCAACCTGGTGCACGCCGCGCCCGACCCGGACAAGCCGTGGCAGGGCGAGCTGTTCCAGTACGCCCTCGACCGCCGGCACAACCCGGACACCGCGGTGCCGCCCGCCTCGGACCGCGTCCTGACCGCGCACCGCGAGCTGATGGCGCTGCCCGTCGCCCACCGGCGAGCGGTGGTCACGGCGCCCGACGGTGCCGAGCGGCTCACGGCGGGGCGGGACGCCGACTGGCCCTGGGACGCCCGGTGCGGGCCCGCGCGGTAGGGTGCCCGGAAGGTCACCGCTGTGCAGGGAGGGGCTGTGGCGCAGGTCAGGCCCATGCGGGCGGATGCACGGCGTAATCGTGAGCGGTTGCTGACGGTGGCGGCCGAGGCGTTCGCCGAGCACGGTGAGGGTGCCTCCCTGGACGACATCGCCCGGCGCGCCGGGGTGGGCGTCGGCACCCTCTACCGGCACTTCCCGACGCGGCGGGCGCTGCTGGAGGCCGCCTACCTGGAGCGCCTGGAGGCGATCGCGGCCCGCGCCGACGTGATCGCGGCCGCCCGGCCGCCGGGCGCGGCGCTGCTGGCGTGGCTCGACGAGCTGGCCGTCGGGATGCTCCAGGTGCGCGGGCTCAAGGCGCTGCTCGGTACGGCCGTCACCGGCGGCGGCCCCGCGTGCGGCGACTGTGTGCGCGGGGCGGCGACCCGGCTGGTGCGGGCCGCGCAGGGGGCCGGTGCGCTGCGGCCGGACGTCGAGCCGGTCGAGGTGCTGCGGCTGCTGCACGGGGTGGTGACGGCGGCCGAGGCGGCCGACGAGGTGGACGGGACGGCCGTACGCCGGTACCTGTCGCTGCTCGTGGAAGGGCTGGGCCGGGACTAGGGGCGCCCGCCGCCGGGCGCCCCCAGGTGGAGCCGGGCGCCTACAGCGCCTTCGCGGCCGGCTTCACCATGCCGCGGACCGTGCGGGACTTGACGAATTCGCCCATGGCGGTCATGTCCCACTCGCCGGAGTACTGGCGGATCAGCTTCGCCATCATCACGCCGGTCTGCGGCTCGGCGCTGGTGAGGTCGAAGCGGACCAGCTCCTCGCCGCTCGCGGCGTCGATGAGGCGGCAGTACGCCTTGGCGACCTCGGTGAACTTCTGGCCGGAGAACGAGTTCACCGTGAAGACCAGGCCGCTGACCTCCTGCGGGAGCCGGCCGAGGTCCACGACGATCACCTCGTCGTCGCCGCCGCCCTCTCCGGTCAGGTTGTCGCCGGAGTGCTTGATCGCGCCGTTCACGATCGAGAGCTTGCCGAAGTAGCAGCTGTCGATGTGGTTGCGCTGCGGGCCGTAGGCGATGACGGACGCGTCCAGGTCGATGTCCTTGCCGCGGTAGGCGGGCTCCCAGCCGAGCCCCATCTTGACCTGGGAGAGCACCGGCCGGCCGCCCTTGACGAGGGAGACGGTCTGGTTCTTCTGGAGGCTGACCCGGCCCTTGTCGAGGTTGATCTTGCCGGTGCCCGGGGCGGGGGCCGACGGCGCGGCGGGCGGGGCCGGAGGTGCGGCGGGCATGGTGGGGGCCGCGGCGGGCGGGGCCGGGGGCGTGACCGCCTGGGGCCGCGGCGGGGTCGCCGGCTGGGCCGGGGCCGCCGGTTCCTCCACCGTGACGCCGAAGTCGGTGGCGATGCCGGCCAGCCCGTTGGCGTAGCCCTGGCCCACCGCGCGGGCCTTCCAGGCGCCGTTGCGCAGGTAGACCTCGACGATCACCAGGGCGGTCTCGGTGCCGAGCTGCGGGGGGGTGAAGGTGGCGAGCACGGAGTTGTCGTCCGCGTTGCGGATGGTGGCGGTCGGCTCGATGCCCTGGAAGGTCTGGCCGGCGGCGTCCGGGCTGGCGGTGACGACGATCTTCTCGATGCCCGGCGGGACGGCGGAGGTGTCCACCACGATCGCGTCCGGGGCCGTGCCGCCGCCGGAGCGGTAGGTCACGCCCTGGCCGGTGGGCTGGTTGTAGAAGATGAAGTCGTCGTCGGAGCGCACCTTGCCGTCGGCGGTGAGCAGCAGGCCCGATACGTCGAGCCGCACGGGCGCGGCGACGTCCACCGTCACGCGGGCGGCGGAGAGGGGGATGTTCGAGCCGGGGGTCATAGCTGTCATGCCGGGTGAACGAGCGAGGGCGTTTTACCGTTCCCTTACCCGGCGGCCAATCGGGTTCGCGGCCGGGGGCACGCCGGGTCAGCGGCGGTCGCGGGGGTGGTTGCGGGGGTGGTCGCGGGCCGTGCGTTCGTTGCCGTGCTTGTAGTTGCCCGTCCAGCGGGCCATGACCAGCTGGGGGTCGCCCGCCGCGACCTCTTCCAGGAAGCGGGCCGCGCGGGAGCCGTTGAGGGTGGTCGCGGGGCGGTTGTGGTGGGTGATGTGGACGGTGCCGGTTGATGTGGCCGTGTAGGCGAAGCCGTGGGGTTCGGGCATGCGGGGATCGTACGGGGCGGTGGGGGCGGCGGCCTCAGGGTTTTCGCCCCCGCCGCCCCTTCCCGCCCCGTCCCCGGGGGCTGCCGCCCCAAGGCCCCCGCTTCGGCCCTGAACGGGCCTCGTCCTCAAGCGCCGGACGGGCTGGAGAGGCCGGACGTCGGCGGGAAGTGCTACGGCACGACCACGATCTTGCGGCCCACGCCCGCCGCGAACTGCTCCAGTGCCTGGGGGTAGCGGGCCAGTTCGATGCGGTCGCTGATGAAGACGTCCGGGTCGAGGACGCCGTTCGCGAACAGCTCCGCCGCGCGCTCGTAGCTGTGGAGGACCGCCATGGAGCCGGTGATGGTGATCTCCTGGTTGTAGATGCGGTACGGGTCGATCTGTACGCGCGTCGCGTAGTCGGCGACGCCGAACTGGAGGAAGGTGCCGGCCTTGGCGACCCGGTCCAGGCCGTCCTGGATCGCCGCCGCGTTGCCGGTGGCGTCGATCACCAGGTCCCAGCCCTGGGGGCGGTCCAGCTCGTCGGGGGTCGCGGCAGAGGCCGAGACGCCGAGGCCGCGGGCCGTTTCCAGGCGGGCCGGGTTGAGGTCGACCATGTCGACGCTGGCCGCGCCGGTGCGCTTGGCCAGCTCCAGCATCATCAGGCCCATCGTGCCGGAGCCGTAGATCAGGACGTGGGCGCCGAGGCGGGACTGGAGGACGTCGTAGCCGCGGACGGCACAGGAGAGCGGCTCGATCAGGGCCGCGTCCTGGGTGCGGACGTGCTCGGGGAGCTTCACGCAGTTCGCGACCGGGGCGACCGCGTACTGTGCCGCGCCGCCCGCCGTCGTCACGCCGATGGCCGCCCAGCGCTCGCAGAGGTTGTTGTGGCCGGTGCGGCAGTAGCGGCACTCGTAGCAGTAGAGGGAGGGGTCCACGGCCACCTGGTCGCCGACCGCCACCTCGGTGACCTGGGCGCCGACGCCGACCACCGCGCCGGCGAACTCGTGGCCCGGCACGATGGGGAGCTTGGGCGCGAACTCGCCCTGGAGGATGTGCAGGTCGGTGCCGCACAGGCCGCAGGCGGCGACCTCGACGACGACCTCGCGCGGCCCTGGCGTCGGGTCCGGGACCTCGGTGACGACGGCGCGGCCCACGGACTCGATGACGGCGGCCTTCATTTCACGGCTCCCAACGACAGGCCCTGGACCAGTTTGTCCTGGGCGGCGAACCCCGCGGCGAGCACCGGCAGGGAGATGACGAGCGACGCGGCGCACACCTTGGCCAGGAAGAGGCCCTGGCTGGTGATGAAGCCGGTCAGGAAGACGGGGGCGGTCTCGGCGACCACGCCCGTCAGCACCCGGGCGAAGAGCAGTTCGTTCCAGCTGAAGATGAAGCAGATCAGTGAGGTCGCGGCGATGCCCGGGAGGGCGATGGGGGCCACCACCCGGACCAGGATCGTGGGCAGCTTCGCGCCGTCCACCCGGGCCGCCTCGATGATCGCGACCGGGACCTCGGCCAGGAAGGACTGCATCATCCAGACCGCGATCGGCAGGTTCATGGAGGTGTAGAGGATGACCAGCAGCCAGATGTTGTCCAGCATGTCGGTGTTCTTGGCGAACAGGTAGATCGGCAGCAGGCCGGCCACCACCGGCAGCATCTTGGTGGACAGGAAGAAGAACAGGACGTCCGTCCACTTCTTCACCGGGCGGATGGACAGGGCGTAGGCGGCGGGCAGCGCCAGGACCAGGACGAAGAGGGTCGAGGCGATCGACGCCACCGCCGAGTTGACCAGCGCGGGCCAGGGGCTGGCGCCGCCGCCCGCGCCGAAGAACTCGCGGTAGCCGTCCAGCGTCAGCGACGCGGCGAAGGACGGCGGGTTGGTGGCGGCGTCCGACTCGGAGTGGAAGGAGGTCAGCGCCATCCAGGCGATGGGCAGGAAGAAGACGATGCCGACCAGCCAGGCCACCAGGCCGAGGCCGGCGCCGGTCCGGCGGCTGGTGCGTACGGGCGGCTTGGCGTCGGTGACGACGGGGCGTACGGCGGTGGCGGTCATGCGCGGCCGACCTCCTCGCGGAACAGGGACGACACCACGCGCAGTGCGAAGGTGGCGATGATGATCGAGCCGATGACGACCAGGACGCCCGCGGCCGAAGCGAGGCCGTTCTCGTGGGCCTGGTAGAAGCTCTGGTAGACGGTGTAGGGCAGGTTGGCCGTGCCCAGGCCGCCGGACGTGATCGTGAAGACCGCGTCGAAGTTCTGGACGATGTAGATCGAGCCGAGCAGGGCGCCGAGTTCGAGGTAGCGGCGCAGGTGGGGCAGGGTGAGGTGGACGAAGATCTGCCAGTCGCCCGCGCCGTCCACCCGGGCGGCCTCGATCTGCTGCTGGTCCCGGCTCTGCAGCCCGGCCAGCAGGATGAGCATCATGAACGGCGTCCACTGCCACACCAGTGAGGCCTCGACCGCCAGCAGCGGGGTGTTGGAGATCCAGTCGGGCTGCGGTCCGCCGACGTAGTGCAACAGGCCGTTGAGCAGGCCGTATTCGGGGTTGTAGAGGACGTGTTTCCAGAGCAGCGCCGCTGCCACCGGGACCACCAGGAACGGGGCGATCAGGAGGGTGCGGACCACGCCGCGGCCCTTGAACCTGCGGTCGAGGAGCAGGGCGAGGGCCAGGCCGAGGACCAGGCTGACCAGCACGACCGCCACGGTGAGCAGGATCGTCGTCCACACCGACTTGCGCAGGGCCGGGTCGCCGAGGACGTCGCCGTAGTTGGCGAAGCCGGTGAAGTGGCGGGCGTCCGGGTAGAGGGCGTTCCAGTCGAAGAAGGAGATCACCAGGGTCGCCACGAAGGGCAGCTGGGTGACCACGACCATGAAGACCAGGGCGGGGAGGAGGGGGGCACGGGTGGCCCAGGCGCGCAGCCGGTTGGACGGCGGGCGGACGGTGGGGCGGGCGTGCTCGGGTGCGGCCGAGGGGGCCGTGGTGGTGGCGGTCATCGTCCCTCGTACTCCTCGGAGATCTTCTCGGCGAGCTGCTGGGACTTCTTCAGGGCCTCCTCGACGGACTGGCGTCCGGCGATGGCCGCGCTGATCTCCTGGGAGACCTTGGTACCGAGATCGGTGAACTCGGGGATGCCGACGAACTGGATGCCGGGCGCGGGCCGCGGCTGCACGCCGGGGTCCTTGGGCTTGGCGCCCTCGATGGCCTTCCTGGTCATCTCCTGGAAGGCGGCGGCCTCCTTGACGTAGGCCGGGTTCTCGTACGTCGAGGCGCGCTTGCCGGCCGGGACGTTGGACCAGCCGGTCTCGTCGCCGACCAGCTGCTCGTACTCCTTGCTGGACGCCCAGGAGACGAACTTCCAGGCCTTGTCGGCGTTGCGGGAGGCCTTCTGGATGCCCCAGGCCCAGGTGTAGAGCCAGCCGGAGGAGTCCGTCTTCTCCACCGGGGCGGGCGCGTAGCCGACCTTGCCCTTGACGGGGGACTTGGCGGCGTCCAGGGAGCCGGCCGCGGAGGTGGCGTCGTACCACATGGCGACCTTGCCCTGCGTCATGTTGTTCAGGCACTCGGCGAAGCCGGACTGGGCGGCGCCGGACTCGCCGTGTTCGCGGACCAGGTCGACATAGAACTTCGTCGCCTTCTGCCACTCGGGGGAGTCGAGCCGGGCCTGCCAGTCCTGGTCGAACCAGGTGCCGCCGAAGGTGTTCACGACGGTCGTCAGCGGTGCCATCAGCTCGCCCCAGCCGGGCAGTCCGCGCAGGCAGATGCCCTTCATGCCCGGCTCGGACCCGTCCAGCTTCTCGGCGAAGGAGGCCACCTGGGTCCAGGTGGGGTGCTCGGGCATCTCCAGGCCCGCCTTGGCGAACAGGTCCTTGCGGTACATCAGGAAGGACGACTCGCCGTAGAAGGGCTGGCCGTAGAGCTTGCCGTCCTCGGCGGTGAGGGACTCGCGCATCGGGCCGAGGACGTCCTGCTCGTCGTAGGCCGGGTCCTTCGCGACGTAGGAGTCCATCTCGTGCAGCCAGTCGTTGCGGGCGTAGATCGGTATCTCGTAGTTGGAGAGGGTGGCGGCGTCGTACTGGCCGGCCTGGTTGGCGAAGTCCTGGCTGATCTTGTCGCGGACGTCGTTCTCCGGCAGGACGGTGAAGTTCACCTTGATGCCGGTCTCCTTGGTGAAGTGGTCGGCGGTGAGCTTCTGCAACTCGACCATCTGCGGGTTGTTGACCATCAGGACGTTGATGGCGTTGCCGCCGGATCCGGCGCCGCCCGCCCCGACCCAGCAGCCGGTGAGCAGCGGGGCGAGCAGCGTCCCTGCGGCGGCCATGGCGAGCGTGGCTCGCGGCCTCCGTCGGCTCTGGGTTCGCATGGATCGCTCCTGAACGTATGGGGAGGTATGGGCAGATGTAAGGAGATATAGGGCGGTGGAAGGGGTGGGTGTGCCGTGCGGGGGCCGGTGGGGCCGGGGCGGTGCTCAGACGCGGATGACCTGGGGGCCGAGCAGTGAGTAGCGGTGGGCCTCGGCCGTGGGCAGCAGGGTGCTGGTGACGATGGCCTCCAGGGCGCCGACGTCCGCGAAGCGGCAGAAGCTCACCGCCCCGAACTTGGTGTGCGCGCCGACGAACACCGTGCGGCGGGCGGCCCGGATGGCCTGCGCCTTGACCTCGCTGACCGCGGGGTCGGGGGTGGTGAGGCCGTGCTCGCGGGAGATGCCGTTGGCGCCGATGTAGGCCAGGTCGACGACGAAGCCGGCCAGCATCTTCGTCGTCCAGTGGTCGACGGTGGCCAGGGTGCCCGAACGGACCCGGCCGCCGAGCAGCAGGACGGAGGTGTCACCGGCTTCCGCGAGCGCGCCGGCGACCGGCAGGGACGCGGTGACCACGGTCAGCGGCCGGTCCCGGGGCAGCGCCTCGGCGATGAGCTGGGGGGTGAAGCCCTCGTCGACGAAGACGGTCTCCGCGTCGCCGAGCAGTTCGACGGCGGCGGACGCGATCCGGCGCTTCTCGGGCACGTGGCTGGTGGCGCGGAAGGCGAGCGTGGTCTCGAACCCGGCGCTCTCCACCGGGTAGGCGCCGCCGTGGGTGCGGCGGACCAGCCCGTGGTCCTCCAGGGCGCGCAGGTCCCGTCGTACGGTCTCCTTGGCGACGCCCAGTTCGGCGGCGAGGGCGGTGACGTCGACCGAGCCGGTGGCGCGGGCGACCCGCACGATCTCGTGCCGACGCTCTTCCGTCGTCCTCGTGTTCATGCCGAACACCCGCCTCACCGCCTCGTCGCCGTGTGGTTGCCCGTTCGGGCCCGTGTGGTCCTTGGGGGAAGTTCTACAGCGGCGGCGCGGCACTGACCAGGCCTGTTGTGGACCCGATACTGCCCGTGTGCGCCCGTTTGCGGTGCCGGGTGCCCGTCTCGGACCTGGGGCGGAGCGCGGAGCGGGGTGGGAACGGGCAGTGCGGATGCCCGCATGCGGAAGCGGACGGGCCCGTTCGGTGCCCGTCCGCTTCTCGTGGGGTCGTCTTCCGGTCAGTACGGCCAGATCGGGGGGTCGGTCACGAAGTGGCCGCCCAGGCGGGCGTGCGCCGGGTTGTCCGGGTCCAGTTCGCCCTGTTCGGCGACGAGCTTGTCGGCGTACGGCTCGGAGTCGTCCCGCGGTTCGTAACCGAGCGCCCGCGCGGAGGTGAGGTCCCACCACAGCCGGGTGTTGGCGGAGGAGCCGTGGACGACGGTGTGCCCGACGTTCTCGGCGGTGAGGGCCGCGTGGAAGAGGCGGGCGCCGTCCGCCGGACTCATCCACACCGAGAGCATGCGCACGCTGGTCGGCTCGGGGAAGCAGGAGCCGATGCGGACGGAGACGGTCTCGATGCCGTGCTTGTCCCAGTAGAGCTGGGCGAGGTCCTCGCCGAAGCACTTGGACAGGCCGTAGAAGGTGTCCGGGCGGCGGGGCGTGTCGACGGGGACGAGGGGGTCGTCGCCCCGCGGGCGCGGGGTGTAGCCGACGGCGTGGTTGGAGGAGGCGAAGACGACGCGGCCGACGCCCTCCTCGCGGGCGGCCTCGTACAGGTTGTACGTGCCCTCGATGTTGGCCTTGAGGATCTTCTCGAAAGAGGCTTCCAGGGAGATGCCCGCGAGGTGGATGATCGCGTCGACGCCCCGGACCGCCTCGCGCAGGGCGTCCCGGTCGGCGAGGTCGGCGACGATCGCGTCCGGCTCGCCCTCGACCGGGCGCAGGTCGAGCAGGCGCAGCTCGTAGCCGTGTCCGGGCAGCAGTTCCCGCATCAGGGTGCCGAGGCCGCCGGCGGCGCCGGTGAGCAGGACGGTGCGGGGAGCGGGCATCCTCGGGACTCCTAGGTCGGTCTGTGCAGGGGCGGCGCAGCGGGGCAGGCGTGCGCACGCGTGCTGGTGTGTGCCTGACGTTCAGATGTGTGGACACGCTAAGGAGCGGGTGGTCACGCGTCAAGAGGGCGCCTGCTTGACGGTGTTCGCGGGGCGGCTTAGCGTGGTCGCGTTCAGAAATGTAGACACAGGTCATAGATATGGAATGGGGAGCGCCCGTGACCTCAGCCCCTCTCGCCACTCGGCTCACCGCGCCCAGCGGCCCGCTGTTCTTCCCCGTCACGGCGTACGGACCCGACGGCGGGCTCGACCTCGACGTCTACCGCACCCATGTACGCCGCGGGGTCGAGGCGGGTGCCGCCGCCGTGTTCGCCTGCTGCGGCACCGGCGAGTTCCACGCCCTGACGCCCGAGGAGTTCGCGGCCTGCGTCCGCGCGGCCGTCGAGGAGAGCGCGGGCCGGGTGCCCGTCCTCGCGGGCGCGGGCTACGGCACCGCCCTCGCCGTGCGCTACGCCCGCCTCGCCGAGGAGGCCGGGGCGGACGGGCTGCTCGCCATGCCGCCCTACCTGGTGCTCGCCGGGCAGGAGGGACTGGTGCGGCACTACCGGGAGGTGGCCGCGGCGACCGCGCTGCCCGTGATCGTCTACCAGCGCGACAACGCCGTGTTCACCCCGGACAGCGTCGTCGAACTGGCCCGCACGGACGGCATCGTGGGCCTCAAGGACGGGCTCGGCGACCTCGACCTCATGCAGCGGACGGTCAGCGCGGTGCGCACGGAGCTGCCCGGCGAGGAGTTCCTGTACTTCAACGGACTGCCGACCGCCGAGCAGACCCAGCTCGCCTACGGTGCGCTCGGTGTCACCCTCTACTCGTCCGCCGTGTTCTGCTTCGCCCCCGAGATCGCCCTCGCCTTCCACCGGGCGCTGCGCGAGGGCGACGACGCCACCGTGCACCGCCTGCTGGACGGCTTCTACCGGCCGTTCGTCGAACTGCGCGCCAAGGGCCGCGGTTACGCCGTCGCCCTGGTCAAGGCGGGCGTAAGGCTGCGTGGCCTGGACGTGGGGGAGGTGCGGACGCCGTTGGAGGAGCCGGCCGAGGAGCACGTGAAACAGCTCGCGCGGATCATCGAGCGGGGCCACGCGCTGCTCGGGGAAGGGGCCGGCCGGTGAGGGCGTCGGCGTTCCTCTACCCCTGGGACGTGAACGGCGACCCGGAGGCCCCCGCGCGCATCGGGGACCTCGGCGTGGCCCAGGTGACGCTCGCCGCCGCCTACCACTCCACCCGCGCCCTCACCCCGCGCCACCCGCGCCACCGCGTCGTCACCGCCGAGCACGCCGCCGTCCTCTACCCGCCGGACGCCGACCGCTGGCAGAACCGCGCACTCCGCCCGTACGGGTCCGGCGACTGGGCGCCCGGCGACGCCTACGGCGAGGCCGCCGCCGCCCTCACGGACGCGGGCCTGAAGGTGCACACCTGGGTCGTCCTCGCCCACAACTCCCGCCTCGGTGCGGAGCATCCGCACACCTCCGTCGTCAACGCCTACGGCGACCGCTACCCCTGGGCGCCCTGCATCGCGCGGCCCGCCACACGCGCGTACCTCACCGGCCTGGCCGCCGAGGCGGCGGTGCGGCCCGGGGCGCACGGCACCGAACTGGAGTCGCTGGGCTGGTACGGCCTCGCCCACCTGCACGCCCACGACAAGACCGGCGGGGTGGGGCTCGGGGACGCCGGGCAGTACCTGATGTCGCTGTGCTTCTGCCCCGACTGCCGGGCGGGTTACGGCGCCCAGGGCCTCGACGCCGAGGAACTCGTCGCCGCCGTACGCACCGCGCTGGAGCCGGTGTGGCGGGGCGCGGCGCCCTCGGACGGGGGCTGGGCGGGCGTCGAGAAGCTCCTGGGAGCGGCGCCCGCGAACGCCACGCGCGCGTGGCGGGACGACCGGGCCCGCACGCTCCAGGAGGCGGCGGTCTCCGCGGTCCGCGCCGCGGCGCCCGACGGCTTCCAGGTCCTGCTGCACGCCGACCCGGTGTCCTACCACTGCGGTGCCAACGCCGGCGTCGACCCCGCGCACATCCTGTCCGTCGCGGACGGCGTGGTCGTGCCCTGCACGGGCGGCGCGGGCCTGCTGACGCCGTTCGCCGAACGGGCCGGGGAGGGGGCCGTCCTCGCCGCCAACCTCACGGTGGTCTCGGGCATGGGCGGCAGCCCCCGCACCCTCGCCGCCGACGCCGCCCGCGCCCGCGACCTGGGGGCGACGGAACTGCGGCTGTACCACGCGGGGTTGGCCTCGGACGGGGATCTGGAAGGGGTGCGGGCGGGGCTCGCGACCCTCGCGTAGGGTGCGGACGGGGGCGGCCGGGCCGGTCGTCTCCGACCGGCCCCCGGAAGCCCTCGTCGCGCTCTCCAGAAGGATGCCCATGGAACTCGCCCAGGTCCGCCTCCTGGTCACGGACTTCCCCGGCTGCTACCGCTACTACCGGGACGTACTGGGGCTGAAGCCGCAGTTCGAGGCGGAGGACGGCCCGTACGCCAAGTTCAGTCCCGACGGCGGCACCGCGGGCATCGCCCTGCAGGACCGCGCGCAGCTGGCCCAGGTGCTGGGCGGACTCACCGCCGAGCCGGCCGGCCACCGGTCCCTCGTCGTCCTGCGCGTGGACGACCTGGACCGCTACTGCGAGGAGATCACCGCGCGGGGGGCCGGACTCCTGCACGGCCCGGCCCCCATGACGGACCGCATGCGGGTCGCCCACCTCGAGGACCCGGCGGGAAACCTCCTGGAACTCCAGGAGTGGCTGGCCCTACGAGGCTGACGGCGTGCGCCGGCCGGTCGGCCTCCGCGCGGGCGCCAGTGCCAGCGCCGTGGCCAGCAGCACCGCCCCCACGACCGGCAGCAGCAGGCGCAGGCCGGTCAGCTCCACCAGTGCCGCGCCCACGGCGAGTCCGAGCACGTTGGGCGCGAAGACCAGGGAGTTGGCCGTCGCCGTGACCCGGCCGAGCAGCGGCCCCGGCGTCTCGTGCTGGACGGCGGTCAGCGCGGCGATCAGCACCGCGGGCAGCCCCGCGCCGATCGCCGCGCCGCCGGCCAGGGCCACGGCGTCGTACGGTGCCGCCCGCACCGCCACCGCCACCGCAAACAGGGCGATCCCCGCGGCGGCGAAGCGCCGCCCGCCCAGGCGCCGCACGGCCGGCCCGGCGAGCAGCCCCACCACCACCGACCCGGCCCCCTGGACGGCGTAGAGCGCACCGGCGTACGCGGGGGAGTGCCCGAGGGCGTCGACGACGGCGTAGGCCGTGGCGCCGTTGACGCCCGCGCACAGCATGGTGACGCCGCCCGCGAGGACGAGCGGGCGCAGGCCGGGGTGCCCCCACAGGTACCGGGCGCCCTCCGCCGTACGCCGGCGCCAGCGCGTAGTGGGGCGCTCCGGCGGCGCCTCCCGTACCCGCAGGGCGGCGTACACGCCGGTGGCCAGCACGAACGTCACCGCGTCCAGCAGCGCCACGCCCGGTCCGCCGTACACCGCGTACAGCCCCGCCCCGGCCAGTGGCGCCACCAGTTTCATGCCCTCGTTGGCGGTCGTCCGCAGCCCGTTGAAGTCGCCGAGGAGCCCCGGGTCGACGGCGGCGGCGACGAGCGCCGACTCGGCCGCGTCGTGGACGACGCCCGCCGCGCCGTACACGAAGAGCACCGCGAAGAGCAGCCACAGCGTGTCCGGTGAGTCCACGGCGAAGAGCGTGAGCAGCAGGCAGGCCATCAGCAGGCTCGCGGCGATCAGCAGCGGCCTGCGGCTGACCCGGTCCGCCAGGGTGCCCAGCGCCGGGCCCACGAGCGTCGGCGCCCACATCGCGAGCATGCACAGCGCCGCCAGCCCGTCCGAGCCGGTGAGGTCCTTCACCCACACGCCCGCCGCCAGCCACAGCGCCGAGGTGCCGAAGCCGGACACCACCACCCCCGCGAGACACAGGCCCGCGTTCCGGTCGCGCACGACGCGGACGACGGGCCAGCGGCCGTCCGGTCCCGCGGATTTCCTCGTTCCTGACGTCGTCATAGCTGTTCAGCGTGGGCGTAAGGCCCGGCCGCGGGCATCGGGCACATGCCCTGGAACCGGACCCGGCGGCCGATGAGTTTCGCGGAGGCGATGAGTCCACCCTCCGACAGCGCCGGCCACACACACCCTCGGGAGCAGCCGATGACCGCCGAGACCACCACCCTCGACCTGGGACCGCAGACCCGGATCCTCACCCGCCTCGCCGACGGTGTGCGCGACGACCGGCTCGCGGACCCGACGCCCTGCCCCGACCTGGCGGTGCGCAACCTGCTCGGCCACCTGACCGGTCTCGCCGTCGCCTTCCGGGACGCCGCGCGCAAGGACCTGGGCGCCACGACCGACACCAGCCCCGAGGCGTCCGTGCCGGACATCGGCCCCGGCTGGCGCGAGCGGCTCGCCGCCGCGCTCGGGGAACTCGCCGAGGCGTGGCGCGACCCCGAAGCGTGGACCGGCATGACCCGGGCCGGCGGCATCGACCTGCCCGGCGCGGTCGCCGGCGCCGTCGTCGCCGACGAGCTGGTGATCCACGGCTGGGACCTGGCCCGCGCGACCGGCCAGGAGTACGCCCCCGACGCGGCCGCGCTCCAGGCGGCGCACGGGCTGCTCGCCGCCGCCGCGGAGGAGTCCGAGCGGGACCAGGGCATGTTCGGGCCGGTCGTGGCCGTGCCCGCCGACGCGCCGCTGCTGGAGCGCACCGTGGGGCTGAGCGGACGCGACCCGGGCTGGAGCCGCACCGACCGGTGAACGCCGGCCCCACCCAACTTCCTTTGTCAGAAGCATTGACGTGGCCCCGCGCCCCTCTTACCTTCAACGCGTCGTACTCCGTACGTCATATATGAGACGCGATACGCGAGATCTGATGTCCGAGATCTGTCCGCGCATCCGACGCGAGATTCCGAGAGGCGCGCATGACCTCTGTGCCCACGCCGATCCCCTCCCGCACGCAGTACGTGCTGGAGGAGATCAAACGCCGCATCCTCACCGGCCGGTTGACGCCCGGCCAGGCCTTGGTCGAGACCGACCTCGCCGCACAGTTCGGGGTGTCCAAGACACCGGTGCGCGAGGCGCTCAAGACGCTGGCCGGTACCGGACTGGTCGTGATGAGCCAGTACAAGGGCGTCACCGTGCGCATGGTGGACGCGGACATGGCGCGCGAGGTCTACGACGTCCGGCTGCTCCTCGAGCCCGAGGCGCTCAAGCGCGCCGTGCGCCGCGGTGCTTCCCTGGACGCCGCCCGGGACGCGCTCACCCAGGCCGACCGGGCCACGGACACCGCCGAACGGTCGCTGGCCAACCGCGAGTTCCACCGCGCCCTGTACCTGCCCTGCGGCAACCCGCTGCTCGGCCGGATGCTCGACGAGGTCCGCGACCAGGCGGCCCTCGTCTCCGCGGTCGCCTGGGCAGCCGACCCCTCCTGGGAGCGGGAGGCCGGCGAGCACCAGGAGATCCTCGCCCTCGCCCTCGCCGGTGACGCGGACGGCGCGGCCCGCGCCCTGCACGCGCACATCGCGTCGTTCGTCGAGCGGGCCTTCCCCGAAGCGGGGACCGCGGCCCAGGAAGAGGTCGGTCAGGCATGACAGCGACGTTCGAGACCCAGCGGGCGGCCCTGGCCGACGTGGTGGCGATCCCGGTGACCCCGTTCGCCGAGGACGGCACCGTCGACCCCGCCGCCTACCGGGCCCTGCTGCGTCGTCTCCTCGACGGTGGCATCACGACCCTCACCCCCAACGGCAACACCGGCGAGTTCTACGCCCTCGACCCGGCCGAGCGGCGCCTGGTCACCGAGCTGACGATCGAGGAGGCCGGCGAGCGCGCCGACATCCTGGTCGGCGTCGGCCACGACGTGCCGACCGCGGTCGCCTCCGCACGGCACGCCCGCGACCTGGGCGCCTCCATGGTGATGGTGCACCAGCCCGTCCACCCCTACGTCTCCCAGGGCGGCTGGGTCGACTACCACCGCGCCATCGCCGAGGCCGTGCCCGAACTGGGCGTCGTGCCCTACATCCGCAACGCCCAGCTCACCGGCGCCCGCCTCGCCGACCTCGCCGACACCTGCCCCAACGTCATCGGCGTGAAGTACGCCGTGCCGGACGCCTCCAAGTTCGCCGCGTTCGCCCGCGACGCGGGCCTCGACCGCTTCGTCTGGGTCGCCGGGCTCGCCGAGCCGTACGCGCCCTCGTACTTCAGCGCGGGAGCCACCGGCTTCACCTCGGGCCTGGTGAACGTCGCCCCGGCCGTCTCGCTGAACATGATCGAAGCGCTCCGGTCCGGCGACTACCCGGCCGCCATGAAGGTCTGGGAGCAGATCCGCCGCTTCGAGGAACTGCGCGCCGCCAACGGCTCCGCCAACAACGTCACCGTCGTCAAGGAGGCCCTCGCCTCGCTGGGCCTGTGCCGCCGGGAGGTGCGCCCGCCGAGCAAGCCGCTGCCCGAGGGCGAGCGGGCCGAGGTGGCCGCCATCGCCGCGGGGTGGTCGATATGACGGCCCCGACCGGCCGGAAGTCGCCGGAACAGCTCCGCAGCCACCAGTGGTACGGCACCGACGGCCTGCGCTCCTTCAGCCACCGCGCCCGCACCCGCCAGCTCGGCTACCTGCCCGAGGAGCACCTGGGCAAGCCCGTCATCGCGATCCTCAACACCTGGTCCGACATCAACCCCTGCCACGTCCACCTGCGCGACCGCGCCCAGGCGGTCAAGCGGGGAGTGTGGCAGGCGGGCGGGTTCCCGCTGGAGTTCCCGGTCTCCACGCTCAGCGAGACCTTCCAGAAGCCGACCCCGATGCTCTACCGCAACCTCCTCGCCATGGAGACCGAGGAGCTGCTGCGCTCCTACCCGGTCGACGGCGCCGTGCTGATGGGCGGCTGCGACAAGTCCACGCCCGCCCTGCTCATGGGCGCCGCCACGGTGGACCTGCCCGCGGTGTTCGTCCCCGCCGGGCCGATGCTCCCCGGGCACTGGCGCGGCGAGACCCTCGGCTCCGGCACCGACATGTGGAAGTACTGGGACGACAAGCGGGCCGGCCTCATCGGCGACTGCGAGATGCAGGAACTGGAGAGCGGCCTGGCCCGTTCGCCGGGCCACTGCATGACCATGGGCACCGCCTCCACGCTGACCGCCGCGGCCGAGGCGCTCGGCGTCACCGTCCCGGGTGCCTCCAGCATCCCGGCCGTCGACTCCGGGCACGACCGGATGGCCGCCGCGGCCGGGCTGCGGATCGTCGAACTGGTCCACCGGGACCGCAGGCTGAGCGACATCCTCACCGCCGACGCGTTCGAGGACGCGGTCACCACCGTGCTCGGCCTCGGCGGCTCCACCAACGCCGTGATCCACCTGATCGCCATGGCGGGCCGCGCGGGCGTCACCCTCACGCTCGACGACTTCGACCGCATCGCCCGCACCGTTCCGGTCCTGGCCAACGTCCGCCCCGGCGGACAGACGTACCTGATGGAGGACTTCCACTTCGCCGGCGGCCTGCCCGGCTTCCTCTCCCGCATCACCGACCTGCTCCACCTGGACCGCCCCACGGTCGCGCACGACACCCTGCGCGAGCAGCTGGAGGGCGCCCTCGTCCACCACGACGACGTCATCAGGACCCGCGACAACCCCGTCGCGGCCGAGGGCGGGGTCGCCGTCCTGCGCGGCAACCTCTGCCCGGACGGCGCCGTCATCAAGCACATCGCCGCCGAGCCGCACCTGCTCAAGCACACCGGCCCCGCCGTCGTCTTCGACGACTACAGGACCATGCAGCGCACCATCAACGACCCGGACCTGGGCATCACCGCCGACAGCGTGCTGGTGCTCCGCAACGCCGGACCCAAGGGCGGCCCGGGCATGCCGGAGTACGGGATGCTGCCCATCCCCGACCACCTGCTCAAGCAGGGCGTGCGGGACATGGTCCGGATCTCCGACGCGCGGATGAGCGGCACGAGTTACGGCGCGTGCGTGCTGCACGTGGCCCCCGAGTCGTACGTCGGCGGCCCGCTCGCCCTGGTGCGCACCGGGGACTCCATCACCCTCGACGTCGAGGCGCGCTCCCTCCGGCTCAACGTGGACGACGAGGAGCTGGAGCGCCGCAGGGCCGCCTGGACACCACCGCCCGCCCGCTACGAACGGGGCTACGGCGCGCTCTACAACGAACAGATCACCCAGGCCGACACCGGCTGCGACTTCGAGTTCCTGGCCCGCCCGGGCACGGTGCGCGACCCCTACGCCGGCTGAACCCGCCGACGGCGGGACCCGGCACTCCCGTACCCATCGAGAAAGCGCTTCCTATCAGCTCCGCGAACGCCCCGCACGACGTAGACGTACTAGAACGGAGAACTGTCATGGCCCAAGCCGCAGCCGTGGCGAAACCGCCCGCGCCACCCCGGCGGCGCCGTGCCTCGGCCACGCCGCGCAGGCTCCCGTACCTGCTGATCGGACCGGCCGCCCTGCTGATGCTGGGCTTCATCGCCTACCCGGTCATCAGCGTCTTCTACTACAGCCTTCAGGAGTACAACCCCACCAAGCCGTGGCGGAACGGCTTCGCGGGCTTCGACAACTTCGTCAAGATCTTCACCGACGACCCGGTGTTCTGGGACACCCTCGTCTTCAGCGCCAAGTGGGTCTTCGTCGAGGTCGGACTGCAGCTGCTGTTCGGTCTCGCGCTGGCCCTCATCGTCAACCAGACCTTCGTCGGCCGGGGCGTCGGGCGGGCCCTGGTCTTCTCCCCGTGGGCCGTCTCCGGCGTGCTGACCTCCGCCATCTGGGTGCTGCTCTACAACTCCCAGACCGGCGTCACCCGTTACCTCGCGGACATGGGCATCGGCTCGTACGGCACCAGCTGGCTCTCCGACACCTCGACCGTCTTCTCCGCGGCGGTGGTCGCCGACCTCTGGCGCGGCGTGCCCTTCTTCGCGATCCTCATCCTCGCCGACCTCCAGTCCGTCTCGAAGGACCTGTACGAGGCCGCCGAGGTCGACGGGGCGAGCCGGCTCAAGCAGTTCTGGCACATCACCCTGCCGCACCTGAAGGACGCCATCATCCTCTCCACGCTGCTGCGCGCGGTGTGGGAGTTCAACAACGTCGACCTGCTCTACACCCTGACCGGCGGCGGACCCGCGGGCGAGACCACGACGTTGCCCCTGTACATCGCCAACACCAGCGTCGACGCCCACGACTTCGGCTACGCGTCGGCCCTCACCACGGTCGCGTTCGTGATCCTGCTCTTCTGCTCGATCGTCTACCTGCGGCTGAGCAAGTTCGGAGGCGACAACAAATGATCACCAAGGAGGCCACCGCGGCCGCCCCCGCCCCCGCGCCGGTCGCCCCCGCACCGCCGCGGCCCGGCAGGAAGCGCCCCGCCTGGGACGAGGTGCCCCGCTGGCAGATCTACCTGCCGCTCGGGATCTACCTGGTCTTCACGCTGATCCCGTTCTACTGGATCCTGCTCTTCGCGGTGCGCCCGGCCGGCTCGACCTCACTCGTGCCCTGGCCGATGACCACCGAGCACTTCGAGAAGGTGTGGACCGACCGCGGCTTCGGCACCTACTTCACCAACAGCGTGTACGTCGGGCTCGCGACCCTGGTGATGACCACGCTCGTCGCGCTGGCCGGCGGCTACGCCCTCGCCCGGTTCGACTTCAAGATCAAGCGGGTCTTCATGCTCGCCCTGCTCTGCTCCCAGTTCGTGCCGGGCGCGCTGCTCCTGGTGCCGCTGTTCGAGATCTTCGCAGGGCTCCAGATGATCAACTCACTGGGCAGCGTCATCATCGCCGAGACGGTCTTCCAGCTGCCGCTGTCGATCATCCTGATCAGCAACTTCATCAAGAACGTGCCGTACTCCCTGGAGGAGGCCGCCTGGGTCGACGGCTGCGGCCGGTTCCGGGCCTTCCGGATCGTCGTACTGCCGCTGCTGCGGCCGGGCCTGATCGCGGTGGGTTCCTTCGCCTTCGTGCACTCCTGGAACCACTTCCTGTTCGCCCTGATGTTCCTCAACAACCAGCAGAAGCAGACCATCCCGGTCGGCCTCAACTCCCTGATGAGCGCGGACAGCGTCGACCTCGGCGCACTCGCCGCCGGGGGCATCGTCGCCGCCGTCCCCGTCGTGATCGTCTTCGCCTTCATCCAGAAGTGGCTGATCACCGGCTTCAGCGCGGGGGCGGTGAAGGGATGAGCCCGGTTCCCGTCGTCCTCGCGGGCGCCCGCGGCCACGGCCGCTGGCACGTCGCGAACATCCGCCGCCTGGAGCGGGCGGGACTGGTCCGGCTGGCCGGCATCTGCGAGCTGACCCCGCTGACCGAACAGGAGGCCGGGGGAGAACTCCCCGAGCAGTCCGCCGACTTCGGCGCCCTGCTCGACTCCACCGGCGCCCGGATCGCCGTCATCTGCACGCCGATCCCCACCCACACCGACCTCGCCCTGACCGCCGCCCGCCGGGGCGTGCACCTGCTGCTCGAAAAGCCCCCGGCACCGTCGTACGCCGAGTTCAGGCGGATGGCCGACGGGGTCGCCGAGGCGGGCGTCGCCTGCCAGGTCGGGTTCCAGTCGCTGGGCTCGCACGCCGTACCGGCCATCCGCGAGCTGGTCGCCCGGGGCGCGATCGGCGAGGTCGTGGGTGTCGGCGGGGCCGGGGCATGGGTGCGCGACGAGGCCTACTTCCGCCGGGCGCCCTGGTCGGGCAAGCGGCGGCTGAACGGCGCCGACGTGATCGACGGCGCGCTGACCAACCCGCTGGCGCACGCCGTCGCCACCGCCCTCGCGCTCGGCGGCACCGCCCGCGCCGAGGACGTCACCGGCATCGAGACCGAGCTGAGCCACGCCAACGACATCGAGGCCGACGACACCTCCTGCGTGCGGATCGGCACCGCGCGCGGACACCGCGTCACCGTCGCCGCGACCCTGTGCGCCGAGCACGCCGACGAGCCGTACGTCCTGGTGCACGGCTCAAGCGGACGCGTCACCTTCTGGTACAAGCAGGACCGCGTCCTGCTCCAGCGCGGCGGCCACGGCCCCGAGGAGTTCCACCACGACCGCACCGACCTGCTGGAGAACCTGGTCGACCACCTCACCACCGGCGCACCGCTGCTGGTGCCGCCGGAGGAGACGGGCGCCTTCATGCGGGTCGTCGAGGCGATCCGCCGGGCCCCCGACCCGGAGCCGCTGCCCGACGCCGCCTGGCACCGGGTCCCCGGCGAGCGACGCCGTGTGGTCCCCGGCATCGAGGGCCTCGTGGCCGCCGCCGCCGACACCCTCAGCCTCTACTCCGAACTGGGCGCGCCCTGGGCGCCGCGCACCGAGCACGCCCGATACGAGGTGAGCACCCGATGACCGGCAACGACTCCCCGGTGCTGCGCGTGGCGGGCCGCCCCGTCGCCCGGTACGTGACCCGGCCCGAACTGCCCCACCGGCTCTCCCCGCGCCCTTATCTGCACCCCGTCACCACCCTGGCCGGCACCGCCGTCACCGAGTTCAGCCCCGCCGACCACCTCCATCACCTCGGCGTCGGTGTCGCCGTTCCCGACGTCGAGGGGCACAACTTCTGGGGCGGGCGCACCTTCGTCCGCGACCGGGGGCCGACCGAGCTGGACAACCACGGCACCCAGCGGCACGCCGCCTTCCAGCTCCGCGACCCCGACGGCTTCGTCGAGGAGCTGCGCTGGGTCGCCGCCGGCACCGAGCTGCTGCGCGAGCGCCGGACGGTGGCGGCCACCGAACTCACGGGCGCCGCCTGGGCGCTGGACTTCACCTTCTCCCTCACCAACATCACCCCCCACCCGCTCACCCTCGGCAGCCCCGCCACCAACGGGCGCCCCGGCGCGGCCTACGGCGGCTTCTTCTGGCGCGCCCGCAAGGAGAGCGCGGCGCCCACGGTCTTCACCGCCGACCGGGAGGGCGAGCGGGAGGTGCACGGCGGCCGCGCCGACTGGCTCGCCCTGACCGGGGAGACCTGGTCGCTGGTCGTCGCCGGAGCCACCGAACGCACCCGGCGCGACCCGTGGTTCGTGCGCACCGAGCAGTACCCGGGGGTCGGTTCCTCGCTGGCCCACGACGACCGGGTGGCCATCGCCCCGGGCGACACCCTGGTCCGCCGGATCGTCACCGTCGTCGCCGACGGACGCCTCGACGCCGACGGTGCCGCCGCCCTCGTGCGCAAGGCGGTGAGCCCGTGACCGCCGGGACCGCCCCCGAGAGCGCGGGGACGTACACCAACCCCGTCCTGAACGCCGACTGGTCCGACCCGGACGTCGTCCGCGTCGGCGACGACTTCTACCTGACCGCCTCCAGCTTCGGCCGCGTCCCGGGCCTGCCGCTCCTGCACTCCCGGGACCTGGTCCACTGGACCCTGGTCGGGCACGCCCTGGACCGCCTGGAACCCGAGCGGGAGTTCGCGCGGCCCCGCCACGACTGCGGCGTCTGGGCACCGTCCCTGCGCCACCACGCGGGCCGCTTCTGGATCTTCTGGGGCGACCCGGACCAGGGCGTCTTCCAGGTCAACGCCCCCGACATCCGGGGCCCGTGGACCGCGCCCCACCTGGTCAAGGGGGGCAAGGGCCTGATCGACCCCTGCCCCCTGTGGGACGAGGAGACCGGCGAGGCCTACCTCGTGCACGCCTGGGCCCGCTCCCGCTCGGGGATCAAGAACCGTCTCACCGGCCACCGCATGCGCCCCGACGGCACCGGACTCCTCGACGACGGCAAGGTGATCGTCGACGCCGACCGCCTCCCCGGCTGGTTCACCCTGGAGGGCCCCAAGCTCTACCGGCACGACGGCTGGTACTGGATCCTCGCCCCCGCCGGATCGGTGGAGACCGGCTGGCAGGGCGCCTTCCGCTCCCGCGACTTCTTCGGCCCGTACGAGGAGAAGGTCGTCCTGGAACAGAAGGACACCGACGTCAACGGCCCCCACCAGGGCGGCTGGGTGCGCACCGCGTCCGGCGAGGACTGGTTCCTGCACTTCCAGCAGCGCGGCGCGTACGGCAGGGTGGTCCACCTCCAGCCGATGCGGTGGGACGACCCGGACGGCTGGCCGGTCCTGGGGGACGACGGCGCCCCGGTCACCACGCACCCGCGTCCCGCCCTGCCCCCGCAGCCGCCCGCCGCGCCCGCGGCCGACGACGACTTCCCCGGCGGACGGTTCGGCCGCCAGTGGTCGTGGACCGCCAACCCCCGCGAGGGCTGGGCCACCCAGCACGCCGGGGACGGGCTGCGCCTCGCCTGCGTCCGTTCGGCCGACGCGCACGACCTGCGCCTGGTGCCGAGCGTCCTCACCCAGCGCTTCCCCGGCGAGCCCTCCGTGATCGAGGTCGAGCTGCGCCTGGACAGCGCGGAGCCCGGCGCACGGGCCGGACTCGCGGTGCTCGGCGACGCCTACCGCTGGATCGGGCTCCAGCGGGACACCGACGGGACGGTGCACCTGGTGCACCGGTTCGCCGAGTCGGTGGCCGAGGCCGAGCGGGACGCCGACCGGCCCCGCCCCGCACCCGGGGGACGGGCCCGGCTGCGGATCGAGACGGTCCCCGGGGCGCGCTGCCGCTTCTCCTACGACCTCGGCGACGACGCCCCCGGCGACGGCCCGCATCCCGTCGGCCGGGAGTTCGCCGCCACCCCCTGGCGCTGGGTCGGCGCACTGCTCGGCCTGTTCGCCCTCGCACCCGCCGGACCGGGACCGGCCGGCACCGCCACCTTCACGCGGTTCCGCGCCGGGCCCCACTGAACCCCCACGCTGTCGTTCCACCGCTTCGCCGTTCCACCGCTTTGTTGGATCCAGAAGAAGAGAGCCGACCAATGAGGATCAGCATGCTCAGCAGCAGAGACAAAGGCACAGCCAGGCGCCGGACCTCCGCCGCCGTCGCCCTGGGGGCCGTGCTCGCGCTGACCGCCACCGCCTGCGGTGACGACGGCAGCGGGACGGGCGGCGACAAGGGGGCCGAGGGCAGCGGCAAGGGCAAGATCGTCTTCTGGGACAACAACGGCGGCATCCGCACGGCCGTCTGGAAGGAGATCATCGCCGACTTCGAGAAGGCGAACCCGGACATCGACGTGGAGTACGTCGGCATCGCCGCCACCGAGTACCAGTCCAAGGTCGACACCGCCATCCAGGGCGGCGGCCTGCCGGACGTCGGCGGCGTGACGGCGTCGATGCTCGCGGGCTTCTCCGCCCAGGGCGCCCTGGAGCCGCTGGACGAGCGGCTCGCCAAGTCCTCCCTGAGCGACAAGCTCAACAAGGACATGGTCGAGTCCCTGAAGGCCGCCGGCGGTGGCGACGGCACCCTCTACTCGATGCCCAGCTCCGCCAACAACGGCGTCCTCTACTACCGCACCGACCTGTTCGAGAAGGCCGGGCTGGACGCGCCGACGACGTGGGACAAGTTCTACGAGGCGGCCGAGAAGCTGACCGACACGGGCAAGAACGCGTTCGGCTACACCATCCGCGGCGGCTCCGGATCCATCGCCCAGGCCTTCGACGCGATGTACGGGCAGTCCGGCATCACCTCGTTCTGGGACGCCGACAAGAAGAAGACCACGGTCAACGACCCGAAGAACGTCGAGGCGCTGGAGAAGTACGCGGCCCTCTACAAGAAGGCCACGCCGGCCGCCGACGTCAACAACGACTTCGCCAAGATGGTCGCCCAGTGGGACACCGGCACCATCGGCATGCTCAACCACAACCTGGGCTCCTACCAGGACCACGTGAAGGCGCTCGGCGTCGACAAGTTCCGCGGCATCCCGCAGCCGGTCGGTGCCTCCGGCAAGCGGGTCCAGGTCTCCAACCCGGTCGACGGGCTCGGCATGTTCAAGAGCTCGAAGAACAAGGAGGCCGCCTGGAAGTTCATCGAGTTCGCCACCGCGAAGGAGCAGAACTCGAAGTTCAACGAGTCGGCCGGGCAGGTGCCGTCCAACACCGAGGCCGCCAAGGACGCGTGGATCCAGAAGGCCGAGCCGACGAAGCTGGCGGCCGAGGCGCTGAACGACGGGTCCACGACCATCGTCCAGCTGCCGTACTACCTGCCGGACTGGAACACGGTGTCCAAGTCGGAGAGCGAGCCGGCGTTCCAGAAGGTGCTGCTGGGTGACATGAGCGCGAAGGACTTCCTGGACGATCTGGCCGAGAAGCTGAACGAGGCGCAGGCCGAGTGGACGGAGCAGATGGGTTAGCCGGCTCCGGTTCCGGGTTTCGCCGTGGGCGGTCCGTCGTTCGTCGCGGGCTGCGGGCCGCCCGTGGCTTGTCGCGCAGTCCCCCGCGCCCCTGGGGGACCGCCCCACCCCCTACTGAAAGGCAGACCGGCGTGTCACTCAGCCGAAGACAGGTCACCGCAGCCGCCGTCTCCTCCATTCCCCTGGCGTTCGCCGCCACCGGCACCGCCCGAGCCGGCGGACGCCGTGCCCGCAGCGTCTTCGTCGCCGGGGACTCCACCGCGGCGCAGAAGTACTCCGACGCCGCGCCCGAGACCGGGTGGGGCATGGCCCTGCCCTTCTTCCTCCGCAAGGAGCTGGAGGTCGCCAACCACGCCGTGAACGGGCGGAGTTCCAAGAGCTTCGTCGACGAGGGGCGGCTCGACGTCGTCCTCGGTGCGATCCGGCCCGGCGACCTCCTGCTCATCCAGTTCGCGCACAACGACGAGAAGGACGAGGACCCTGCCCGCTACACCGAGCCCTGGACGACGTACCAGGAGTACCTGCTCAGGTACGTCGACGGCGCGCGGGCCCGCGGGGCGCGGCCGGTGCTGGCCACGCCGGTCGAGCGGCGGCGGTTCGACGCGGACGGTACCGCGCAGCCGAGCCACGGCGAGTACCCGGCGGCGATGCGGGCGCTGGCGCGGCGGGAGGGCGTGGCGCTGCTCGACGTGCAGGCGCTGTCGCTCGCGCTGTGGCAGCGGCTCGGCGCCGAGGGGACCAAGGCGTACTTCAACTGGACCGCCACCGAGCAGGACAACACCCACTTCAACCCGCCGGGCGCGATCGCGGTCGCCCGGCTCGTCGCCCGGGAGCTGCTGCGTGGGCGCGTCCTGGCGCACCGGGACGTGCGCCGGCTGGACCAGGAGATCCCCGAGTCCTGGATCGGCTGGCCCGCACCGGCCACCGCGTAACACCCCGCACACCAACCCGAGAACAAAGGGAGAGCCGCAGCATGAGCACCCGTAGATGGCATGTACATGCCACGAAGAGAGCCGCCGCCCTCGCCGGCTGCACCGCCCTCGTACTGAGCCTGACGGCCGCCACGGCCGAGGCCCGCCCCGGCCACCACCCCCGCGACACCGCCCGGCAGACGCTGCCCGCGGGCGACGGCTGGGCCTCCCACGGCACCGGCACCACCGGCGGCGCCGCCGCCGACGCGGAGCGCGTGT
Organism: Streptomyces sp. NPDC042336; assembly: GCF_055581985.1. Lineage (NCBI taxonomy): Bacteria > Bacillati > Actinomycetota > Actinomycetes > Kitasatosporales > Streptomycetaceae > Streptomyces > Streptomyces sp. NPDC042336. The sequence continues at coordinate 91,286 of NZ_JBVJEA010000018.1, read as the reverse complement.
ACACCGTCTCCACCTGGGCCGAGTTCAGGGCCGCCCTCGCCGTCGAGGGCACCGCGCCGCGGATCATCAAGGTCGAGGGCACCGTCGACGCCGTCTCGGAGGGCTGCGAGGCCTTCGCCGCGCCCGGCTACGACTTCGACGCCTACCTGGAGAAGTACTCCCCGGAGAGCTGGGGCAGGGAGACCGACCTGAGCGCCGAGCCCGACGACAGCCCCGAGGGCCTGCGCCGCGCCTCCGCCGCCGAACAGGACCGGTCCATCAAGGCGAACGTCCCCTCCAACACCACCATCGTCGGCGTCGGCCGGGGCGCCGCGCTCAAGGGCGCCAGCCTCCAGATCAAGGACGTGGACAACGTCATCGTCCGCAACCTGACCTTCGAGAGCCCCGTGGACTGCTTCCCGCAGTGGGACCCGACCGACGGGGACAAGGGCAACTGGAACTCCGAGTACGACAGCGCCGTCGTCCACGGGTCGACGCACGTGTGGCTGGACCACAACACCTTCACCGACGGCGAGCACCCCGACAGCGCGGCGCCCACCTACTTCGGCATGCTCTACCAGCAGCACGACGGCCAGCTGGACATCGTGAAGGGCGCCGACTACGTCACCGCGTCCTGGAACGTCTTCACCGAGCACGACAAGACCATCCTGATCGGCAACAGCGACAGCGAGTCCACCGCCGCCGTCGACCGCGGCCACCTGAGGGCGACCTTCCACCACAACCTGTTCAAGAACCTCGTCGAGCGCGCACCCCGCGTCCGCTTCGGCCAGGTCGACGTCTACAACAACCACTTCGTGGCCTCGGACGACTACGCCTACAGCTTCGGCGTCGGCAAGGAGTCCGCGCTGGTCGCCGAGTACAACGCCTTCACCCTGCCGGCCGGCGTCAGCCCCGCGAAGGTCCTCAAGCGCTGGAACGACTCGCCGCTGAGCGCCGCGCACAACCGCGTCAACGGCCGCGGTGTCGATCTGATCGCCGCGCACAACGCCGAGAACCCGGACGTCCCCCTGCGCACCGGCGCGGGCTGGACGCCCACGCTGCGTACCAAGGTCCTCCCGTCCCTGGCGGTCCCCTTCGTCGTCGACCACGGCGCGGGCGCCGGCCGGCTGCGCTGACCCGTCCCACGAACCGGGCCGGGGCGCCCGCACCGCCCCGGCCCACCCCCCCGTACCCGAAGGAGCACCCGCATGCACCGCCCCGCCCCGTCCCGCAGAGGCTTCCTCCTGGCGACCGCCGGCGCGGGCGCCGCCCTCGGCCTCGCGGCCGCCGGCCCGGCCGCCGCCGGCACCCGACCGCACCCGCACCCGCGGCCTTTCGGCCGGTACGGCTCACCGGCCGCCCGCCGCACCCCCAGGACCCTGTACGTCGACCCGCACGGCCGCGGCGACTTCACCTCCGTCCAGGCCGCCGTCGACGCCGCCGAGGGCGACGGCTGGACACTCGTCCTCGCCCCCGGCACCTACCGCGAGACGGTCTCCGTCGACACCGGGCGCACCGGGGCCACCTGGCTCGGCGCCTCCGGGGACCCGCGCGACGTCGTCATCGTGTACGACAACGCGGCCGGCACCCCCAAGCCGGACGGCTCCGGCACCTACGGCACCAGCGGATCGGCCACCACCACCTTGCGCGCCGACGGCTTCACCGCCCGCGCGATCACCTTCGCCAACGACTGGCTGCGCTCCGACCAGCCCGACTGGACCGGCACCCAGGCGGTCGCCGTCAAGGTCATGGGGGACCGGTCCGCCTTCCACGACTGCCGCTTCCTCGGCCACCAGGACACCCTCTACGCCGACACCCGCGACCTCGGCCTCTTCGCCCGCCAGTACTACGAGCGCTGCTACGTCGAGGGCGACGTCGACTTCGTCTTCGGCCGGGCGACCGCGGTGTACGAGCAGTGCCACTTCCGCACCCTGGTCCGCCCCGACCTCGACGCGGCCCCCTACGGCTTCGTGTTCGCGCCGTCCACGGCGGGCGCCAACCCGCGCGGCTACCTGGTGATCCGCGGCCGCGTCAGCAGCGAGGCCCCCGACGGCTACTACAAGCTGGCCCGTCCCTGGGTGCCCAGCTCCGACACCACCGCCCGCCCGATGCTCACCGTGCGCGAGACCCACCTCGGCGCGGGCATCGACGCGGTGGCGCCGTACGCCGACATGCGGGACGCCTACCCCTGGCAGGAGCAGCGGTTCCGCGAGTACCGCAACACCGGCCCCGGCGCCGCGGCCACCGTCCCGGAGAACCGGCCCCAGCTCACCCGGGCCGAGGCCGCCGCGCACACCCGGGAGGCGTACCTCGGCGACTGGCGGCCGTACGGCCGGCGGCGCTGACCGGCGGCGTCGACCGGCCCGCCGCGTCCGGCACTTGACCTGCTTGACGCGATTTTTGCCAGATACGGGGGCGCGGATCCGGCCACGGGTCTCGCGCCCGCCGGGGTGACGCGCGTAGAAACCTGTGTCATGCATAAACCACTGCGCATCGCGACCGTCACCGCCGCCTGTGCCGTCGCCGGTGCCGTCCTGTACGGCACGGGCGCCGCCACCGCCGGCCAGTCGACGGCCAACTCCACCCACGAGCCGTACAACATCGGGGTGCTGGCCAAGGACATCGACGCCTACTACGGCACCACGCTCGACGCCGACGGCGTCTACCAGGCTTCCCCGGACAGCCCGTACGCCGCGGACCTGGCCCGCCTCGACGCCGACGCGAAGAAGCAGATCGACCGGGCGGCCCGCGCGGCGCACCACCGGCACACCAGGCCCGCGGTCGTCTTCGACATCGACGACACGCTGCTGCTCAGCCTCGACTACGAGAAGAAGAACAACTACGGCTACGACGGCGCCACCTGGGCCGCCTACGTCGACCGCGCCGACCGCCCGGCGGTCCCCGGCAGCCCCGAACTCGCCCGGTACGCCCAGAAGAAGGGCGTCGAGGTCTTCTACAACTCCGGCCTGGGCGAGGCGCAGCGCGCCGCCGCCGTCGAGAACCTGAGGAAGGCCGGCGCCGACGTGAACCTCGACACCGGCCACGTGTTCCTGAAGGACAAGGCGAACCCGCCGTCCTACCTGGCCCACTGCGCCACCCCGGGCACCTGGAAGTGCACCACCGTGCAGTACAAGGCGGGCACCCGCCGGCACATCGAGCGGGACCTCGGGTACGACATCGTCGCCAACTTCGGCGACCAGTACTCCGACCTCCAGGGCGGCTACGCGGACCGGACGTACAAGCTGCCCAACCCGACGTACTTCGTCGAATAGCGGGACGCCCGCTCAGCCGCCCGGGGTGAAGCCGCCCCGGACCGTGCGGGTACCGGACGCCGCGGTGGCGGTCGCCGAGTAGCGGTCGCCGCCCGCGTCCCGGCCACCGCGTTCGTGGTTGTACTGGCCCGCGAACACCCACTCGCCGGCCGGGACGGTGCGGCCCGGCCGGAGCGCCCACCGGTAGACGAGGAAGCCGTCCCGCTCGTCGAGGGTGAACGTGAAGTCGCCCTCCGGCAGTGACCGCCAGGCCCCGGTGGAGGTCACCGAGCCGGTCTGCGCCACCCGCAGTTCGACGGTGAGCGCGGTGAGGGGGGTGGTCGTGCCCAGCGTGATGTTGCTCTGCGCCCAGAACTCGTTGCTGTGCGGGTCCACCGCGCCGCTCGACCACAGCGGGCCGGGCTCCCGCGACCCGGGCGAGGCGGCGGCCGGACGCTGCGCGGGAGGGGCCTCCGGTGCCGTCGAGGCCACGGTGTAGCCGCCGGCCACCAGGACGCCCGCCACCGCCGCCGTCGCCCCGGCCACCCGCACCCAGCCCGGCAGCCGCGGACGGGCCGGCCCGCGGACTCGGGCCGCCATGCCGCGCTCCACCCGGGCCAGGATCCGGCTCCGGTCGGGCCGGTGCGCCCCGCCCGCCTCGCGCAGCCGTGCACGCAGCTGCTCGTCCGCCTCCCGCCGCGGTCCGGTCATCGGGTCCCTCCCGTGGCGCCACCGCTGCGTGCGATCGCCGCCCGTACCTGCCGAGGGGCACGGGGAGCCGCCCGGGTGCCGAGCAACCGCTGGAGTTCGGCCACCCCCTTCGACGTCTGGCTCTTGACCGTGCCCACCGAGACGCCCAGGGCGAGCGCCGTGTCCTTCTCGGAGAGGTCGAAGGCGTGCCGCAGCACCACGCACGCCCGCTTGCGGAACGGCAGCCGGCGCAGCGCCTCCTGCACATCCACCACGCCCGCGACGTCCGGGTTCTCGCTCCGCTCCTCGCGCTGCGACCAGAACAGGGCGACGCGTCTGCGCTCGCGCACGGCGGTGCGGACGCGGGTGCGGGCGAGGTTGGCGACGACACCGCGCGCGTACGCCACCGGGTGGTCGGCCGCGCGAACCCGGTCCCAGCGGTGCCACAGGGCCAGCAGAGCGTCCGCCGCGAGGTCGTCGGCGGCGTCCGGCTCGCCCGTCAGCAGGTGGGCGAGCCGGGCCAGTTCGGCGTAGTGGCGTTCGAAGAAGGCGTGGAACTCCGCGGAGGCGGCGGCGTCGACGGCTGTCCTCACGACGGACTCTCCTCGCAGCGGCTTCCCCGGTGCCGAACACCGTACGGCAGACCGAACCCGCGGGGGAGGGCCGACTTCGGCCGAGGGGCCGCCTCAGCCCTTGAGCGCCGCCTCCATCATCGCCTTGGCCACCGGGGCCGCCAGGCCGTTGCCGCTGACCTCGCTGCGGGCCGCGTCGGACTGCTCGACGATGACCGCCACCGCGACCTCCTTGTCCGACGAGTCGGACTTGGCGTAGGAGGTGAACCAGGCGTACGGCGTCTTGCTGTTGTTCTCGCCGTGCTGGGCCGTGCCCGTCTTGCCGCCCACCGTCGCCCCGGCGATCTGCGCGTTGGAGCCCGTGCCCTTCTCGACGACGGTCCGCATGGCCGACCGCAGCTGCTCGGCGGTGGCGGAGCTGACGATCCGCTTCGAGCCGGCGTCGGTGTGGTCCTCCAGCGCGTCGCCGCCGCTGTCGGTGACCTGCGACACCATGTGCGGGGAGACCAGCTCGCCGCCGTTCGCCAGGGCGGCCGAGACCATCGCCATCTGGAGCGGGGTCGCCGTCACGTCGAACTGGCCGATGCCCGTCAGGGCCGTCGACGAGCGGTTCATGTCCTTCGGGTACACGCTGGTGTAGGCGCGTACCGGCACGTCCTGCGTCTCGTCGTTGAAGCCGAACTTCTCGGCCATGGCACGCAGCTCGTCCTGGCCGAGGTCGACGGCCATCTTCGCGAAGACGTTGTTGCACGAGTACTGCAGCGCGGTGCGGATCGTGGCGTTCTCGCAGGGCGCGTCCGGGTTCTCGTTGCTGAGGTCCCTCGTGGTGCCCGGCAGGGTGTACGGATCGGGGCTGTCCGTCCTCTCGTCCACCGAGCCGTACAGCCCGTCCTCCAGCGCGGCGGCCGCCACGACCAGCTTGAACGTCGAGCCCGGCGGCAGCGGCTGGCGCAGCGCGCGGTTGGTCAGCGGCTTGTCCGGGTCGCCGGTGAGCTTCTTCCAGGCCTCACCCGCGGTGTTCGCGTCGGTGAGCGACGTCGGGTCGTACGAGGGGGTCGAGACGACCGAGAGGATCCTGCCCGTCTTCGGGTCGATCGCCACGGCGGCACCCTTCGTGTCGCCCAGCGCCTCGAACCCGGCCTTCTGCACGGCCGGGTCGATCGTCGTCACCACGTTGCCCGGCTCGGCCCGGGTGCCGGTGACCGTGTCCATCACGGTCCTCAGCCGCGGATCGGTGCCGTTGAGCACGTCCTGGTAGATGCCCTCCAGCTGGGTCGGCGCGTACGCCTGCGAGGCGTAGCCCGTCACCGCCGCGTACAGCTTCCCGTTCTCGTACGTGCGCTTGTAGGCGAGGTCGCCGCCCTCCGTCGGCGCCGAGCCGGTGACCGACCGGCCGGCCACGATGATGTTCCCCAGCGGCTCCGCGTACGTCTCGATCGCGCCCCGCCGGTTGTCCTTGCTGTCCGCGAGCGCCCGGCCCTCGTAGAACTGCACCCAGGTCGCCCTGATCAGCAGAGCGAACACCAGGAGCAGCGTGAAGACCGAGGCACGCCTGATCGTCTTGTTCATCCCGTTCATCCCGCTGACAGGACGAACGGGCGGGGGGCGGTCGTTCCCGAGTGCCCCGTTTTCTCATCTTTCTCATGCTTCTCAGCGCCCGTTCATGCGTCGCGGACGCGGGAGTCGTTCTCGGCGCGTCAATCCGCGAGGTGCAGGACGACCTCGTCGATCTCCTCGCCGCGGGCCGACGCGAACCCCCGCGCCCGCGCACTGGTCACGAAGCCGCACTTCTCCAGCACGCGGCGCGACCCCGCGTTGTCGGCCGCCGCACGCGCGTACAGCGGGCGGTCCCGTACCTCGGCGAGCAGGGCGCGCAGGGCGGCCGTGGCCACGCCCTGCCCCCAGTAGGCCCGGTCCACCCAGTACGTCACCTCGCGCTCGCCCGGATCCCCGTACACCGCCGCGCTGCCGACGACGTCACCGTCGCCGAGGATGGTCCGCACCACGTCGCGGGAGGCCCGGATCTTCCTCCAGTGGGTCGCGAACGCCTCCCAGTCGGCAGGGTCCTTCGGGGTGAAGGCCGCCATGCGCAGGGCCTCCGGATCGTTCATCTGCCGGAAGAAGACGGGCAGATCGCTGTCGTGGACCTCGCGCAGTGCGATGTGCATGGGTCAGAGCCTACGCGTCGCCAGTGTCAGCCGGTCCCGCGCGTCGAACAGCGCGTCCTTCACCATCTGTTCGTGCGCGGGCGTCAGCCGCGCCACCGGCACCGAGCAGCTGATCGCGTCCCGCGCGGGGGTGCGGTAGGGGACCGCCACGCCGAAGCAGCGCAGCCCCAGCGTGTTCTCCTCGCGGTCCACGGCGAAGCCCTGCTCCCGCACCTGGTGCAGCTCCTCGATGAGCTTCTCCCGGTCGGTGATGGTGTGTTCGGTCAGCGCCGGGAGCGTCTCCGGGAGCATCTTGCGCACCTGCTCGTCGCTGTACGTGCTCAGCAGCGCCTTGCCCAGCGAGGTCGAGTGCGCGGGCAGCCTGCGGCCGACCCGGGTGAAGGGCCGCAGGTAGTGCTGGGACTGGCGGGTGGCCAGGTAGACCACGTTGGTGCCGTCCAGGCGCGCGAGGTGGATGGTCTCCGTCGTGTCGTCGGAGAGCCGGTCCAGCGTCGGCCGGGCCGCCGCGACCACCTCGTCGCCGTCGATGTACGAGGTGCCGACCAGCAGCGCCCGCACCCCGATGCCGTACCGCGTGCCCGTGGCGTCCGTCTCCACCCAGCCCAGCTCCACCAGCGTGCGCAGCAGCATGTACAGACTGGACTTGGGATAACCGACGGCCTCCTGGACCGACGCGAGGGAGTGCATTCCGGGGCGTCCGGCGAAGTACTCGAGCAGCTCAACCGTCCGCACCGCGGACTTGACCTGCGCTCCGCCCCCCGTCTCGACAGCCGACATCGCCCTTGACCCCTTCGTTCGACGAGAAGCTGAAGATATAGTCTCGAACAGCATATTCATCAGTAGAGACAGCGTTCAGTATATCGAACGACTCTTGTGCCGAGCACGTGGAGGGACCCGCGGTGGCAGCAGCACCAGTCTGGAGTGTCGACCCCCGTACCGGGAAGCAGCGTGAACAGGTCGCGGTAGAAGCCACGGCCCAGGAGGTGGACGCCGCCGTCCGCGCCGCGCACGCCGCCCGGGACGCCCTCGCGGACCGCACCGTCCGCGCGGCCTTCCTGCGCGGCGCCGCCGACGAGCTGAAGGCGGCCGAGGGCACCCTGGTCGAGGTGGCCGACGCGGAGACCGCGCTCGGTCCGGTCCGGCTCACCGGTGAACTCGCCCGCACCTGCTACCAGCTGCGGGCCTTCGCCGACATCGTCGACGAGGGCGAGTTCCTCGGCGTGGTCGTCAACCACCCCGACGACACCGCCACCCCGCCCGTCCCGGACCTGCGCCGCTACAAGGTGCCGCTCGGCGTCGTCGCCGTCTACTCGGCCTCCAACTTCCCCTTCGCCTTCTCCGTCCCCGGCGGCGACACCGCCAGCGCCCTCGCGGCCGGCTGCCCGGTCGTCGTCAAGGCCCACCCCGACCACCCGGCCCTGTCCGAGCTGGTCGCCAAGGTGCTGCGCCGGGCCGCGGCCCGGCACGGCATCCCGGACGGGGTCCTCGGCCTGGTGCACGGCTTCGAGGCGGGCGTCGAGCTGATCAAGCACCCGCTGGTCGCGGCGGCGGGCTTCACCGGCTCGGTCCGCGGCGGTCGCGCGCTGTTCGACGCGGCGGCGGCGCGTCCGGTGCCGATCCCCTTCCACGGCGAGCTGGGCTCGCTGAACCCGGTCGTCGTCACGGAGGCGGCGGCCACCGAGCGGGCGGAGGCGATCGGCGCGGGGCTGGCCGGGTCGATGACGCTGGGCGTCGGGCAGTTCTGCGTCAAGCCCGGCCTGGTGCTCGTGCCGGCGGGCGACGCCGGTGACGGCCTGGTGAAGTCCCTCACCGACGCGGTCAGCGCCACCGACGCCGGTGTGCTCCTCGACCACCGCATGCGGGACAACTTCGTCGTTGGCGTCGCCGAGCGCGCCGCGCTGCCCGACGTGGACTCCCCGGTGACGCCGGGCGCGGGCGGCGAGCACACCGTCAGCCCCGGGTTCCTCACGGTGCCGGCGGCGCGGCTGGCTGCGGAGGGCGAGCACGATCTGCTCCTGGAGGAGTGCTTCGGGCCGGTCACGGTGGTGGCCCGCTACCAGGACGAGGCGGAGGTGCGGGGGGTGCTGTCCCGCCTGCCCGGGAACCTCACGGCGACCGTGCAGCTCTCCGCCGAGGAGGCGGCGGGCGAGGGTGCCGCGGCGGCCCTCCTCGCCGAGGTCACGCCGCTGGCGGGGCGGGTGCTGGTGAACGGCTGGCCCACGGGGGTCGCGGTGGCCGCGGCTCAGCAGCACGGGGGGCCCTACCCGGCGACCACCTCGACGTCCACGTCGGTGGGGGGTACCGCCATCGAGCGGTGGCTGCGGCCGGTGGCCTATCAGGGGGTGCCTGAGGCGTTGCTGCCGGTGGAGCTGCGGGATGAGAATCCGCTGGGACTGCCCCGGCGGTTCAACGGGGTGCTCGAGCGGTAGCGCCGTGGGGCGCGGGGTTGTGTGCGGTCCGACGCGCCGTTGTGGCTTGTCGCGCAGTTCCCCGCGCCCCTGGGGTACCCGCCCCGGGCCTGCGATGATCAGGTCATGACTCTTGAACTTCCCGAACTGCCGTTTCCCCTGCGCCCGTACGGACCCGAAGGGCACTGGTCCTACGCCGACGGTGTGCTCACCGGGGTCGCCGGGGCCCGGCAGGACCGCTTCGTGCCGCCCACCGGGGAATCGCTGGAGTCCGTGTCCGACGCGCCGCGGCTGCTGGGGGCGCCCGACGGGGACTTCCAGCTGATCGCCCGCGTGTCCGTCGGGTTCCGCGGCGCCTTCGACGCCGGGGTGCTCTACGTGCACGTGGGGGAGCGGACCTGGGCCAAGCTGTGTCTGGAGTACTCCCCGGACGTGCCCACCGTCTGCACGGTGGTCACCCGGGGGCACTCGGACGACTGCAACTCCTTCACCGTGGAGGGGGACTCCGTCTGGCTCCGGGTCAGCCGGAGCGGACGGGCCTTCGCCTTCCACGCCTCCCTCGACGGGAAGCACTGGACCTTCGTACGGCTCTTCACGCTCGGCGACGAGCGGGAGACCGGTGCCGCCCTGGTCGGCTTCCTGGCCCAGGCGCCGACGGGGGAGGGCTGCACGGTGACGTACGACCACCTGGAGTTCCGGCCGACCTGGCCGGCGGACCTGCGGGACGGCAGCTGACGGGGGAATGGGACCCGCTGCTTGAACGTTCACGTATGGGGCGGAGAGGGCCTCCGCAGCCGTACGACCTGGAGAAGAGCCGAGACATGCGCGTCGAGATCTGGAGCGACATCGCCTGCCCCTGGTGCTACGTGGGCAAGGCCCGCTTCGAGAAGGCGCTCGCGGCCTTCCCGCACCGGGACGGCGTCGAGGTGGTCCACCGTTCCTTCGAACTGGACCCCGGGCGGGCCAAGGACGACGTGCAGCCGGTGCTGACGATGCTCACCGCCAAGTACGGCATGAGCCAGGCGCAGGCGCAGGCCGGTGAGGACGGCCTGGGGGCCCAGGCCGCCGCCGAGGGCCTGGACTACCGCACCCGGGACCGCGACCACGGCAGCACCTTCGACATGCACCGCCTGCTGCACCTCGCCAAGGAACGGGGCCGGCACGAGGCGCTCCTGGACGCCTTCTACCGGGGCAACTTCGCCGAGGAGCGCTCCGTGTTCAACGACGACGAGCGGCTCGTGGAGCTGGCCGTCGGCGCGGGGCTCGACGCGGACGAGGTCCGCGCGGTGCTCGCCGACCCCGCCGCCTACGCCGACGAGGTGCGCGCCGACGAGCGCGAGGCCGCCCAGCTCGGGGCGACCGGGGTGCCGTTCTTCGTGCTCGACCGCGCCTACGGCGTCTCGGGCGCCCAGCCCGCCGAGGTCTTCACCCAGGCGCTGACCCAGGCGTGGGGCGAGCGCACGCCGCTGAAGCTGATCGACGAAGGGGGCGCGCAGGCCTGCGGTCCCGACGGGTGCGCGGTGCCGCACGAGTGAAGGGCCGGCCGAAGGCCCAGGTGAGGGGCCGTGCATAAGCGATGCTTGGAGAAACCGCGTAGAAATACGCAATGGACGGAGAGGTCCCCGGGCAGCACAGTGGTGCCATGGAGAGCTTCGAGAACCTCGTCCGCACCGAGTTCGCCCCGAAGACCACGTACCTGAACACCGCCAGCACCGGCCTGCTGCCCGCCCGGACCCTCGTGGCCATGCGGGACGCGGCGGCCGCCGCGGCGGAAGGGCAGCCGCTCGACATGTTCGCCGACGTCGAGGCGTCCCGGGCCGCGTACGCCCGCCTCGTGGGGGTGCCCGCCACCCGGGTCGCGGCCGGCGCGTCCGTCGCCACGTTCAGCGGACTCGTCGCCGCGTCGCTGCCCGCGGGCGCCGAAGTCCTCACCGCGGAGGCCGACTTCAGCTCCCTGGTGAACCCGCTGTACACGCGCGGCGACCTGAAGGTGCGCAGCGTCCCGCTGGAGCGGCTCGCCGAGTCGGTGGGGCCGGACACCGCGCTCGTCGCGGTCAGCTCAGTGCAGTCCGCCGACGGGCGGCTCGCCGACCTCGCCGCGCTGCGGGACGCCGCCCGGGCACACGGGGCGCGGACGCTGATCGACGCCTCCCAGGCGAACGGCTGGCTGCCGACGGCCGCGGACGACTTCGACTTCGTGGCCGCCGTCGCCTACAAGTGGGTCCTGTGCCCGCGCGGCGTCGCCTTCCTCGTCGTACCGGAGGACCTGGGGGCGGCGGCCGGGCTGACGCCGCTGTTCGCCGGGTGGGCGTCCGGCGAACACCCCTGGGACAGCTGCTACGGCCCCGTCGAGGAACTCGCCCACTCCGCCAGGCGGTTCGACGAGAGCCCCGCCCTGTTCTCGTACACCGGCGCCCGGCACTCCCTGGCCCTGATCGAGGAGCTGGGCGTCGACGCCGTGCACGCCCACGACACCGCTCTCGCCGACCGGTTCCGCGCGGGGGTGCGCTCGCTGGGCCACGAGCCGGTGGACGCGCCTGGCTCGGCGATCGTGTCCGTGCCGGGTCTCGGCCACCGGCAGGGCGAACTGGGCCGGGCCGGTGTGCAGGTCTCCGACCGGGCGGGCAACCTCCGGGCCGCCTTCCACCTGTACAACACGGAAGCCGACGTGGACCGGCTGCTCGACGTGCTGGCGGGCTGACCCGGCAGGTCCGGGAGGCAGGAAGCAGGAAGCAGGAAGCAAAAATATCGGGCAGGGGCCTCCCGTCCCACACGAAAAGGCCCCTGCCCGAGTCTCAGAAGCGGGTCACCGCACCGGAGTGAAGTCCCGCGCGCCGATGAACTCCGGCCGCCGGATCGGGGCCGCGAACGGCTCCACGGCCGTGTTCTCCACGCTGTTGAACACGATGAACACGTTGCTGCGCGGGAACGGCGTGATGTTGTCGCCCGAGCCGTGCATGCAGTTGCAGTCGAACCAGGTGGCCGAGCCGGCCTTGCCGGTGAACAGCTTGATGCCGTACTCGGAGGCCATCTTCGTCAGCGCCTCGTCGGACGGGGTCCCCGCGTCCTGCATCTGCAGGGACTTCTTGTAGTTGTCCTTCGGCGTGGCCCCCGCGCACCCGAGGAACGTCTTGTGCGACCCCGGCATGATCATCAGGCCGCCGTTGGTGTCGTAGTTCTCGGTGAGCGCGATCGAGACCGAGATCGTCCGCATGTTGGGCAGGCCGTCCTCGGCGTGCCAGGTCTCGAAGTCCGAGTGCCAGTAGAAGCCGCTGGCGCCGAAGCCCGGCTTGACGTTGATCCGCGACTGGTGGACGTAGACGTCCGAGCCGAGGATCTGCCGCGCCCGCCCGACCACGCGCTCGTCGCGCACCAGCTTGGCGAAGACCTCACTGATCTTGTGCACCTCGAAGACCGACCGGATCTCCTTGGACTGCGGCTCCACGATCGAGCGCTCGTCCGCGCGGATGGCCGGGTCGGTGGTGAGCCGCTCCAGCTCCCGCTGGTACTCGGCGACCTCGTCCGGCGCGATCAGCTGGTCGATGGCGAGGAAGCCGTCGCGGTCCAGCGCCTGGAGGTCACCGGCCGACACGGGACCGGGCGTGTCCGGGGAGCCCCAGACCACCGGGTCCTGCCGGGGAGTCGCCACCTCGGTGGCGCCGCGGGTGGGATAGAGATCAGTGACGTTCGTGGTCGTGGTGGTCACGGTGACTCACACCTCCTCGGTGAGCAGCGGGTAGACGCCGTTCTCGTCGTGATCCTCCCGTCCGGTCACGGGCGGGTTGAAGACACAGATGCAGTGGAAGTCCTCCTTGACCTTGAGCGTGTGCCGCTCGTGGCCGTTGAGGAGGTACATCGTGCCCGGCGTGATGTGGTACGTCTTCCCCGTCTCGCGGTCGGTCAACTCGGCGTCGCCCTTGGTGCAGACGACGGCCTCGATGTGGTTGGCGTACCACATCGACGTCTCCGTACCCGCGTAGAGGATCGTCTCGTGCAGGGAGAAGCCGACCTTCTCCTTGGCGAGGACGATCCGGGTGCTCTCCCAGGTGCCGGACGCGCTCTTCACGTGCCGGTCGGTGCCTTCGAACTCCTTGAACGAACGGACGATCACGGTATTGCGATGCCTCCTAGATGAAGGATGTGCAGGGGCCCCGGCGTCCCCGGCCGCGCGGGCCGAAGACGCCGGGAGTCATGGGGTGGTGCCCGGCGGTCCCGCCGTGGGACGGTCGCGCCGGACAGGGGTCACGCGGTCTCGCGCACGGCCCGGGCCAGGGTCTTCATGCCCTCGTCCAGCTCGTCGGGCGTGATGGTGAGCGCCGGAAGCAGCTTGACGACCTCGCTCTCGGGGCCGGACGTCTCGATGAGCAGCCCCAGCTCGAAGGCGCGCTTGGCGACCCGGCCCGCGCGGGCCTTGTCGTGGAACTCCAGGCCCCAGACCAGACCGCGGCCCCGGTACTCCTTGATGTCGGCGAGGTTCTCCTCGGTGATGGCGATCATGTGCTGCTCGACCTGCTCGCCGCGCCCCCGGGTCTGCTTCTCCATCGCCGACCCGTCGGCCCAGTACGCCTCCAGCGTCGCGGTCGCCGTGACGAAGGCCGGGTTGTTGCCGCGGAAGGTGCCGTTGTGCTCGCCCGGCTCCCAGACGTCCAGCTCCGGCTTGAACAGGCACAGCGACATGGGCAGGCCGTAGCCGCTGATCGACTTGGAGACGGTGACGATGTCCGGCGTGATGCCCGCCTCCTCGAAGGAGAAGAAGGCGCCGGTGCGGCCGCAGCCCATCTGGATGTCGTCGACGATGAGCAGCATGTCCTGGCGCTCGCACAGGTCGGCCAGGGCGCGCAGCCACTCGGCCCGGGCGACGTTGATGCCGCCCTCGCCCTGCACGGTCTCGACGATCACGGCGGCCGGCTTGTTCAGGCCGGAGCCCTGGTCCTCCAGCAGCCGCTCGAACCAGATGAAGTCCTCGACGGTGCCGTCGAAGTAGTTGTCGAACGGCATGGGCGTGCCGTGCACCAGCGGGATGCCGGCACCGGCCCGCTTGAACGCGTTGCCGGTCACCGCGAGGGAGCCCAGCGACATGCCGTGGAAGGCGTTGGTGAAGGACACGATCGACTCGCGGCCCTTGACCTTGCGCGCCAGCTTGAGCGCGGACTCGACCGCGTTGGTGCCCGTCGGGCCCGGGAACATGACCTTGTACGGCAGGTCGCGGGGGCGCAGGATGATGTTCTGGAACGTCTCCAGGAAGCGGCGCTTGGCGGTCGTCGACATGTCCAGCCCGTGCGTGACGCCGTCCCGCTCCAGGTAGTCGATCAGCGCGCGTTTCAGGACGGCGTTGTTGTGCCCGTAGTTGAGCGAGCCCGCTCCGGCGAAGAAGTCGAGGTACTCGTGGCCGTCCTCGTCGTACATGCGGCTGCCGACCGCACGGTCGAAGACGGTGGGCCAGCCGCGGCAGTAGCTGCGCACCTCGGACTCGACGGTCTCGAAGACGCTGAGGTCGGGCTGGGTGATGGTCACGACGAATCGCTCCTCGTGGGGTGAGGGTGGGAGAGGAAGGTCGTACGGATCCAGGGACCGGTGCGGTCCGCCGGGAAGTCTCTGGGGCCGGACTGGCACGGGGTGCCGGGCCGTCCGGACGGCCGGTCAGCCGGTGGCGGACAGGGGACCTATGCGGTACAGCACCTCGGGCTCGTGCGGTCCGTCGGGGAACACGTCCGTGTCGAACAGCACCTCGCGCTCCAGCCGGGCACCGCGGCGCTCGGCGAACGAGGTGAACAGCCGCTGGGAGGCGGTGTTGTCGGGGGAGATGGTGGTCTCCAGGGTGGTCAGCCCGCGTTCCGCGACGGTCCGCTCGGCCAGCCCGTCGAGCAGGGAGGCGGCGAGCCGGCGCCCGCGATACGCCTCGTCCACCGCCACCTGCCACACGAGCAGTGTGTCCGGACGGTCCGGCCGTACGTATCCGGTGACGAAGCCGACCGGCTCACCGCTCTCGTCGCGGGCGACGGCCGACGTGGCGGCGAAGTCCCGGCACCAGAGCAGATAGCTGTAGGAGGAGTTGAGGTCCAGGACCTTGGAATCCCTCGCTATCCGCCACAGGGCGGCGCCGTCGGCCACTCTCGGACGATCGATTTGCAGGTCTGCTTGCGCGGCAGTCATGCAAATTGAATTTACCCAGCGAAATTCGAAATTGCATCGCCGCATGGGGTTACGAATGGCCGCCTCGTGTGTTATCACGCGTGCGCGTGCTTCCGCGCGAGACGGCGGCGGTATGGGGTATTTTGCCGGGGATGTAAGCCGCAAAGCGGACAGCATGTGGATCGGGTCACAATCACGTAACCCGTGCGAGACGTGTCCGAAATGTGAAGGTCGGCCGTCGTGAAATCTTTGTGTTTAGGTCCGAGGAAAGCGGGCAGGAGAATACGGGAAGCTGTGCTGAGTGGAATTCTTTAATTCTGCTTGCGTGACTATCGGGAATTCCCTGTGATTCACCCTTGTGAAAGACCGGTTCCGGACGGGCGCCCCCACGCCCGCTCGACTGCCCGCCGGGCGGCCTCCGGGTCCGCCTTCACACCCCGCTCGGCCAGCGCGGCACCCAGTGCCGCCAGGCAGCCCTGCACGGCCCCGCGCGTCGCGTCCGGACCGTAGTGGTTGACCCGGATCATCTCGCCCGCCAGCGCGCCGCCGCCCGCGGCCAGCGGCAGCGCCGGGTCGGACTCCAGGGCCCGGGCCACCAGCGCGGACGCGTCGACGTCCGACGGCGTGCGCAGCGTCGTCGCGACCGGCGCCGCGTCGCCGGCCTCGTGCACGTACGGCTCCAGGCCGCCCAGGGCGAGCGCGCCGGCCCGGGTGGCCGCCGCGGCGGACGCGTGCCGCGCCATCACCGTCTCGGGGCCCTCCGCCTCGATGCGCTCGACGCAGGCCTCCAGCGCGAGCATCTCCAACTGCGCCGGGGCGTGCAGCAGAGCCTTGCGCCCGCCGTCGATCCAGCGCTCCTTCCAGTCCAGGAGCGAGAGGTACGACCGCCGCGGCGCGTGCGGGTTCGCCGCCATCCGCGCCCAGGCCCGCTCGCTCACCGACACCGCCGAGACCCCGGCCGGGCCGCCCATCGCCTTCTGGGCGCCGATCACGCACAGGTCCACGCCCCACGCGTCCGGCAGCACCGGCTCGGCGCCCACGGAGGCCACCGCGTCCAGGTAGAAGAGCGCGCCGTGCGCCCGCACCACCTCGCCGATCTCCGCGACCGGGTTGGTGTTGCCGGTCGCCGCCTCGGCGTGCACGAGGGACACGAAGTCGATCTCCGGGTGCTCGGCCAGGGCCCCGCGGACCTGATCGGCGGAGACGGCCGTGTGGAACGGCACGGCGAGGTCGTGCACGGTGGCGCCGCAGTCCCGCAGCCAGTTGCCGAAGGTCTGCCCGTACGGCCCCGTGATGACGTTCAGCGCGACGGTGCCGGGGCCCGCGGCGGCGCGGATCGCGCCCTCCAGCGGCAGCAGTGCCTCGCCCTGCATGACCACCACGTCCTGCCCGGTGCCGAGCAGGCGCGCGACCCGGTCCTCGATCGCGGCGAAACGTCCGGCGCTCAGCGGGGGGAGGTCCAGGAAGGGATGGGTCACGGCGGTGCTCTCTTCGGTAACGGCGGGTGTGCGGCGCGGGTACACGGCGTACGGAGTCGAGAGTAACCATGGCGCCCGCCGGAACTCGCGCCGGAGTGCTTCCGTTGCGACACCCCCACGCCCGGAATCGTGGCTTCCGTCACAGCCGAGGCGGTCACCGCCTGATGGACTGGCCCCGTGTTCCTCGTACTCCTGCTGCTCGTCGTGGTCGCCGTGGTGTCCGCCGTCGGTCTGACCGGCCACGGCGCGAGCGTCCTCGCCGCCCGCCGCGCCCGGGGTCCGGGTGCCGGGCCGGGACTGCACGCCCTCGCCGCGTTCGCCGGTGCGGCCGCCCTCGCGGCGTACGCCTGGGGGCTGCTGCACGTGACCGGTGCCGTCATGGAGTCCGGCGGCGGCGCGAACTCCTCGCCGGCGCCGCCCTGCCGCATGCCCGGGTACGAGGAGCGCGCCCTGCACGTCATCGACCAGTCGGTGTCCTTCCTGCCCCTGGGCTTCGTCTGCGAGACCACCGGCGGCGGGGAATACACCAGCGACGACGTCCCCGGCTACGTCAACCCCGCCACCGCCGTCCTGGCGCTGACCGCCGTCGCGAGCGCCGTCGGGGCCGGGTACGCGACCGAGCTGCGCGCCCGTGCGGCAGCGCGCGGCGGGCGCCGGTGACCGGCCCCGGACGGGTGTGCGGGCACCGTTTAGGGTGCGGGGCATGAGCGATCGCGCGGTGCTGCACGTGAAGGGTCGGGTGCTCGTCGGACCGGAGGAGGTCCGGGACGAGGTGTGGGTGATCGACGGCCGGATCTCGTACGACCGCCCCACCGGCGCGGCCGACGTCCGCACTGTCGAGGGCTGGGCGCTGCCCGGCCTGGTCGACGCGCACTGCCACGTAGGCCTGGACCAGCACGGGGCGGTCCCCGAGGACGTCGCCGAGAAGCAGGCGCTGACCGACCGCGAGGCGGGCACCCTCCTCATCCGCGACGCGGGATCGCCCTCCGACACTCGCTGGATCGACGACCGCGAGGACCTCCCGAAGATCATCCGGGCCGGCCGGCACATCGCCCGCACCCGCCGCTACATCCGCAACTACGCCTGGGAGGTCGAGCCCGAGGACCTCGTCGCCTACGTCGCCCAGGAGGCCCGGCGCGGCGACGGCTGGGTGAAACTGGTCGGCGACTGGATCGACCGCGACCTCGGCGACCTGTCCGCCTGCTGGCCGCGCGGCGCCGTGGAGGCGGCCATCGCCGAGGCCCACCGCCTGGGCGCCCGCGTCACCGCGCACTGCTTCGCCGAGGACTCGCTGCGCGACCTGGTCGAGGCCGGCATCGACTGCGTCGAGCACGCCACGGGGCTCACGGACGACACGATCCCCCTCTTCGCCGAGCGGGGCGTCGCGATCGTGCCCACGCTCGTCAACATCGCCACCTTCCCCGCGCTGGCCGACGGCGGCGAGCCCCGGTTCCCGCGCTGGGCGGCCCATATGCGCCGGCTCCACGAACGCCGCTACGACACCGTGCGCAACGCCTACGACGCCGGAATCCCGGTCTTCGTCGGCACCGACGCGGGCGGTGCCCTCGCCCACGGGCTGGCCGGGGCCGAGGTCGCGGAGCTGGTCACCGCGGGCATCCCGCCCCTCGACGCGCTCGCCGCGACGACCTGGGCCGCCCGGCGCTGGCTCGGCCGTCCGGGCCTGGAGGAGGGCGCACCGGCGGACCTGGTGGTGTACGAGCAGGACCCGCGCGCGGACGTGCGCGTGCTCGCTGCTCCGCGCCGGGTGGTGCTCCGTGGGCGGGTCGTCGGTTAGCCGACGGGAGTGACGCCGGGGAACACCCGTGCGGGTAGACGCGGGGTGGATTCGAAAGGGTTCGCCAAAACCCCACGAAGGGGTGAAGTGCCCTGAGTTCGCTGACGGTTCGGTGAACGCGGGGACATTCTGTGCGGGTCCCAAGCACGTCGCTCATGCGTGCCCCGCACGCATGTCTCACTGGGGGTCCCACCACCTTGAACGGCAACACCTTCCGCATGCCCGCACGCCGTCTCGCCACCGTCGCGGCGGCCACGGCCCTGGCCGCGGGCCCCGCGACCCTGGCCGGCGCGGGTTCCGCCCACGCGACCGGCGACCACGGCCGCGCGAGCGCCACCGTGCTGCGCACCGGGCTCGACGTCTCCCTGCTCAACAAGACCGTGAACGTCCCGCTCGCGGTCACCCTGAACGAGGTGCAGGCACCCGGGAACGCCGAGAAGACCGCGCTCACCGCCCGGCTGGACGGCGTCGACGGCGGAAAGCCGTTCAGCGTCCTGCGCGCCGACGTCGCCGAGGCGAAGGCGACGGCCACCGCCGACAGGAGCCAGGGCTCCACCACGCTGGCCCGCGCCCGGCTCCACGTCCCCGGCCTGCCACTGCTGTCGGTGATCGAGGTCCAGGAGGTGACCTCCACGGCGACCTGCGAGGCCGGGAAGCAGCCGGTCGCCGACGCCGGCCTCCTCGGTCCGGTGACCGTCCTCGGCAAGAAGGTCACGCTGACCACCGGCGGTACGACGGACGTGAAGGTGCCCGGCGTCGGCGAGGTACGGCTCGACCTCTCGAAGGAGGAGACCACCTCCCGCACGGCCGCCGCCACCGCGCTCGAACTCAAGGTTTCCGTCAATCCCGGTGACCTGAACGTCGCCGAGGTCGACGGCACCGTCACCCTCGCCAAGGCGACCTGCGAGTCCCCGGCCGCCCCGCCGGCCGAGGCCGGGCAGCCCCCGGCGAAGGCCGACGAACCCCCGGCCGAGCAGGACGCCGAACCCGCGGCCGAACCCGCCGCGGACGTGCAGCCCCAGGGTGCCCGCACCGAGGCCGACCTGGCCGAGACCGGCGGCAACTCCGCGACCCCGTACGTCGCGACCGGAGCCGCGGCCCTGGTCCTGGCCGGCGGCGCCACACTGATCCTGGCCCGCCGCAGGCGAGGCTGACGGCGAGGGGGCCGTGCCGGGGGCCGGTGCCGGGGCCCCGGGCCTGTGACGGGGGTGCCTCGCCGGTCCCGGCCCGGTGCAGGTGACGCTGAGGCGGAGGGGGCCAGGCCGGCCGAGCCTCGGGCCGGTTGCGGCGAGGGGGCGTGCCGGGGGCCGGTTCTGGGCGGGGTGTCCGTGGAGGGGCTTTGGCCGGGGCGGGCGGTGGTTCGGTGTCCCGGTGTGTGGGGCCGGTGCCGGGGCCGCGGGCCTGACGGGGGTGCCATGCCGGTCCCGGCCCGGTGCAGGTGACGCTGAGGCGGAGGGGGCCGGCCGGGGTGCGTGGCTCAGGCCGGTTCCGGCGCCGTCAGCGCATGCTTCAGCGCGCGCAGGAAGCCGTCCGTCGTCGCACGGTCCCGTACCGCCAGGCGCAGCCACCCCTCGCCCAGCCCCGGGAACGTGTCCCCGCGCCGGACCGCGTATCCCAGGCCGCGCAACCGGTGCCGTACGGTGGCCGCGTCCGGGACGCCGACCAGGACGAAGGGGCCCTCGGCCGGACCGGCGACCCGCACCCCGGCACCGGCGAACTCCGCGAGCCCGGCGACCAGACGGTCCCGGTCGGCGGCGACGCGGTGGGCGGCGTGGGCGGCCTCCGCCAGCGCCCGCGGCGCCACGCACACCTCGGCCGCCGCCAGCGCGGGCGTGGACACCGGCCACAGGGGCTGCGCGCGCTCCAGTTCGGCGATCGTCTCCGGGTCGGCCAGGACGTAGCCGATGCGCAGTCCCGCCAGCCCCCAGGTCTTGGTGAGGCTGCGCAGGACGACCAGGCCGGGTACGTCCGTCCGCCCGGCCAGCGCCTCCCGCTCGCCCGGCACCGCGTCCATGAACGCCTCGTCCACGACCAGGGTCCGCCCGGGCCGGGCCAGCGACGCGAGTACGCCCGCCGGGTGCAGCACCGAGGTGGGGTTCGTCGGGTTGCCGACCACCACCAGGTCGGCGTCCTCGGGGACGGCGGCCGGGGCGAGGCGGAAGCCGTCCGCAGCCCGCAGCAACACCCGCTCGACCGTGTGCCCCGCGTCCCGCAGCGCCGCCTCGGGCTCGGTGAACTGGGGGTGCACCACCACCGGCCGGAGCACCTTCAGCGCCCGCGCCAGCAGCACGAACGCCTCCGCCGCCCCCGCCGTCAGCAGCACCCGCTCCACCGGCAGCCCGTGCCGCGCCGCCACCGCCGCCCGCGCGGCCCGCCCGTCCGGGTAGGCGGCGAGCGAGCCGAGCGAGGCGGCGACGTGCTCACGCAGCCAGGCCGGGGGAGTGTCCGCGCGGACGTTCACCGCGAGGTCCACCAGCGCCGCACCGGCGTCGCGCACCTCCGCGTCCCCGTGGTGCCGAAGGTCCGGGCCGCTCCCCCAGCCGCCCCCGGACCCGGCCTCAGTGTGCATGGGAATGTGCGTGTCCATGCCCGTGATGGTGCCCGTGGTGGTGGTCGCCGTCGTCGTCGGGGTGGAAGTGCGGCTGCTGCGGCAGCCCCACCTTGTCCTCGAACCCCGGCAGCGCGATCCGGTACACGCAGCTGTCGCAGTTCATCCGCAGGTCGCCCTTGACCGCCTCCTCGTACCGCTCCCACACCAGGTCGAGCAGCTCCGGCTCGGGGCCGATCACGTCGGCCGACCGCACCTCGGTCTCCGGGTTCGCGGCGGCCCACTCCTCGGTCTGGTCCCGGACCCGGTCCGGGAGGATGCCGGTGAACAGGAAGTAGGGCAGGACGACGACCCGCCGCGCCCCCAGCCGCACGCACCGGTCCAGGCCGCCCGGCACGTCCGGCTCCGCCAGCGACACGAACGCCGTCTCCACGGCCGCGTAACCACGCCCCTCCCACAGCAGCCGCGCCGCCTTGAACACCTCGGCGTTGGCGTCCGGGTCCGTCGACCCGCGCCCCACCAGCAGCACGGTCACCTCGGACGGGTCCCAGGCCGGGTCGACCGCCTCGGCGAGGCGCCGCTCCAGCACCCGCAGCAGTGCCGGGTGGGGGCCCAACGGGCGCCCGTAGGTGTAGGAGATGCCGGGGTGGCGCTCCCGCTCGCGGGACAGCGCCGCCGGGATGTCGCCCTTGGCGTGCCCGGCGGACACCAGCATCAGCGGCACGGCGGCGAACCGGCGCACCCCGCGCTCCACCAGCTCCGTGACCGCGTCGCCCAGCGGCGGCGGGGACAGCTCGATGAAGCCGCCCGCGACGGGCAGTTCGGGGTGGCGTCGGCCCAGCTCGCGCACGAAGTCGCGGAACGCCTCGGCTCCGGCCTCGTCCCGGGTGCCGTGTCCGGCGATGAGCAGGGCGGGCGGGGTCGTCACAGGGTCTCCTCGGGTTTCTCGGATTCGGACGTCCCGGACACGGGCGTCCGGGAGGCGTCGGCGGGGGAACGGCGGGTGGCCGGGTCCTCCTGCCAGCGGTAGCCGCGCGGTGTCACCATGCGCCCGGCGATCTCCCGGGTCGCGGTGTTGCCCACCGTCACGACGGTCATCATGTCGACGGTCGCCGGGTCGAGCGCGGCGAGCGTCGACAGGCGGCTCGACTCGTCGGCGCGCGACGCGTTGCGCACGACGCCCACCGGAGTCGTCGGCTCCCGGTGCTCCGCGAGGATGGCCAGCGCCTTGGGCAGCTGCCAGTCGCGGCCCCGGCTGCGCGGGTTGTAGAACGTCACGACGAGGTCCGCCTCCGCCGCCGCCCGCACCCGGCGCTCGATGACCTCCCACGGCGTGTGCAGGTCGGACAGGCTGATGGACACGTGGTCGTGGCCGAGCGGCGCGCCCAGGATCGCCCCGGCCGCCAGCGCCGCCGTCACGCCCGGCACCCCGACCACGTCGATGTCGTCGCTAGCCTCGGCCAGCGCGGGGGAGGCCATGGCGTACACCCCGGCGTCCCCGCTGCCGATCAGCGCGACGGCGTGCCCGCGCCGCGCCTCCTCGACCGCGGTCCGGGCCCGCTCCTCCTCCGCGCCGAGCCCCGACTCCAGCACACGCGTGCCGGGCCGCAGCAGATCGCGGACCTGGTCGACGTACTGGTCGAGCCCGACCAGCACCGACGCCCGCCGCAGCTCCGCCCGCGCCCGCGGCGTCACCAGGTCCCGGGCGCCGGGACCGAGCCCGACCACCGCGAGCCGCCCGCGCACCGGCCGCCGTACCACCGCACAGGTCGCCATCGCGGGCACCGCCGCCGACTTCCGCTTGGGCACGAGGAGTTCGCCCCCGCGCACCAGCGCCGCCGCCTCCGCGACCGACGGGGTGCCCACGGCCGCCAGCGGGGCGTCGGACGGGTTGGGCACCTCGACGCCCGCCAACTCGTCGGCGGGGTACGTCACCAGGGGTACGCCCAGCCGCTCGGCGGCCCCGACGATCCCGGGCTCCTCCGCCTTGGCGTCCACGGTGGCCAGGAAGGCGACCGACGCGGCCGACAGCCCCGCCCCGCGCAGGGCGGCCTCCACCAGGGCGAGGACCTCGTCCACCGGCGCCCCCCTGGACGCGCCGACCCCGACGACCAGGGACGGCGGACGCAGGACGACCTCGCCCTCCGACGGTGCCACCGCACGGTCCGTCACCCGGACGACGCAGGCACCCTCCGCGCCGGCCGGCAACGGCGGCAGCGGCCAGGCCACGTCCGCGCGCAGCGCCACCGGCTCGCCGTCCAGCAGGGCCCGCGACACCCCGGCGACATCGCCCTCCACGGGCAGCCCGAGCGTGTCCAGACCGGCCAGCCCGACCGCGTCGGTCGCCGTCGTCACCACCGGCTCCGCGCCCAGCACCTCGCCGACCGCGCGGGCGAGTTCGTTCGCGCCGCCCCCGTGCCCGCCGACCAGCGACACGGCGAACCGCCCGCCCTCGTCGACGCACACCACACCCGGGTCGGTCCGCTTGTCGTCCAGCAGCGGCGCCACGAGCCGGACCACGGCCCCCGTGGCCAGGAAGCACACCAGCCGCTCGCACTCGGCGAACGCGGACCGCACGGCGTCCGCGACGGGACCCTCGTACACCCGCGTGCGGTCCGGCCAGGCCGCGGCCAGCCGGTCCCGCGCCGCCGCTCCCGCCGACGTGGCGGAAATGAGGCCGATCAAGGGGCAACTCCTTCGGTACGGCTGTGCGGCCTCACGCCCCACAGCAGGAAGACGGGATTGGTGGCCGCGAGCCGGGTCACGTCCCCCGGCAGCGGCGCGAGCCGCGAGGACTGCAGCAGCACCCCGTCGCAGTCGAGGCCCGCGCCCAGCAGCGCCTCGCGGGCCGCCGGCACCCGGTCGAGCGCGGCCACGGCGACGACCACGGAGCGCCGGGCCCGACGGGCGCACTCGGCGACGATCGCGGGCAGTTCGCGCCCGCCACCGCCCACGAACACCGCGTCCGGGTCCTCGCCCAGGCCGGACAGCACCGCGGGCGCCACGCCGTGCACCACCCGCACGTCGACACCGTGCGCGGCGGCGTTGGCGCGGACCCGCCCGACACCGTCCGGCGTCTTCTCGACGGCGGTGACGGCGGCACCCAGCCGCGCGCACTCCACGGCGACCGACCCGGAGCCCGCGCCGACGTCCCACACCAGGTCTCCGGGGCGCGGCCCGAGGCGGGCCAGCGCCAGCGCCCGCACCTCGAACTTGGTGATCATCGAGTCCCGGTGCGCGAACGCGTCCTCCTCCAGCGCCCACCCGGCGGGCCCGGGCCGCGGCCCCGCGACCGCCCGCACCGGCCCCAGCGCCCGCGCCTCGTCCAGGCACAGCACCACGCTCACCGCCGTACCCCAGTCCCGGGCGGCGGCCTCGGCGGGCGTCACCCGCTCCACCCGCTCCTCGGCCGAACCCAGCGCGGAGGCGACGACCAACACCCGCCCGTCCGACCCGAGCGCGGCCCCCAGCTCCGCCGGACCGGCCCCGGGCCCCGTCAGCACGGCGACCTTCGGGTGCGCCCGGCACAGGTGCACCGCCGTCCGCAGGTCCCGCCCGTGCGCGCTCGCCACCACGGCGTCGTCCCACGGCAGGCCGGCCCGCGCGAAGGCCGCGGCGACGGAGGAGACCCCGGGCCGCACCTCCAGCCGCTCCGGACCGAACCGCTCGGCCAGCGCCCGCACGATCCCGAAGAACCCCGGATCACCGGAGGCCAGCACGGTCACCGGCCGCTCCTCGGCGACGTACTCCGCGACCGTGTCCAGGGCGGGCGCCAACGCTCCCAGAACGACCGTCCGCGCCCCCTGCGGCAGCCGTACGGCGTCCAGGTGTCGCCGCCCGCCGACGACCAGCTCCGCACCCGCGGCGACCTCCGCGCCGGGCACCGCGCCGGTCCCCGTCCCGACCACGGTGATCACGTGCTCGCACCCCGCGAGCGCAGTTCCCGGCGCGCCGCGGGGTCGGCCCTGCGGTAGCCGTGGAAGTGCCCCGGGTGGTACAGGTGCGAGCGGGTGCCGTGCGCGTCGAGGGCCGGCCCGACCAGGAACAGCGTGTGCTTCCAGAGCTTGTGCTCCTTGACCGTCTCCTCCAGCGTCCCGATCGTGCACCGCACGACCAGTTCCTCCGGCCAGGTGGCCTGGTAGGCGACGACGACCGGGGTGTCGGTCGGATAACCGCCCTCCAGCAGCTCCCGCACCAGCTGGCCGCTGCGGGCCGCCGACAGGAAGACCGCCATGGTCGTGCCGTGCTTCGCGAACTCCCGGACCTCCTCCCCGGGCGGCATCGGCGTCTTGCCCCCGCCGAGCCGGGTGAGGACCACGGACTGCGCGACCTCGGGGATGGTCAGCTCCCGCTGCGCGAGCGCGGCGACGGCGGAGAACGCCGAGACGCCGGGCACCACCTCGGTCGCGATGCCGATCTCCGCACACCGGTCCAGCTGCTCCTGCGTACCGCCCCACAACGCCGGGTCGCCGGAGTGGATACGGGCCACCCGCAGCCCCTCCTCGCGCGCCCGCCGGTACACGGCGACGACGTCCTCCAGCGACATCGCCGCCGAGTCCAGCACCTCGGCGCCCTCCCGCGCGTGCTGGAGCACCTCCGCCTGGACGAGGCTCGCCGCCCAGATCACCACGTCCGCCTCGGCGATGGCGCGCGCCGCCCGGAACGTCAGCAGATCGGCGGCGCCGGGACCGGCACCGACGAAGGTCACCCTGGCCTCGGAATCCATCGTTTTCGGTCCTCTCCTGTGCGTCCTGCGCATATTTACTGCGGTTGCTGCTGTCGTACGCGCGTGAACGCGACGTGATCGGATACCAAGGGCCCATGGCGGTCTTCGTCGCGCTCGGCGCGTTCCTGATGACGCTGGCCGGCGGCTGGACGGCACAGCGCGTGACCGACCGGCGCCACCTGGTCCTGGGCCTGGCCGGCGGCCTCATGCTGGGCGTGGTCGGCCTCGACCTGCTGCCGGAGGCCCTTCAGGCGGCGGGCGACGAGGTGTTCGGCGTGCCCGCGGCGCTGCTGCTCTTCGTCGCCGGATTCCTGCTGGCGCACCTGGTGGAACGCCTGCTGGCGGCCCGCCGTGCCGCACACGGCGCCGACGAGCACGGACACCGCGCGCCCGAGGTGGGCCTGACGGCCGCGGCCGCGATGGTCGGGCACAGCGCCATGGACGGCGTGGCGATCGGCGCCGCCTTCCAGGTCGGCGGCGGCATGGGCGCCGCGGTCGCGATGGCGGTGATCGCCCACGACTTCGCGGACGGATTCAACACCTACACACTCACCAGCCTGTACGGCAACGCCCGCCGCCGCGCCATCGCGATGCTGGTCGCCGACGCGATCGCCCCCGTCGTCGGCGCGGCCTCCACCCTGCTCTTCACCATCCCGGAGGGCGCGCTCGGCGCCTATCTCGGCCTGTTCGGCGGTGTGCTCCTCTACCTCGCCGCGGCCGAGATCCTCCCCGAGGCCCACCACGAGCACCCCGCCCGCTCGACCCTGCTGTGCACGATCGCGGGCGCGGCGTTCATCTGGCTGGTCGTGGGCATCGCCGAGTGAACCGCGTGAGCCGTCACGCGCGCTCACAGCTTCCCGCCCCGCCCGCCCGCGCGCCGCGCGGGCGCGATGAGCGTCGACAGATACGGCAGCGGCGCCCCGTCCAGCTCACCGGCCGGCCGTACGGACTCCTCCGCGAGCCCCAGCGCCGACCCCCACACGGCGTCGTCCAGCCGCCCGCTCTCCCGCAGCGCCTCGGCCACCTCGGCCGCCTGCCGACCGAACTTGTAGGCGACGACCGTGCCGGGCCCGTGCAGGGCCTCCTTGAGCACGGCGGCCCCCGCCGTGACCGGCACCAGCGTCAACGGCTCGGTGCCCTCGGTCAGCACGGCCCCCGACCGTGCCGCCAGGTCCTGCATGGCGGTGATCCCGGGGACCGTCTCCACAACGGTCCCCGGCACCAGCGCGCCCACGGTCTGCGCGAGATAGGTGAAGGTCGAGTACACGTTGGGATCGCCGATGGTCGCGAAGGCGACGGCCGCGTGCTCCCGCAGCAGCCCGGCCACACGCTCCCCGGCCGCGTCCCAGGCCGCCTCGCGCCGCGCCCGGTCGGTGCGCTCGTTCAGCGCGAACACGACCCGTACGACCTTCTCGGCGCCCACGTAGTGCAGCACCGTCGTCTCGGCCCGTCCCCGCTCCCCGGTGTCCATGACGGGCACGACCACGACATCGGCGTCCCGCAGCGCGTTGACGCCCTTCACGGTCACCAGTTCGGGGTCCCCGGGCCCGACCCCCACCCCGATCAGCCTGCTGCTCATGACGTCCGGCACCTCTCCACGAACCGACGGGCGACACCGGGCTCGGCCGCCCAGTGCGTGTGCAGATAGCTCGCGTGCACACCGCGCTCCACGAATCCCTCGACGCGCCGCTCGGGCGCCCGCATCCCCCACGCCGGCGCCGCCCCGGCCCCCGGCTCCACGACCGTCCGGTGGAACTCGTGTCCCCGCATCCGCGTCCCCGCGCCGGCCAGCGCGCTGTCGGACACGGCCACGGCGTCCCGGTAGCCCAGGGTCAGGCGCTCCGACATCCGGGCGGAGGCGTCCAGCACCCCGCACATCGGCGAGCCGTCCAGCTCGCGGCACAGGTACAGCAGCCCCGCACACTCGGCGGCTACGGGAGCACCGCCGAGCGCCAGCTCGGCGACGGACTTCCGCAGCCCTTCGTTGGCGGACAGCTCCGAGGCGTACACCTCCGGGAACCCGCCCCCGATGACGAGTCCGGCGGTCCCCTCGGGCAGCTCCTCGTCCCGCAGCGGATCGAACGTGACCACCTCCGCCCCGGCGGCGGCGAGCAGCTCGGTGTGCTCGGCGTAGGAGAACGTGAAGGCGGGTCCACCGGCAACGGCGACGCGCTCCCTCAGCCCGTCCGGCGCTTGAGGACGAGGCCGTCCAGGCCGAAGCGGGGGTCTGGGGGCAGCAGCCCCCAGGGACGGGACGGGAAGAGGCGGCGGGGGCGGGGAAGCCAAGGCCTCACCCGCGTCCCAAGCCGCACAGGACAACGCACCGGCACTACGCGCCAGCCCGGCCAACGCCTCCAGATCGCACCCGTCGGCGACCTGCTCGGCCATCGCCGCAACCGCCTCCACCGCCTGCGAACGCCGCTCGGCGACAGGCACCAGCCCCAGATGCCGAGAAGGCGTCTCCACGGGCGCGGCCCGCCGCAACACCCCCAGCACCGGCACCCCGACGGAGTCCACCGCCTCCCGCACCAACGCCTCGTGCCGGTCCGACGCGACCTTGTTCAGGATCACGCCCCCGATCCGCACCTCCGGGTCCCAGGACACGAACCCGTGCACCAGCGCCGCCACCGACCGCGACTGCGACGACGCGTCCACGACCAGCACCACCGGTGCCCGCAGCAGCTTCGCGACCTGCGCGGTGGACGCCAGCTCGCCCTCCCCGGCGGCCCCGTCGTACAGCCCCATCACGCCCTCGACCACGGCGATGTCGCACCCGCGCGCCCCGTGCAGGAACAACGGCCCGATCAGCTCGGGCCCGCACAGGTAGGCGTCGAGGTTGCGGCCCACCCGCCCGGTGGCCAGCGCGTGGTACCCGGGGTCGATGTAGTCCGGCCCGACCTTGTGCGGGGACACGTCGAGGCCCCGCGCGGCGAGCGCGGCCATCAGCCCGGTGGCGACGGTGGTCTTGCCGCTGCCAGACGAAGGCGCGGCGATGACCAACCGGGGCACGACGGAGTCGGAGGAAGTCACCACTCGATGCCCCTCTGCCCCTTCTGCCCCGCGTCCATCGGATGCTTGACCTTGGACATGTCGGTGACGAGATCGGCGAAGCCGACGAGGGCGTCGGGCGCGTTCCGCCCGGTGATCACGACGTGCTGGGTCCCCGGCCGCTCACGCAGCACGGACACCACCTCGTCGGTGTCGACCCACCCCCAGTGCATCGGATAGGCGAACTCGTCCAGCACGTACAGCTTGTACGTCTCGGCGGCCAGATCCCGCTTGACCTGCTCCCAGCCCTCCCGGGCCTTCTCCTCGTTGTCCAGCTGCGCGTCGCGCTGGACCCAGGACCAGCCCTCGCCCATCTTGTGCCAGTCGACCGACCCGCCCTCGCCGCTGGCGCCCAGCACCCGCAGGGCGTTCTCCTCGCCGACCTTCCACTTGGCCGACTTGACGAACTGGAACACCCCGATCGGCCACCCCTGGTTCCAGGCGCGCAGCGCCAGCCCGAAGGCGGCGGTGGACTTGCCCTTCCCGATGCCCGTGTGCACGACGACCAGCGGACGGTTGCGCCGCTGTCGGGTCGTCAGTCCGTCCTCCGGTACGACACTCGGCTTCCCCTGCGGCATTACGCGGCCCTCCTGCTGCCCTGCACGTCCTTCACGAGACCGGCGATCGAGTCCGCCCGCAGCTCGTCCAGCGTCACCGCCGTACCGCCCAGCTCACCCGCGAGCCGCCCGGCGAGCCCGAGCCGCACGGGCCCCGACTCGCAGTCCACGACCACCGAGGCGGTTCCCTCGGCCGCGAACAGCCGCGCCGCACGCCCCGCCAGCGCGACGGGCTCCGGGCCACCGGTCGCCCGCCCGTCCGTCACCACCACGACCAGCGCCCGCCGCGCCGGGTCCCGCAACCGTTCCACCCGCAGCACCTCGTGCGCCTTGAGCAGCCCGGCCGCCAGCGGCGTACGCCCCCCGGTCGGCAGCGACTCCAGGCGGACCGCCGCCGCGTCCACCGACGAGGTCGGCGGCAGGGCGACATCGGCGGCCGAACCCCGGAAGGTCACCAGCCCCACCTTGTCCCGCCGCTGGTACGCGTCCAGCAGCAGCGACAGCACGGCACCCTTGACGGCACTCATCCGCTGCCGCGCGGCCATGGACCCGGAGGCGTCCACGACGAACAGCACGAGGTTGCCCTCACGCCCCTCGCGGCTCGCCTGCCGCAGATCGTCCCGGCGCACCACAAGACCCGGCCCGCTGCGCCCCCGCGCCCGCTGGTGCGGGGCGGCGGCCTGCACGGTCGCCGCCAGGTGCAGCTTGGTCAGCGCCCCCCGGGGACGCCGGGCCCCGATGGTCCGCCCGTACTCGGTCCGCGCCCGCGAACGCCGCCCGGCGGCACCCTCGCCGAGCCCCGGCACGCTCAGCACCCTGGTCCGGAACGGCTCGGCGGCCCGCACGGGGGACTGCTCACCGGCACCGCCGGACGGCTGCGGCTCCCCGCCCTCCCCGGCCTCGGGCCGCGCGGCGGTGTCGCCGTCGCCCTGCGGCGCGTCGTCGGGCTCCGGCTGCCCGCCGGGACCGCCCCCGGGGCCCGGATCGGGATCGTCGTCTCCGCCTCCGTCCCCGTCCGACCCGCCGAACTCCTCCAGCGTCTCGTCGAGCTTGTCCTCGTCCAACCCCGGCGCGTCGAAGGGATTGCGCCGCCGCCGATGAGGCAGCGCCAGCAGCGCCGCCTGCCGCACGTCCTCCGCGAGCACCTCCGTGCGCCCGGCCCACGCCGCAAGCGCCGTCGCCGTCCGCGCCATCACGATGTCGGCCCGCATGCCGTCCACCTCGAAGGCGGCACAGGTCGCCGCGATCTGCCGCAGCGCCCCGTCGCCCAGACGCACCGACGGCAGCAGTTCCCGCGCCGCCACGATCCGCGCCCGTACGGCGGCCTCCTCGTCGGCCCAGCGCGCGGCGAAGGCGGCCGGGTCGTCGTCGTGGGCGAGCCGGCGCCGTACGACCTCCACCCGCTGGTCGGGCTCCCGCGAGGCGGCGACCTCGACGGTCAGCCCGAACCGGTCCAGCAACTGCGGACGCAGCTCGCCCTCTTCGGGATTCATGGTCCCGACCAGCAGGAACTTGGAGGCGTGCCGCACGGACACGCCCTCGCGCTCGACGTAGGAGGCGCCCATGGCGGCTGCGTCCAACAGCAGGTCCACGAGGTGGTCGTGGAGCAGGTTGACCTCGTCGACGTAGAGGATGCCGCGGTGCGCGTCGGCCAGCAGCCCCGGCTCGAAGGCCTTCACGCCCTCCGCCAGCGCCCGCTCGATGTCCAGGGCGCCCACCAGCCGGTCCTCGGACGCACCGACGGGCAGCTCGACCATCCGCGCGGGCCGGGACGCGAAGGCGCCCGGCTCGTGCGGGCCGTCCGGGCAGGCGGGGTCGGGGGAGCCGGGGTCACAGGAGAAGCGGCACCCGGAGACGACGTCCACCTCCGGCATCAGCGCCGACAGGGCTCGCACGGCTGTGGACTTCGCGGTGCCCTTCTCACCACGGACCAGCACACCGCCGACGGCCGGGGAGACGGCGTTCAGCAGCAGTGCGAGCCGCAGGTCGTCCTGACCCACGACGGCCGTGAACGGGAACGGGGTACTCACTTGTCGTCGCCCTCCAAGTCGCCTTCGAGCTCCAGATAGGTGGCGCGCAGCCGCTCCAGCGTCTCCGCGTCCGGCTCGGCCCACAGGCCCCGGTCCGCGGCCTCCAGCAGCCGCTCGGTGATGCCGCGCAGCGCCCAGGGGTTGGACTTCCTCATGAAGTCCTGGTTCTCCTGCGAGAACACGTACTCGGCGGACAGCTTTTCGTACATCCAGTCATCGACCACGCCCGCTGTGGCGTCGTACCCGAAGAGGTAGTCCACGGTGGCCGCCATCTCGAAGGCGCCCTTGTAACCGTGCCGACGCATCGCCGCCATCCACCGCGGGTTGACCACGCGGGCCCGGAAGACCCGGTGCGTCTCCTCGCCCAACGTCCGCGTCTTCACCTGGTCCGGGGTGGCGGAGTCGCCGACGTACGCCTCCGGGCTCTCACCCGTCAGGTGGCGCACCATGGCGACCATGCCGCCGTGGTACTGGAAGTAGTCGTCGGCGTCGACGAGGTCGTGCTCGCGTGTGTCGACGTTCTTCGCCGCCACCGCGATCCGCCGGAACGCCGTCTCCATGTCCCCGCGCGCCGCCCGGCCGTCGAGCCCGCGTCCGTAGGCGTAGCCGCCCCACACCGCGTACACCTCGGCGAGGTCCGCGTCGCTGCGCCAGTTGCGGGCGTCGATCAGCGGGAGCAGACCCGCGCCGTACGCGCCCGGCTTGGAGCCGAAGATGCGGGACGTGGCGCGGCGCCGGTCGCCGTGCTCGGCGGTGTCCTCGTCGGCGTGCGCGCGGACGAAGTTCTGCGAGGCGGGCTCGTCCACCTCCGCCACCGCCCGCACCGCGTCGTCGATCAGCCCCACCACGTGCGGGAACGCGTCCCGGAAGAAGCCGGAGATGCGCACCGTGACGTCCACGCGCGGCCGGCCCAGTTCCGCGACCGGGACCACCTCGAAGCCCGTCACCCGGCGCGAGGCGTCGTCCCACACCGGACGGCAGCCCAGCAGGGCCAGGATCTCCGCGATGTCGTCGCCCTGGGTGCGCATCGCGGACGTGCCCCACACCGTGAGGCCGACCGACTTCGGATACTCGCCGGTGTCGTTCAGGTACCGCTGGATCAGCGAGTCCGCCAGCGACTGACCGACCTCCCAGCTCAGCCGGGACGGGATCGCCTTCGGGTCGACGGAGTAGAAGTTCCGGCCGGTCGGCAGGACGTTGACCAGGCCGCGGGTCGGCGAGCCCGACGGTCCGGCAGGCACGTAGCCGCCGTCCAGGGCACGCAGGATGTGCCCGATCTCGTCCGTCGTGCGGGCCAGCCGCGGTACGACCTCGGTGCAGGCGAACTCCAGCACGGCCACCGCGTCCGGGAGTCCGGCGCCCAGCACCTCGCGCACCAGCGCCGGTACGGCAGCCGTGTCCCAGGCCCGGGACTCCATCCCCTCGGCGAACCGCCGGCACAGCTGCTCCAGCAGGTCGATCGCGTCGGCGGCCGACCGCGCCGGACCGTCCACCAGCTCCGTCAGCTCCACCGGCACCTTCACGGGGGCGCCCGGCTCGGCCAGCAGCTCCTTCTCCACCAGGCCGAAGTGCTCGGCCAGGCAGGCCCGCAGGCCCGGCAGCGCGTTCGCCTGCCCGCCCCACACCTGCGAGGCGCGCAACACCGCCAGGACGAGGTTGACCCGCGGTTCGCCGACCGGGCCGCCGCCCAGGACGTGCAGGCCGTCGCGGATCTGCACGTCCTTGATCTCGCACAGGTAGCCGTCGATGTGCATGACGAACTCGTCGAACGCGTCGTCGTCCGGCTGGTCGTCCACGTGCAGGTCGTGGTGGAGCTCGGCGGCCTTGACCAGCGTCCAGATCTGCGCGCGGACCGCGGGCGCCTTCGTCGGGTCGAGGTCGGAGACGAGGGCGTACTCGTCGAGCAGCTGCTCCAGCTTGGCCAGGTCGCCGTAGGTGTCCGCGCGCGCCATCGGCGGCACCAGGTGATCGACGACGGTGGCGTGTCCGCGCCGCTTGGCCTGGGTGCCCTCGCCGGGGTCGTTCACGATGAACGGGTAGATCAGCGGCAGGTCGCCGAGGACGGCGTCCGGCGCGCAGCCCGCGCTCAGGCCGAGTCCCTTGCCCGGCAGCCACTCCATCGTGCCGTGCTTGCCCATGTGCACGATCGCGTCGGCGCCGAAGGTGTTGTCCAGCCAGCGGTAGGCGGCCATGTAGTGGTGCGACGGCGGCATGTCCGGGTCGTGGTAGATCGCGATCGGGTTCTCCCCGAAGCCGCGCGGCGGCTGGATCATGACGACGACGTTCCCGAACTGGAGGGAGGCCAGCACGATGTCGTCCCCGTCGACGTACAGCGACCCCGGCGGCTCGCCCCACGCCTCGGTCATCGCCTCCCGCAGCCGCGGGTCCAGCTTCTGGAACCAGGCCCGGTAGTCGGCCAGCGGCACCCGCGCGGGCGCGGCGGCGAGCTGGTCCTCCGTCAGCCACTCCACGTCGTGGCCGCCGGCCTCGATCAGCCGGTGGATCAGCTCGTCGCCCTCGGCCGGGTACCCGGTGACCCCGTACCCGGCGTCCCTGAG
Source organism: Streptomyces sp. NPDC042336 (assembly GCF_055581985.1). Lineage (NCBI taxonomy): Bacteria > Bacillati > Actinomycetota > Actinomycetes > Kitasatosporales > Streptomycetaceae > Streptomyces > Streptomyces sp. NPDC042336. Next base: position 57,346 of record NZ_JBVJEA010000018.1, on the reverse strand, counting down.
CGCGTCCAGCACCCGCACCGCCGACGCCGGGGTGTCGAGACCGACCGCGTTGCCGACACGGGAGTGCTTGGTCGGGTACGCCGTGAAGACCAGCGCGAGCCTCTTGTCGGCGTTCGCCTTGTGCCCGAGCGCCGCGTGCCGTACGGCGATCCCGGCGACCCGCCCGGCCCGCTCGGGGTCGGCGACGTACACCGGCACCTCGTCGGGCCCCTGCTCCTTGAAGGAGAACGGCACGGTGACCAGCCGTCCGTCGAACTCCGGAATGGCGACCTGCATCGCCGCGTCCATGGGGGAGAGGGCGGCGTCGGAAGCCTCCCAGGCGGCGCGGGAGGAGGTGAGGCAGAGCCCTTGCAGCACCGGCACGTCCAGGTCGGCCAGCGCCCCGATGTCCCACGCCTCCTCGTCACCGCCCGCCGAGGCCTGCGAGGCGTGCGTGCCGCCCGCCGCGAGGACCGTGGCGATCAGGGCGTCGGTCCGGCCCAGCAGCTCGTACAGGCCGGGGTCCGCGCCGCGCAGCGAACCGCAGTACACGGGCAGGGCGTTGGCGCCGCGCGCCTCGATCGCGTCGCAGAGCGTGTCGACGAACGCGGTGTTGCCGCTCAGCTGGTGGGCGCGGTAGAAGAGCACGCCGACCGTCGGGCGCCCCGCCACGACGTCCCGGGAGCCGTGGACGCCGTACTCCGGCATCTTCAGCGGCTCGTCGAAGCCCTCGCCGGTCAGCAGCACCGTGTCCGACAGGAAGCGGGCGAGCTGGGTGAGGTTGTCCGGGCCGCCCTCGACCAGGTAGCGCAGCGCCTGCGCCACCACCCCGGCCGGGACCGACGACTCGGCCATCAGTTCCGCGTCCGGCACGCTCTCGCCGCCGAGCAGCACGGTCGGGATGCGGGCGGCCCTCAGCGCGGCCAGCCCGTCCTCCCAGGCGCGTTTGCCGCCCAGCAGGCGCACGACGGCGAGGTCCGCGCCCTCGACCAGGCCCGGCAGCTCGTCCCGGACGTCGACCCGGGTCGGGTTGCCGATCCGGTAGGCGGCGTCCGACGCGCGGGCCGCCAGCAGGTCCGTGTCGGCGGTCGACAACAACAGCACTGTGCTCATGCGGGCGCTCCCGGTGGAATGAAGGGCAGTCCTTGTGGCGCGCCGGACTCGATGAGCCGCCACAGCGCGTCGGTGTCCGCGTGGTGTTCGATCAGGTCGCCGAGCCGGTCGAGCTGCTCCTCGCGCAGCGCGGCGAACGATGTGTCGGGGGCCGGCACGAAGCGGCGGCCCGCGGCGGCGGCCACCTCGCGCAGGAACGCCCGCCGGAAGCCGTCCGACTCCAGCGAGCCGTGCCAGTGCGTGCCCCAGGTCTGCCCGGTCCGGCAGCCGTCCAAGAAGGGCTCGCCGTCCAGGACTTCGGCGACCCCGTGGTGGATCTCGTACCCCTCGACGCGCTCGCCGAGGGCCTCGCCGACGGGCCGGGTGAGGGTCTTCTCGCGGGCGAACCGCACCCGCACGGGCAGCAGTCCGAGCCCGTCCACGTGCCCGGCGCGCGACTCGACCTCGTCCTCGATGTGCTCGCCGAGGAGCTGGAAGCCGCCGCAGATCCCGAGCACCGGGCGGCCGTCGGCGGCCCTGCGGGCGATCGCGTCCGCCAGGCCCCGCTCCCGCAGCCACTGAAGCGCCCGTACCGTCCCGCGCGTCCCCGGCACGATCATCAGGTCGGCGTCGGCCAGCTCCTCCGGCCGGTCCACGAACCGCACCACGACACCGGGTTCGGCGGCCAGCGCGTCCACGTCAGTGAAGTTGGACATGAGGGGGACCGCGCAGACCGCGACCCGCAGCACGTCCTCGCCGACCGGCGGCGCGACGACCGACTCCCGTACGGTCCCGCGCAGGGAGACGCTCCCCCACGCTCGGCTTCGCTCGCGCGGGGGGACCCCCATCCCGTCCTCCTCGTCGATGCCGAGCCCGTGCCGGAACGGCAGCACGCCGTACGTACGTCGTCCGGTGAGCCCGTGCAGCATCTCCAGACCCGGCTCCAGCAGCGACACGTCGCCGCGGAACTTGTTCACCAGGAACCCGGCGACCAGCGCCTGGTCCTCGGGCGCCAGCAGCGCCACCGTGCCGAAGAAGGACGCGAAGACGCCCCCGCGGTCGATGTCGCCGACGACCAGGACCGGGAGTCCGGCGCCCCGGGCGATCCCCATGTTCACGATGTCGGTGCGGCGCAGGTTGATCTCGGCCGGGCTGCCCGCCCCCTCGCAGATCACCGCGTCGTACGTGCCGCGCAGTTCGGCCAGCGAGTCGAGCACCGTGCCGAGCAGCCGCTCCTGGCGCCCGCCGTGATAGCCGCGGGCGCTCATCTCGCCGACGGGCCTGCCGAGCAGCACGACCTGGCTGCTGCGCTCCCCGCCGGGCTTGAGGAGCACGGGGTTCATGTGCGCGGTCGGCTCCACCCGGCAGGCCTGGGCCTGCATGGCCTGCGCCCGCCCGATCTCCGCGCCCTCGCGGGTCACGAAGGAGTTCAGCGACATGTTCTGCGCCTTGAAGGGCGCCACCTTGACGCCCTGGCGCACCAGCCAGCGGCAGATCCCGGCGGTGACGACGCTCTTGCCGGCGTCGGAGGTGGTGCCGGCGACGAGCAGGCCACCGTTCATGACGTACGTCCCTTCCTGACGATGCCGCGCGCGAGCAGCCGCGCGCCCGCGCACACGCCCAGCGCCAGCCAGCCCACGCGCCGGGACAGCCGTACCGCCCGGTCGATGTCGCCGGAACCGGCCCGTACGGGGCGGCCGGCGGCGCCGTTGAGGACGGGCCGGTGCTCGACCCGTCCGCCGTAGGAGAGCGTCCCGCCGAGCCGCACGCCCAGGGCGCCCGCGAAGGAGGCCTCCACGGGCCCGGCGTTGGGGCTCGGGTGCCGGTCGGCGTCCGCGCGCCAGGCCCGTACGGCGCCCCGCGGATCGCCCCCGGCCACGGTGGCCAGGACGGCGGTGAGGCGGGCGCCCGGCCAGCCCGCGAGGTCGTCCAGGCGGGCCGAGGCCCAGCCGTAGCGGCGGTACCTGGGCGACCTGTGGCCGACCATGGCGTCCAGCGTGTTGACGGCCCGGAAGCCGAGCAGCCCGGGCACACCCGCCACGGCGCCCCACACCAGGGCGCCCACCACCGCGTCCGAGGTGTTCTCCGCGACGGACTCCACGACGGCCCTGGCGATGCCGTCGGCGTCCAGCGCCTGCGGGTCCCGCCCGCACAGGTGCGGCAGCCGCGTCCGCGCCGCCTCGACGTCCCCCGCCTCCAGGGCCCGGCCGATCGCGGCGGCCTCACGGGCGAGCGAGGTGCCGCCGACCACGGCCCAGGTGGCCGCGCCGGTCAGCGCGACGCGGGCGGCGGGGGAGCGGCGTACGGCGTGCGCGGCGGCCGCACCGAGGGCGACGGCGCCACCGGCGCACACGGCGGTGTGCAGGGCGCCCCAGCCCCGGTGGTCGCGCCACAGCACCTGTTCCACGGCGCCCGCGGCACGGCCGAACACGGCGACCGGGTGTCCGCGGCGCGGGTCGCCGAGGAGGAGGTCACCGAGGAGGCCGGCGGCGGCGCCGTACGCGAAGACGCGTCCGGCACGCATGGGCTCAGCCGGTCACAGGGTCGGGGAGGCACCTGGTACGGGGTGTCGAGCGGTGGCGGCAGCCGGGCATCGCGTCGTGTCCTCACTCAGGGTGTCCACGCCCTGGTTCGAAGAGTCCGGCGGTGAGAGTTCCTGGCTCCCGGGGTTTCCTGTTCCCCGGTCACAGTGGCGGGACCGCGCCGGATTCGCACCGGGCTTCCTCTCCTGCCGCCGTAGATGGCCCCGGAAGTCCACCACGCCCCGCGAACACCCGTCAACCTGGCGTTGACCTGCGGCGGGGGAGTGTGCGAAGGCCCACACGCGAGTGGTGTGCGCCGGAACGCGAAAGGGCGGGGCGCGGAACGGTTCGAGTCCGTCCCGCGCCCCGCCCCGGCGCGCGCCCGCGGAGCGCGCGACGCTCAGGCGACGATCAGATAGATCCCGTACGCCACCGCCGCCGTGCAGGCCGCGAAGCACGCGTACGCGCCGGTGACCGCGAGGGTCGCGGAGCCGCCCTCGGCGGTGGCCCGCTCCTGGCGGGAGAGGCCGACGATGCCGAGGGTGAACAGGCCCACCAGGGCCACCGTGACCACGAGGCTGACGCCGAAGACGGAGCCGAGGGCTGCCCAGTCGATGCTCATGGAGGTTCGCTTCCTTCGTACCCGGGACGCGGGCTCAGACGGTGGTGGCGGCCGACGGGGCCTTGGGGGCGGGAGTGGTGGCGGGGGCCGGGACGGTGGCCGACAGGTCCTCGGTCACGCCCGCAGGGGGCGGCGACACGGCGGCCATCGCCGTGGTGACCACACCGGCCGGCTCGGGCTCCCCCGCGCCCACCGTGTCGCCGTCGACGACGTTGGTGTGGTCGACGACCTCGCGGCGGGAGATCCGCCAGATCGCATAGCTGGAGGCGACCAGGAACACCGCGACGAGGGCCGTGCCCCAGTCGCCGGCGCGGCAGACCCACTCGGCGAGCGCGGCGACCAGGGCCGCGGCCGGCAGCGTCAGGCCCCAGGCGACGAACATCCGGGTGGCCGTGGACCAGCGGACCACGCCGCCCTTGCGGCCGAGGCCCGCGCCCATCACCGCGCCGGAGACCGAGTGCGTGGTGGACAGGGAGAAACCGAGGTGGGAGGAGGCCAGGATGACCGTGGCGGCACTGGTCTGGGCGGCGAAGCCCTGCTGCGGCTGGAGGTCGGTCAGGCCCTTGCCCATGGTGCGGATGATGCGCCAGCCGCCCAGGTAGGTGCCGAGCGCGATGGCCAGGCCCGCGCTGAGGATGACCCACACGGGCGGGTCGGAGTCCGGGGCGAGCGAGCCGCCGGCGATCAGGGCGAGGGTGATGATGCCCATGGTCTTCTGGGCGTCGTTGGTGCCGTGGGCCAGCGAGACCAGACCGGCGGAGGCGATCTGACCGGCCCGGTAGCCCTTCGCGGCGGCCTTGCCGTCGGCCTTGCGGCCCAGTGAGTACGTCATCCGGGACGCGAGCAACGCCGCGAGTCCGGCCACGATCGGGGCGGCGATCGCGGGGAGCAGCACCTTGGTGACGAGCACGTCGCCGTTGACCGCGCCGATGCCGGCCGAGGCGACGGCGGCGCCGATCAGACCGCCCATCAGGGCGTGCGAGGAACTGGACGGGAGTCCGACCAGCCAGGTCAGGAGGTTCCAGAGGATCGCGCCGACCAGTGCGGCGAAGATGACCTCGGGACGGATGCCGGTCTCGTCGACGAGACCCTTGGAGATCGTGTTGGCGACCTCCACGGAGAGGAAGGCGCCTACAAGGTTGAGGACGGCGGACATCGCCACCGCCACCTTGGGCTTGAGCGCACCGGTCGAAATGGTCGTTGCCATCGCGTTGGCGGTGTCGTGGAAACCGTTCGTGAAATCAAACGCGAGTGCGGTTACCACCACAATCGCGAGGATCAGCGAGAAGCTTTCCATTTACCCAGGCAATCGTTCGAGGTCGTTGGCGCGACGAACGTAGGTAACCAGAGTGAACGGAAGATGAACTGAGCAGGGCGTCGCGGTGACCGGAAGCGGGGCCGGAGCCTCCCTCTGCGTGCCCGCTCCGGTGCTCTCCGGAGACGTCCCTGGCAGGATCACCGCAAGGCCGTTCGGCGAGGGGCCGTGAGGGGCGCGCGGGCGCTCGGGAGGAGACGTGACTGTGACGCGATCGCGGGCTGGGTCCGGAGAATCGGCCGGAGAGACGGCCAGGGAGCCGGCCTGGGAGGAACTCGTCGCGACGGCCCGCCGGACGGTGGCGGACGGGCTGGTCGTCGGCACCTCCGGCAACGTCTCCGTGCGCGTCGGCGACACGGTCCTGGTCACCCCGTCGGGCGTGCCCTACGACCGGCTGACCCCGGGCGACGCGACCGGCGTCGACCTGGACGGACGGCAGGTGCTCGGCACGCTGGTCCCCACCAGCGAACTGCCCATGCACCTGGCCGTGTACCGCGCGGACCCCGACGCCCGGGCCGTCGTCCACACCCACGCCGTGCACGCGACGGCGGTCTCCCTGCTCGTCCCCGAACTCCCGGCGGTGCACTACATGACGGCCGCCCTCGGCGGCCCCGTCCGGGTCGCCCCCTACGCGGCCTACGGCACCGACGAACTCGCCCGCGGCATGCTGGAGGCCCTCAGGGACCGCACCGGCTGCCTGCTCCGCAACCACGGCACGATCACCTACGGCACCTCCCTCGACCAGGCCTACGACCGCACCGCCCAGCTGGAGTGGATGTGCCGCCTCTGGCTGACCGCGTCCTCGGTGCCGGGCCACTCGCCGTCCCTGCTGACGCCGGAGCAACTGGCGGAGGTGACCGAACGCCTCCGGGGATACGGGCAACGGAGCTGACGCCGGGCGCGTGCCGGGCGGTTCCCGGGGTACCGGCTACGGGACACGGCACCCGCGTCACCCACCGTCACGCGTCCACTGGCCGCCCGAGGACTCCACCAGGAGACTGGCTCCATGCGCACTGTCACCGCAACGGCAGCCGCCGTCACCGCAGCCCTGGCGACCGGGGTGGCGAGCGTCGCCGTCGGCCGGCTCGCCAGCGACGCCGCGCTCAAGGCGCCCCCCGGCCGGCCTCTGCCCACCGAGCCCCGGCTCACCGTGCACGGCACCGCCGCCGGACAGATCACCCTCACCCGGGACCTGGCCGCACTGCGCCCCGGCCGGTACGGGCTCGCCGGTGACGGCTCCCACGCCGTCCTCGGCCCGGTCCTCGGCACCGCCGAACACGGCGCCGACACCGTCGTACGCCGCCTCGAACGCGTCACGCACGGCACCCTGGAGACCGGCGACCGGGCGTGGTTCACCCCGAACCTGTACGTCGGGAACCCGGGCACGGCCCTGGACCTGGAGTACGCCGACGTCGAGGTCCCGGGGGAGCTCGGTCCGCTCCCGGCCTGGTTCCTGCCCGGAGCGCGCCCGACCTGGATCGTCGCCGTGCACGGCCTGGCCGCCACCCGCGAACACGCCCTGAACCTGATCGCCCCGCTGCACCGCCGCAACGTCCCGGTGCTCGCCCTCGCCTACCGCGGCGACGTCGGCGCGCCGCCCTCGCCCGACGGCCTGCACCACTTCGGCGAGACCGAGTGGCGCGACGTGGACGCGGCCGTCCGCTACGCCCTCGACCACGGCGCCCGCCAGGTCGTCCTGCTGGGCTGGTCCACCGGCGCCACCATGGCCCTGCGCACCGCCGCGCTCTCCGGCGTGCGCGAGCGTATCGCGGGGCTCGTCCTGGACTCGCCGGTGCTCAGCTGGGAGACCACCCTGCGCGCCCTGGCCGCCGCCCGTCGCACCCCCGGGGCGCTCCTGCCGCTCGCCGTCCGGGCCGCGCAGGGCCGTGCCGGGCTGCACGCCGACCGGGACACCGGCACCGCCGGCCTCCACCGCCCGGCCGTCCCCACCCTGATCTTCCACGGCCCCGGCGACGCGGTGGCCCCCTGGCGCCTCTCCCGCCGCCTCGCCGACACCCACCCGCGCCTGGTCGCCCTCCACACCGTCCGGGACGCCCCGCACGGCGCCATGTGGAACGCCGACCCCGCGGACTACGAGGAGACCCTCCGCCGCTTCATGACCCCACTGGTCTGATCCCCTCCCGCGGTCCCCTCGCACGACTTCCTCCCGCGCCCCTCTCCCGCGAACCCTTCGCCCGCTCCGTGACGCCTGCCCGTGGGCGTGACGGTCAGGTTCCGTTCAGCGCCGTACCACTGGCCCGATCCGGTGCCCGGACTGCGCACCCGGCCCCCGCGCACGCCACTCCGGGAGGCCGCCGGGGCATTCCGTTTGGGTTTTCGGACCGTCAACCGGAAGACTGCACCCGTGACGTCCCGTATCCCGCGCGACTCCAGGCTCCGACTCGTCCGCCCGCGACCCCTGGCCGCCGCCCCCCCAGCGATGAATCAACGGCGTCCACGCCGCCCCGCACCGCGCCCCCCGGAAGGCACACCGGCCCGCTCGGAGCTGGCCCGAATGGCGCGCTCCGGTCTTGCCGACGCGGCCCGGGTAGCCCGCTGGGCCGACTCCGCGCTCGGCCCAGGCCGGGGCAGCGCGACCGCCGACGGCAAGGCCACCCTGTCCGACGCCACCGCCGAGCACGCGGCCCGCGAACTGGGCCTGCCCGTGGCCAAGGTCCGCGCCGACTGGGACACCGCCCGCCTCGCCGGACTGGTCGAGGTGCACGGCGGCACCGCCCGGCCCGGCTGGCGGCTGCGGGCCTGGAACCGCGACGACAGTGCCGTGCTGCGCGGCTGGGTCGCCCTCTTCGACGCCTGGTCGCTCGCCCACCCCGAGCCCGCCGGGCAGGAGCCCGCCGCGGTCGCCGAGGTCGTCTCCGCGATGCCCCAGGTGCTCTCCTTCCTCCAGCTGTCCGCCGGACCCGTCCCCGTGGCGCAGCTCCTGGACCTGCTGGAGCAGCGCGTCACCGAACTGCGCACCGAGCGCTGCGAGGTGCCCTACGGCCCCCGGCTCGAACCCGGCACCCCGGGCGCCGAGCCGGACCCCGACCCGGCCACCGACACCCCGCTCGCCCCCCTCCTCGACTGGGCCCTGCACGCCCTCGCCTCCGTCGGCGCCCTCACCTGCGGCGACGGGCACGCCACACTCACCCCGCTCGGCAACTGGGCGGTCTGGGTCAAGCTGGAGCAGATCTGCGTCGCCGCGCAGAGCCCCGCCGGCAACATCGAGCAGTCGGCCGAGGGCATGCTCCGCGGCTGCGCCCAGCTCCGCCCCAACGCCGCCCGCGCCGAGTACCGCGCCTGGCTGGCCGCCCGCCCCGTCGGCAGCGCCGTCGCCGAACTGCTCGGGGCCGCCCGTGGCGAGGACGCCCTGCTGCGCGGCCTCGCCTTCGAGGCGCTGCGCGTCGTCGGGGCGCCCGCCGAGCCCGACGTCCGCGCCGTCGTCGACGAGCCGACGCTCAGGCCGTACGCCCTGCTGTGGCTGGCCGAGCACGACGGCGCCGACCCCGAGGACGCGCACGAGGTCCTCACCCGCCGGGAGGCCACCTGGCTGTGGGTCGACACCGCGGCGGCCGTCGCCGACCACGGGGAGGCCCCGCTGCTGGTGCGGCACCTGGAGTCAGCGGTGCAGGCCACCGTCCCGGCCCTGCTGGACGAGGTCCGCGCGGTCGGCCACCCCCGCACCGTCCAGGTGCTGGTGGCGCTCGCCGCCGCGCACCCGGACCCCGCCCTGGCCAAGGCCGTACGCCGGGCGGCCTTCCAGGTCCACACCGGGGGCAGCTGACCGGCCGGGCGAGACGGACGAATCCCACGGACGAACCCGAAGGACGAACCGCCGGAGGCTACCCGGGTACCTCCGGCGCGTACGTCCCGAAGCTCCAGACGTTGCCCTCCAGATCGCGGGCCATGTAGTCCCGCGAGCCGTAGTCCTGGTCGGTCGGGGGCATCAGGATCTCCGCGCCGTGCTCCACGGCCCGCCGGTGATGGGCGTCGACGTCCGCCACCACGACGTACACCCCCGTGGGGCCCCCGCCCTTCATCGCCTCGTCGAAGCGGCCGCCCCCGCCCTTCGAGCCGAGCATGACCAGGCCGTTGCCCTGGGCCAGCTCGGCGTGGGCCACCGAGCCGTCCTCGCCCTCGTACACCGCCGCGGCGGTGAAGCCGAAGGCCTCGGTGAGCTGCCGGATCGCCGCCTTGGCGTCCGCGTACCTGAGCGTCGGGCAGATACTCGGACGCCCGCTCTCTTCGCCTGCCATACCGATCACTTCCTCGTGAGCCGGTGGCCCGTGCTGCTTTGGGCCCGTTCGCCCAGTCTTCCACCGGCCACTGACAACGCTCGCGGGGAAAAGCGGTTGCACGGTCCCGTTAGACTGGCCCCATGGCCATTCTCCTCGTGCATTAGAGCGGCGGGAACCTCCACAGCCGCCCACCCCGCCAACCACCCGCCCAGGAGTCTGACCGTGATCTCCGCCTCCGGCATCGAGCTGCGCGCCGGTGCCCGTGTCCTCATCGAGAGCGCCACCTTCCGCGTCGCCAAGGGCGACCGCATCGGCCTGGTCGGCCGCAACGGCGCCGGCAAGACCACCCTCACCAAGGTCCTGGCAGGCGAGGGACAGCCCGCCGCCGGCGCCGTCACCCGCTCCGGCGAGGTCGGCTACCTCCCGCAGGACCCGCGCACCGGCGACCTCGACGTGCTCGCCCGCGACCGCATCCTGTCCGCCCGCGGCCTGGACGTCCTGATCCGCAAGATGCGCGAGAACGAGCAGCGCATCGCCAACGGCCAGGGCGCCACCCGCGACAAGGCGCTCAGGCAGTACGAGCGCCAGGAGACCGAGTTCCTCACCAAGGGCGGATACGCCGCCGAGGCCGAGGCCGCCACCATCGCCGCCGCGCTCAACCTGCCCGACCGGGTGCTCGGCCAGCCGCTGCACACGCTCTCCGGCGGTCAGCGCCGCCGGATCGAGCTGGCCCGGATCCTGTTCTCGGACGCGGACACCCTGCTGCTCGACGAGCCGACCAACCACCTCGACGCGGACTCGATCATCTGGCTGCGCGACTACCTGAAGACCTACCGCGGCGGCTTCATCGTGATCTCCCACGACGTCGACCTGGTGGAGACGGTCGTCAACAAGGTGTTCTACCTGGACGCCAACCGCTCCCAGATCGACGTCTACAACATGGGCTGGAAGCTCTACCAGCAGCAGCGCGAGGCCGACGAGAAGCGTCGCAAGCGCGAGCGCGCCAACGCCGAGAAGAAGGCCGCCGCCCTGCACTCGCAGGCCGACAAGATGCGCGCCAAGGCCACCAAGACCGTCGCCGCGCAGAACATGGCCCGCCGCGCCGACAAGCTGCTCTCCGGCCTGGAAGCGGTCCGCCAGTCCGACAAGGTCGCCAAGCTCCGCTTCCCGGAGCCCGCGCCCTGCGGCAAGACCCCGCTGACGGCCGAGGGCCTGTCGAAGTCGTACGGCTCGCTGGAGATCTTCACCGACGTCGACCTGGCCATCGACAAGGGCTCCCGGGTCGTCATCCTCGGTCTCAACGGCGCCGGCAAGACCACGCTGCTGCGCCTCCTCGGCGGCGTCGAGAAGCCCGACACCGGCCAGGTGATCGAGGGTCACGGCCTCAAGCTGGGCTACTACGCGCAGGAGCACGAGACCCTCGACCCCGAGCGCACCGTCCTGGAGAACATGCGCTCGGCCAACCCCGACCTCGACCTGGTCGAGGTCCGCAAGACGCTGGGCTCGTTCCTGTTCTCCGGGGACGACGTCGACAAGCCCGCCGGTGTCCTCTCCGGCGGTGAGAAGACCCGTCTCGCGCTGGCCACCCTCGTGGTGTCCTCGGCGAACGTGCTGCTCCTCGACGAGCCCACCAACAACCTCGACCCGGCCAGCCGCGAGGAGATCCTCGGCGCGCTGCGCACCTACAAGGGCGCCGTCGTCCTCGTCACCCACGACGAGGGCGCCGTCGAGGCGCTCCAGCCGGAACGGATCATTCTGCTTCCGGACGGCGTCGAGGACCTGTGGGGCGCCGACTACGCGGACCTCGTCGCCCTCGCTTGATCGAATGGATGATCCACTGGTTATGGATCATTCGGCCGATCCGTGATCCACCATCTGTGTGAGATCTCCTCATCAAGAGGTGTGTCCTACATCCATTTCGCGGCCGGACCCCCCATTGTCGGGGCCCGGCCGCGACGCCTTTCTGACCTGGAATTACGTGGGGAAACCCGTTCGGCCGAACGCGTCCGATTCTCTGGAATCACGCATTCCGTATGTGGGGACCCGCTCCTGTCGTCACAAGCTTGTCTCATCGACCTTGCCGAATGGGTGGCCAGGAGGGCCGGGAGGGGTGATCATGAGGAGTACCAGAGCGCACTTCCCATGAGGAGGCACGGGTGGCCGAGACTCTGAAGAAGGGCAGCCGGGTTACCGGCGCCGCGCGCGACAAGCTCGCGGCAGACCTGAAGAAGAAGTACGACGCCGGTGCGAGCATCCGGGCGTTGGCCGAGGAAACCGGCCGCTCGTATGGCTTTGTGCACCGCATGCTCAGTGAGTCGGGCGTCACGCTCCGAGGGCGTGGCGGGGCTACCCGGGGCAAAAAGGCCACATCGGCCTGACACCCCGGGCGGCCCCTCGACTCCGAAAGTGATGGTGGCCACCCGGCCGGTCGTCCGACCGTCCGGGTGGTTACTGTGCAGTCACTTAGCCCTGCCGTCGCACGGCGCACCGTCCGGCGCGCGGCGGGGACGACGACCGCATCTTTCGGAGGCGCCCCATGGCTTCGCCCGCCCACGACCCCGGTCCCGCACTCGACCAGGACGGCGTGCGGCTCACCGTCGACGACGCGATCGCCACGGTGACGCTGACCAACCCGGCCAAGCGCAACGCGCAGAGCCCCGCTCTGTGGCGGGCGCTCGCCGAGGCCGGCCGGCTGCTGCCGGGCTCCGTCCGTGCCGTGGTGCTGCGGGCCGAGGGCAAGTCCTTCTCGGCCGGGCTCGACCGGCAGGCGTTCACCCCCGAGGGCTTCGACGGCGAACCGTCGTTCATCGACCTCGCACGGGGCGGCGACGCAGAGCTGGACGCGGCCATCGCCGAGTACCAGGAAGCGTTCACCTGGTGGCGGCGCAGCGACCTCGTGTCGGTCGCCGCCGTGCAGGGGCACGCCATCGGGGCGGGCTTCCAGCTGGCCCTCGCCTGCGACCTGAGGGTCGTCGCGGACGACGTGCAGTTCGCCATGCGCGAGACCAGCCTGGGGCTGGTGCCGGACCTGACGGGCACCCACCCCCTGGTCTCCCTGGTCGGATACGCCCGCGCGCTGGAGATCTGCGCGACCGGGCGCTTCGTCACCGCCGAGGAGGCCGTGAGCACCGGCCTGGCCAACCTCGCCGTGCCCGCCGACCAGCTCGACCCCGCCGTGCACGACCTGGTGTCCGCGATCCTGGCCGCACCGCGCGACGCGGTCGTCGAGACCAAGGCGCTGCTCCAGGGCGCCCAGACGCGGGACTACGAGGCCCAGCGCACCGCCGAACGAGCCGCGCAGGGACGCCGGCTGCGCGACCTGGCGGGGCTCGGGGAGTAGGGGAGCGGGCCGGGAACGCGGCTCCTCAGCCGACGGCCGTCACCACCACCGCCACCGACGGACGGTCCGGCAGAGCCTCGGACACCACCGCGCGGACCCGCCGGGCCACCTCGACGGCCCGGTGGTCCGCGTGCACCGCCAGCTCCACCCGGACATGGCGGCGCGGCAGGGCCCCCTCCCGCGCCGACGGCTCCGCGACGTGCACCGGACGGCCCAGTACGCCCGTCAGCCGGACCACACCCGGCACCGCCCGCACGACCCCGGCGACCCGGGCCTCGTCCCCGCCGACGGCCCCGTCGTCCTCGCGCCCGCCCGCGCCGGGGGCGTCGTCGGCTCCCGGCTCCGGCTCCGGCCCGGCGTCCGTCTCACGGCCGGGTGCCGTACGCGTGGCCTCGGCCACGTCCAGCAAGCCGGTCACCCGCAGGTCCACGTCCGCCACCGCGAGGCCCAGCCGTCCGTCCGCCGCGTCCGTCAGCGCGGCACGCAGACGCGCGGCCGTCGCCGGCAGGGGCTCCGGGGCCCCCGCCGTGGACCCCACGACCGCCGCGAAGCCGGCCGTCACCCGCAGCGCACCGGGCGGCAGCGCGCCCGGCGGAGGCGGCACGGCGGCCTCCCGGGTTTCGTCCGGGTCCGCGAGACCGACCCGCAGCTCACCCGGGCGTACCCCGGTCACCTGCCGGGCCGCCGCCAGCAGCACCTCCCGTGCCGCGCTTTCGGCGATCCACGCGCCGTCGCCCGGGCCGCCCAGCGGCAGCAGCCTGCCGAGACCCAACTGCTCCCGCACCGCGCGCGTCCACCGGTCCGCCGTCGTCATTCCTCCAGCCTGCCGCATCCGTGGCGCGAGGCACGGCAACCCCGCCTAACGTGGTGACAGGACTACGACCGAAGGGGACGTACGGCGATGAGCGACATGGAGACCCACCGGAGCGGGCAGGACACGATCGAGACCTCCGGGGCGGCCAAGGGACAGACGATTCGGCGCGGCGGCGGAGACCCCGGCACCCGGGGACGGACCACCATCGCCGACGGCGTCGTGGAGAAGATCACCGGAATGGCGGCACGGGACGTCGCCGGTGTGCACGCGATGGGCAGCGGGATGTCCCGCACCTTCGGCGCCGTGCGCGACCGGGTGCCCGGCGGGACCAAGTCCGGGGTGACGCGCGGGGTGAAGGCCGAGGTCGGCGAGAAGCAGACCGCCCTCGACCTGGAGATCGTCGTCGAGTACGGCGTGTCGATCGCGGACGTGGCCCGCGATGTACGGGAGAACGTGGTCGCGGCGGTGGAGCGGATGACCGGTCTGGAGGTCGTCGAGGTCAACATCGCGGTCAGCGACGTGAAGCTGCCCGACGAGGAGGACGAGGAACCGGAGCCCCGGATCAGGTGACGCGGACGCCGACCGAACGCTGACAGAACGGTGAATCGAAACAGTGAACGAGGGGAGCGCGCCATGAGCATGGCCGTGGTCGGCATGATCGCCGGCATGGCACTGGGCTTCGCCGGATACTTCGGCGGATTCGGTGCCTTCCTGCTGGTGGCGGCCCTGGGGGCCGTCGGGTTCGTCGTCGGCCGCCTCCTGGAGGGGGACATGGACCTCGGTGACTTCTTCCGCTCCCGCGACGACCGGCGGCGGTGACCGGCGTGAGCGATGGGGCCGGTGAGCTCCTCGAACCCCTGGCCCGGGTGGCGCCGGGCGAGCGCGGTGCCACGCGGATCGCCGACCGGGTCGTCGCCAAGGTCGCCGCACGGGCGGCACACGAGGCTCTCGGCCCGCTGCACCCGGACGCCGCACGGCCGTACGCCACCGTCGACGTCCACCACGACACCGCCCACGTCCGGGTCCACCTGGAACTCGACTACCCGTGCGACATCGGCGCCCGCTGCGGCCGGGTGCGTCACCAAGTCGTCCAGCGGGTACGTGCGTTGGTGGGCATGACGGTGCCGGAGGTCGCCGTCCAGGTGGAGCGGCTGCACCTGTCGGCGGAATACGGTGCGAGGCACGGGAGGACCCGATGAGCGAGCCCCAGGGCGCCGGGACGGGACAGGGCAGCACCCAGCGCCTGCCCGTCGTGGAACGCGGCACGGAGCCGGGCCCGCCCCCGCCGTCGGAGCAGCACGGGCCCGGCCTGCCGGAGGCGTCGGGGAGCGGGCGGGCCGGCCGCTTCTGGTCCGCGCGCCGCGTCCCCGCCGGCATCGTCGCCCTGCTGCTCCTGCTCCTCGCCGGGGCCTTCCTCTACGACATCGTCGCCGTGCGCGCCGGCCGGTCCGCGCTCGGGTGGCGCCGCGACCTGGCCAGAGAGCTCGCCGAACGGCCCGTCGACGACACCTGGGTGCTGGTCGGAGCGGGAGTCGCCGCGGCCCTCGGGCTCTGGCTGCTCCTGCTGGCCCTCACCCCCGGGCTGCGCCGGGAGCTGCCGATGCGGCGCACCCACCCGGACGTACGCGCCGGGCTGCACCGGGACGCCGCCGCCACGGTGCTGCGCGACCGGGCCATGGAGGTCTCCGGGGTCCAGTCGGCGCGGGTGCGGATGCGCCGCCGCAGGGCCCGCGTACGGGCGCTGTCGCACTTCCGGGAACTGGACGACGTACGGACCGAGCTGGACGGTGTGCTCGACGACGCGGTGCGCGGCCTCGGGCTGGCCCGGCCGCCCGCCGTGTCGCTGCGGGTGGCGCGACCCGGACGGAAGGGGTGAGCGCGGTGCTCAGAACGGTGAACCGGGTACTGACCGGACTGGCGGGCCTGGTCCTGCTGGCTGTCGGCGGCGCGGTGCTGGCCGTGGGCTTCGACGCCCCCGCGCCCTCCTGGTGGGTCCACCAGGGGCCGCACGACGTGCTGCTGAGCGACGCCGAACGGACCCGGTGGCGGGACGCCGGCTGGTGGTGGCCGGTCGTCATCGCGGCTCTCGCCGTCCTGCTGCTGCTCGCCCTGTGGTGGCTGGTCGCGGTGGTACGCCGCCGCAGGCTCACCGAGGTCCTCGTCGACACCGGGGACGGCGAGGGCGCCTCGCTGCGCGGCAGGGCACTGGAGGACGTCCTCGCCGGTGAGACGGACCGCGTGGACGGGGTCGAACGGGCAGCCGTCCGGCTCACCGGCCGCCGCGACGCCCCGGCGGCCCGCGTCCGGCTGCTGCTGGCTCCCCACGTGGACCCCGGCACCGCCCTGCACGACCTCACCACCGGGGCCCTGACCCACGCCCGCGAATCGGCCCACCTCACGTCCCTCCCGGCGGAGGTCCACCTACGGGGCGTCAAGCACGGGGCGGAGCGGGTCAACTGACGGGGCGCACCCCGCCGGGGACCGCGCACCGCGCCGTCCCCCGCGGGCGTCGGGCCCCGGTACCTCCCCGGGCCCTGCCCGACCGTCCTAGAACCCGTGCCGCACGCCGCCGTCCACCGGCAGCATCACGCCCGTGATGTACGACGCGGCGGGGGAGAGCAGGAACGCCGACGCGCGCCCGAACTCCTCCGGGGCGCCGTAGCGGCGCAGCGGGATGCGGGACTCGGCGGCCGCCCTGGTCGCCTCCGGGTCGGCGGACAGACCGTCGAGCTGGCGCACCCGGTCGGTGTCCACGCGGCCCGGCAGCAGGCCGACGACGCGGATGCCGCGCGGGCCCAGCTCGTCGGCGAGGGACTTGGCGAAGCCCGCGAGCCCGGGGCGCAGGCCGTTGGAGATGGTCAAGCCCGGGATCGGCTCGTGCACCGAGCCCGACAGCACGAACCCGATCACCCCGCCGTCCGCCAGCTCGGCCGCCGCCGCCCGGGCCAGCCGCACCGCGCCGAGGAACACCGACTCGAACGCCGACTGCCACTGCTCGTCCGTGGTGTCGGCGACGAACCCGGGCGGCGGGCCGCCCACGCTGATCAGTACGCCGTCGAAACGCCCGAAGCGCTCGCGGGCGGTCGCGATCAGCCGCCCGGCGGCCTCCGGGTCGGCGTTGTCCGCGGCCACCCCGACCGCGTCCGGCCCCAGGGCCGAGGCCGCCGCCGCGACGCTCTCCTCGTCGCGGCCTGTGACGACCACCTTCGCCCCGTCGGCGACCAGCTCCCGCGCGGCGGCGTTGCCCAGCCCCCGGGTGGCTCCCGTGACGACGTACACCCGGTCCTTCAGTCCAAGATCCATGCCCCCTATCCTGCCTCCTCGTCCCCGAACAGGGCGAGGGCCGTGTTCACCAGGCCGACGTGGCTGAAGGCCTGCGGGAAGTTGCCGAGCTGGTGCCCGCCCACCGGGTCGTACTCCTCGGCCAGCAGTCCCACGTCGTTGGCGAGCGCCACCAGACGCTCGAACAGCTCCCGGGCCTCCTTCGTCCGGCCGGTCGCGTGCAGCGCGTCCGCGTACCAGAACGAACACACCAGGAACGTCCCCTCGCCGCCCGGCAGGCCGTCGACGGGATCGCCCTCGGTGGTGTAGCGCCGCACCAGGCCGTCCCGGGTCAGCTCCGCGCCGACCGCGTCTACCGTGCCGACCACGCGCGGGTCGTCCGGCGGCAGGAAGCCCACGCGCGGAATGAGCAGCAGCGCGGCGTCCAGTTCCGGTGAGCCGTAGGACTGGGTGAAGGTGTTGCGTTCGGCGTCGTAGCCCTTCTCGCACACCTCGCGGTGCACCTCCTCGCGCAGAGCGCGCCAGCCGTCGAGGTCACCGCCGCCCAGCTCGGGATGGTCCTCCAGGGTGCGCACCGCCCGGTCCAGGGCCACCCACGTCATCACCTTCGAGTGCACGAACTGCCGGCGCCCGCCCCGCACCTCCCACAGCCCCTCGTCCGGTTCCCGCCACGCCGTGGCCAGGAAGTCCATCAGGGCGCACTGCAGCTCCCACATCTGCGGCCGGGGACGTATCCCCGCCAGCCGGGCCAGCGACAGGGAGTCCATGACCTCGCCGTACACGTCCAGCTGGAGCTGGTTCACGGCGTCGTTGCCGATGCGCACGGGCGTGGACCCGGCGAAGCCGGACAGCCACGGCAGCTCGAACTCGGGCAGCCGCCGCTCGCCCGCGACGCCGTACATGATCTGCAGGTCCGCCGGATTGCCCGCGACCGCGCGCAGCAGCCAGTCGCGCCAGGCCTCGGCCTCCTCCAGGTAGCCGGCCGACAGCAGGGCGCCCAGGGTGAGCGTGGAGTCGCGCAGCCAGCAGAAGCGGTAGTCCCAGTTGCGCACGCCGCCCGGCTCCTCCGGCAGCGAGGTGGTGGGGGCGGCCACGATGCCACCGGTGGGCTGGTACGTGAGCGCCTTCAGCGTGATCAGGGAGCGGACCACGGTGTCCCGGTGCGGACCCTCGTAGCGGCAGCGCGCCGCCCACTCGCGCCAGTCCTCGACGCTGTGCTCCAGCGAGAGGTACGGGTCGACCAGCGGTGGCCGGGGCTCGTGCGAGGGGTGCCAGGTCAGCACGAACGCGACCTTCTCGCCCGCGGCGAGGGTGAACTCCGCGTGCGTCCCGAAGTCCTGGCCCCAGCTGTGCACCTCGGGCTCGCTGCGCAGCCACGCCGAGTCGGGCCCGGCGACGGCCACCCGGTGACCGTCGGACCTGCGCACCCACGGGACGATCGAGCCGTGGTCGAAGCGCAGCCGGAGCACGCTGCGCACGGTGACCTCGCCGCTCAGGCCCTCCACGATGCGGACGAGGTCGGGGGCGCGGTCGCGCTGGGGCATCAGGTCGGTGACGCGGACCGCGCCCTCCGCGGTCTCCCACTCGGTGTCCAGGACCAGGGTGTCCGGCCGGTAGGCACGCCGCGTGCAGCGCTCGGCGCCCTCGGGTGCGATGCGCCAGTGGCCGTTGTCCTCGTCGCCGAGCAGTCTGGCGAAGCAGGCGGCCGAGTCGAAGCGGGGCAGACAGAGCCAGTCCACGGAGCCGTCCGTGCCGACCAGGGCCGCGGTCTGCTGGTCGCCGATGAGCGCGTAGTCCTCGATGTGGGGGTGCACGGGTTGACCTCTTCCCGGCCTCGGCCGGAGCAATCGGGTGCGCTCGCGCGCTCCGGCCGCGCTGCTACACCGCTGCGGGCTCCGGCTCCGCCGGCCGCACGTCCTCGGCGGTCTCCCGGTCGCGCTTCTCGCGCCGGACAAGGAACCACCAGCCGACCGGTACGGCCGCGGCGAACAGCCACCACTGGATCGCGTAGGCGAAGTTGAGCGCGGCGTTCTCGTTGCCGGGCTTGCCGATCGGCTCCGGGGTGCCGTTCTTCGGCTCCGGCGTCTTCAGGACGACGTACCCGCCGAGCACCCGGGCGTCCAGGCGCTCGGCCTGCTGCGCGCTGTTGATGAGCATGATCTGCCGGTCCGGGAGGCCCTGGAGATCCTTGATGCCGCTCGCCTCGGTCGTCTCGTCGGGCATCAGCCGCCCGGTGAGGGTGATCTCGCCCCCGGGCGGCGCGGGGACCTTCGGGAACGCGGTCTGGCTCTGGCCGTCCGCGGGGATCCAGCCCCGGTTGACCAGCACGACCTTGCCGTCGTTCAGCACGAACGGGGTCAGTACGTGGTAGCCGATGTTGTCGTCGGAGTCGGTGCGGCGGCGGACGACGACCTCGCGGGCGGTGTCGAAACGGCCCTTCGCGGTGACGGTTCGGTACCGCTCACGTGTGGTGATCTTCTTGCCGGGTGCGGTCAGCGACTCCACGGGCACCGGCGAGGCCTCGAGCGCGTGCGCGACCAGGTCGTTCCGGGCGGTGCGCTCCTCGTAGCGGTGCATCTGCCAGAAGCCCAGCCGGATCATCGTGGGGATGAGCAGCACGGCGAGCAGTGTGAGGATCACCCACTGGCGGGACAACAGGAAGCGGTACACCCCATGACCGTACAACTGGGGCATGGGGTGGGACGCGGCGGGTGGGCGTTCGCGCCCGGCGGCCGGGCTCAGACCTTGTCGACGATCCCCGCCCTCCCCTCCGCGCGGGCGCAGTGGGCGCCGCAGAACCAGTGGCCCTCGACCTCGACGCCCTGGCCGATGATCTGCACCCGGCAGTGCTCGCAGATGGGCGCCATCCGGTGGATCGCACAGGAGAAGCAGTCGAAGACGTGCACCGCTCCCTGGGCGTGGACCTCGAAGGACATTCCGTAGTTGTTGCCGCAGACTTCACATGTCGCCATGCGCCACAGGGTGGGCCGTCGCCGCGAACGCGGGCCAGCGGGAGCCGGGCGAGTCGCCCGGAATCACCCGTCCGCACGGCTGGGGCCCGTCTGGCGAACCCCGGGGCGGCCTGTGGGCCCAGGACCTCAGGGCTCCGCGTCCGCGGGCTCGACGTCCGCGAGCAGCTGCCCGAACGCCGCCTCGTCCACCACCGGCGTGCCGAACTGGCGGGCCTTGACCACCTTGGAGGTGCCCGAGTCCGGATCGTTGGTGACCAGCAGGCTGGTCAGCCGGGACAGGCTCGTCGCGACGTGCAGTCCCGCCTCGACGGCGCGGTCCTCCAGCAGGTCGCGCTCGACGGAGGTGTCACCCGAGAAGGCCACCCGCATGCCCTGCTTGAGTCGTTTGCCCTCTTCGTACCGCCCTGGGTTGGGATGCGGGCATGCGGGCCTTTTGCGGGAGGGGCGCCAACTGTTCGGCCGGTAGCTCCCGTAGCCCGCCTGCTGCCCGATCCGGGGTGTGGGCCGGTCCGACCACTCGGTCAGCGGCCGGCACTCGTGCAGCGGCAGCCGCACGTCACCGGCCGCCGCCGCGAGCAGGCTCGGCCGGAACGCCTCCGCCAGCACCCGCGCGTCGTCCAGCGCGTGGTGCGCCCGCTGCTGCACGACGCCGAAGTGCGCGGCCAGCGACTCCAGTTTGTGGTTGGGCAGCGGCAGGTCCAGCGCCTTGGACAGGGCGATGGTGCACAGCCGCTGACGCACCGGCGCCTCGCGGTCCGCGCGCGCGTACTCGCGGGCGATCATCTGCCAGTCGAAGACCGCGTTGTGCGCGACGAGCACCCGCCCGTCGAGCCGGGCCGCGAACTCCTCGGCGACGTCCGGGAAGAGCGGCGCGTCCCGGAGCACCTCGCTCGTCAGACCGTGTATCCACACCGGCCCCGGATCGCGCTGCGGATTGACCAGGGTGTACCAGTGGTCCTCGACCTCGCCGCGGGCGTCCAGCCGGTAGACGGCCGCCGAGATGATGCGGTCGTCGCGGGCCAGGCCGGTGGTCTCCACGTCGACGACCGCGTACCCCTGCGGATACGCGGCCGGCCACGCCGTGGCGGGCGGCGCTGCGGTCGTGCGGTCTTCGAGCATGGTCAATGAGGATACGGGCCGGGACCGACACCCATGTCCCGCAGGTGCCCCGTACCGTCAAGTTCCGGGCACCGGGGGAGCGTTGCGGCGCTCCCCGGGCGTACTCACCACCGGATGGGCACCGGAAGGGCCGTCAGGAGCCCCGACACCGCGACCACCACGCCCAGCGCGGCGACCTCCGCGCGCGCGGGGGAGCACGCGGTCAGCGGATCGGCCGCGCGGCCCAGCCGGATCCTGGCCCACAGCGCGAGGACCGCGACGGCGGCCACCAGGAGCACCTTGGCGAGCAGGACCCGCCCGTACGCGGTGTCCGTCAGCTGGTCCAGGATCGTGCCCGCAGGCATCCGGCGCAGCGAACTGCACACCCCGGTGGCCGTGAGGACCGCCAGCAGGACGGCCGCCACGCGCGCGTAGAGCCCCAGCAGGGCGGGCCCCGCCGCCCCCCGCCACCGCCGCAGGGTGCGCAGCGCGTACAGCAGACCGCCCACCCACAGGGAGGCGCACGTCAGATGGACGAGGGTCAGGCCGGAGCCGAGCAGCGGGCTGTACTCGGTCGTGGGGTGCGCGCGCAGCGCGTCCGCGACGATCACCGCGGCCAGCGGCCACACCTGGAGTCCGGGCCGGCGCGAGGTCGCGCACAGCCAGGCCGCGAGGAAGCCGTTGACCTCCAGGAGGGCGAGTTTGCCGTCACGGGAGGCGTAGAGACCGCCGACGTCGATGTCGGCGGCGGAGCCGGGCACCAGGTTGCCGGTGGCCACGACCGAGGCCAGCCCCAGCGCGGCGACGAAACCGGCGGCGGCCGCGTACGGCGACCAGGAGCGGGGCCGGTCCGGGGGAGCGCCGGGCAGCGACCGGGCCAGGCGGTCCACGAAGAGTTCGCCGAGCGGAACGCTCAGCGCGGCGAAGAGCACCGTGCGCAGCAGGGCGATGCCGCCGGTGCCGGGTGCCTCGGCCTCCCCGGTGCCGTGCAGGGCGGGGGACGGACCGAGCACGGGTATCAGCGCGCCCAGCGCCACCAGCACGAGTACGGCCACGGTCCGGCCGGCCCCGGAGGGCCGCGAGTGGCGTCCCGTGTCGGTGGTCCGGGACGGCGGGCGTATCGAGGTCACCCCAGGATCTTCACCAAGTCGCCAGATCCGGGCAAGTTCCGCAGCGGGCCGGGCGGCTGCCCGGCCCGCTCCACGCGCGCGTGCGGATCACGCGCCCACGTGTCGGTGCGGCACCGGTTACCGGGTCACCGCGTCCAGCGCGTCGGCCGTGCCCCAGCCGTAGAAGCCGTTGCGGTTCTTCGGGCCCTCGCACACCGCGTCGACCTTGCCGTCGCCGTCGATGTCGTACGGCTCGGTGCACGCGGTGGCGTCGGCCTCGGCGTACAGCAGGGCCTTCACCAGGGCGGGGGAGGCGTGCGGGTGCGTCGACTTGATGAGGGCGGCGACGCCCGCGACGTGCGGCGAGGCCATCGACGTACCGGCCATGTAGCCCCACTTGCCGCCGGGCAGCGTGCCCAGGATCAGTCCGCTGGTGGCGGGCGGCTCCGGCGTCTGGTAGGCCGTCGAGTCGCCGCCGGGCGCGGCGATGTCGATGACGCCCCGGCCGTAGTTGGAGAAGGACGACTTGAGGCCCTTCGCGCCGGTCGCCGCGACCGTCACGACCCCCGGCAGCTGGGTCGGGATGTCCAGGCACTTCGACGGGTCGACCGTCCGGTCACCGGGCGTGGTGTCGTTCGGCGAGGACGGGTCGGTGATCTCGTCGGAGGCGAGGTCGTAGTTCTCGTTGCCGGCCGCGGCGACGTTGACCGCGCCCTTCTTCTCCGCGTACCGCGAGGCCCGCGAGACGGCCTCGACGAGCGCCTTCTGGTCCGGGTCGTCCTTGCAGTTGAAGTACCACGGGTCGGTGTAATAGCTGTTGTTGGTCACGTCGACGCCGTGCTCGGCCGCCCACATGAAGCCGCAGACCACGGCCTCGGTGTAGAAGAAGCCGTCGGGGTTGGAGACCTTGATGCCGGCGACCTTCACCCCGGGAGCCACGCCGGTCATGCCGACGCCGTTCTTGGCGGCGGCTATCTCACCGGCCACGTGGGTGCCGTGCGGGCTCTCCGCCGCGCTCGGCCGCCAGGCACCGTCGGTGGTGTCCGGCTTGCCCGCGACGCAGTTGACGGAGGCCCCGCGGTCGAAGTTCGGAGCGATGTCCGGGTGGGTGTCGTCGACGCCGGTGTCGATGACGGCGACGGTCACCTTCTGGCTGCCCAGCGACTTCTCGTGCGCCTTGTCCGCCTTGATGGCGGGCAGGTCCCACTGCAGCGACTCCAGCGGGTCCTGGCCCTCGGCCTTCGCGGAGGAGGCCTTGGCGGCGGCCAGGTCCTTGCCGCTGAGCACCTGCGGCGCGCCCGTGTCCGTGGTGGCGGCCGAGGGCAGCGGCGCGGTGCGGGTGGCGCCGGCCGACTGCACGCCGCGCGCCTTGCGGACGGTCTTCGCGAAGTCGGGGTTTGCGGAGTGGACGACGATCACGCCGATCCGGTCGTACGACGTGACGATCGTGCCACCCGCCTTGGCTATCGCCCGCCGCACGGTGGCCGAAGGGCCGTGCCCGGGGGCGACGTTGACGACGTAGCTGAGCGAGGTCGCGTCCGCCGCCGTCGAGGGGGCGGCCTCCGCCGCGGGGGCCGCGGCGGCCGGGGTGCCCGGCAGGAACGCCAGCGAGGCGGCCACGGCCAGGCCGGCCGGGATCGCGAGGGCGCGGCGGTGACGCGGGTGGGGTGCGGTCATGCGTGGTGTCTCCAGTCCGTCGGGAAAGCTCGGAAAACGCGTGATGCCGGTGCGTGGCAGGGAGGTGGAGGTGCCCACGTGGGCACCCGGGGGTGCCTGCGAGGCGTCGCTCACCTGATGCCCGACACCCTCGCGCCCGGTGCGACCGGCACCGCGAGCGCGAGCCCGCGTCTGGAGCGCGGGTCAATCGGGGAACGCAGATGATCCATGGGGTCTCCACATCATCCGGCAGACGGCACCCGCCCGGACACGGGTATCGGCCCGGGCAGGTACATGACGTAGTGGTGCAGGGTGAAGCTATCCCCCGAAGTCGCTGGCCAGCAATGACCCACCGGGGGTGACTTCGGAAAGTGCCACGGGTGTTGAACCGGTCCCCGCGGGGCGCCGTGTCGTTGGACAGGGAGCCCGAGCACCACCGGTTCCCCGCGAGAACACCGAGGTCCAAGCCGTCATGTCCGTCGTACGAGGAGACTCCGTGGCCACCGACGCACCGCCCCCCTCGAAAGAGGAACACCGACTCCCCTCCGCCGAGGAGTTCTCCGAAGTGCAGCAGAGCGCTGAGTTCGCCGAACTGCGCCGCGCCTTCCGCTCCTTCGCGTTTCCGCTGACCGTCGCCTTCGTGGCCTGGTACCTGCTCTACGTGCTGCTGTCGAACTACGCCGGCGGCTTCATGGGCACCAAGCTGTTCGGCAACATCAACTTCGCGTTCGTCTTCGGCATCGCCCAGTTCGTCAGCACGTTCCTCATCGCCTGGTGGTACTCGCGGCACGCCGCCGCGAAGCTCGACCCCAAGGCCGAGGCCATCAAGTCCCGGATGGAGGGCGGCGCATGAGCCCCGCACAGACCGTCTTCGCCGCCGAGCTGGCCGCCAACGAGGCCAGCGAGCACCGGCCGCTGATCATCACGCTCTTCGCCGTCTTCGTCGTCGCGACCCTCGGGATCACCGTCTGGGCGGGCCGCCAGACCAAGGACGCCGCCGACTTCTACGCGGGCGGCCGGTCCTTCAGCGCCTTCCAGAACGGCCTCGCCGTCTCCGGCGACTACATGTCGGCGGCGTCCTTCCTCGGCATCGCCGGCGCCATCGCCCTCTTCGGCTACGACGGCTTCCTGTACTCCATCGGCTTCCTGGTCGCCTGGCTGGTGGCCCTGCTCCTGGTCGCCGAGCCGCTCAGGAACTCCGGCCGCTACACGATGGGCGACGTCCTCGCCTACCGCATGCGCCAGCGCCCCGTGCGCACCGCCGCCGGCACCTCCACGATCGTCGTCTCGATCTTCTACCTGCTGGCCCAGATGGCGGGCGCGGGCGTCCTCGTCTCGCTGCTGCTCGGCATCACCTCCGACGCGGGCAAGATCCTCATCGTGGCCCTCGTCGGCGTCCTGATGATCGTGTACGTCACCATCGGCGGCATGAAGGGCACCACCTGGGTCCAGATGGTCAAGGCCGTGCTGCTGATCGGCGGCACCATCCTGATCACCTTCCTGGTGCTGCTGAAGTTCGACTTCAACATCTCCGACCTGCTCGGCAAGGCGGCGGAGAACAGCGGCGCGGGCTCCGCCTTCCTGGAGCCCGGCCTCCAGTACGGCGCGAACGGCACCACCAAGCTCGACTTCATCTCCCTGGGCATCGCCCTGGTGCTCGGCACCGCCGGTCTGCCGCACATCCTGATCCGCTTCTACACGGTCCCCAACGCCAAGGCCGCCCGTAAGTCCGTGAACTGGGCGATCGGCATCATCGGCGCCTTCTACCTGATGACCATCGCCCTCGGCTTCGGCGCGGCGGCACTCATCGGGAAGGACGAGATCATCGCGTCCAACCCGTCCGGCAACACGGCGGCGCCCCTGCTCGCCCTGCACGTGGGCGGCGTCGACTCGGCCTGGGGCGCGATCCTCCTCGCCACGATCTCCGCGGTGGCCTTCGCGACCATCCTCGCCGTCGTCGCGGGCCTCACCCTCGCCTCGTCCTCGTCCTTCGCGCACGACATCTACGCCAACGTCATCCGCAAGGGGCAGGCGACCGAGAAGGAGGAGATGCGGGCGGCCCGCTGGGCGACGGTCTTCATCGGCATCGTCTCCATCGCGCTCGGCGCCCTCGCCCGCGACCTGAACGTGGCCGGCCTGGTCGCCCTGGCCTTCGCGGTCGCCGCGTCCGCCAACCTGCCGACGATCCTCTACAGCCTGTTCTGGAAGCGCTTCACCACCCAGGGCGCCCTGTGGTCGATCTACGGCGGCCTGATCGTCGCCGTCGGCCTGGTGCTGTTCTCACCCGTCGTCTCCGGCGACCCGAAGGCGATGTTCCCGGACGTCGACTTCGCCTGGTTCCCGCTGAAGAACCCGGGCATCATCTCGATCCCGTTCGGCTTCCTGATGGGCTGGCTCGGCACGGTCCTGTCGAAGGAGGAGCCCGACAAGGCGAAGTACGCGGAGCTGGAGGTCCGGTCCCTGACCGGCACCGGAGCGCACTGACGCCCCCGCCCGACCGGTACCGGCGCGGCCGCTCGTAGATCCCTACGACGCGGCCGCGTCCCGCGTCGTGGGATCGGGCGGCTGTCGATGTCGGACCGGTCACGTAGGCTCGACGGTGTCGGAGGAGAGAAGTGCTCCACCGATCCGCGTCGAGGGAGGGGGCCCACGTGCTCATCGACACCTACGGCCGAGTGGCCACCGACCTGAGGGTCTCGCTCACCGACCGCTGCAATCTGCGCTGCACCTACTGCATGCCCGAAGAGGGCCTGAAGTGGCTGGCCAAGCCAGATCTGCTCACCGACGACGAGATCGTCCGCCTCATCGGCATCGCGGTCACCTCCCTCGGCATCGAGGAGGTCCGCTTCACCGGCGGGGAGCCGCTGCTGCGCCCCGGCCTGGTCGGCATCGTCGAGCGCGTCGCGGCCCTGGAGCCCCGCCCCCAGATGTCGCTCACGACCAACGGCATCGGCCTCGGGCGCACGGCGACGGCCCTGAAGGCGGCGGGCCTGGACCGGGTCAACGTCTCGCTGGACACCCTGCGCCCGGACGTCTTCAAGACCCTCACCCGCCGGGACCGCCACAAGGACGTCCTGGAGGGCCTGGCGGCCGCCCGCGAGGCCGGACTGACCCCCGTCAAGGTCAACAGCGTCCTGATGCCCGGGCTGAACGACGACGAGGCGCCCGACCTGCTCGCCTGGGCCGTCGAGCACGACTACGAGCTGCGTTTCATCGAGCAGATGCCCCTGGACGCCCAGCACGGCTGGAAGCGCGAGGGCATGGTCACCGCGGGCGACATCCTGTCCTCGCTGCGCACCCGTTTCGAGCTGACCGCAGAGGGCGCCGGGGAGCGCGGCTCGGCCCCGGCCGAACGCTGGGTGGTGGACGGCGGCCCGCATCGCGTCGGCGTCATCGCCTCCGTCACCCGACCGTTCTGCTCGGCCTGCGACCGCACCCGCCTGACCGCCGATGGCCAGGTGCGCACCTGCCTGTTCGCCACCGAGGAGACCGACCTGCGGGCGGCCCTGCGCTCCGACGCCCCGGACGAGGAGATCGCCCGCATCTGGCGCCTGGCCATGTGGGGCAAGAAGGCGGGCGCGGGCCTCGACGACCCGGCCTTCGTCCAGCCCGACCGCCCGATGTCGGCGATCGGGGGTTAGGGCCCGGGGCGGCTCCTCACGGCCTGCCGGAGTCCTCCGGGGCTTCCCACTCCGCGAGCGGGACCACGTCCTTCAGGAAGCCCCGCACCCCCAGGAACTGGGACAGGTGCTCGCGGTGCTCGTCGCACGCGATCCACGTCTTGCGGCGGTCCGGGGTGTGGAGCTTCGGGTTGTTCCACGCCAGCACCCACACGGCGGGGGTGCGGCAGCCCTTGGCGGAGCAGATCGGGGTGGTTTCGTCACTCACGGTTTCGTCTCGCAGATCCACGCACAAGGCCCGCACACAAGGCGACGCCGAGCAGCCACGGGGGGAGCTGCCCGGCGTCGGTCCGTCGCTCCGACGGGGGATGCGGAGCGCGTACGAAGTATGTCACGGCCCACCCGTCGCCCGGCACCGGAACCACACGATTCATCTGAGCATTTCTTCGGCCTGGCGTGGAATCGACGCCACCGCGAAGGGGCGCGCCCGGTCACGGCCGGCCGCGCGACTCGCCGCCCGGACCAGGCGCCGGATCGGCGGCGGCGGCCTCCGGGACGGGTTCCGCCGCGCCGTCCCTGTCCCGCGGCGGCATGATCATCGGTGGGGTCGGCACCGTCACGAACGTCGACGGCAAGGATGGCGCGTTCTCACGCCCGGCGTTGGCGATCACCACCGCGATGTACGGCAGGACCGCGCCGAGGACGAGGGCCACGATCGCGACGTGCCGTTCCACGTTCCACAGGCAGACCGCGAGGATCACCGACGCCGTACGGATGGACATCGAGATGATGTACCGCCGCTGCCGCCCGCGCACGTCCTCCTGGAGGCCCGTCCGGGCCCCGGTGATCCGGAACACCTCGGCACTGCCGCCGGCACTCTGCTTCCGCATCTGGTTCCACCATCCGCCCGCATCGGACACTCCCCGCCCCGCTCTCGTCCGCGGCCGCTCGGGGACTCCGGTCCCGGACAACTCCCCACGTTACGCCGCACCCGCGCCGCCCACGAGACCGGGGCACCCCCGATCCGGCCGCACCGCGTGCGCCGCCCGGCGCAGGCGCCGGTACCCCGTTCGGCCGTACGCGGCATGCGCCGTACGCGGTACGCCCGAACACTGGTGGCAATGCTCGCGTAGAGCCGGACGAGGAGGCAGCCATGGGCTGGTTGTGGGCGATCATCGTGGGATTCGTGCTCGGCTTGATCGCCAAGGCGATCATTCCCGGCAAGCAGCACATGCCACTGTGGCTGACCACCATCTGCGGCATGATCGGCGCGATCATCGGCAACGCGATCGCCCGCGCGGCCGGCGTCGAGGCGACGGCCGGCATCGACTGGTGGCGACACCTGTTCCAGCTGGTGGCGGCGATCATCGTCGTCGGCCTCGGCGACGCGGCCTACGCGTCGGTACGCGGCAACAGGCGGCGCGGACGGGCCTGACCGGCCCCGGGGCCACTCGGGCAGGCAGGGCGAAGGGGCGTACTCCGACAGCCGTACGGCGCCGGAGCGCGCCCCTCGCGCGTGCGCCCGCTCAGGCGCCGGTGACCTCCACCGCGGCCAGGTTCTTCTTGCCGCGGCGCAGCACCAGCCAGCGCCCGTGCAGCAGGTCCTCCTTGGCGGGGACGGCGTCCTCGCCGGTGACCTTGGCGTTGTTCACGTAGGCGCCGCCCTCGTTCACCGTGCGGCGCGCGGCGGACTTGCTGGCCACCAGGCCCACCTCGGCGAACAGGTCGACGACCGGGGCCGGCTCGGCGACCCGGACGTGCGGCAGCTCCGAGAGGGCCGCGGCCAGTGTCCGCTCGTCCAGCTCCGCCAGCTCGCCCTGGCCGAAGAGGGCCTTGGACGCGGCGATCACCGCGGCCGTCTGCCCGGCGCCGTGCACCAGCGTCGTCAGCTCCTCGGCCAGCGCCCGCTGCGCGGCCCGCGCCTGCGGACGCTCCTCGGTCTGCCGCTCCAGCTCCTCCAGCTCCTCACGGGAGCGGAACGACAGGATGCGCATGTATGTCGAGATGTCCCGGTCGTCCACGTTCAGCCAGAACTGGTAGAAGGCGTACGGCGTCGTCATCTCCGGGTCGAGCCAGACGGCGCCGCCCTCGGTCTTGCCGAACTTGGTGCCGTCCGCCTTGGTCATCAGCGGCGTGGCGTAGGCGTGCACGGACGCGTCCGGCTCCAGCCGGTGCAGCAGGTCGAGGCCGGCCGTGAGGTTGCCCCACTGGTCGCTGCCGCCCTGCTGCATCGTGCAGCCGTACCTCCGGTAGAGCTGGAGGAAGTCCATCGCCTGGAGCAGCTGGTAGCTGAACTCCGTGTAGCTGATGCCCTCGGAGGACTCCAGCCGCCGGGCGACGGAGTCCTTGGTCAGCATCTTGTTGACCCGGAAGTGCTTGCCGATGTCCCGCAGGAACTCGATCGCCGACAGGCCCTCGGTCCAGTCGAGGTTGTTGACCATCACCGCGGCGTTCTCGCCCTCGAAGGACAGGAACGGCTCGATCTGGCCGCGCAGCCGCTGGACCCAGCCCGCGACGGTCTCCGGCGAGTTCAGCGTGCGCTCGGCGGTCGGTCGCGGGTCGCCGATCTGGCCGGTGGCCCCGCCGACCAGCGCCAGCGGCCGGTGACCGGCCTGCTGGAGCCGGCGCACGGTGAGCACCTGCACCAGGTGCCCCACGTGCAGGGACGGCGCGGTCGGGTCGAAACCGCAATAGAACGTGACGGGACCGTCCGCGAGCGCCTTGCGCAAAGCGTCCTCGTCGGTGGACTGGGCGAACAGCCCGCGCCACTTCAGCTCGTCGACGATGTCCGTCACGGTTCTCGTGTCTCCTACGTGCTCATGCGGTGCTTGATGATCTTCGGGCAGTCGGGTGACGGCCGACTACGAGGTTATACGCCCTGACTGACAGAGCTCATATTGAAATCGGGGACCCGCAGCGCCGGCATCGCGGCCCTGGTGAACCAGTCACCCCACTCCCTGGGCAGCGTCTTCTCGGTCCCCCCGGCCTCCGCGGCCCGGCCCAGCAGGTCCACCGGCGACTCGTTGAACCGGAAGTTGTTCACCTCGCCGACGACCTCGCCGTGCTCCACGAGGTAGACGCCGTCCCGGGTCAGCCCGGTCAGCAGCAGCGTCGCCGGGTCGACCTCCCGGATGTACCAGAGGCAGGTCAGCAGCAGCCCGCGCTCCGTGCCCGCGACCATCTCGTCCAGGGACCGGTCGGGGTCTCCGCCGTCCAGGATCAGGTTGCCGACCGCGGGTGCCACCGGCAGCCCGGTCAGGGCCGCGCCGTGCCGGGTGGTGGTCAGCCGGTGCAGCTCGCCCCCGCGGATCCAGTCGGTCGCCGTCACCGGCAGCCCGTTGTCGAACACCGACTGGTCGCCGCCCGAGGAGTGCGCGACCACGAACGGCGCGCTCTCCAGCCCCGGCTCGTGCGGATCGCTGCGCAGTGTCAACGGCAGGGCGCCGAGCCGCTCGCCGAGACGGGTGCCGCCGCCGGGCTTGGAGAACACCGTGCGCCCCTCGACCGCGTCCCGACCGGAGGCCGACCAGTACTGGTAGATCAGCAGGTCCGCGACCGCGGTCGGCGGCAGCAGCGTCTCGTACCGCCCGGCGGGCAGCTCCACCCGCCGCTCGGCCCAGCCGAGGCGTACGGCCAGCTCGGCGTCGAGGGCCGCCGGGTCGACGTCCTTGAAGTCCCGGGTGGCGTGCCCCGCCCACGCCGACCGGGTCCGGTCCGGCGACTTGGCGTTCAGCTCCAGCGTCCCGTTCGGCTGGTCGTGCCGCAGCCTGAGCCCCGTCGAGGTGCCGACGTACGTCGAGGTCATCTCGTGGTTCGCGAACCCGTACAGCTCCCGGCCGCCCGCACGCGCGCGGGCGAACGCCTCCCCGAGGGCCGGCGCGAAGTCGGCGAACACCGCCGACGTGGTCTCGGCGGGCGCGTCGGTGAAGTCCGGGGACACCGCCCCGCCCGTGACCAGCGGCTGGGCGTCCTCGGCGGGTCCGGCACCCCGCGCGGCGGCCTCGGCGGCCCGCACCAGGGGCTCCAGCTCGTCCACGGTCACGGCCGAGCGGGAGACGACCCCGGAGGCCGTGCCCTGCTGCCCGTCGACGGTGGCGACCACCGTCAGCGTGCGCCCGCGCGTGACGCCGTTGGTGGTGAGCGCGTTGCCCGCCCAGCGCAGGTTGGCGGTGGACTCCTCGTCGGCGATGACGACGCACCCGTCCGCCCGGGACAGCTCCAGCGCCCGCTCGACGATCTCGTGCGGCTTGTTGGTGCGGACGCTCATCGACCCGCCTCCTGCGTCGTGTTGAGGATGTTGACTCCCTTGAAGAGGGCGGACGGGCAACCGTGCGACACGGCCGCGACCTGCCCCGGCTGGGCCTTGCCGCAGTTGAAGGCACCGCCCAGGACATACGTCTGCGGACCGCCGACGGCGGCCATGGACCCCCAGAAGTCGGTGGTCGTCGCCTGGTACGCCACGTCCCGCAGCTGTCCGGCGAGCCGCCCGTTCTCGATCCGGAAGAACCGCTGCCCGGTGAACTGGAAGTTGTAGCGCTGCATGTCGATGGACCAGGACCGGTCACCGACGACATAGATCCCGCGGTCGACGCCCCCGATCAGATCCTCGGTCGACAGCCCGCCCGGATCCGGCCGCAGCGACACGTTGGCCATGCGCTGCACCGGCACGTGCGCGGGCGAGTCGGCGTAGGCGCACCCGTTGGACCGCTCGAACCCGGTGAGCCTCGCGATCCGCCGGTCGAGCTGGTACCCCACCAGCGTGCCGTCCTTCACCAGGTCCCAGGACTGGCCCTCGACGCCCTCGTCGTCGTACCCGACGGTCGCCAGGCCGTGCTCGGCGGTGCGGTCGCCGGTGACGTTCATCAGCTCGGAGCCGTAGCGCAGCTTGCCGAGCTGGTCGAAGGTGGCGAAGGAGGTGCCGGCGTAGGCGGCCTCGTAGCCGAGGGCGCGGTCCAGCTCGGTGGCGTGCCCGATGGACTCGTGGATGGTCAGCCACAGGTTCGACGGGTCGACGACCAGGTCGTACAGCCCCGCCTCGACGCTCGGCGCGCGCATCTTCTCGGCGAGCAGCTCCGGGATCTCGGCCAGCTCCGCGTCCCAGTCCCAGCCGGTCCCGGTCAGGTACTCCCAGCCCCGCCCGGTCGGCGGCGCCAGGGTGCGCATGGAGTCGAACTCGCCGCTGGAGTCGTCCACCGACACGGCGGTGAGCACCGGGTGCAGCCGCACCCGCTGCTGCGTGGTCACCGTCCCGGCGGTGTCGGCGTAGAACTTGTTCTCGTGCACGGTCAGCAGCGAGGCGTCCACATGGTCGACCCCGTCGGCCGCCAGCAGCCGCGCGCTCCAGTCGGCCAGCAGCGCCGACTTCTCGGCGTCGGGCACGGCGAAGGGGTCGATGTCGTACGCCGAGACCCAGGTCCTGTCGGCGTGCACCGGCTCGTCCGCGAGTTCCACCCTCTCGTCCGACCCGGCCGCCCTGATCACCTGCGCCGACAGCTTCGCCATCGCCACCGCCTGCGAGGCCACCTTGGCGGCGGCGTCCAGGGTCAGGTCCACGCCGGACGCGAAGCCCCACGTACCGCCGTGCACCACCCGCACCGCGTACCCGAGGTCGGTGGTGTCCGAGGACCCGGCGGGCCGGGCGTCCCTGAGGCGCCAGGAGGCGTTGCGCACCCGCTCCAGCCGGAAGTCGGCGTGCTCCGCACCGAGGGCACGCGCCCGGGCGAGAGCGGCGTCGGCGAGGGCGCGTAGGGGGAGTGCCGTGAAGGCTTGGTCGATGCTGTGAGGCACCTGCGTCTCTTTCTGTCGGCGTGACCGGTCGTCTGCCGCGACACCGGGGGCTGCGCCGCATCATGTCGCGTCGGGGGTCCGGCGACCACACCTTTCCCGCCGCGCCGGGAACCGGTTCTGTAGGGACCCGACAGACAGCCCCGTAAGCCACTGTGGGTGCCCGAGTCTCTGAGCCAGGCCGGGGACCGATAGATTTTCGAGGAAGCCGCCTGCGTCGCCGCCCGCCGAACGGGTGGCCGGACGGGTGGACGACCGCTACGGAAAGGGTGATCCGTTGAGCCGCTCGGTTCTCGTCACCGGAGGAAACCGGGGCATCGGCCTCGCCATCGCCCGCGCTTTCGCCGACGCCGGCGACAAGGTCGCGATCACGTACCGCTCGGGTGAGCCGCCGGAGGGCTTCCTGGCCGTCAAGTGCGACATCACCGACAGCGAGCAGGTGGAGCAGGCCTACAAGGAGATCGAGGAGACGCACGGTCCCGTCGAGGTCCTGATCGCCAACGCCGGCGTCACCAAGGACCAGCTCCTGATGCGCATGTCGGAGGAGGACTTCACCTCCGTCGTCGAGACCAACCTCACCGGCACCTTCCGCGTGGTCAAGCGCGCCAACCGCGCCATGCTGCGCGCCAAGAAGGGCCGCGTCGTCCTCATCTCGTCGGTGGTCGGGCTCCTCGGCTCCGCGGGGCAGGCGAACTACGCCGCCTCCAAGGCCGGTCTCGTCGGCTTCGCGCGTTCCCTCGCCCGTGAGCTGGGGTCGCGCAACATCACCTTCAACGTCGTCGCGCCCGGCTTCGTCGACACCGACATGACCAAGGTGCTCACCGACGAGCAGCGGGCCAACATCGTCTCGCAGGTGCCGCTGGGGCGGTACGCGCGGCCGGAGGAGATCGCCGCGACGGTGCGGTTCCTCGCCTCGGACGACGCCTCGTACATCACTGGAGCCGTCATCCCCGTTGACGGCGGACTGGGAATGGGTCACTGATCACCATGAGCGGAATTCTCGAGGGCAAGCGCGTCCTGATTACCGGCGTGCTGACGGAGGCCTCCATCGCCTTCCACGCCGCGAAGCTGGCCCAGGAGCAGGGCGCCGAGGTCATCCTCACCGCGTTCCCGCGGCCCACCCTGACCGAGCGCATCGCCAAGAAGCTGCCGAAGCCCGCCAAGGTCATCGAGCTGGACGTCACCAACGAGGAGCACCTCGCCCGGCTCGCCGACGTCGTCGGCGAGGAGCTGGGCGGTCTCGACGGCGTCGTGCACTCCATCGGCTTCGCCCCGCAGGACGCCCTCGGCGGCAACTTCCTGAACACGCCGTTCGAGTCGGTCGCCACGGCCATGCACGTCTCGGCGTACTCCCTGAAGTCGCTGACCATGGCCTGCCTGCCGCTGATGCAGAACGGCGGTTCGG
The DNA here is from genome assembly GCF_055581985.1 of Streptomyces sp. NPDC042336. Classification (NCBI taxonomy): domain Bacteria; kingdom Bacillati; phylum Actinomycetota; class Actinomycetes; order Kitasatosporales; family Streptomycetaceae; genus Streptomyces; species Streptomyces sp. NPDC042336. The sequence continues at coordinate 22,498 of NZ_JBVJEA010000018.1, read as the reverse complement.
TCGTCGGCCTCACCTTCGACGCGCAGTTCGCCTGGCCGCAGTACGACTGGATGGGCCCGGCCAAGGCCGCCCTGGAGGCCACCAGCCGGTACATGGCCCGTGACCTGGGCAAGCAGAACATCCGCTGCAACCTGGTCTCGGCGGGCCCGCTGGGCTCCATGGCCGCCAAGTCCATCCCGGGCTTCAGCGACCTGGCCGCCGTGTGGGACACCCGCTCCCCGCTGGAGTGGGACCTGAAGGACCCGGAGCCGGCCGGCCGCGGCATCGTCGCGCTGCTGAGCGACTGGTTCCCGAAGACCACCGGCGAGATCGTGCACGTCGACGGCGGACTGCACGCCATCGGGGCCTGACCGGACCCAACGGACACCTCGCCGAGGGCCCGCGTCCCGTACGGGGTGCGGGCCCTCGTGCTGGACCGGAGCGGCTCGGCGACGCGACCGCTCCGGCGCCGCTCAGTCGCCAGGGGACGGCCCGAACAGCCCGGGACGGCAGACGAACGGATAGGCGCCGGCCTCCTCCGCCGCCGTCGCCGCGTCACCCGCGCGGATCGCGTCCACCAGCCGGCCGTGGTCCATGTGCGTCGCCGGTGACATGCCCTCGCCCACGTCGCCCCGCAGCCAGTCCCGCAGGACCTCGCTCAGGTCCGCGTACATCGCTGTCAGCACGTCGTTGTGCGAGGCGGCGACGACCGCCAGGTGGAACGTGGCGTCCGCCGCCACGAAGGCCTCCGCCTCACCCGACTCCCAGGCTTCCTCCCGGCGCAGCAGCAGGGTGTCGATCTGCTTGAGGTCCTTCTCCGTGCGCCGCTCGGCGGCCAGGCGCGCGGCGGCCGACTCCAGCGTGGACCGCAGCTCGGCGATGTCCCGGGGCTCGGCGCCGGCGAAGCGGCGCTGCATCACGCCGGCCAGCTCGCTGGTCGCCACGACGTACGTGCCGGAGCCCTGGCGGATGTCCAGCAGGCCGTTGTGGGCCAGCGCGCGGACCGCCTCGCGGACCGTGTTCCGGGCGACGCCGAGCTGCTCGACCAGCTCGGGCTCGGTGGGGATGCGGGAGCCGACCGGCCACTCGCCCGAGGTGATCTGCTGCCGCAGCGCGGCGATGACCTGCTCGGACAGTGCCGAACGGCGGGGATGGCTCAGCGGCATGGCTCACCTTCGCACACGAGCGGTCGAACGAGTGGACAATCAATCATCCCATGATTCTATGATGGGTCTCATGGCTAGTGACGAAACCCGGACGGAGACACGCACGGAGACACGTACGCAGCGTGCTGAGGGCGGTGTGCCCGAGGTACCCGGCGGGGCGCCCGCCACGCGCGCGTGGACGACGTGGACGACCCGGCTGCTCATCCTCGGCATCGTCCTGGCCGCGGTGAACCTGCGCCCCGCCATCACGAGCCTGGGCGCACTCCTGGAGGAGGTCCGCGACGGGCTCGGCATGAGCGGCAGCATCGCCGGGCTGCTCACCTCCGTGCCCCCGCTCTGCTTCGCCGTCTTCGGGGTCACCGCCCCCCGGCTGGCCCGCCGCTTCGGGCCCGGCGCCGTGGTCTGCGCCGGCATGTTCGCCATCACCGCGGGCCTGCTGATACGCCCGTACGCGGGCGGCACGGGCGGCTTCCTGGCGGCCACCGCCCTGGCGCTGATGGGCATCGCGGTCAGCAACGTCCTGATGCCGGTCATCGTCAAGCGCTACTTCCCCGACCGCGTCGGCTCCATGACCGGCCTGTACTCGATGGCCCTGGCCTTCGGCACCTCCATCGCCGCCGCGGCGACCGTGCCCCTGACCAACGCGCTGGGCGGCCACTGGCAGCCCGGCCTCGCGGTCTGGGCCGTGCTGCCCGCGCTGGCCGTCCTGCCCTGGCTCCCGTTCGTGCGCAACCGGACGGCGCCGGGGGCCACGGGACCGGCCACGCCGCCGGGACGGGAGGGCGAGAAGCCCGCGGAACAGCCCCCGCTGCGGATCGCCCGCAGCCGCACGGCCTGGGCGCTCGCCGTCTTCTTCGGCCTCCAGGCCACCGCCGCCTACATCACGATGGGGTGGATGGCGCAGATCTTCCGGGACTCGGGCGTGTCCGCCGGCACCGCCGGGCTGCTGCTCGCGGTCATCATGGTGATGGGCGTGCCGCTCGCCTTCGTCATCCCGCGGGTGGCGACCCGCCTGCCCCACCAGGGCCCGATCGTGCTGATCCTGGGCCTGTGCGGACTCGCCGGATACGCCGGCCTGTACTTCGCGCCGGTCGGCGGCGCATGGGCCTGGGCCCTGCTGCTCGGCATCTCCAACTGCGCCTTCCCGCTCGCGCTGACCATGGTCGGAATGCGGGCGAGGACGGGAGCGGGCGTCGCCCAGCTGTCCGCCTTCGCCCAGAGCACCGGCTACCTGATCTCCATCCCCGGTCCGCTCCTGGTGGGCGTCCTCTACCAGCACAGCGGCGGCTGGGGGCTGCCGATCGCCCTGATGAGCGCGCTGATGGTGCCGCAGATGGTGGTGGGCGTCCTGGCCGGGCGCAACCGTACGGTGGAGGACGAGGCGGCCCGCTGACCCGGGCGCGCGGCGGCCCGGCCGCCGTGGACGGCGCGTCGGCCGCCGTCGGGGCCGGCCCGTCGTCGGTGGCCCCCCGGGAGCGGCCCGGGCGGAGGATGCGAGACTTGCCGTATGCCAGTCCTCGACCCGAACCCCCAGCACGGCCAGAAGAAGATGCTGATCGTCTTCGGCGCCTTCCTCGCGATCTTCGTGATCATCGGCGTCATCGCGACGATCGCCTCGCCGTGACCCCGCCCCCGCCGGCCGGACGGTGGGGTTAACCCCCCGTCCCCTAGGGGGTGAGGGTCAGGGTCAAGTGGGTGGACCTCCGGATGGGTTGGGCCCCGCCGGTTCCGTAACGTCGAGATGTGCCCGCGACAAGCGGGCCGCCGAGCACGGACCAGGGACGCCCGAAGACCAGCGGAGGCACTCATGTCGGCCCCTACCTACCCCCGGCCTCCCCAGGCGACCCGCGGCGGCGTCGACATCCGGCTGCCCTGGTGGGCCCTCGCCCTGCCCGTGCTCGCCTTCGTCGCGCTGCTCCTGCTGATATTCGATCCCGCCGACGCCCACGCGGCCGCGGGGCAGCCCGCGACGGCCCACCTCCTGGAGCGGCTGGAGCAACTGGCCACGCGCTGAGCGCCGAGCGTGGACTCCCACCCGCGTCCCGTCGTGAGCCCGCGTGTCAACTCCCAGAGCCCCGTGGCCTGTTTCATGCGAAGCTGGAAGACATGAGCGTCGCAGAACCCCGCAGGATTGTTCTCTTCCGGCATGCGAAAGCCGACTGGCCACAGGTGTCCGACCACGAGCGACCGCTCGCCGACCGGGGCCGCATGGACGCCGCAGAGGCCGGGCGTCGGCTGGCGGACACGGGCGTGCCCTTCGACCAGGCCCTGTGCTCCACCTCGGTCCGGACCCGCGAGACCTGGAAGCTCGCCGTCCAGGAGTTCCCGCACCGGCCGAAAACCGTCTACGAGGAGCGGATCTACGAGGCCTCGCCCGGCGAGCTGATCGCCGTGCTCAACGAGACCCCCGACGACCTGCGGAACGTGCTGATGATCGGGCACAACCCGGGCATGGAGGCGCTGACCGAGATCCTGGCCGGCTCGGCCGAGGACGAGGTCCGCGAGCGGATCAAGCGCCGGGGCTTCCCGACCGCCGCCTTCGCCGTCCTGACCTTCACCGGCTCCTGGAAGGACGTGGAGCCCGGCCGGGCCGTCCTGGTCGACTACTGGGCGCCGACCGACTGACCCGCCCCCGCGTGACAGGGCCCGGCAGCCTCACGGTCCGGGCCCTCGTCGTGCCGGGGGCCCGCCAGTGCCTCCGCCCTCCGCGCTTCCGCCCGTTCCTCCGCCGGGTCAGGGCTGCTCGGCGGGCAGACCGAGGCCCTCGCCGAGACCCTCGTCAAGCGTGTCCGCGGCCTCGACCTCCTCGCGGGTGATGCCCAGCAGATAGAGCACCGTGTCCAGGAAGGGCACGTTCACCGCGGTGTGCGCCGCCTCACGGACCACCGGCTTGGCGTTGAAGGCGACCCCGAGCCCGGCCGCGTTCAGCATGTCCAGGTCGTTGGCGCCGTCGCCGATCGCCACGGTCTGCGACAGCGGTACGCCGGCCTCGGCGGCGAACCGGCGCAGCAGCCGCGCCTTGCCCGCACGGTCCACGATCTCCCCGGTCACCCGGCCGGTCATTCTGCCGTCGACGATCTCCAGCGTGTTGGCCTGGGCGAAGTCCAGCCCCAGCTGCTCCTGAAGGGCGTCGGTGACCTGCGTGAAGCCGCCGGAGACCACCCCCACCTGGTAGCCGAGCCGCTTCAGCGTACGGATCAGGGTGCGGGCCCCCGGCGTCAGCCGCACCTCGGCGCGCACCTTGTCCACCACCGAGGCGTCAAGACCGGCCAGCAGGGCCACGCGCGCGTGCAGCGACTGCTCGAAGTCCAGCTCCCCGCGCATCGCGGCCGCCGTCACCTCGGCGACCTTGTCCTCGCAGCCGGCGTGCGCGGCGAACAGCTCGATGACCTCGTCCTGGATCAGTGTGGAGTCCACGTCCATCACCACCAGGCGCTGCGCCCGCCGGTGCAGCCCCGCCGCGACGACCGCGATGTCCACGCCGAGCGCCGCGGCCTCGGTGGCCAGGGCCGTGCGCAGCGGTTCGGTCTCCACACCGGACACCGCGAACTCGACGGCGGTCACCGGATACTTGGCCAGCCGGAAGATACGGTCGATGTTGCTGCCGGACTCGGTGATCCGGGCCGCTATGGCGGCGGTGGCCTCCGCGGTGAGCGGGTGCCCGAGCACCGTGACCAGGGAGCGGCCGAGACCGCGCGGCCGGTTGTCGCCGATGCCGGAGATGATCTCCGCCTGCAGCTTCAGCGACTCCGCCCAGCTGTGGACGGTCGCCCGCAGATCGCCCTCCAGACCGCGGGGCGGCTCGGTCACGAGCGCGCACAGCACGATCCGGCCACGGGTGACGACCTGCTCGATGTCGACGACGTCGACCGAGTACGCGGCGAGAGTGTCGAACAGGCCGGCCGTGATGCCCGGCCGGTCCTTTCCGAAGATCTTGACGAGGAGAGTGGGAACGTCAGAGGTCTGCGAAGCGCTCATGGTGCTCCCACCGTATCCGGCACGCGGTGCCGCCCGCGCCTCAGGTCCGACTGGCGGACAGGGGGCGCGCGGGGAGCGCGCGGGCCGGATTCCCGTCCGGGGGAGCGGCGGCCGAGCGGTCGGGAAGCGGGGTGCCGTCCTCGCACCCGGGTGGCACTGCGGCACGGGGTACGTACGTTCACGCTCCGGGCTGTCCCGGGCCGCCGGGGTGACGCGGGAGGCGGGCACCGCCTACCCGTCCCCGGGCCGCCGGGGCGTGGGGGGTGGGGAGGGAAGCGGCGGGGGCGGAGGCGGCGGAGGGCCCTCGCCCCAGGGCCGGGACGACGGCCGTTCCCCCGGTCGCCGTGGCCGTCGCGGCGTTTCCGGGGGCGGCCCCAGCGGCCCGGCCACCGTGGGGGCGCCGTACACGTCGTCGTCGGGCCGGTGGTCCGCCCCGCCGCCTCCCCGGCCCGCCCCGCCGCCGTCGTGCCCCGGGGTACCGCCTCGATCGCCCTCGCCGCCCCCTCCGTACCGCGCCGGGGCGGTACGGCCTCGTTCCTGCCTCCGCCCCGTGCCGCCCGGCGGCCAGCACCCCGACGACGTGTGCCCGGGCCCCGACGACGTGTGCCCGGGCCCCGACGGCGCCCCCGCGTCGCGCGGCCGGGCGTCCTCGGGTTCTCCCGAGGGGCCGCGTGGTCCCGGTGCCCCGCCGGGCCCCGCGCCCTCCCGCGATCCCAGGCGGGGACCGGGGCCCGGATCGGGCGGCCGGTGCGGCGCACCCGGCCGGTACGGGCCCGGGGACGAGCCCGCCCACGCCGGACCGCCCGCGCTCGCGCCCGCGTTCGCGCCCCCGCCCTCCGTCACCGCCCCGGCACTGCGTGCCAAGCCCGACGCCCGCGTCCCGGCCGCCCCGCTCACCCGTGCCAGCAGCGCCCCGGCGGCTCCCGCGCCCGCGCCCCAGGCGGCGCCCAGCAGCAGGGCCGCGCCGAGATGTCCGCGCAGGTCGATGCCCGCGCCGAAGGCATCGATGCCGAGCACCGACACGGAGGCGTCCACGGACACCTCGGTGAGCAGGGCCGCCAGCGGCAGCGTCACCGCGGTGGCGACGCCCAGCCGCAGCGCACAGCCCCTGGCGAAGACCAGCGGACGTACGTCGTGGGGCCCCACCGGCGTCCGTACCGCCGTCAGCACCCCGGCCAGCAGCATCATCAGTGCCGCGGCCACCCCCAGCAGCCACACCCGCCCGGCCGGCTCCGCCAGCCGCGCCAGGGTGACCGGCCGCTCGGCGCCGTCGCCGAGCAGATCGTCGAGGGGAGCCGGGAGGACCCCGACCAGCGCGCCGGTGGCCCGCCCGTCCCACGGCACGAACAGACCGAGCGGGATGCCGAGCCAGGCCCCGTTGGGCGCGCCCAGCAGTGCGGCCCCCGCGATCCGCCGGGGACGGTCGTCGCCGATCGCCGTCCAGGCCGCCGCCGCGAGGCCGGCCACCACCGCCGTCAGCGCCACCGTGACCAGCGCGGACACGGCCGGCCGCACCACCCGGTGCACGGCCTCGCACCCGCGCGGCAGCGGCGTGCGGCGGGAGGCCGGCAACGCGATCAGCAGCACCCCCGCGCACCAGGCGAGACCGCCCAGCAACGTCGGCGCGGTGTCGACGGTGAACCCGACGGCGGCCCGGGCGTCCACGAGGTCACCGACCCGGCCGGGCAGCAGCCCGCCGATGTCGCCCACGTCACCGAGCCCGGGGATCTCCGGCCCGCCGCCACCCCCGCCGGGCAGGTCGTCGAGCCCGAGCGAGGCGCCGTCGATCGTGACGACGTCGTGCCCGGCCCGGGCCAGCCCGCCCAGCATCGCCACGAACAGCGCGACCACCGCGCCCACGCGCGCGAGGAGTTCGGCGGGGGCGACGACAACTCCGGCCGCCCGCAGGGACCGCAGGAAGAAGAAGGACAGGAACAGCGCCCCGACCAGGCCCACCCCCAGTGGCGTGATCTCGATGGCCGTGTGCGCCTGGGCCCCTTTCATGCCGAACGAGGACACATCACCGGCCGGGGTGACCGAACCGCTCGCCCCGAGCGCCACCACCGCCGCGGTCATCGGTCCGAGCGAACCCGACGCGTCCGCGTCCAGCAGGTGCAGGCCGAGCGCCGCCGTGCCCGCCATGCCGATCAACGCCCAGCTCACGGAGGCGATCGCGGACAGCAGTACGTCGCCCCACGGCACGCGCGTGCCGTACCCCTTGTTCCCGACGCTCGTGGACGCGCTCATGGCAGACCCCCCGATCCGCTGCGCGGCCGACTTGCCGCGCATGTCCCCCTCGCGTGGAATACCACTCTCCGCGCAGGTTTCCACCCCGTCAACGGGAACGGCCGGTGGCGCCTACGCACTTTTCACAAGGCCCGACTTTCGGTCAGGGCCCCGAGCCTGAAATAGTTCCCCCCGATGTTCGACATCCCTAGACTCCCCGCGACGGGGGTACATCGGGGGACAACTCAGTGGGGCATGGAGTGCCGGAACTCGTACTGGAATCCAATGGACGGACCTGGACGCTCGATCCGTCCCGGTCATACGCGCTAGGACGCGATCCGCAGGGGGAGCTTGTCTTCGACGACGCCAGGGTCTCCTGGCGGCATGCCACGATCAGTTTCGACGGCCGCAGTTGGGTGGTCGAGGACCACGGCAGCACCAACGGCACCTTCGTGCACGGGCAGCGGGTCCAGCGGACGGAGCTGGGCGCCGGCACGGTGCTGAACCTCGGCAACGCGACCGACGGACCGCGCGTGAGCCTGACCGGCGCACAGGCCCCGGCCGGCACGCCGCAGGCCCAGCCGCAGCAGCAGCCGTACGCCGCGCAGGCAGCGAACGCGGGCTGGGCGCAGCAGGCGCCGCCCGCGCAGGAGCCGTTCCAGCAGCAGGCGCCACCGCAGCAGGCACCGCAGCACGGGCAGCAGCACGGGCAGCAGCACCAGGCCCAGCAGCCGGGCTGGCAGCAGGCGCCGCCGCAGCAGGCCGCGCCGCACTTCCCCCAGCAGCAGGGACCAGGCGGCGCGGCGGGGGCGCCACCGGTCCACGGGGACCGCAGCCCGACCACGTTCCACCAGTTCTCGCTCGGCCGTGTCATGCGCATCGGCCGTGCCCTGGAGAACGACCTGGTCGTCTCCGACCTCCAGGTCTCCCGCCATCACGCGGAGTTCCACTCGACGCCCGACGGGCGCATGGAGATCCGCGACCTCGGCTCGCACAACGGCACGTACGTCAACGGCCAGCCGATCGCCAAGGGCGGCTCCCAACTGCTCGGCCCGACCGACATCGTGGGCGTCGGCCACTCGACGTTCCAGATCGTCGGCGACCGGCTCGAGGAGTTCGTCGACACCGGTGAGGTCTCCTTCTCCGCCCGGCACCTGACCGTCACCGTCGACGGCGGCAAGCAGATCCTCAAGGACGTCTCCTTCGGCGTGCCCGAGAAGTCGCTGATCGCGGTCATCGGCCCGTCCGGCTCCGGCAAGTCGACCCTGCTCAAGGCGCTCACCGGCTACCGGCCCGCCGACCAGGGCGAGGTCCTCTACGACAACCGGAACCTGTACAAGCAGTTCGCCGAGCTGCGCCAGCGCATCGGTCTGGTCCCGCAGGACGACATCCTGCACAAGGAGCTGACCGTCAAGAAGGCGCTCAAGTACGCGGCGAAGCTCCGCTTCCCGGCCGACACCACGGCAGCCGAGCGCGACGCCCGCATCGACGAGGTGCTGCGCGAGCTGAAGCTGGACATCCACAAGGACAAGAAGGTCACGTCCCTGTCCGGCGGTCAGCGCAAGCGCGTCTCCGTCGCCCTGGAGCTGCTCACCAAGCCGTCGCTGATCTTCCTGGACGAGCCGACCTCCGGCCTCGACCCGGGCATGGACCGCGACGTCATGCAGCTGCTGCGCGGCCTCGCCGACGACGGCCGCACCGTCCTTGTCGTCACCCACTCGGTGGCCGAGCTGGCGACCTGCGACAAGCTGCTGGTGATGGCGCCGGGCGGTTCCGTGGCCTACTTCGGCCCGCCGGAGGAGGCGCTGAACTTCTTCGGCTACGACACCTGGGCCGACGTCTTCTCCGCCTTCGAGAACTACCGCGACTACGACTGGGCGGGCCGCTGGAAGGGCTCGCAGCACTACCAGATGTACGCCGCGGACCTCGATGCCGTCGCACCGCAGTCCGTACAGGTACCGCCGATGCAGGCGATGAAGCCACCGAAACCGCAGGGCTGGATGTCCCAGTTCGTCACGCTGGTGCGGCGCTACACGTCGGTGATCGCCTCCGACAAGGGCTTCCTGGCCCTGATGGTGATCCTGCCCGCCGTGCTGGGCGCGGTCAGCCTGCTCATCGACGCGGACAAGGGCCTGCTGCCCAACTCCGCCAACCCGCAGACCGGCCGGATCATTCCCAACGGCACCGCGACCACGGTCCTGCTGATCCTCGCGGTCGGCGCCTGCTTCGCCGGTGCCGCGAACTCGGTCCGTGAGCTGATCAAGGAACGGGTGATCTACGAGCGGGAACGCGCGACGGGCCTGTCCCGGTCCGCGTACCTGATGTCCAAGGTCTTCGTGCTCGGTCTGATCACGGTGTTCCAGGGCCTGCTGGTCGGCGTGATCGGCTTCGCCAGCCGTGAGATCCCGGACGAGGGACTGATCCTGGGCGGCGCGACACTCGTCGAGCTGTCGCTGCCGATCATGGCGCTCGGCTTCACCTCGATGATGTTCGGTCTGGTCATCTCCTCGCTGGTGAAGACCGCCGAGAAGACCATGCCGCTGCTGGTGATGTTCGCGATCATCCAGGTCGTCTTCACCGGCTGCCTCTTCGCCCTGAACGGCGCGGTCGGCGTCAACCAGTTCTCCTACCTGATGCCCTCGCGCTGGGCGGTCGCCGCGGCCGGTGCCACGCTGGACTTCAACAAGATCAGCCCGCCCGAGAAGGGGGCCGAGGCCGACCCGCTGTGGGAGCACACCGTGGGCGCCTGGGGGATGGACATGGCCGCGCTGATCGTCCTCGGCGTGATCTGCGGCTTCTTCGTCGCCCGCTTCCTGCGCCGGCACGAGCCCGAGGTCATGCGCAAGTAGGCCGAGGTCCGGCGGGCCCCAAGGCCACGCCCCGCACGCCCCGAAGGGCGGCACCCCGTCAGGAGGGTGCCGCCCTTCGGCGTACGGTGCGGCGTCGGCGACGTCGTGAAGAGGTCCGCGCCGACCTCAGTACGCGCTGTCGACGTTGTCCATGGTGCCGTACTTGTCGGCGGCGTAGTTGCACGCGGCGACGATGTTGGCGACCGGGTCGTAGATGTTCTTCGAGGTGCCGGGCACGTGGTAGGCCTTGAACGTCGGCGGGATGACCTGGAGCAGGCCCTTCGACGGGATGCCGTTGATGGCGTTGATGTCCCAGTCGTTGATGGCCTTCGGGTTGCCGGAGGACTCCCGCATGATGTTGCGGTGGATGCCCTCGTAGGTCCCGGGGATGCCGTGCTTCTTCATGATGGCGCGGGCCTCGCGGATCCAGCCGTCGAGGTTGTTCGGGTAGGACTTCGGCGCGGCCTTCTTGATCTCGGTGCGCTTGGCGGACCGGCTGGTGGTCTCCTTCGCCGCACGCTTGGCGGCGGCCTTCTTGGCGGCGGCCTTCTTCTCGGCGGTCGCCTTCTTGGCGGCCGCCTCCTTCTTGGCCTCGATGGCGGCGACCTTCTGGCTCGCGCCGGCGAGCTGGCCGGTGACACCGGCGTGCACGTCCTGGATCTGCTTGGTGCTGTACGCCACCTTGGCCGTGGGAGCGGCCTCGCTCGTGGTCGTCGTCTGACCGCTGGCCGGGACGGCGGTGAAGGCGACGGCGGCGGCGCCGAGCGTGCCGACACCGGCGATCGCGATCTTGTGCGTGCGGTTCAGGGATCGACTGCGACCACGGGGAAGGATGTTCTTGAGCATGGCGGGATAGACCTCTTCGAATAGCGCGGAGGTCGCTCTCGTCCGGTGGGGACAGTTGGTGCTTCCGGCACAAACGCCGCGGGGGAGAACCCACGGCGCTGAGCGACGAGAGCAATTCTTAGCGGCCGCAAAATCCGGAGGCAAAGGTGTGACGTACGATCCGAGATAGTGGATCAGGGAACGGCAAAGCGGGACAGATTGGACCATCTGCCCCGCTCAAAACGGACGAGTCGTTCTCCTACTCCCGTTCGTACGTGACGTGCGCCCTATGTGCGGGCTCACATCGGCCTCCCACCTTTCTCACTGCTAGTTGCTGGAGCAATGCAATGTGTGAGTGGTCTGCGCCGCCCTTCTACGGCAGCAGGAGATGGACGTCCCCGAACTCGTGCCACAGGTAGCGCCCCCGCACCGCGGCCTCGTACCCGCGGTCGATCGCCGCCCGTCCCGCCACCGCCTCCAGCATCAGCAGATGCGAGGCCTCGGGCTCGTGCAGCCCCGTCAGCAGGCCCTCCACCACCCGCACCCCGCGCTCCGGCGTCACGACCAGTTCAGTCCACCCGGCCCGCGCCCGTACCACCCCGTCGGCCCCGGCCGCCGACTCCACCGCCCGCACGGCCGTCGTCCCCACCGCCACCACCCGCCCGTCACCGGCGCGCACGGCGTTGATCAGCCGCGCCGACGTCTCCGGCACGGCGAACCGCTCCGGATACGGCGGCTCGTACGACTGAGCCGAGGCCACCCCCGTGTGCAGCGTCACCGGCGCGAACAGCACCCCACGGCTCACCAGCTCCGCCACCAGCCGCGCTGTGAAGGGCCGCGCCGCGCTCGGCATCTCCGCACTGCCCGTCCCGTCACCGGACGGCAGCGCGAACACCGTCTGGTAGACGGACAGCGGCTGGTCCCGCTCGGTATAGGAGTACCGAATGGGCCGCCCGTGCTCCCGCAGCAGCGCGGGCACCTCCGCCCCCGACACCCGCGCCCACCACAGCCGCTCACCGCGCGCGTTCAGCGGCTCCTCCAGCACCAGCCGCGCACCACCCGGCAGCCGCACCCGCGTGCCCGCCAGACCACCGCACCCGCGCCCCGCCACTCCCTCTCCCTCCGCACGCGCGCGCGGGAGGCCCGTCACGTCCACTGCGTCCACTGCTTCCGCACGCGCGCGCGTGGTGCCCCGCCCGTCCGGTTCCCGCAGCTCCACCGCCCACCGGCCGTCGTCCCCGCGCGTGGAGAAGTGCACCACCACGCGCGCGTGCCCGACCCGGCCGTCCACGGCGGCGGCCAGCGTGGGCGAGGTGTTGACCACCAGCAGGTCACCGGCCCGCAGCAGCCCCGGCAGCTCCGCGAACCGGTGGTGCGACACCTCGGTGCCGCGCGACACCAGCAGCCGCACGCCGTCCCGGTCGAGACCCGGCTCCCGCTGCTCGACCGGCACCCGGGCCGACAGCTCCTCCGGGACCCGCACCGCCAGCGCCGACATCAGCGGGCCTCCAGCAGCGCCGGAGCCCCGTAGCGCCCGCTCGCCGGACGCTCGTCCAGCAGTCGCAGCAGCGCCGGCACGACACTCGCCGGGTCAGGACGCGGGTCGTCGTCGTCCGGCACGGCCGCCGTGTACAGATCCGTGGCCATGTCCCCCGGATCGACGGCCCAGACCCGCAGCCCCGGCTCCTCGGCGCCCAGCACCGCCGCCAGCTGGTCCAGGGCCGCCTTGGACGCCCCGTAGCCGCCCCAGGTCTCGTACGCCTCGGCGGCCGCGTCCGAGCTGATCGTCACCACCGTGCCCGCGGGAGCCGCCCGCAGCAGCGGCAGGGCCTCCCGGACCAGGCCCAGCGCCGCCACCACGTTCACCTCCAGCGCCCGCCGCATGCCCTCCAGGGGCAGCTCTGCCAGCCGCACCAGGGGCTCGGCACCCAGTGCGCTGGCGTTGCTGACCAGCAGGTCCACGCCGCCCTGCCGCCGGGCCTCGGTCACCAGCCCCGTCCGGTGCCAGGAGTCGGTGACGTCGCCGGGCAGCGCCGTCACCCGCGTGCCGTACGCCTCCAGCGCCGTCGCCGCCTCCTTGAGCCCCTCCGGATTCCTGGCGTCCAGCACCAGGTCCCACCCCCGTGCCGCCAGGGCCTCGGCGAGCGCCCGGCCCAGCCCCTTGGACGCCCCCGTGATGATCGCAACCGGCATGACACACGTCCCCTTCGTCGTCCTCGCCGTCCGTCCGGCCGGCGTGATCCTCAACGTAGGAACCGGCGCCCACCCGCCGCCTCGGGCACGGGCCCCAACCGGTCAGGGCCCTTCGCCCTAGGCCCGACGGGCGGGACCGCGGACCTAGGCCCACCGCCCTAGGCGACGCCCGTCACCGGGCCGATCCCGCCCGCACCCCCCGCGGGTACCGTGAGGACATGAGTCACGGCCCACGGTCCGGCCTCACCGCGGTGAGTTCCGCGCTGCTGGCCATGAGCAGGCACCTGGAGGTGCGCGACGTCCTCAAGACGATCGTCGCCTCCGCCCGCGAGCTGCTCGACGCGCAGTACGCCGCCCTCGGCGTCCCCGACGACCACGGCGGCTTCGCCCAGTTCGTGGTCGACGGCGTCAGCGACGAGCAGTGGAAGGCCATCGGCCCGCTGCCGCGCCAGCACGGCATCCTCGCCGCGATGCTCCAGGAGGCCACCCCCGAACGCCTGGGCGACGTCCGCAAGGACCCCCGCTTCGGTGGCTGGCCCTCCGCCCATCCCGACCTGGTCGACTTCCTGGGCCTGCCGATCCGCGACGGCGACGAGGTGCTCGGGGCGCTGTTCCTCGCCAACAAGAACTGCGAGAAACCCGAAGGCGGCTGCGGCTTCACACAGGACGACGAGGAACTGCTCGGCATCCTCGCCCAGCACGCCGCGATCGCCCTCACCAACGCGCGCCTGTACGAGCGCAGCCGCGAGCTGACCATCGCCGAGGAGCGCTCCCGGCTCGCCCACGAGTTGCACGACGCGGTGAGCCAGAAGCTGTTCTCGCTGCGCCTGACCGCCCAGGCCGCCACCGCCCTGGTCGACCGCGACCCCGCGCGGGCCAAGGGCGAGCTGCACCAGGTCGCCACGCTCGCCGCCGAGGCCGCCGACGAACTGCGCGCCGCCGTCGTCGAGCTGCGCCCCGCCGCGCTGGAGGAGGACGGCCTCGTCGCCACCCTGCGCACCCAGATCCAGGTCCTCGACCGCGCCCACTCCGCTCGGGTGACCTTCACCGGTCACGGCGTCAAGGCCCTGCCGGCCAGCCAGGAGGAGGCCATGCTGCGCGTGGCCCAGGAGGCACTGCACAACGCCCTGCGCCACTCCGGGGCCGAGCACGTCCAGGTGACCCTGCACCGGCGGGGCACCGGCGCCGTCCTGCGGATCACCGACGACGGCGGCGGCTTCGACCCGCGCACGGTACGCCGCGCCGGACGCCACCTCGGCCTGGTCTCGATGCGCGACCGGGCGAGTGGCACCGGCGGCCGGCTGACCGTGCGGTCCGCGCCCGGCGAGGGCACCACGATCGAGATGGAGGTTCCCGGTGGCTGAGGCGATCAAGGTGCTCCTCGTCGACGACCACCAAGTGGTCCGCCGGGGACTGCGCACCTTCCTGGAGGTGCAGGACGACATCGAGGTGGTCGGCGAGGCCGCGGACGGCGCCGAGGGCGTCGAGCGCGCCCAGGAGCTGAAACCCGACGTGATCCTCATGGACGTCAAGATGCCGGGCATGGACGGCGTCGAAGCGCTGCGCAGGCTCCGGGAACTGGACAACCACGCGCGCGTGCTGGTCGTCACCAGCTTCACCGAGCAGCGCACCGTGGTCCCGGCCCTGCGGGCGGGCGCGGCCGGGTACGTGTACAAGGACGTCGACCCCGACGCGCTGGCCGGCGCCATCCGCTCCGTCCACGCCGGCCACATCCTGCTCCAGCCCGAGGTCGCGGGCGCCCTCCTGAGCCAGGAGGAGAGCAGCTCCGGTGCGGGCCGGACCGGATCCCTCACGGAGCGGGAACGCGAGGTGCTGGGCCTGATAGCCGACGGCCGCTCCAACCGGGAGATCGCGCGGGCGCTGGTCCTCTCGGAGAAGACGGTGAAGACCCACGTCTCGAACATCCTGATGAAACTCGACCTCGCGGACCGCACCCAGGCCGCCCTGTGGGCCGTACGCCACGGGGTGGCCGGCTGACCGTGACCGACCGCCCCTTTACGCGGCGAGTCGGCGGAGGGTTCCCCTCCGGTCGGAGATTCATACCGTCGTGGGAATGTCCCCCATATGGCGCATCCTTCGAGGGGTCCGGCCGTTCTTCAGGGCGCACCACGGCGACTGCCGCGGTGATCGCAAGGAGGGCTTGTAAGTGAAGAACCTGAAGAAGGCAGCGGCCGTGACGATGGTGGCCGGCGGCCTGATCGCCGCCGGTGCGGGCATGGCCTCCGCCACCGACGGCGGCGCCCACGCCCACGGCAAGGCCGTCGGCTCCCCGGGCGTCGCCTCCGGCAACCTGGTCCAGGCGCCGATCCACATCCCGGTCAACGCCGTCGGCAACAGCGTCAACGTCATCGGCGTCCTGAACCCGGCCTTCGGCAACCTGGGCGTCAACCACTGACACCGGTCGCGCACGATGCCTGCGGCCTCCCGGGACCACTGGGAGGCCGCATCGGCATGCCCGTCCGGCGTTTGAGGACTTTGAGGACGAGGCCGTTCAGGCCGAAAGCGGGGGTCTGGGGGGCGCGGCCCCCAGGTCGGTCACACCCGCACGGGGCGAGCCGGAGAAGCGCTCACCGCATCCCCCGTTCCACCACTACGGAGTTGTACGCCGCGACCTGCGCCCGCCGAGCCACCCGCTCCACCGGCCGCAAGGCATCCCCCCGCGCCGCCATCTCCGACGCGCTCACCGCACCCCCGTGCCCGTTCTCGGACGCCAGCGACACCAGCGCCCCCACCCGCTGCGCCAACTCCAGCACCCGCACCGCCCGCGGCGGATACCCCGGCGCCAGCACCTCACGCCCTCGCTCCGCCCGCGCCCGGTACGCGGCGACCGCCGCCTCCGCCACCGGCCCCGACCCGGCGACGTCCAGCCGCGTCAGCACCTCAGTCGCGTCCCGCAGCGCCTCCGCCAGTTCCCGCTCCGCCTCCCCGAGCGAGGGCACGTCCGCCGGCGGCGCCTCCCGCACCGGCAGGCAGTGCCACACGACCTCGACGTGCACGTCACCCTCGGGCCCCGCCTCGTACACCTCCGGCACCAGCCCCAGCGCGGCCCCCTCGCAGATCACCGCCTCCTCGGCCTCCAGCGCCCGGGCGTTGAACTCCGGCGGCCCGCTCAGCCCCAGGGGATGCCCCGGCGCGGGCAGCGCGACCCGCAGCCCGGACGCTCCCAGCGCCCGCAGCCGCCCCAGCGCCAGCGTGAGACCGACCGGCGCGTCCTCACCCGGCAGCCCCTCCACCCGGTGCACCGCGTCCTCGCCCACGATCGCGACCGCGGCGTCGTCCGGCGAGACCAAATGGGCAATAAGGGCATTTCCCCAGGCGGCAAGGCGCCCTGCGCGTGGTTCCGAGAGCATGCCCCCACCCTAAGGACCGGACCGATGGAACGGTGACGCCGACCGGTGGCGTAGATTTCCTGGAGGGGCCTGCGCCCACCGGCGCCGCGGCCCGAGTCACAGGTGTACGCGTCAGCCGAGACCGGCCACAATGCAAGGGGAGACAACGCGCTCATGAGCGATGTTCTGGAGCTTCAGGACGTATCCGTGGTCCGCGAGGGCCGGGCTCTGGTGGACCAGGTCTCCTGGTCGGTCAAGGAGGGCGAGCGCTGGGTCATCCTCGGCCCCAACGGCGCCGGCAAGACCACCCTCCTCAATGTCGCGTCCAGCTACCTCTACCCGAGCACCGGCACCGCCACCATCCTCGGCGAGACCCTCGGCAAGCCCGGCACCGACGTCTTCGAGCTGCGCCCGCGCATCGGCGTGGCCGGCATCGCCATGGCCGACAAGCTGCCCAAGCGCCAGACCGTGCTGCAGACCGTGCTCACCGCCGCGTACGGCATGACCGCCGGCTGGCAGGAGGAGTACGAGGACATCGACGAGCAGCGCGCCCGCGCCTTCCTCGACCGCCTCGGCATGACCGAGTACCTGGACCGCAGGTTCGGCACCCTCTCCGAGGGCGAGCGCAAGCGCACGCTGATCGCCCGTGCCCTGATGACCGACCCCGAGCTGCTGCTCCTGGACGAGCCGGCGGCCGGCCTCGACCTCGGCGGTCGCGAGGACCTCGTCCGCCGCCTCGGCCGGCTCGCCCGCGACCCCATCGCACCCTCCATGATCATGGTGACCCACCACGTCGAGGAGATCGCCCCCGGCTTCACCCACGTCCTGATGATCCGTCAGGGCAAGGTCCTGGCCGCCGGCCCGCTGGAGCTCGAACTCACCTCCCGCAACCTCTCCCTCTGCTTCGGACTCCCGCTCATCGTCGAGCAGAACGGGGACCGGTGGACCGCGAAGGGACTCCCGCTGTCCTGACCCGCCCCCCGTGCGCCCTGTCCCCGGCGTCCCCAACGGACCTACCATGACAGCGTGAACGACATCGACGCATGGGTGTGGTGGCTCGTCGCCGCGGCAGCGCTCGGAATCCCGCTCGTCGTGACCGCGATGCCGGAGTTCGGGATGTTCGCCGTCGGCGCGGTCGCCGCCGCCGTCGCCTCCGGACTGGGCGCGGACCTCGTCGTCCAGGTCCTCGTCTTCGTCATCGTCTCGGTCGCCCTCATCGCCGTCGTACGGCCCATCGCCGCGCGACACCGCTCCCAACAGCCCCAACTGGCCACGGGAGTGGACGCCCTGAGGGGCAGACAGGCCGTCGTGCTGGAGCGGGTGGACGGCTCGGGCGGCCGGATCAAACTGGCCGGGGAGGTCTGGTCGGCACGCGCCCTGGACACCGGGCGTGCCTTCGAACCCGGCGAGGAAGTGGACGTCGTGGAGATCGACGGGGCCACGGCCGTCATCATGTGACCTGGCCGTGCACAAGTGGCCCGAACGTCCCCCGCGTCGTGCCACGGTCTGTCACACTCGACCAGCAAGATCCTCAACAGCCGTAAGATCAGCAGTAGTCAGGGTCAGCCGGGCCAACAGGGCCCGGTCTCACAGGATCTGCCGGAGCGCCGAGGCGGAGAAGGGGACGGACACCCACGATGGAACCGGTCATCATCGTCCTGATCATCCTGGTGGTGTTGGTCTTCATCGCCCTGATCAAGACCATCCAGGTCATTCCACAGGCCAGCGCCGCCATCGTCGAGCGCTTCGGCCGCTACACGCGGACACTCAACGCGGGCCTCAACATCGTGGTCCCGTTCATCGACACCATCCGCAACCGCATCGACCTGCGCGAACAGGTCGTGCCCTTCCCGCCGCAGCCGGTCATCACCCAGGACAACCTGGTCGTCAACATCGACACCGTCATCTACTACCAGGTGACCGACGCCCGCGCCGCGACCTACGAGGTCGCCAGCTACATCCAGGCGATCGAGCAGCTCACCGTCACCACCCTGCGCAACATCATCGGCGGCATGGACCTGGAGCGCACCCTGACCTCCCGCGAGGAGATCAACGCGGCGCTGCGCGGCGTCCTCGACGAGGCCACCGGCAAGTGGGGCATCCGTGTCAACCGCGTCGAGCTCAAGGCCATCGAACCGCCCACCTCCATCCAGGACTCGATGGAGAAGCAGATGCGCGCCGACCGCGACAAGCGCGCCGCGATCCTCCAGGCCGAAGGTGTCCGGCAGTCCGAGATCCTGCGCGCCGAGGGTGAGAAGCAGTCCCAGATCCTGCGCGCCGAAGGTGAGGCCAAGGCCGCCGCACTGCGCGCCGAGGGCGAGGCCCAGGCCGTGCGCACTGTCTTCGAGGCCATCCACGCCGGCGACCCGGACCAGAAGCTGCTCTCCTACCAGTACCTCCAGATGCTCCCCAAGATCGCCGAGGGCGACGCCAACAAGCTCTGGATCGTCCCCAGCGAAATCGGCGACGCCCTCAAGGGCCTCTCCGGCGCCATGGGCAACCTCGGCGGCCTGGGCGGCAACTCGGGAGGCGGCAGCGGCGGCGCGAGCGTACCCGCCCAGGAACGCCGCGAGAAGCCGACGATCGACTAGCGAGTACTTGCCGGCGCCGGGTGACCCCCGCGCCCGGAGGGGGCGCGGGGAACTGCGCGACAAGGCACAGCGCACCCGCGGTCAGCGACGCACATCAACCCCTGCGGCGCGGACTCACGCGGCGTCCAACACCAACCACTCCGGCAACGCCGCGAAGTCGTCCCGGGCCAGCGCCAGCAACATCGCATCGGCGGGAGTCGGCTCGAACGGCTCCCGCAGCAACGGCATCCCCGCCTGCTCCGGCGTCCGGTTCGCCTTGCGGTGATTGTCCTCCGCACACGAGGCCACCGTGTTCAGCCAGGTGTCCTGCCCGCCGTGCGACCGCGGCACCACGTGGTCGACGGTCGTCGCCCGCCGCCCGCAGTACGCACACCGGTGCCGGTCCCGGACGAGCACCCCCCGCCTCGACCACGGAGCGCGTCTTCGGAACGGCACCCGTACGTATTGGCACAGCCTGATCACCCGGGGCGCGGGTATGTCGAGCGCGGCTCCGCGCATCCGCAGCGAGGGGTGGGCCTGCTCGACGACGGCCTTGTCCTGGAGCACCAGAACGACGGCTCGATTCAGCGTCACCGTCGACAACGGCTCGAAGCTCGCGTTCAGCACCAGCGTGTCCCGCATACCAGCCCACCTCCCGTGCGCACCGGCCCACCCCCTGGCGGGCTGGAACAACTCTGGCCGGGCACGCCGGGATGGACAACGCAATATCTGCTGCTCCGACGAGGGACGCGCCCCCCGCCATCCCCCGGCAACAAAAATGCCCGCCCCTGATCCATTCCAAGACCGGGGGCGGGCAAACGTTCCATGAACGCTCGGAACACTCAGCTGTCCGCGGGCACCTCGTACTCACCGATGAGCTGAGCCCGCGCGATCGTGTGGAACCGCAGGTTGAAGCCGACGAACGCCGGAGTGCTGTCCGCGTCGGGACCGAGCTTCTCCTGGTCCACGGCGTACACCGTGAACACGTACCGGTGCGGGCCGTCCCCGGCCGGCGGCGCGGCACCGCCGAAGCCCTTGGTGCCGTAGTCGTTGCGCGCCTGTACGGCGCCCTGGGGCAGCCCCTCGAACGAGCCGCTGCCCGCGCCCACCGGCAGCTCGGTCACCGAGGCCGGGATGTCGAACACCACCCAGTGCCAGAACCCGCTGCCCGTCGGGGCGTCCGGGTCGTAGCACGTCACGGCGAAGCTCTTGGTCTCGGCGGGAAAGCCCTCCCACCGCAGATGCGGAGAGGTGTTGCCGGCCGCGTGGACCTGAGCGTCCTTGAGCGTCCCGCCTACCTGTACGTCGTCGCTCGTGACCGTGAACGACGGCACGGGCGGGTGGAAGTCATGGGGGAGCGGACGTCGCTTCAGCTCGGTCACCTCGGTACCTCCTGAATGGTGTGGTGCAGAGATGACCGAGCCTAGATCTTCTAGAACCAGTTGCGCTTGCTGCCGACCTCGGAGAGCCACTGGTTGAGGTACGCCGTCCAGTCGGTGCCCTGGTAGTCGTTCAGCCCGACCTTGAAGGAACGGAACGTGTCGCTGCCCTCGCTGAACAGCCCGGGCTTCTTGTCCATCTCCAGCACGACATCCATCGCCTGCGCGTCGGCCACGAAGCTCAGCTCGACCTGGTTCAGCCCGCGGTACTGCTGCGGCGGGAAGAACTCGATCTCCTGGTAGAAGGGCAGCTGCTGGCGCGTCCCCCGGATGTGGCCCCGCTCCATGTCCGCGCTCTTGAAGCGGAAGCCCAGACCGATGAACGCGTCCAGGATCGCCTTCTGCGCCGGCAGCGGGTGCACGTTGATCGGGTCCAGGTCACCGGAGTCCACGGCGCGCGCGATCTCCAGCTCCGTGGTGACGCCGATGTTCATCCCGCGCAGCGCCTGCCCGTCGATCATGGTGATCGGGGTCTCCCACGGAATCTCCAGGCCGAACGGCACCGCGTGCACCACACCGGCCTTCAGCCCGAAGGCGCCGCCGAGCCGCACCTTGGTGAACTCGATGTCCTGCTTGTACTCCTGGTCGCCGCTCTCCACCTCGACCTTGGCCTGGAGCCCGACCGACAGCCCTTCGATCTCCTGGTCGACGGACCCTCCCTGGATCCGCACCTCGCCCTGGACGACACCCCCCGGTACGACGTTGACCTCATGCAGCTCGGTCTCGACCGAAGCCCCGCCGGCTCCCAGGCTCGCGAGCAGCTTCTTGAACGCCATGTCTCTCCCTCTCCAGGCTTGCGTGTGAATCCTCGATCCCTACAAACGCGATCCCGCCGTGGCCGGTTCCGCGCCCCACACCCTGGCAAGGCGGACGCCCCCTGACCGCCCCGCGCGCGGTCCGGGCTGCGTTACGCTCGGACGGCATGATCGCGAGCCCTGACCGTACGCCCCTGCCCAGGGAATTCTTCGACCGCCCCGTTCTCGAGGTGGCCCCCGACCTCCTGGGCCGCATCCTGGTGCGCACCACCCCGGACGGCCCGATCGCCCTCCGTCTGACGGAGGTGGAGGCCTACGACGGTCAGAACGACCCCGGCTCCCACGCCTACCGCGGTCGCACCCCCCGTAACGACGTGATGTTCGGCCGCCCCGGACACGTGTACGTCTACTTCACCTACGGCATGTGGTTCTGCATGAACCTGGTGTGCGGCCCCGAGGGCAGGGCGAGCGCGGTTCTGCTCCGCGCTGGCGAGATCATCGAGGGCGCCGAGCTGGCCCGGACCCGTCGGCTCTCCGCCCGCAATGACAAGGAACTGGCCAAAGGCCCGGCCCGCCTCGCCACCGCCCTGGGCGTGGACCGCGCCCTGAACGGCACGGACGCCTGTACGGCGGAAGCCACCCCTCTGCGCATCCTGACCGGTGCCCCCGTACCCGGTGACCAGGTACGCAACGGTCCACGGACCGGAGTGGCCGGCGAAGGCGGCGTGCACCCCTGGCGCTACTGGGTCGCCGACGACCCCACGGTCAGCCCGTATCGGGCGCACGTCCCCAGGAAGCGCCGAAGTTGACTCTCCCTTGGGAGACGCGTAACGTAGCCCGAGCCGCTTGACCCGGGTAGGGCGTTCGCCTGCAGCCGGAAGCGGCCAACCCACTACCTACGACTTCCCTCAGCGGGAGCGAATTCGGCATGTCCGCATGCCTGAATTCAAACTCGCAGGACTCGATTATGAGTCCACGGAGGAATCGGCTAACGTAGTGAATGTCGAAAGGCCGACGAGCGAAAGCCCGGACGCAGTCGACAAATCCCGCCGACCGGGAATCGGACCGAAAAGGATCTGATAGAGTCGGAAACGCAAGACCGAAGGGAAGCGCCCGGAGGAAAGCCCGAGAGGGTGAGTACAAAGGAAGCGTCCGTTCCTTGAGAACT
>NZ_JBVJEA010000017.1:0-163044 GCF_055581985.1 Streptomyces sp. NPDC042336 | reverse complement strand
AGCAGGCATCAGAATGATCCTCACCTCCGCCGGCGACATCGAGGTCGTCGCCGAAGCACGGGACGGCCGGGAGGCGGTGGACACCGCCCGGAGCACCGCGGTCGACGTGGCCCTGCTGGACATCCAGATGCCCGTGATGGACGGGCTGACCGCGCTGGCCGAACTGGGCCGTGCCGCGCCGGGGGTACGGGTGCTGATCCTGACGACGTTCGGGGAACGCGACAACGTCCTGCGGGCGCTCGGCCACGGCAGTGCGGGCTTCCTGCTGAAGGACACCGCCCCGCAGGAGCTGATCCACGCAGTCCGCGCGGCGGCGGCCGGCAACGCTTACCTGTCCCCGGCCGCCACCCGCCACGTAGTGGACACCCTCGCTTCCCCCGCCGCCACCGTGCGTGGCGAGGAGGCGCGCCGCCGCCTGGCCGGGCTGACTGGTCGCGAACGCGAGGTTCTGGCCCTGCTCGGCGAAGGACTGTCCAACGCGGCCGCCGGCGCCCGCCTGCATATGAGCGAGGCGACGGTGAAGACCTACGTCAGCCGCGTCCTGACCAAGCTCGACTGCGACAACCGGGTCCAAGCGGCGCTCCTGGCCCGCGACGCGGGCCTGGAGCCGTGCGCAGAGTGAACCTCAGCGCTCCGGCAAACCGTACGTGGAACGGATCTCCGAACTCACCCTCAGAGATGAGCCCCGTGAACCGGACTATCCGGATTCCGAGGTCCTGCTCACCATCGTCAATGCGGTACGCCATTGCCGACCGGTCCCGGTCCACTACGGCGACGGCGACGGACGCCGTACCGGCGCAGAGCACCTATTCCGTTGCCGTCGTATTCCTGCGGGCAGTGGCAGCTCTCACCTGTTCGCGCTGAACTGCACGTTGATCTTGTGGGGTTCAGGAACAGTTTTGTGAGCTCGCGGCGCTTCGTTGCACTACAGACGGTGATGAGCCGTGGCTGCGTCCGGCGATGGAGAGGATTCCGACACGACCATGAGACTGACCGCCTCAGACATGGCTTGAGACACCCGCCGAGCCCGAGGTCACAGCAGCGTCGTATGACACGAATCGCGAGAACCTACAGTTCTCCCGACGGTCAGGATGTCTGCGCCTCTGCGGGCGTCGGGTCCAAGGAGTCGAGGAGTTCCCCGAAGGTGATCTTCTCGTCGTCGTAGTCGAAGGTCATGGCAGCGGCGAGTGCCCCACCGGTCGGTGCTGCGCCCGCAGCGGTCCAGCAGGATCGTCAGGGCGACGTCGGGTTCGTGGTTGGCGAGGACCTCGTCGGCGGGGATCTGGCGTAGGTGCTCCAGGGTGCGGTAGCGGGACTTCGCGACGGCGCGGTAGACCTCGGAGCGGGAGAGGATCTCCCCGGTGGCGGGGAAGTCGAGCCAGGACTGCAGGACGGCCGCGGGGTCGGGGTGCTTGCCGAGTTCGTCGTCGTCCACCAGCCGCACCACACCGTCGTCCTCGTCTGCCGGAACCGGGATGACGGCCGCCGCGGCCAGGAACCAGTCGGGGCCGTCGGCCTTCTGAAGGGTAGCCGCCGTCGGCCCAGACCTTCGACACGGTGGGGTGGGCCGCGGCCAGGTCGTCGAGCAGGAGCTTGCCGCCGGTGGTGTCGTGCACGGACGCGGCGGTGACCAGGACGGCCAGGACCAGGCCGAGGGTGTCGGTGATGACGTGCCGCTTGCGTCCTTTGATCTTCTTGCCGGCTTCGATGCCCTGACTGGTCTCGGCCACTCACGCTCCGCCCAAGACCGCCGACACCGGTAGTCACAAGATCCTCCCCAACTACCAACTACATAGATCAGATGCCCTCTAACGAGCTTGTGCACGGTAGGCGGTGAGGCGTCGCGACCGAGCCGGAATCATCTCCGTCCTGCGATGCCGGTGGCCGCCAAGTCGCGCCGTGAGCAGAGCCCCAGCTTGGCGAACACGTTGGACAGGTGATGCCCGACGGTGCGGTCGCTGATCCGCAGACGGGCCCCGATCTCCCGGTTGGTCAGTTCGCCGGCGGCAAGCTGGGCCACTCGGCGTTCCTGTGCCGTCAGCGTTGCCATGCCCGTGCCGACGGCAGTGTCACGGCGTGCGGGCGCCATGATCAGACGCTGCTCACGCCGGGCCCGCTCGAGCATCGGGCGCGCTCCCAGTGCGTGGAACGTCTCGGCAGCGGCGTCGAGCTGCTGGCGGGCGTCTCGGCGCCGCCGCTGTCGCCGCAACCACTCGCCGTAGAGCAGCCGGGCCCGTGCGTGGTCGAACGGGCGCCGGGACGCACCGGGCACGTCCAGCGCCGCCCGGTAGGACCGTTCGGCGGCCGGTTCGTCCAGCAGTGCGCGTGCCAGGTGTGCTGTGAATCTCGCCCAGTGCGCGCCGGTGCGCCGTACCCAGGCGTCGAGCGCCTCGGCGCGGCGCCGGCCGATCTCCGGCCGCCGCGCGTGCACGGCGGCCTCGATCGTGTCCAGGCTTGCCAGCAGAGCGACGATCGGATGTGCTGCCTCGTGCCCGTGCTCGTCCAAGCGGGCGAGCAGGTCGAGTGCAGCATCGGCGCGACCGGCCGCCAGAGCGGCCATTCCACGGTTCCAGTGGGCCGAGGCGCTGACCGCACGGTCGCGGCGCGGCCCGGCCAGCTGCAGGGTCCGAACGGTCAGATGGTCGACGCTGCGGCCGTCACCGCGGGCGGCGGCGAGCCATCCGAGGCAGTTCCGGCACTCCGCAGCGATGTGCTCGGCACCGATCCGCTCGGCCGACGCGAGCCCCTCGGCCGCGGCGTCCTCCGCAGCGCCCCACCGGCCCGCGGCGATGTCGAGTCGCGCGATCCGAGCCAGCGCCGCAGCAAGCGAGGTGCCATCGGCGTGACGGCGGTGCCTGCGGACAAGGGCGTGCACGGCATCGGCGAGTGGCTCGTCGAGGCCCCACACCAGTCCGAGCGGCGACGCCGGGAGCAGCTGCGACTCCACCCGGGAGATGTGCGCCATGACGTCACCGAGTTCTGCCGACGACGCTGCCCGTGCCGGGTCCGTCGCTGGCCCCCACCACGTCCGGACGATCGGGAGGACCTCGGGCAGCCCAGGGGTCGTCAGCCCCGCGAGACGAGTGAGGGTCTCGCCGACGAGGTCGTCGCGGGCCGCGGACCATCCCGCGTGCAGGGCAGCGGCGCCGAGCTCCACTCTCATGCGCGGATCATCGAACGCGGCGATGTCGCGACTGATCGATCGGTGGGCTCGTTCCAGAGACCCCTCGGCGAGTTCGAGTACCCCGCGCAGGCCGCGGCTGGCGCGGGTGGCCAGAACCTCGTCGGTCAGGCTCCGGGCATCGGCCAGCAACCGACGCGCCATCGTGGCGTCGCCGCCGTGCCAGGCGGCCACGGCCGCGCCGGCGAGCCTGCGGGTCGCAGCGGCCGGGTCGGCGGACAGCTCGGCGGCCCGCCGCAGAATCGGTACCGCGCCGGCGCCCGAGGGCACCGTCTGCTCGAGCAGCCCGGCGATCTCCTCGTCGACGTCGTGAACGGTCGCGGCCCGGTGCCAGACATGCCCGCGACTGCCCGGGGGAAGCGCGGCGGCCAGGGTCCGGTGGGCGTTCCTGCGCTCAGACGGGGAGGCGCTCGCGTAGACAGCGGCCCGGACCACCGGGTGCCGTAGCGCAGGCCGGTCGGGCGTCCCGGCGAGCAGACCCGACCGGATCGTCTCCTCCCAGACCGGCTCCTCGGCGGCGCGGGAACGTGCTGACCGTGCGAGCGTGAGCTGATCACCGTCGGCACGAGCCGCGGCCATGAGCACGACGAACTCGCGTGCCGGGGTCGGCATGGTCTGCAGGCGCTCGGCGAAGGCCGTACGCAGCCGGGGCCCCACGGGCACCGTGCCGGCGGCAAGATCGTCGATTGGTACAGGCAGCTCGTGCAGTGCCAGCGGGTTGCCCCCACCTGCTTGCACCGCGCGGGTGACCTCGGGGCCGTCGAGGCCGGGGTGAGCGGCGGCGACCAGTTGGGCGGCGTGGTCGTCAGCGAGAGGACTCACCGCGAGCGGATCGACCCCCTCCCACGATCCGCCGACAGGCGCGTCGTGGCCGGCGACGAGGACCACCACCGGATCGGTCCCCACCCGCCGGGCGACGAATCCGAGCACGAACGCGGTCTCCGCGTCGAGCCGATGTGCGTCGTCCACGACGATCAGGAGCGGGCGGTCGACTGCCAGCGTCGCCAACAGGGACAGGACCGCCACGGCGGTGAGTGACCGGCCCGCTCCGGTGACCTCGCCCGCGAGCACGCCTCGCAACGCTGCCGCCTGGGACACCGGAAGAGTCGCGATCAGGTGCTCGACCGGCCGGAGCAGCGTGTCCAGGCCGGCGAAGGGGGTCCCGGACTCGCACCGTGCGGGCTGTACCGCCAGCGGGGCGAAATCGGGAGACGCCGCGGTGACGTGGTCGAGAAGTGCGGTCTTGCCGATGCCCGGCTCACCCCAGAGCACCAGGGCGCCACCCGTGCCACGGCGGGCTCGGTCGAGCACCTCGGTCACGGCAGCGATCTCTGCCTGTCGTCCGACGAGCGGGGCCGGAGCACCGGTTGCCCTCATCGCGTCCCCTCAGCCGTGACCATCTTCCGGCCCCAGAAGTCCGTGCCGTACCGTCCGAGGCCGGCGGGATCGTCCGACGCCCCGACGAGGACGCCGACCCCGTGCACGAGCGCGATGCCGGTGAGCCCCGCTCGGATCCTGATGAGCGCATCCTCGGGCCCCTGCTGCGGCAGTGCCACCCCACCGAGCCGGGTCCCGTTCGGTGGTGCCGACCTGACCGTGAATGGTGTGCGCATGCTCAGCGGCCTGCCGCAGGTGCTTCTAGGCCCGCAGACCACGGGCCCGAGTACCTTGACCGATGGCCCCGCTGCCGCGGGTAGGGTCGGGACCCGTTCGTCGATCGCCGACGACGAGCTTGCCCATCGAGCACGCCGAACCGCTGCCACGGCACGGGCAGCGTATGGACGAGGCGCTCGCCGCGGGCGCACGCCGAGGTCGGCGCCGCGCGGCGAGGCGCCGGTGGCCGTGGTCATGGCGACTCCTCCGAACCGGGGCGGACGCCCGTAGGGAGGGGGTCTCCCAGGAAGGCGAGCAGGGCGGCGTTGACCTCGTCGGCGTGAGTCCACAGCAGTCCGTGCGGGGCGCCGTCGATCTCCACGTACTGCGCGTCGGGCAGGGCCCGGCGGAAGCGGTGGGCCGTGACTTCGATGGGGAGGATCCGATCGGCGGTGCCGTGCAGGATCAGGGTCGGCGTGCCGCTGGCCCGGACGGCCTCGACGTCGGCGCGAAAGTCCTCGATCCACGAGGAGACGACGGCGTGGGCGGCCACGGGGGCGCTGGAGATGGCGACGTTCCAGCTGGCTGTGACCGCCTCCTGGCCGATGCGGTTGCCCAGGTTCTCGTCGAGGTTGTAGAAGTTGGAGAAGAACTGCTCGTACCAGGCGTAGCGGTCGCCCTTGGCCGCGGCCTCGATGCCGTCGAAGACGTCCTGGGGCACGCCGTCCGGGTTGTCGTCCCGAGCGACGAGGAAGGGCTCCAGGGAGGCCAGGAAGGCGAGCCTCGCGACCCGCTGGTGGCCGTATCGAGCGATGTAGCGGGCGAGTTCGCCGGTGCCCATCGAGAACCCGACGAGCACGACATCGCGCAGGTCCAGGGTCTCCAGCAGGGCATTCAGGTCGGCGGCGAAGGTGTCGTAGTCGTAGCCGGTGCCGACCTTCGACGAGCGGCCGAAGCCGCGGCGGTCGTAGGTGATGACGCGGTAGCCGGCGGAGAGCAGCTCGCGTGTCTGACGCTCCCAGCTGTGGCCGTTGAGCGGGTAGCCGTGGATGAGGACGACGGACTGACCCGCGCCTTGGTCCTCGTAGTAGAGCTCGACCGGCGTGCTGTTCTCGTTCCCGATGGTTACGTGTCCCATGATCTTTCCTTTCCGAGGGTGGTCTGCCTGCTATTGACCGACGAGCCGCCGTACCGCGATCGTTGTCGCCTCCGCGATGGTGGCGTTGCCGGCCGTGGACTCCGGGTCGGCGTAGACGGCGAGACCAGCGGCGCGCGGTCCGGGGGCAGCACGATCCCGACGTCGTTGCGCTCGCCCTGTGCTCCGGTCCCGGTCCTGTCCCCGATCAGCCACCCGGCTGGCACGCCGGCCCAGAGGGTGGCGTCGCCGGTGGTGTTCGCGACGAGCGAGGTGGTGAGCCGCTCGCGGCCGGCCGGCTGCAGGCCGCCACCGAGGGGCACCGCCCGCATGCTCTCGACGATGGCGGTCGGTGTGGTGGTGTCGCGCTCGTCGTCCGGGCCGGTGGAGACGTTGAGCTGTGGCTCGTTGCGGTCGAAACGGGTGGTCGCGTCATCCAGGCCGGGGGCGAACGCGGTCACGGCGGTCGGTCCGCCGAGGAGGTCGAGGGGCAGGTTCCTCGCCGTGTTGTGGCGTTGGCGCGCCGCGGCGGCTCTTCCAGCAGGCCGACGTCGTGGTAGTGCCGCACCGCACCCACAGTGGTGCCGGCGAGTTCGGCGAGTTGGCGGGGTCTCCAGGCCACGGCTGTTCCCTTCAGGTGTCGTCGACCGACGTGTCGTCGGCCCAGATGTCTTCGGCGTGGTCAGGGGTGCGTGAGCCGGCGCCGGCGATCGGCCTCCGACAGCCCGCCCCACCGCCGTGCAGCTCCCGGTGGGCCAGGGCGTGGACGGCGACCCGCTCGCGATGCTGCCGTAGCGGGAGGACTCCTCGTCGGCGGGGAAGAACACCTCGGTGCTGATCACGGTGGTCGCTCCCTTCCCGGTCGCTCTGCTGAGGGCTCTCAGAGTCGCGGGAAAGGCGCCTGGTCCGCGTCGGTAAGAATCCCTTACCCCGTCACCGACCCTGGCGCGGGGAGGGCTGGCATCTTGACGACCCGGTGCTGCCCGCGCGCTTCGCGTCGGTGACAATTACCGGATAGACGCCGTGTCGGCGCCAGGGGAGGACCAGGCGATGCTCGTGGGACGGCGCGCCGAGCAGGCGGCGCTCGAGCAGCTGCTGGCTCAGGCGCAGGGCGGCGACAGCGGAGTGTTGGTGGTGCGCGGGGAAGCCGGCATCGGCAAGTCCGCCCTCCTGCAGCACATGCGGGAGACCGCCGTGGCGGCGGGATTCGGGGTTCACGACGCGGCCGGGGTGGAGGCGGAGGCAGAGTTCGCGTTCGCGGGCCTGCACCAGTTGTGCGCCCCGTTCCTGGCGCGGGCGGTCGAGCTGCCCGAGCCGCAGCAGGCCGCGCTCGGGGTGGCGTTCGGGCTGCGCGAGGGTGCTGCGCCGGACCGGTTCCTGGTGGGGTTGGCGGTGCTGAGCCTGTTGGCCGAGAACGGGCCGTTGCTGTGTGTGGTCGATGATGCGCAGTGGCTCGATCAGGCGTCTGCGCAGGTTCTGGCTTTCGTGGCCCGGCGAGTGGGGGCCGAGCGGGTGGTGATGGTGTTTGCGCTGCGCGATCCCGGTGTGACCGACGTCGAGGCGTTCAGCGGGTTGCCGGAACTGCGCCTGGCGGGGCTGGGGGCCTCCGATGCCCAGACGCTGCTGGCTACCGCGGTCCGCGCACCACTGGACGATGTGGTGCGCGACCGGATCGTAGCCGAGGCGCGCGGCAATCCGCTGGCGTTGTTGGAGCTACCCCGGGGTGCTCCGGCGGTGCAGTTCGCGGGCGGGTTCGAGCTGCCGGATGTGGTGAGCGTTCCGCGCCGGATCGAGGACGGCTTTCGGCGCCGCGCGAACAGCCTGCCTGCCGACGCGCGGATGCTGCTGGTGGTTGCCGCGGCCGAGCCGACCGGGGACGCGGCGTTGCTGTGGCGCGCGGCCGCGGAGCTGGGGATCGCCCGCGAGGCGGCTGCGCCCGCGGAGGCCGCCGGGCTGCTGGAGTTCGACTTCCGTGTGCGGTTCCGGCACCCGCTGGTGCGCTCGGCGGTCTACCGGGCGGCCACACCGACCGACCGGCGCCGTGCGCACGGCGCGCTGGCCGCCGTCACCGACCAGCAGGTCGATCCGGACCGGCGTGCCTGGCACCGCGCGCAGGCGGTGGTGGGCACTGATGAGGACGCCGCCGCGGAGCTGGAGCGTTCGGCCGGACGGGCCCGCGCCCGCGGCGGGCTGGCCGCCGCGGCGGCGTTCCTGAAGCGTGCGGCCGAGCTGACCCCCAGGCCGGCCGTCCGGGCGGAACGGGCCCTGGAAGCTGCGCACGCCAAGCACGAGGCAGGTGCGTCCGAAGCCCTGGAGCTGCTGACAGTCGCCGCGGCCGGGCCGTTGGACGCCGTGGCGCAGGCCCGCCTACAGCTGCTGAATGCTCGGATCGCGTTCCACGGGGCAAGGGGCGGCGAGGGGCCACGGATGCTGCTGGACGCCGCCAAGACCCTCGCCCCGCTGGACCCGGCGCTGTCCCGGGAGACCTACCTGGACGCGCTCGATGCGGCGATCGTTACCGGCGACCGCGGACCCGGCGGCGTGCGTACGGTGGCCGACGCAGCCCGGGCCGCGCCCGCACCACCGAAGACGCCGAGGCCCGTGGATCTGTTGCTCGACGGGCTGGTGACGACGTTCACGCAGGGCTACGCGGCAGGAGTGCCCGGCCTGCGGCGGGCGTTGGACGCCTTCAATCGTCACGAGCGGGACGATCATGCCGTGAACGACAGCGACGACCGCCGCTGGCTGTGGCTGGCCGGCCGGACCGCGATGTCGCTCTTCGACGACCAGATGGTGCACGCGCTGGCCGCTCGTCATGTCCGGCTGGTCAGGGAAGCCGGCGCGCTGGCCACGCTCCCGGCAGCACTGCTCGTCCAGTCCGTCATGCTGGTGCTCTCTGGTGACTTCTCCCGGGCCGCCGAACAGACCGCGATCGCGGCCGCGACCAGAACTGTGCCCGTGCTCCACGGCCAGCTCATCCTGGCTGCCTGGCGCGGCCGCTCGGACGAGACCACCGAGATCCACGCGACCATGGTCCGGGAAGCGGCTGGACGTGGGCGCCGAACTGAGGACTTCCTGGCGCAGTACGCCATGGCGGTGCTGCACAACGGTCTGGGCGACTACCCGGCGGCTCTGGTCGCTGCGACGCGGGCTTTCGAGTCCGACGAGCTGACCCACAGCAACCTGGCACACTCCGAGCTCATTGAAGCGGCATGCCGTAGCGGCCGGCCGGAGCATGCGACCGCTGCGCTGGACCAGCTCAGCTCACGGGCGCTGGCCAGCGGCACCCCGTGGGGGCTCGGGCTGGCAGCGCGCTCACGGGCATTGGTCAGCACCGGCCCGGCCGCCGAGGAGTACTACCGCGAGGCGATCGAGCAGCTACGAAACTGCCGAGTGGCCACCCAGCTGGCCCGGACTCATCTCGTCTATGGCGAGTGGCTACGCCGCCAGGGCCGCCGTCAAGGCGCCCGCCAGCAGCTCCGCACCGCCCACCAGATGCTGTCGGACATGGGTGCGGAAGCGTTCGCCGCGCGCGCCGCCCGCGAGCTGCGCGCCACCGGCGAGCACCCACGCAGCCGGTCCGCCCAGCCCTCGGACGCGCTCACCGCACAGGAGCTGACGATCGCCCGGCTGGTAGCTACCGGGGCGACCTCCCGGGAGGTCGGCGCACAGCTGTTCTTGAGCCCGCGCACCATTGAGGCCCACCTCCGCAGCATCTTCCGCAAGCTGGGCATCACCTCCCGGCGACAGCTGCGGGACCTGCGGCTTCCCTAAAGGGCTGGCAGCGTGCGTGCCATGTCGCGGTACAGCGAATGCCGCCCGGAAGGCCGGCGAGCTGCGCCCTTTGGAGCTCGTAAAGGATCAAGAGCGCGCCGTCTTGAGGCGACGCCTGCGAATGAGCGTGCAGACGAGGGGGACGACGGCGGGCGGCTTAAGGCGACGGTGAATCGCTCGGCACGGCGGCATCGCCACCCTCTCGAACGGCGCAGGTGCACGGTCAGACGTGGCACACACCGTACGCGCCGACAAGCGAACCCACCCGACGATCCGAGGCGCGCTACCCCTCGGGCAGGACCGTGGCCGCCCACGCACGTCCTCAGCCCACGCTGCAGCCCAGGTCACGGCATCCCGAAATGCACCTGACGCGCCATCAGAACGAGCGTCAAATGAGCGTCAAGATTTCGCCCGTAACGCGCATAGCGCACATCCCGCACACCGAGTAAAGCCGCAGGTCAACGGCCCTTATCGGCAGGCTCAAGGATCGCGACGCACTCCACATGGTGCGTCATCGGAAACAGGTCGAACACCCGCAGCATCCGCACCCGGTACCCCCCGTCCCGGAAGTACCCCAGGTCCCGGGCCAGCGCGGCCGGGTCGCAGGCCACGTATGCGATACGGCGGGCGCCCAGCGAGGACAGGTGCTGGACCGTCTTGCGGCCGGCGCCCGCGCGGGGCGGGTCGAGGACGATGAGGTCGACCTCGTCGATGCCGGTGCGGGGCAGGACGGCCTCGACCTTGCCCTGCTCGATCCGCACCCGGTCGAAGGCGGCGAGGTTGTGGCGGGCGTCCTCGACGGCACGCTTGCCGGACTCGATACCGAGGACCGCGCCCTGGTCGCCGACGCGGTCGGCCAGGGCGCCCGCGAAGAGGCCGACGCCGCAGTAGAGGTCCAGGGCCATGTCGCCCTTGCGGGGCAGCAGGCCCTGCATGACCGCGGTCACCAGGGTGTCGGCCGCCTTCGGGTGGACCTGCCAGAAGCCGCCGGAGCCGACCCGGTAGGTGCGGCCGTCGGCGCGCTCGCGGACGAAGGGGCGGCCGTGGACGCGGTGGACTCCGCCGTCCTTCTCGCCGACGCGCATGACCGAGACCGGGCGGTCCAGTTCGACGATCGGCAGGCGGGCGCCGGGGCGCGGTGTCAGGATGACCTGGCGGTCCTGGGAGCCGGTGGCCGCGATCGCCTCGACGGACTCCATGCCCGTCCAGTCCCGCGCCTCGATGCCCAGCTCGCTGACGCCCTCCGCCGCGATCATGCAGTGGTCGACCGGCTCGACCTCGTGGGAGCGGTGCTTGCGCAGGCCCGCGCGGCCCTCCGCGTCCACCGCGTACTGCACGCGCGTGCGCCACGACGGGACCTGGCCGGCGGGCACCTTGTCGCCCTCGGCCGGCATCACCGTGCCGTCCCAGCCGGCCTCCTCGGGGGTCAGGCCCGCCAGGCGCTGCAACTGTTCGGCGACGACCTCGCCCTTCAGGCGGCGCTGGGCGCCCGGCTTGGCGTGCTGCCAGTCGCAGCCACCGCAGCGGCCGGGGCCCGAGAAGGGGCAGGGTGCCTCGATGCGGTCCTTGGAGGGGTCCAGGATCTCGACCGCGTCCGCGCGCAGGAAGCGGGCGCCCTCCTCGCCCTCCGTCACCCGGGCGACGACCCGCTCACCGGGCAGCGTGTGCCGGACGAACAGCACCTGCCCCTCGGACGTGCGGGCGATGCAGTGGCCGCCGTGGGCGACGGGGCCGACCTCGACCTCGTACTCCTCCCCCACCAGCGAGACCGCCTGGGGCTTCGCCCGGGACTCCGCCTGCGACTTCTTCGGTTCTGCCTGCATGGCGGGGTGACTCCAGAGAACGGGGGACGACAAAGGACAACAGCCGTCCAGTCTACGTGGACGAGGAGGAGTCCTTCGTACGGTCACGGTCCGGGTGCTGGTGCTGGGCCGGGCCTCGCCGGACCGCGCCGGGCGCGCTCCAGTTCTGGCGCTTGCGGGCCCGGCGTTTGGCGGCCTCGGAGGACTCCAGCTGGTACGGGACGGAGGTGACCATGACGCCGGGTGTGAACAGCAGGCGGCCCTTGAGGCGCAGGGCGCTCTGGTTGTGCAGCAGGTGCTCGTACCAGTGGCCGACCACGTACTCGGGGATGATGACCGAGACCGCGTCGCGCGGGGACTCCTTGCGCAGGCTCTTGACGTACTCGATGACCGGCCGCGTGATCTCGCGGTACGGCGAGTCGAGGACCTTCAGGGGCACGGCGATGCCGCGGCGCTCCCACTCCTCGCGCAGGGCCTTCGTCTCGACCGGGTCGACGTTGACGCTGAGCGCCTCCAGGCTGTCGGAGCGCATGAGCTTGGCGTAGGCGAGGGCGCGGAGCGTGGGGCGGTGGATCTTGGAGATCAGGACCACCGAGTGGACGCGGGAGGGGCGCACCATGTCGTCGCTCTGTGCCTCCTCGGGGTCCTCCGGGGCCGCGATCTCCTCGGCGACGCGGTCGTAGTGCTTGCGGATCGCCGTCATGGTCGCGAAGAAGATGCACATGCCGAGGAGCGCGACCCAGGCGCCGTGGGTGAACTTGGTCGCCAGGACCACCACCAGGACCAGGCCGGTGAAGAAGGCGCCGAAGGCGTTGATCGCGCGGGAGCGCATCATGTGGCGGCGCTTGGACTGGTCCCGCTCGGTGGCCAGGTTGCGGTTCCAGTGCCGGACCATGCCGATCTGGCTGAGCGTGAAGGACACGAAGACGCCGACGATGTAGAGCTGGATCAGACGCGTCGAGTCGGCGCCGTAGACCACGACCAGGAGCATGGCGGCGCCGGCGAGGAGCACGATGCCGTTGGAGAAGGCCAGCCGGTCGCCGCGGGTGTGCAGCTGGCGCGGCAGGTAGCGGTCCTGGGCGAGGATCGAGCCGAGCAGCGGGAAGCCGTTGTAGGCGGTGTTGGCGGCGAGGAAGAGGACCAGCGCGGTAGCGGCGGCCAGCACGATGAACAGGAAGCTTCCCTCGCCGAAGACCGCCTCGGCGACCTGCGAGATCACCGGGTGCTGGACGTAGTCGGAGCCGACGGCGACACCGTTGTGGAAGAGGTCGGTGGCCGGGTTCTCCGACATGCGCACGTCGGTCGCGGCGGCCAGCGCGATGATGCCGCAGAACATGGTGACGGCGAGCAGGCCCATCATCGCAAGGGTGTTCCCCGCGTTCTTCGACTTCGGCTTGCGGAAGGCCGGGACGCCGTTGGAGATCGCCTCGACGCCGGTGAGCGCGGCACAGCCCGAGGAGAAGGCCCGCAGCAGGAGGAAGACCAGGGCGAAACCGGCCAGGCCGCCGTGCTCCGGTTTGATCTCGTAGTCCGCCGTCGGGGCGCGCATGGTGTCGTCCAGGACCAGGCCGCGGAAGGCGCCCCACACGATCATGATGAAGACGCCCGCGACGAAGACGTACGTCGGGATCGCGAACAGGGTGCCCGACTCCCTGACCCCGCGCAGGTTCATCAGGGTGAGCAGCAGGATCACGGCGACCGCGCACAGGACCTTGTGCTCGACGACGAAGGGGATCGCCGAGCCGAGGTTCTCGATGCCGGAGGAGATGGAGACCGCGACGGTCAGGACGTAGTCGACCAGCAGGGCGCTGGCGACGGTCAGACCGGCCTTGGGTCCGAGGTTGGTGGTGGCCACCTCGTAGTCGCCGCCGCCGCTCGGGTAGGCGTGCACGTTCTGCCGGTAGGAGGCGACCACGGTGAACATCAGGACCACGACCGCGACCGCGATCCACGGGCTGAAGTGGTACGCCGACACGCCCGCGATGGACAGGACGAGCAGCACCTCGCCGGGCGCGTACGCCACGGAGGACAGCGGGTCGGACGCGAACACCGGCAGGGCGATGCGCTTGGGCAGGAGCGTTTCGCCCAGCCGGTCGCTGCGCAGTGCGCGCCCGATGAGGATCCGCTTGGGCACGTCGGTCAGTTTGGACACAACAGAGGATCGTAAGCGTTCGAACGGGCGACCGCCCAACCGCCACCCCTCCCCGGCCGCCCCGGTCTGCTCTACGGGTGAATTCACGGGGCGGAACGGCTGCGGATGG
Source organism: Streptomyces sp. NPDC042336 (assembly GCF_055581985.1). Classification (NCBI taxonomy): domain Bacteria; kingdom Bacillati; phylum Actinomycetota; class Actinomycetes; order Kitasatosporales; family Streptomycetaceae; genus Streptomyces; species Streptomyces sp. NPDC042336. The sequence continues at coordinate 149,298 of NZ_JBVJEA010000017.1, read as the reverse complement.
GGCTGGCGGCCGGGCTTGCATGGCTATATGACCATCACCGCCCGTCGTCCCCTGAGGGAGATCCCATGCATCTGTCCGCGGAGCTGGTCGGCGGCGGCGTCACGCTCGTCGGCCTCGCCGTCCTGGCCTTCGCCAGCATTCGCAGCATCTGCCGCCGGGGATCGTCGGCGGGGAGCTGACGCGGGGCCGCCCCGGACGGGACGGACGGGGAGCCGCGGGCCCGAGACGAACCGGGGGCCCAGCACGCCGAGCAGCAGCGGGAAGGCCGGTCGAAGGCCGTCACCAGGGTCTTGGGGCCGGTCGACGCGTCGTACCCGCCGTACGCCTCTCACTCTCGCTCTCTCTTGTCCGTCCCCCGTGACTTCCGCCTCTTCCGCCTCTTCCGCGAGGACGGGAGCGTCCCCGCGGCACAGGCTGTCCACGGCGTTCCCGCCCGGCGGCCCGCGCGTCGATGCCGGTGTCGCACCGGGCGCCGTCCGCGAGGACCTCCGTCAGGTCCCGGGCGTACCGGGCGCCGTCGACGCGCAGGGCGTTGGCGTACCGCCGGTCCAGGCCGGGGCAGGTGCCCACGACGACGTCCGTACGCCCGCGGTCGGCGCCGGAGCCGGTGGCGTCGTCGAGGCGGCCGAACGACGGCGAACGAACCACCCCGCCGGGGTGCGACGGCGGTGGACCGGCATGATGGTGGCTGCGGCCCTCGGTGGGGGGCCGCAGATGTTTGCCCGTCGAGCCGAAAGAGGAAGATGAACGGGATGTTCACCGCGGTCAGAGGGCAGAGAAGAAGAGTGGTGTAAGTCGTGCACATTGTCATCATGGGCTGCGGCCGCGTGGGCTCCGCGCTCGCCCAGACCCTGGAGCAGCAGGGGCACACGGTCGCGGTGATCGACCGGGACCCCACCTCCTTCCGACGCCTCGGTTCCTCGTTCGGCGGCCGCCGGGTCACCGGCATCGGCTTCGACCAGGACACCCTGCGCGAGGCGGGCATCGAGGAGGCCGGCGCCTTCGCGGCCGTCTCCAGCGGCGACAACTCGAACATCATCGCCGCCCGCGTGGCGCGCGAGATGTTCGGCGTGGAGAACGTCGCCGCCCGCATCTACGACCCGCGCCGCGCCGAGGTCTACCAGCGCCTGGGCATCCCCACCGTGGCCACCGTCCGCTGGACGGCCGACCAGATGCTGCGCCGGCTGCTGCCCTCGGGAGCCGAGCCGCTGTGGCGCGACCCCACCGGCGGTGTCCAGCTCGCCGAGGTGCACACCTCCTCGGCCTGGGTGGGTCACAAGATCAGCCGGCTCCAGGAGGAGACCGGCGTGCGGGTGGCGTTCCTCACCCGGCTCGGGGAGGCCATACTGCCGACCTCGCAGACGGTGTTGCAGGAGGGTGACCTCGTGCACGTGATGATGCGCACCGACGAGGTCCACAAGGTCGAGGCGGCGTTCGCCAAGGGTCCCGAAGAGGAGGGCGGTCACTGATGAGGGTCGCCATTGCCGGAGCCGGCGCGGTCGGCCGTTCGATCGCGGGCGAGCTGCTGGAGAACGGCCACGAGGTCCTGCTCATCGACAAGGCGCCGACCGCCATCTCGGTCGAGCGCGTCCCGATGGCGGAGTGGCTGCTCGCCGACGCGTGCGAGATCACGTCCCTGGACGAGGCGGCGCTCCAGCGCTGCAACGTCGTGATCGCCGCGACGGGCGACGACAAGGTCAACCTCGTCGTCTCCCTGCTGGCCAAGACGGAGTACGGCGTTCCGCGTGTCGTCGCCCGGGTGAACAACCCGAAGAACGAGTGGCTCTTCAACGAGTCCTGGGGCGTGGACGTGGCCGTCTCCACTCCGCGGCTGATGTCGGCCCTGGTCGAGGAGGCGGTGAGCGTCGGCGACCTGGTCCGGCTGCTGCGCTTCAGCCACGGCGACGCCAACCTCGTGGAGCTGACGCTGCCGGAGGAGTCGGCTCTGGCCGGTACCCAGGTCGGCGACGTCCAGTGGCCCGAGGACACCTCGCTGGTGACGATCATCCGCGGCACCCGGGTGCTGACGCCGTCCCGGGAGGACTCCCTGGAGGCGGGCGACGAACTGCTCTTCGTCGCCGCGCAGGCCCGTGAGGAGCAGCTGGAGGACCTGCTGTCGGCCCGCCGAGGGCCCGACGGCGTGGTCTGACCGACGACGGACGAAGACGGACGAAGACACGTCCAAGGCGGTGGGACGCCCGGAAGATCCGGGCGCCCCACCGCCTTACTGCTCCGTCTCGCCGGTCAGGCCTTGCGGTGCCTGCCACCGCGCAGGTCCGCGGCCTCCCCGCCGGCCTCGGACGACGCCGGCCCCGGCAGGGCGCCGTCGGCCCCCGCCTGCTCGCCTTCACGCCGGTCCCGCTCGGCCTTCTCGGCCTCCTCCGCCGCCTCCATCTCCGCGAAGACGTCGATGGGCGCCGGCGCCTTGGCCAGGAAGACCCAGGTCAGCCAGACGGCGAGCAGGAAGGGCGGGATCTTCAGGGTGACCAGGACCCAGCCGAGCTGCTCGGTGTCCGCCCACCAGTACAGCGGGAAGAGGATCGCGGACTTGGCGAGCAGGATGAAGCCCCACGCGTAGCTGGCCTTGGTGTACGCCTTCTTGCGGCCGGGGTTGCGGGTGCGCCAGGAGAGGTTCTCCTTGAAGACCGGGCCGAGGATCAGGCCGATCAGCGGCACCCCGGCCAGCGAGGTGACGATGTACGCCAGCGCCAGGCCCAGGGTGTAGAGCATGCCCGGCAGATAGAAGTTCTTGGCGTTGTCGGTCATCATCGCGAAGACCACGCCGAAGGCGACGCCGAAGACCCCGCTGAACGCGTGCTTGACGGTGTCCTTCATCACGAGCCGGACGACGACCAGCACCACCGACACGGCCAGTGCCGCGATCGCCGACATGTGCAGGTCGTTGTTGAGGGTGAAGATGGTGACGAAGAGCAGGCCCGGCAGCACCGTCTCGATCATGCCCCGCACGCCGCCGAACGCCTCGAACAGCGCGGCCTCCGTCACCGCCCGGGCGTCGTCGGCCTCTGTCGTCTCTTCGGTCGGCTTGTCGAGCGACGTCACCGGCTACTCCCGTCCGAGGGGTCTCAGTTCGTATTTCGGGTTGAAGAGCACCCGGCGGCCGTGGCTCATGGAGATCCGGCCCGATGCGATGAGCTTGCGCCCCGGCTCTATGCCCACGATGGAGCGTCTGCCCAGCCACACCACGTCCAGGGCGGCGGAACCGTCGAACAGCTCGGCCTCCAGGGCCGGAACACCCGCACGCGGTCGCAGGGTGACCGTGCGCAAGGTACCAGTAACCGACACGACCTGCCGGTCCTGACAGTCTCCGATGCGCGTGCAGCCGGCGGTGTCGGCGTCCTCGCGCAGTTCCTCCGACTCCAGGTCCTCCTGTGACGAGGAGAGCCGGTCGAACATGCGCCGGAACCGGCCCACCGGCTTGTCGGAACGCGGAGCAGCACTCATATCTGAAGCGTACCGGGGCACGCCGACAGCCATGCACCCCTGTCGGGGCGGGATGGCGAGGCTCACGTCCCCCTCACTTCCCGTGCGCCCCCGCTCACTTCTCGAAGCGGTAGCCCATGCCCGGCTCCGTGATGAAGTGCCGCGGGTGCGCGGGGTCCGCCTCCAGCTTGCGGCGCAGCTGGGCCATGTAGACCCGCAGGTAGTTCGTCTCCGTCCCGTACGACGGCCCCCACACCTCCTGCAGCAGCTGCTTCTGGCTGACCAGGCGCCCCGTGTTGCGCACCAGCACCTCCAGCAGGTGCCACTCGGTGGGTGTCAGGCGTACGTCCCTGCCGTCCCTGTTGACCTTCTTGGCGGCCAGGTCGACGGTGAACTCGGCGGTGTCCACGACGACCTCGTCCTCGCCGCCCGGGACGGGTTCGGACCGGCGGACGGCGGCCCGCAGCCGGGCCAGCAGCTCGTCCATGCCGAAGGGCTTGGTGACGTAGTCGTCGGCGCCCGCGTCGAGCGCCTCGACCTTCTCGTCGGAGGAGTGCCGGGCGGACAGCACCAGGATCGGCACCCGGGTCCAGCCGCGCAGTCCCCTGATCACGTCGACGCCGTCCATGTCGGGCAGGCCCAGGTCCAGCACCACCACGTCGGGGTGACGGGCGGCGGCGAGCTGGAGTGCGGTGGCTCCGTCGTGGGCGGCGTCGACCTCGTAGTGCCGTGCCTTGAGGTTGATCACGAGGGCCCGCACGATCTGCGGTTCGTCGTCGATCACGAGCACCCGGGTCATCGGGCGGCCTGCCTTTCTGCCGTGGCCAGGTGGTGGGCCGGCCCGGACGCACCGGAGGAGCCCACCGCGCGGAGGGTGAGGACCATGGTGAGGCCGCCGCCGGGGGTGTCCTCGGCGTTCAGGGTGCCGCCCATCGCCTCGGCGAAACCGCGGGCCACGGCCAGACCGAGTCCCACCCCGGCCCCGCGCGGGGCGTCGCCGTAGCGCTGGAAGGGCTCGAAGATGCGGTCCTTGGCCTCGTCCGGCACGCCCGGCCCCCGGTCCACGACCCGTACCTCGACGCGGTCGGCGAGGGCGCTGGCGGCGACCAGGACGGTGCGGTCGTCCGGACTGTACTTGACGGCGTTCTCCACCAGGTTCGCCAGCGCCCGCTCCAGGAGCCCGGCGTCCACGGCGACCATGGGCAGCGTCTCGGGGATGTCCAGTTCGGCGCTGCCCTCGGGCACCCCGCCGAGCGCCATCGGCGCCACCTCGTCCACGTCGATCTCGCGGATCAGCGGGGTGACGGTGCCGGTCTGCAGGCGGGACATGTCGAGCAGGTTGCCCACCAGGTGGTCGAGGCGGTCGGCGCCCTCCTCGATGCCTTCGAGCAGCTCCGCCTGGTCCTCCTGGGACCAGGCCACGTCGTCGGATCTGAGGCTGGTCACGGCCGCCTTGATCCCGGCGAGCGGGGTGCGCAGGTCGTGGCTGACGGCGGCCAGCAGCGCCGTGCGGATGCGGTTGCCCTCGGCCAGCGCGCGGGCCTGGTCGGCCTCCTCGCGCAGGCGACGCCGGTCCAGGACGACGGCGGCCTGGGCGGCGAAGGCGGCCAGCACCCGGCGGTCCTCCGCGGGCAGGACCCGGCCGGTCAGCGCGAGGGCCATGTGGTCGCCGACGGGCATGTCCACGTCCGCGTCCTCCGGGCGGTCAATCGGCGGTCCCGACCCGGCGCGCCCCGCGCAGGTCCAGGGCGCCACGTCGCCCTCCCGCTCCAGGAGGGCGGCCGACTCCATGCCGAAGGTCTCGCGCACCCGCTCCAGGAGCGTCTCCAGGCTGGTCTCGCCGCGCAGCACGTCACCGGCCAGGAAGGACAGGATCTCCGACTCGGCCCGCAGCCGGGCGGCCTGGTGGGTGCGGCGGGCCGCGACGTCGACCACCGAGGCGACGGAGAGCGCGACGCCGACGAATATGGCGAGCGCAAGGATGTTCTTCGGGTCGGCGATGGTGATCCGGTTGACCGGGGGCGTGAAGAACCAGTTCAGCAGCACGGACCCGACCGCGGCCGAGGCGAGCGCCGGGTACAGCCCGCCGAGCAGGGCCGCCGCGACGGTCAGCGCCAGGTAGAGCAGCACGTCGTTGGCGAGCCCGAGGTGGACGGTGCTGAGCAGCAGCGACAGCAGCACCGGACCGCCCAGGCCCGCGAACCAGCCCCAGACGCTCCGGGACCGGCCGAGCCGCGCGCCCCTGGCCACCGGCAGCCCGCGCCCCTTGGCGACCTCCTCGTGGGTCACGATGTGAACGTCCAGGTCGGCGCCGGACTCGCGGGCGACGGTGGCGCCCACGCCGGGGCCGAAGACGTACTGCCAGGTCTTGCGGCGTGAGGAGCCGAGGACGATCTGGGTGGCGTTGACGCCGCGGGCGAAGTCGAGCAGTGCGGCCGGTATGTCCTCGCCGAGCACGTGGTGGAAGGTGCCGCCGAGGTCCTCCACCAGGGTGCGCTGCACCGCCAGCTCCTTCGGGGAGGCGGAGGTCAGCCCGTCGCTGCGGGCTATGTACACCGCCAGCACCTCGCCGCCGGCGCCCTTCTCGGCGAGGCGCGCGGCCCGCCGTATCAGCGTCCGGCCCTCGGGGCCGCCGGTCAGGCCGACCACGATGCGTTCGCGCGAGCCCCAGATCCTGGAGACCCGGTGCTCGCTGCGGTACTGCTGGAGGTACTCGTCGGCCCGGTCCGCGACCCACAGCAGCGCCAGCTCGCGCAGGGCGGTGAGGTTGCCGGGGCGGAAGTAGTTGGACAGGGCCGCGTCGACCTTGTCCGGCTGGTAGATGTTGCCGTGGGCCATGCGCCGGCGCAGCGCCTGCGGCGACATGTCGACCAGTTCGATCTGGTCCGCGCGCCGCACCACCTCGTCCGGCACCGTCTCGCGCTGCCGTACGCCGGTGATGGACTCCACGACGTCGCCGAGCGACTCCAGGTGCTGGATGTTGACGGTCGAGACGACGTCGATGCCGGCGGCGAGGAGTTCCTCGACGTCCTGCCAGCGCTTGGCGTTGCGCACGCCGGGGACGTTGGTGTGGGCCAGCTCGTCCACCAGTGCCACCCGGGGGCGGCGGGCCAGGACCGCGTCCAGGTCCAGCTCGGTGAAGGCCGCGCCGCGGTACTGGACCTCCCGGCGCGGCACCTCTTCCAGGCCGCGGAGCATCACCTCGGTGCGTGCCCTGCCGTGGTGCTCGACGAAGGCCACCACGCAGTCCGTGCCCCGTTCGACGCGCCGGTGTGCCTCGGACAGCATCGCGTACGTCTTGCCGACGCCGGGTGCCGCACCGAGGTAGATCCGAAGCTTGCCGCGTCCCATGGCCTCATTGTCTTCCGGTCACCGCTGATTGCGCAGCGTCGACCCTACGACCCGCGATCGCGGCAAAAGGGGCGGGGGCGGGGATGCCGGTCGTCCTTGACGGAACTCTGACGCCGGGGCGTCACTGCTCGACGATCTCCCCGTCCCGCAGCTCCAGCACCCGGTCGGCGAGGTCGAGCAGGGTGGCGTCGTGGGTGGCGACCAGGGCGGTGACCCGTTCGCTGCGTACGACGGCCCGCAGCAGCTCCATCACGGAGTGACCGGTCTCCGCGTCCAGCTGGCCGGTGGGCTCGTCGGCGATCAGCAGCGCCGGGTCGTTGGCGAGGGCGCGGGCGATGGCGACCCGCTGCTGCTGCCCGCCGGACATCTCACCGGGGCGCTGGGCGGCGTGGTCGGCGAGGCCGACCAGGGAGAGCAGCAGCTCGACGCGTTCCTCGCGTTCGCGCGGGGCGGCCCGGCGCAGCCGCATCGGTACGCCGACGTTCTCGGCGGCGGTGAGGATCGGGATGAGCCCGAAGGACTGGAAGACGAAGCCGACCCGGTCCCGGCGCAGGGCGAGCAGCCCGTCCTCGTCCAGCTCCGCGAGGTCCCGGCCGTCGACCTCGACCCGCCCGGCGTCCGGGGTGTCGAGGCCGCCGACGATGTTGAGCAGGGTGGTCTTCCCGGACCCCGACCGTCCCTTGAGGGCGACCAGCTCCCCGCACGGCACGTCGAAGGAGACGCCGCGCAGTGCGTGTACGGCGGCGCTGTCCCTGCCGTACGACTTCCGCACGTCCTGGACGCGCACCATGGTCTGCGTGACCACCCGGCTCATGTTGTGCCCTCCCCCGTCGTGCCCCGTCAACCGGGCGCCAGTATCACCACCGCGGGCGGACGGATTCAACGGCCGCGGCCCGACCGTCCGGCGCGAGCGCCCCGGTCTGTACCGCGAAAGGGCCACGTCGCCCTGGCGACGCGGCCCTCGTGGCGCACGTACGGCGAACAGCCGTACCGAACCCGCCTAGCGAACCTCGGTGATCTCCGGCCCGCGCTGGAGCTGGCCCATGCCGCCGGCGAAGCGGGAGCCCTCCTCCTGCTGGACACCCTCGGGGACCATCTGCGCGTCGTTCGGCAGCTTCAGGACGATGGGGTCACGCGGGGCCATCGGGCCCTCGCCGCGGACCACGACCGTGTCCCGGAAGATCTGCTCCAGCAGACCGGCGGCCTGCGGCTGCACCGCGCCCTGGCCCGAGATCACGCCGCGCAGGAACCAGCGGGGCCCGTCCACACCGACGAACCGCACGACCTGGAAGCCGCCCGTGCCGTCCGGCAGCTGCACCGGGACCTGGGCCCGCAGCTCCCAGCCCAGCGGACCCTCGACCTCGTCGACGATGCCGCCCTGCTGGGTGATGCCGGAGCCGATCTCCTCGCGCACCTCGCCCCAGATGCCCTCGCGCTTGGGCGCGGCGAAGCCCTGGAGCTGGATGGCGCTGTCACGCAGGACCACGGTCGCGGCGACGATCGCGTCGCCCGCGACCTCCACCCGCAGTTCCATGCCGTCGACCCCGGGGATGAACAGGCCGCCCAGGTCGACCCGGCCCTCGCCCGGGTCGCGGACCTCGGTGCTGTCCCAGGGCCCGTCGGGGCGCGGCTCGGGCTCGAGCCGCACGCGTTCGCGCTCTTCGTCCGCCTCGGTGTCGACGCTGTCGACGACCTGCTCGGTCTCGCCGGCCGCGTCCTCGGCGGCATCCCTCTTCTTGCGACGTCCGAACACGTCACTGTCCTTCCCGGTCGGATACGACCGAAGCGTATCGATTCCCACCCGTCGGGCCGCCTTCGGCGACCTGACCGCTTGTGCCGCTTGCACGGTCCAACCCGGCGTGGCCGCCGGTGGACCCGAAGCCCCCCTCGGCCCGCGCCGAGTCGGGAAGCTCCGCGACCTGACGGAAGCGGACCCTCTCGACCTGCTGGACGACCAGTTGGGCAATCCGGTCGAAGCGCTCGAACCGCACGCTCTCGCGCGGGTCGAGATTCACCACGATCACCTTGATCTCCCCACGGTACCCGGCATCAATCGTCCCCGGGGCATTCACGAGGGCGACACCGCAGCGGGCGGCCAGTCCGGAACGTGGGTGCACGAAGGCCGCGTACCCCTCGGGGAGCGCCACAGACACGCCGGTGGGCAGAACGGCGCGTTCACCCGGCGCCAGCTCGCAGTCGACGGTGGTGCGCAGGTCGGCACCCGCGTCTCCGGGCTGCGCGTACGCCGGCAGCGGCACGTCGGGGTCGACGCGCCGGATCAGCACCTCGAGGTCGGCACGGCTCACGGGTTCACCTCGAAGGCGCGGGCTCGGCGGAGCTGGTCGGGGTCGTCCATGGCGGCGCGGATCTCCTCCTCGCGGCCGTTGTGGACGAAGTGCTCGACCTTGACCTCAATGAAGAGGGCGTCGGCGCGGACCGCCACGGGGCCGTCGGGCCCGCCGATCCGGCCGGTGGCGGTGGAGTAGATCTTCCGGCCCGCCACCGCGGTGACCTCGGCCTCCAGATACAGCGTCGTGTCCACGGGCACCGGACGCCGGAAGTCGGTCTCCAGCCGTCCGGTCACCGCGATCGTGCGCAGCAGCCAGTTGAGCGAGCCCAGCGTCTCGTCCAGGGCGCTGGCCAGCACGCCGCCGTGCGCCAGGCCGGGAGCGCCCTGGTGGGCGGGGCGAACGGTGAACTCGGCGGTGATCGACACGCCTTCACCCGCCCGCGCCTGGAGGTGCAGCCCGTGGGGCTGGTCGCCGCCGCAGCCGAAGCACTGGCCGTAGTGGGCGCCGAGCAGCTCGCCGGGGGCGGGCGCGTCGGGGTGCCGTACGGGTTTCACGGCGTCGGCGGGGGGCTCAAGACCTGGGGAAGTACCACTCACAGGCGCAGACCTTACCCGCGCGTCGGCCGAACACCGATACCGTGCCAAGCTTGCTTCATGCAGCTCTCCACGGCCCCGTACGAAGAACGACTCACCGCGCCCCGCACCTGGTGGCTGGTCTCCTTCCTGGTGGGGCTGGCGTTCGCGCTGATCCTGCTGCCCTTCGGCACGCTGCCGATGCTGGGCGGCCTGGTGGGCGGGATTGCGGTGGCGGCGGTGGCGGCCAGTTCGTACGGCGCGGTCCGCATCCGGATCGTGGGCGACTCGCTGATCGCGGGCGAGGCGAAGGTGCCGCTCTCGGCACTGGGCGAGGCGGAGATCCTCGACCCTGAGGAGGCCCGCGCCTGGCGCACGTACAAGGCCGACACCCGGGCGTTCCTGCTGCTGCGCGCCTACATCCCGCGGGCCGTGCGGGTGCTGGTCACGGACCCGCAGGACCCGACTCCGTACCTGTACCTGTCGACGCGCGAGCCGGAGCGGCTGATCGAGGCCCTGAAGGCGGCGAAGGCCGCGGCCGCGTAGCGCCTGCCCGGCCGGCCGGGGTCGCGCCAGGGCCGCTCGTCGTCGGCTCCGGAGCTGAGCCGGAGCCGGAGCTGGCCGTTGCGGCACCGGCCCGTGCGACCTGTGCGACCTCGCGGGGCGGCCGCGGTCAGCGGGCGTCTTTGCCGAAGTTTTCCCCGCGGCCGAGGTGGCCGGGGCCGATGCCCTTGGTGATCTCGCCCATGTCCAGGGCGTCCTGCGGGCGTTCCAGGGCGGGGAGGTCGTCCAGGGCACTCCAGGCGACCTGGCTCTTGCGCAGGTCGGTGCGGATCCTGGCGGCCAGCTTTCTGGTGTCCCGGCGGTTCATGACGGCGCCTACGGCCGCACCCACCATGAACGGCATCAGGTTCGGCAGGTCGCGCACCATTCGCTTCATGATCTGCTGGCGCAGCTGGCGCTTCATGGGGCCGTTCATCGCCGAGCCGAGGGTCGACGGCTTGGACACGTCGACGCCGCGTTCGTCCGACCACGAGTTCAGGTACGCGGTGCTGCGCTGCGCGAGGCTGCCGGGCGGGCGCACGCCGTAGACCTCGTGGAGTTCGGCGATCAGCTTGAGCTCGATCGCCGCGACGCCGGTGATCTCGGCGGCCAGTTCCGTGGGCATCGCGGGTGGCACGGGCAGCATCGCCGCCGCTCCGATGCCCGCTCCCACGGTCGCCGTGCCCTTGGCGGCGCCGGCCACGAGCCGGTCGGCGAGCTCTTCGGGGCCGAGGCCGGGGAACTGCCTGCGCAGCGTCGCCAGGTCCCGTACGGGCACCCGGGGCGCCAGGTCGATGACCCGGTCGGCGAGGTGTGCCAGGGCGGCCCTGGCGCGGGCGCCGCCGTTGCGGACACCCTGTCCCGCCTTCTCCCGGAACGCCGCTGCCCGGCGCCGGGCAGCGGGCACCGGCGGCCGCGTGGTCGCCGGGAGGTCACTCCGGCCGGCCACGGGCTCGAGCGGGGCCTTCCCCGTATCGGTCGGGCCCCGCTCGTCACGCGCGCTGTAGGGGCCGTCGGACGGCCCTTGGTCCGCTCCTCGTCGGGAGAAACGGCGCTTCCAGGGAGGGGTCGAGCCGGTCACGGCCGACCCCTCCTCAGTCGCAGTCGCGGCAGATCGGCTGGCCGTTCTTCTCCCGGGCCAGCTGGCTGCGGTGGTGTACCAGGAAGCAGCTCATGCAGGTGAACTCGTCCTGCTGCTTCGGCAGTACACGGACGGCCAGTTCCTCGTTCGAGAGGTCGGCGCCGGGAAGTTCGAGGCCTTCCGCGGCCTCGAACTCGTCGACGTCGACGGCGGAGGCGGACTTGTCGTTCCGCCTGGCCTTCAGCTCTTCGAGGCTGTCCGAGTCGACGTCGTCGTCGGTCTTGCGTGGAGTGTCGTAATCGGTTGCCATGGTCGCTCTCCCCCTCTGGGTGTCTGCGGTGTCTTCAGCGCACGTAACGCGTGAGAGGCCGGACTTGTGCCCGACCTGAGGCGGAGATTTTGCCTCACATCAAGGTCTGTTACTCAATCGACACCCAACCGGACTCCTCATGAGTGATCGGCTTGGATGGCGATGGGGACCGTACACGGTCCGAATGCCGCACTTCAAAGGCGTCTCACCGTGTACTTCCCGTGATCAGGGCCCCTGAAAACCGGGATTTTCCCGGCTTTCCGACAGGGTGCATGATCACGGAGAGTAGAGGGCGGGAAAGCCGCCGCTGTGATCGATCACACACGCGACTCCGGGGCCAGTGGCCTGGAAATTCCGCTCAAAGCGAACATCCTCGGGTCTCGGTGCGATGTCGGGGTCATGATCTCAGACGGGCAGCGTCACCCGCATCACGAGCCCTCCGCCCTCGCGCGGCTGGGCGTAGATGTGCCCGCCGTGCGCCCGGGCCACGGACCGCGCGATGGACAGCCCGAGCCCGACACCCTTGTCGCTGCCCGTCCGCTCGGTGCGCAGCCGCCGGAACGGCTCGAAGAGGTTGTCCACCTCGTACGCCGGTACGACCGGACCCGTGTTGGTGACCACCAGGACCGCCTGGCCGTTCTCCACGGCCGTGGTGACCTCCACCCAGCCCTGTTCGGCCACGTTGTAGCGCACGGCGTTCTGGACCAGGTTCAGGGCGATCCGCTCCAGCAGGACGCCGTTGCCCTGGACCACCGCGGCCTCACGGGTACCGCGGATCTCCACGCCCTTGGCCTCGGCCTCGGCGTGCACCTGGTCGATGGCCTGGCCGGCCACCTCGGCGAGGTCCACCGGTTTGCGCTCGACGATCTGGTTGTCACTGCGGGCCAGCAGCAGCAGGCCCTCGACCAGCTGCTCGCTGCGTTCGTTGGTCGCCAGCAGCGTCTTGCCGAGCTGCTGGAGCTCCACCGGCGCGTTGGGATCGGACAGATGCACTTCCAGGAGGGTGCGGTTGATCGCCAGCGGCGTGCGCAGCTCGTGGGAGGCGTTGCCGACGAAGCGCTGCTGTGCGGTGAAGGCCCGTTGCAGCCGCTCCAGCATGTCGTCGAAGGTGTCCGCCAGCTCCTTCAGTTCGTCGTCCGGGCCGTCCAGCTCGATACGGCGGGAGAGGTCGGAGCCGGCCACCGCGCGCGCGGTGCGGGTGATCCGGCCCAGCGGCGACAGGACGCGTCCGGCCATGGCGTAGCCGAAGGCGAAGGCGATCACGGCGAGGCCGAGCAGCGCCAGCAGCGAACGGCTCAGCAGGTTGTCCAGGGCGACCTTGCGCTGGTGGTCCATGCATTCGCTGATCGCCGCGTTGAAGTCGGACAGCGACAGGTTGCCGTTGTCGACGACGGGACAGTCGCTGCTGGAGACCTTGAGGTCGGTGAAGTCGACGATCTTGTACAGCGGTTCGTTGCCGGTGCGCACCGCCTGGGCGGCGAGCAGGTAGATGATCGACAGCAGCAGGATGCCGGCGATCAGGAACATGCCGCCGTACAGCAGCGTGAGCCTTATCCGGATGGTGGGGCGCAGCCACGGCAGCGGCGTGGCCGAGCGGGGGTCCCACGTGGGCTTGGGTGGCGCCCCGGGAGGCGCGGGTGTCGTCGCCACGGCCGGTCAGATCCGGTACCCGGAGCCGGGGACGGTGACGATGACGGGCGGCTCGCCCAGCTTGCGGCGCAGGGTCATGACGGTCACGCGCACGACGTTGGTGAACGGGTCGGTGTTCTCGTCCCAGGCCTTCTCCAGCAGCTGCTCGGCGGAGACCACGGCACCCTCGCTGCGCATGAGGACCTCGAGGACGGCGAACTCCTTGGGGGCGAGCTGCACCTCCTTGCCGTCACGGAAGACCTCGCGGCGGTTGGGGTCGAGCTTGATCCCGGCGCGCTCCAGGACGGGCGGCAGGGGCACGCTGGTCCGCCGGCCCAGGGCGCGCACGCGGGCGATCAGCTCGCTGAACGCGAAGGGCTTGGGCAGATAGTCGTCGGCGCCGATCTCCAGGCCCTCGACCCGGTCACTGACGTCGCCGGAGGCCGTGAGCATGAGCACGCGCGTGGGCATGCCCAGCTCGACGATCTTGCGGCAGACGTCGTCGCCGTGCACGAGGGGGAGGTCGCGGTCGAGGACGACCACGTCGTAGTCGTTGACGCCGATGCGTTCCAGAGCGGCCGCACCGTCGTACACGACGTCGACGGCCATGGCCTCCCGGCGCAGTCCGGTGGCCACCGCATCGGCGAGCAGCTGCTCGTCCTCGACGACGAGTACGCGCACGTCGCTGTCCTTCCTGTGTCCACCCGCGTAGCGCTTCTCGGACGCACGAGGGCAGGGGGCTGGTGGGTGTGTTGCCTCCATCCTGCCCTTTTCGGCCATAAGTCGGCTGTAAGCCGGGTGAGGGGCCGGTGACGGAGAAGGCCGCGGAAACGCCGACGAAAGGTCGCGGAAGCGGGAATGCGAGATTTTCTGGCGAGGTTGAGGTTTCCGCGGAGGGGAGCTGGGGGAGGACGGCTTTACACCCCGCGATCACGCTCTGCCTGTACCGCGTTACCGCGCGGTACGCCGCGGTCCGCTTCCGCAGAGCGGGCGTGGGTGTCCGGCACCGTCGCCGCCCGGTGGGGCTGCGCTGGGCACTCCACCGGAGACGTGATCGTCCCTTCCGACCGGCACACCCCCGTGCCAACGACCCACGACCCAGGACGAGGGGGCGCAGCATGGACGCTTTCACCGCAGGACTTCTGCAGCGCATAAAGACGACCGAGTCCGACCTGTCCCGGGCCCGCGACGAGGGCGACGAGTTCCTTGTCGAGGTGGAGCTGGGCGAGCTCGACGATCTGCGCCGTCTCGCTGCCGAGCACGGTGTGGAGGTCAGCGCGACCAACGCCTGATCGGCCCGCGAAGAACGAGGCCCCGGTGGGATCCAGCACCGGGGCTTCGTCGTGCGCCTGCCGCCGAGCCGCCCGCAGCGGCGTGAGTGGCCGACTCACCGCCCCTGGGGAGCGGCACCGACGGCACTCCCCCGTGTCGCGGGCGCCCCCTCCGTTCTCCGCCGGAGGCCTACGCCCCGAAGTCCGTCAGGAGCCGCTGGAGGGGTTCGAAGACGGCCGGGGTCGCGGCGATGGTCAGGGCGCCGGTGGGGCGCTCACCGGGGCGTCCACCGGTCACGGCGCCCGCCTCACGCGCGATCAGGTCGCCCGCCGCGAGGTCCCAGGGGTGCAGCCCGCGCTCGTAGTAGCCGTCGAGGCGCCCCGCGGCCACGTCGCACAGGTCGATCGCGGCCGAGCCGCCGCGCCGGATGTCCCGTACCAGCGGGATCAGCCGCCGCGCGATCTCGGCCTGCTCCGCGCGGACGTCGGCGACGTAGTTGAAGCCGGTGGAGACCAGCGCCTGGTCCAGCGGGGCCGCGGACCGGCAGGCGAGCCTGCGTTCGCCCTCCCAGGCGCCCGTCGCCCAGGCGCCGCCGCCCAGCAGCGCATGGTAGGACTCGCCCCGCATCGGGGCCACGACCACGCCGGCCACCCGCTCGCCGTCCTGCTCGGCGGCGATGGAGACCGCCCAGGTGGGCAGGCCGTAGAGGTAGTTCACCGTGCCGTCCAGCGGGTCGATGACCCAGCGGATGCCACTGGTGCCCTCGGTGGCGGCGCCCTCCTCGCCGAGGAAGCCGTCGTCGGGGCGGCGGTCGGCGATCAGCCCGGTGATCAGCTTCTCCGCCGCGATGTCCATCTCGGTGACCACGTCGATCGGGCTGGACTTGGTGGCGGCGACCGCGAGGTCGGCCGGGCGTCCGTCCCGCAGCAGCTCGCCCGCGCGGTGGGCGGCCTCCTGGGCGATCTTCAGCAGGCCGGCATGGAGCGGATCGGGCGTCACGTCGGTCACGGGGCTCCTCACGCGTAGGGACTGTCGGCGCCCGCGGCGGCGGGCCGGGGGGCACGGGCGGGGCAGCAGCCGACCGGGCACAGGTTGTGGCTCGCGCCGAGCGCGCCGAGCGCGCAGGGCGTGACCTCCTGCCCGCGCTCGACGCCCGCCCGCTCCAGGACCAGGTCGCGGACGGCCGCGGCGAAGCGCGGGTCGGCGCCCACGGTGGCCGAGCGGCGCACCGGCAGCCCCAGCTCCTCGGCCTTGGCGGTGGCCTCCGTGTCGAGGTCGTACAGGACCTCCATGTGGTCGGAGACGAACCCGATGGGGGCCATCACCACCGCGGGGGCACCGGCCGCCTGCCGCTCCTCCAGGTGGTCACAGATGTCGGGCTCGAGCCACGGGATGTGCGGGGCGCCGGAGCGCGACTGGTAGACGAGCTGCCAGGGGTGGTCGACGCCGGTGCGCTCGCGCACGGCGTCGGCGATCAGCTGCGCCACATCCAGGTGCTGGCGCACGTACGCCCCGCCGTCACCGTGCTCCTCGGCCGGGCCGGACGTGTCGGCGGCGGAGACGGGGATCGAGTGGGTGCAGAACGCGATGTGCGCGCCGTCCCGGACCTCCTCGGGCAGCTCGGCGAGGGACCGGACGACCCCGTCGACCATGGGCTCGACGAAGCCCGGGTGGTTGAAGTAGTGCCGGAGCTTGTCGACCTGCGGCGGCTCCAGCCCCTCGGACTCCAGGGCGGCGAGGGCGTCCGCCAGGTTCTCGCGGTACTGGCGGCAGCCCGAGTAGGAGGCGTAGGCGCTGGTGGCGAGGACCAGGACGCGGCGGCGGCCGTCGCCGGCCATCTCGCGCAGGGTGTCCGTCAGGTACGGCGCCCAGTTGCGGTTGCCCCAGTAGACCGGCAGGTCCAGGCCGTGCTCGGCGAAGTCCTTGCGCAGGGCGTCCAGCAGCGCCCGGTTCTGGTCGTTGATGGGGCTGACGCCGCCGAAGAGGAAGTAGTGCTGTCCGACTTCCTTGAGGCGTTCCTTGGGGATGCCGCGCCCCCGCGTCACGTTCTCCAGGAACGGGACCACGTCGTCCGGGCCCTCCGGGCCGCCGAACGAGAGCAGGAGCAGGGCGTCGTAGGGGCTGGCATCGAGCACGTCTGGCATGCCTCGATCCTGCCATCCGGCACTGACAGCGAGGAAACGGTGGGGTACCGACCGTGCGTTTCACCAGGTCCGAGGGGGTGTTTCCGAACATGGGGGCGAGTAATCTGTATCGACTGCATTCGCACCTTACGACGCCGTAACCGAGCCGCTTCCGGAGACCTCGTTGGCCAGCCCCTACCGCGCCCTGTTCGCCCTCCCCGGCACCAAGGGCTTCTCCGCCGCGGGTTTTCTCGGCCGGATGCCGCTGTCGATGATGGGCATCGGCGTGGTGACGATGATCTCGCAGCTCACCGGGCGGTACGGACTGGCCGGGGCCCTGTCGGCCACCATCGCGCTCGCCGCCGCCGTGGCCGGACCGCAGGTCTCCCGCCTGGTGGACCGGTACGGGCAGCGCCGGGTGCTGCGCCCTGCGACGTTGGTGTCGCTGACGGCGGCGGCGGTGCTGCTGCCCGCCGCGCACTACGGGTGGCCGGACTGGGTGCTGTTCGTGGCCTGCGTCGGCATCGGCTGTGTGCCGAGCCTCGGGGCGATGGTCCGGGCCCGCTGGGCGGCCCTGTACCGGGGCACGCCGCACCTGCACACCGCGTACTCCTTCGAGTCCGTGGTCGACGAGGTCTGCTTCATCTTCGGCCCCATCATCTCCATCGGCCTGTCCACGGCCTGGTTCCCGGAGGCCGGGCCGCTGCTCGCCGCCTGCTTCCTGGCGGCCGGCGTCTTCTGGCTGACCTCGCAGCGCGACACCGAGCCGGAACCGCACCCGCGTGAGCGCAAGGACGGCGGCACGGCACTGCGCTCGCGCGGGCTCCAGGTCCTGGTCGGCACGTTCGCGGCCACGGGGACGATCTTCGGGGCCATCGACGTCGTCACCGTGGCGTTCGCCGAGGAGGAGGGGCACAAGGCCGCCGCCAGCCTCGTCCTCGCCCTCTACGCGGCGGGATCGTGCACGGCGGCCATGGTCTTCGGGCTGCTGCGCTTCGCCGGACCGCCGGAACGCCGCTGGCTCCTGGGCGTGTGTGCGATGGCCGTGAGTATGATCCCCCTCCTACTGGTCGGAAACTTGCCGTTTCTGGCCGCGGCGCTGTTCGTTGCGGGTCTGTCCATCGCTCCCACGATGATCACGACGATGTCCCTCATCGAAGAGCACGTACCACGCACGCAGCTCACCGAGGGCATGACCTGGGTGAGCACCGGACTCGCGGTCGGAGTCGCCCTCGGCTCCTCCGCGGGCGGCTGGGTGATCGACGCTTCCGGGGCGCGTGCCGGATACGGGGTTCCGGCGGTGGCCGGAGCCGTCGCGGTCGCGGTCGGTTTCCTCGGGTACCGCCGGCTCAAGCGGCCGGAACCGCGTCGGGGAGGGACCGTTGAGCAGCACACGCACGGCGAGCGGCAGGACGAGCGGCCGGAACGGCACATGGCGTAACTGGGGCGGCAACGTCTCGTCGCGTCCCGCGCGGGAGGTCACTCCCGCCTCCGTCGACGAACTGGCCGGCGCCGTCCGCCGGGCGGCCGAGGACGGGCAGCGGGTCAAGGCGGTCGGCACCGGGCACTCGTTCACGTCGATAGCCGCGACGGACGGTGTGTTGATCCGCCCTCAACTGTTGACGGGCATCCGCGGCATCGACCGGGACGCCATGACGGTCACGGTCGAGGCCGGCACCCCGCTCAAGAGGCTCAACATGGCGCTCGCACGTGAAGGCCTGTCGCTGACCAACATGGGCGACATCATGGAGCAGACCGTCGCCGGGGCCACCAGCACCGGCACCCACGGCACGGGCCGCGACTCGGCCTCGATCGCCGCCCAGATACGGGGCCTGGAACTGGTCACGGCGGACGGCTCGGTGCTGACCTGCTCCGCGGACGAGAACCCCGAGGTGTTCGCCGCGGCCCGGATCGGCCTGGGGGCACTGGGCGTCGTCACCGCGATCACCTTCGCCGTGGAGCCGATCTTCCTGCTCACGGCCCGCGAGGAGCCGATGCCGTTCGACCGTGTCCTGGCCGACTTCGACGAACTGTGGTCGGAGAACGAGCACTTCGAGTTCTACTGGTTCCCGCACACCGGCAGCACCAACACCAAGCGCAACAACCGCAGCGCCGGTCCCGAGCGGCCGGTGGGCCGGTTCCAGGGCTGGCTGGACGACGAGTTCCTCTCCAACGGCCTCTTCCAGGCGGTCAACTGGGTCGGCCGAGCGGCGCCCGGCACCATCCCGGCGATCGCCCGGGTCTCCAGCAGGGCGCTCTCCGCGCGGACGTACACGGACACTCCCTACAAGGTCTTCACATCCCCGCGCCGGGTGCGGTTCGTGGAGATGGAGTACGCCGTTCCACGCGGGGCCGTCGTCGAGGCGCTGCGCGAGTTGAGGGCGATGATCGACCGGTCACGGCTGCGGATCAGCTTCCCGGTCGAGGTGCGCACGGCCCCGGCCGACGACATCACGCTGTCCACCGCGTCGGGCCGCGACAGCGCGTACATCGCCGTGCACATGTTCCGGGGAACGCCCTACCAGGCGTACTTCACCGCCGCCGAGCGCATCTTCACGGCGCACGAGGGCCGGCCGCACTGGGGCAAGGTGCACACCCGGGACGCCGAGTACTTCTCCCGGGTGTATCCGCGCTTCGGCGAGTTCACGGCGCTGCGGGACCGTCTTGACCCGGAGCGTCTGTTCCAGAACGACTACTTGCGCCGGGTTCTGGGGCCGTAGCCGAGGTGTCCGGGTCGGGGGTCCCGGTGTCACCGGCCCCGTCATCACCGGTGGCGTCCGGGGCGGGGGCCTGGCTGGACGCCGTACCGCCGTCCTCGGTGGAGCCGCCGTCGGGCGAGGTGCCGTCGCCGGTTCCGTCCGGGGTTCCGGAAGGGGTGGCGGACGGGGTGTCGTTCCCGGAACCGGAGTTCTTGGCGTCACCTGGGTCACCGGAGCCGCCCGGGTCCCGGCCGTCCCGCGTGCTCCCGGAGTCGTCGGAGTCGTCGGAGTCGCCCGGCTCCCCGGAATCGGCCGCGGACTTGTTGTGCCCCGTGAAGGCGCTGCCGACGGTGGTGCTGTGGCCGCCGCTCAGGTTCTGGCCGGAGGCGACCTCGTAGACGGTGATCCCGGCCATGGTGACGCCGAAGACGAGGGCCGCCGCGACCAACGGGCGGCGCCAGCCCCTGGTCCGCGCGCGGTAGACGGTGCCTGCGGTGAACTCGCCCGAAGCCGAAGCCGCACCCGACGCCGCCGCGGGAACCGAACCGGAGGCGGAGGCGGAGGCCCCGGTGAGCGTGGCCGGCACCGACGCGGTCGGCACGCCGGCGACGGTGCGCTTCACCCGGATCTGCTCCCCGGTGCGCTTGAAGAAGTGCTGGAGCACCGAGCCCCCGCAGGTGGCGACGACGCTGATCAGACCGGCACCGGCGATCGTGCCGTAGACACCGAAGGAGGAGGCGAGTTTGGCGGCCACCACCGCGGCCAGGGCGCTGCCCGCGACCTGGGGCACGCTCAGGTCGATTCGCCTGGACTCCCCCTTCGAACCCACGTCCGCCTCACCCGTGCCCTCGGACCTTTCACGCATTGTCGGACCTTGCCTGCCTTTCCCGTACGGGATCGATCAACTGCACGAGAAAGGGACGTGCGGCCGAAACCATTAGTTCCGTTTCTGGTGATTGCGTGAAGTACGCCACGTCCAAGATCGCGGAAATCGCACCGGGGACGGCCGAGCGTCACCTCTTGCCAGAAGTTGGGCGGCGTGCCAATCCACGCACGTGGCCCGAATGGAGTACTGTTGCGAGCCCTGGAGCTGGTCTCCCGAGCGGGGGTCCGGCACCTTGAAGGACCGCCGGGAGGGGGCTAGTTGCACAGGGTGACCGAGTTGGTCACTTAGCGTTGCGAATAGGTAACCGTGCCATAACGGCGATCCAGGGCCCGTGCCCGACACGCCGGGCAACTCGGCAAGGTTGTGGCAGGCTGCACCCGGGCAGGCCACACTCGACAGAGCGGAAGCAGCGACGCACGTGACGTCGGCAGGCACCACCCGGGAGGTCCCCATGCCCGAACTGCGTGTCGTGGCCGTCTCGAATGACGGCACACGGCTGGTGCTGAAGGCTGCGGACAGCACGGAGTACACGCTTCCGATCGACGAGCGGCTCCGGGCCGCCGTGCGCGGCGACCGTCCCCGCCTCGGCCAGATCGAGATCGAGGTGGAGAGCCATCTCCGCCCCCGCGACATCCAGGCGCGCATACGTGCCGGCGCGACCGCGGAAGAGGTCGCCCAGATGGCCGGCATCCCCGTCGATCGCGTACGGCGCTTCGAGGGCCCCGTGCTGGCCGAGCGCGCCTTCATGGCGGAGCGGGCTCGCAAGACCCCCGTCCGCCGTCCCGGCGAGAACTCCGGTCCGCCCCTCGGCGAGGCCGTCCAGGAGCGGCTGCTGCTGCGCGGCGCCGACAAGGACACCGTCCAGTGGGACTCCTGGCGCCGCGACGACGGCACCTGGGAAGTGCTGCTGGTCTACCTGGTCGCGGGTGAACCGCACTCGGCGAGCTGGACGTACGACCCGCCCCGGCGGCTCGTCCAGGCCGTGGACGCGGAGGCACGCGCGCTGATCGGCGAGTCCGACGACCTCGCCGCGCCCGAGCCGAGCTTCCCGTTCGTGCCGCGCATCGCCCGGCTGCCGCGCGACCGGCCGCTGGACCGCACCCTCGACCGGGAACAGCGGGAGCGGCCGAGCCTGCCCCCGCCGCCGTCCGAGCCGGCCGACGACACCGCGGCCACCGCCTCGTCCGAACGCGAACGCGACTCGCTCACCAGCCTGCTGGAGGCCGTACCGAGCTTCCGCGGTGACCTGGTGGTTCCCGAGCGCGCTCCGGAACCGGTGGAGGAGCCCGTCGAGGAGCCCGAGGTGGAGGAGCCTCCCGCCCCCGCGGCGTCGGCCGGTTCGGCCTACGCCGACGTGCTCATGCCGCGCTCGGTGGCCAGCCACCGCGACCGCCTGACCGGTTCCACCGACCGTCAGGCCGAGGCGGACGGCGTCCGGCCGGGCCGCCGCGCGGCGGTGCCGAGCTGGGATGAGATCGTGTTCGGCACGCGGCGCAAGAAGCAGGAGTAGCCGAGCCTCGCCGAAGTGACGTGACGAGGGCGGGGCCGCACCCGGGTGGGTGCGGCCCCGCCCTCGTCACGTCGGCCCACGGTGGGTCCGGCCCGCGGCACGGCCCGCCCCGGGAACGGCCCGCGTGCGGCGATGCCCCGGCGAGGGTGCGGGCCGGTCCTCGCCACCGCACCGGCCCTGCTCGCGGGCGCGGCCCTCTTGCGGGGCCGCCCTTCGCACACAGGGCGGCCTTTCAGCACGGCGGCGCGGGCCAACCCGTGCGAAGCCGCCACCCGCGCCCGGCGCGGCGCCCTGTTGCGGGACGGGCCCCACGCGGCGCCCTGTTGCGGGACGGGCCCCACGCGGCGCGCTACTGCGGGACGGGCCCCACGCGGCGCGCTACTGCGGGTCGGGCCCCACCGCGACCGGCCGGGCCGGGTCCGAGGACCACTCGGACCACGAACCCACGTACAACGCCGCCGGAATCCCCGCCACGGCCAGCGCGAGCACCTCGTGGGCAGCCGACACGCCCGAGCCGCAGTACACACCGACCGCGCCGTCCTCCGTGGCGCCCAGCGCCTTGAAGCGTGCCCGGAGTTCCTCGGCGGGCAGGAAGCGCCCGTCCGGGGCCACGTTGTCGGCCGTCGGCGCGGACACGGCGCCCGGGATGTGGCCGCCGACCGGATCGATCGGCTCGACCTCGCCCCGGTAACGCTCCCCCGCGCGGGCGTCGAACAGCACACCGGACCGGGCCAGCGCGGCGGCCCCGTCCGCGTCCAGCAGCCCCGGCGCGTCCGGCGACGGCGTGAAGTCGCCCTCCGCGGGCGTCGGGACGTCCGTCGACAGCGGCGCCTCCCAGGCCGGCAATCCGCCGTCGAGGACCCGCACGTTCGGGTGACCCGTCCAGCGCAGCAGCCACCAGGCGCGGGCCGCCGCCCACCCCTGCCCGCCGTCGTAGACGACGACCGGCCGCTCCCGCGACACGCCCGCCCGGCGCATCGCCGCACCGAACTCCCCGACGTCGGGCAGCGGGTGCCGACCGTTCACACCGGGCGCGGAGGCCAGCTCCCGGTCCAGGTCGACATAGACGGCGCCGGGAAGGTGCCCGGCCGCGTACTCGGCGCGGCCGTCGAACGGCGGGGCCCCGGCCGCCTTCGCCGTGCTCAGTTGCCAGCGGACGTCGAGCAGAACGGGCGGGCTGGCGCCGGCCAGTTCGTCGGCGAGTCCGGATGCGGAGATGATGGCGTTCATGGCCCCATCCTGGCGTACCGAGTGGCCGAGGCGTCGATGTCGGGCTACTCTGCCCGCCGGACAGTACCGATCACGAGGCGTACCGGTTCGGGCACATGCTGTACTGCCCGGGCCTGCGGACTGCCCCACGAGCGACACCACGCCCGAAGCTCGCACCGAAGCACGCGCCGGAACCCGGCGCCGGTATCGGTGCCGGGGCCCGTCGGAGCGGAAGCGGACGCACGGCCCACGGAGGGCCGAGAAGAGGGTGACGATGACCGACGCACGGGGATCGGACAGCCGGATCGGCGAGACGAACGCCCGGCGCGCGCCCGGCACACCCTGCTGGGTGAGTCTGATGGTGCACGGACCGGCCGCCATCCACGACTTCTACGGCGCCCTGTTCGGCTGGGAGTTCCGGCCCGGCCCCCAGCAACTGGGCCCCTACGCGCGGGCCCTGCTCGACGGGCGGGAGGTGGCCGGCATCGGGCAGCTGCCCCCGGACCGGCAACTGCCCACCGCATGGACGCCCTACTTCGCCTCCGACGACGTCAACGTGACGGCCGAAACGGTGCGCCTGTGCGGTGGCACGGTCGGCGTCGGCCCCCTGGACGCGGGCGAGGCAGGCCGCATGGCCCTCGGCTCCGACCCCACCGGTGCCGTCTTCGGCGTCTGGCAGGCTGCCGCGCACCTGGGCACGGCCATCGCCGGAGTCCCCGGCACACCGGCGTGGAACGAGCTGCTGACGTACGAGACGGCGGGCGTCGCCAAGTTCTACGAGACCGTCTTCGGCTTCGAACTGGTCCCGGAGCCCTCCACCGGCCGCGACTACGTCACCCTGTGCCTCGGCGGCCGCCCCGTCGCCGGCATCCACGGCGTCGGCGACGCCCTGCCGCGCGAGCGGGGGCCGCACTGGGTGACGTACTTCGAAGTGGCCGACACGGACGAGTCCGTGGCACGCCTCGTCGATCTGGGCGGGCACGTCCTCACCCCGGCCCACGACACGCCCCACGGCCGGGCGGCGACGGTGGCGGATCCGGAGGGGGCGCGGTTCACGCTGCTGCGCGGCGAACGGTGAGCAGGACGGGCCGGGGCGACACTCCACCCGAGGGTCGTACCGCCCAGGTCAGTCGGCGGTGACCGGCAGGACGTCCGGCGACAGCGCCGCCGCCCCCGACGTCGCGCTCGTCATCCGTCTGCGGTGGTGGCGGCGGCACAGCACCTCGTAGCCGATCTCGTCCGGAGAGTGGGCGACGTCACCGACGACCACCTGGGCGCCCTCGACGACCATGACGCCGCCGACGGTGCGGGCGTTGTGCGTGGCGCGGGCGCCGCACCAGCACAGAGCCTCGACCTGGAGCACCTCGACGCGGTCGGCGAGTTCCACCAGCCGCTGGGAGCCGGGGAAGAGCTTGGAGCGGAAGTCGGTGGTGATGCCGAAGGCGTACACGTCGACCTCGAGGTCGTCGACCACGCGCGCGAGTTGGTCGATCTGGTCCGGCGCGAGGAACTGCGCCTCGTCCGCGATCACGTAGTCCACCCGGCCGCCCTGCGAGAGGTGGTCGACGACGTGGGCGTACAGGTCCTGGCCGTCCGCGACCTCGACAGCGTCGGTGACGAGACCGAGGCGGGAGGAGAGCTTGCCCTCGCCCGCGCGGTCGTCGCGGGTGAAGATCATGCCTGCCAGTCCGCGCGCCGAGCGGTTGTGCTCGATCTGGAGAGCCAGTGTCGACTTCCCGCAGTCCATCGTTCCGGAGAAGAACACCAGCTCGGGCATGAGGGGTTGGGCACCTTTCGGCGGAGGAGGGGCTTGCGGAGGGTCAGGAGCGTACTTCGAGCAGCGGGACGAGCTGCTCGGCCGGGGTCATCGAACCGTGGTTGCCGACCATCGCCGACTCCTTGGGCTCGCGCTCGGAGGCGATGAGCAGCACGTCGTCGCGCGCCGCGGCGACCACGTCGCCGATGCGGCCGTGGACCCGGTCGTCGACGCGGGGCCCGAACCAGCCCGCCGCGATCGCCTCGTCCCGCGAGGCGACCCAGAACTGCTCGCCGAGCACCTCGCGCCAGCAGGTCAGCACGTCGTTGTGGGCGCCGGGGACGGCGTAGACGTGGCGGGCGCGGCCCTCGCCGCCGAGGAGGGCGACGCCCGCCTTCAGCTCCCAGTCCTCGTCGAAGTCGATGCGGTGCTCCTCGTCGAAGGGCACGTCGACCATGCCGTGGTCGGCGGTGACGTACAGCGCGCTGCGCGGCGGCAGCTGCTCGGCGAGGCGCTGGACGAGCCGGTCGACGTGCGCGAGCCGGCCGCGCCAGGTGTCGGAGTCGACGCCGAAGCGGTGGCCCGCGCCGTCGACCTCGGCGTAGTACGTGTAGACGAGGGCGCGGTCGGCGCCGGCCAGCTGCTCGGCGGCGCAGTCCATCCGGTCCTCGCCGGACAGGCGTCCGTGGAACTGGCCGCCGCTGAGCGCGACCTTCGTCAGCGGGGTGTTCGCGAAGGTGGGCGAGGAGACCTGGGCAGCGTGCACACCGGCGTCGTGGGCGAGGCTGAAGACGGTCGGATACGGCTGCCAGGGGCCCGGCGCGGTCCACGGCTGCCAGCGCAGCTGGTTCATCAGGGCGCCGGTCGCGGGATCGCGCACCGTGTAACCGGGCAGGCCGTGGGCGCCCGGCGGCAGACCGGTGCCGACGGAGGCGAGCGAGGTCGCCGTGGTCGCCGGGTAGCCGGCGGTGATCGGGCGTCCGGTGCCGCCGCGCGAGCTGCCCAGCAGCGAGCTGAGGAAGGGGGCGTCGTCCGGATGCGCGCGCAGTTGCTCCCAGCCGAGGCCGTCGATCAGGAAGACGCAGTTGCGGTCGGCGGGGGTCAGTTCGGTGATCCCCGCGGTCATGCCGGGGACGCCGAGGCCGGCGGCCAGCGTGGGCAGCAGATCGGCGAGGGAGCCCGTGCCGTACTCGGGTACGGGGGCGGAGTCGACGGGGAGCGGTTCCGGGTGGGTGTCCCAGGCGGTGTGCTGCACCATCAGCGGGCGGAGTCCGCGGTCGCCTCGGAGAGGGCCTGGGCGAAGGCGAGCGCCTGGCGCACCGTCTCGGGGCCGTCCCCGGCCTCGCTGACGCGCAGACTGAGGTCGTCGGCCGTCGAGCTGCCCGTGTAGCCGTGGTCGGCCTCGCAGTTGGGGTCACCGCAGGCGGCGGGCTCCAGGTCGAGCCGGGAGACGGCGCCCCAGCCGATGGTCAGCACGATCTCGCGGGGCAGTGTGCCCGGCTTGTACTGCTCCGGGTTGGCGACGACGCGGCTGACGACGATGGACGAGATCCGGCCGAGCTTGACGGACTCCGTGGACGTCGTGGCGTACGGCGTCGGGGAGGTGTCGTCGGCGGCCTGCTCGTCGGTGTGGCTGACGATGAACCGGTTGCCGGTGAGGACCAGCACGGTCACGTGCCGGCGCACCTCGTTCTGGTCGAACGTCGTCTCCTGATGGACCAGGTACGACCGCACGGGCTCGCCGCCCACGGCGGCTTCCACCGCCTCGGCCACGAGGGCCGGGTAGTAGCCGCTGCGCTCGATCGCCGCTCGCAGCCCCTGGGTCGTCGTACTGGTCTTGGCCATGCCGTCCATCCTACGGGGACCCACTGACTGCGGGAGACGCTCCCGCGGTACCCGCCCCGAGCTGTCCCGGCACGGGCCGGGGCGGGCACGGCGGGGGCGGGCGGGTCAGTACGCCGGCAGGGTCCGCGGGCCCAGGTCGTCGCGGGCGGGAGGGGGTGCGAGGCGGACGGAGGCGCCGAGGACGCTCAGGCCGTGCGGAGCGACCACCACCGGTTCCAGGGTGACCGCGACGACCTCCGGGTGGTCGTCGACCAGCCGGGAGACCCGCAGCAGCAGCTCCTCCAGGGCGGCGGCGTCGACGGGGGCGGAACCGCGCCAGCCGAAGAGGAGGGGCGCCGTGCGGATGGAGCGGATGAGCGAGGTGGCGTCCCGGTCGGTGACCGGGATCAGCCGGTGCGCCATGTCGCCGAGCAGCTGGGTGGCGGCGCCGGCGAGGCCGAAGGAGAGCACCGCGCCGGCCGCCGGGTCGATGACCGCCCGTACGACGGTGTCGACGCCGCGCGGGGCCATGCCCTGCACCACCGGGCGCAGCTCCGCGGGCGCCCCGAACAGCTCGGTCAATTCGGCGTAGGCCCGTCGCAGTTGCTCCTCGTCGGCGAGGTCGAGACGTACGCCGCCCAGGTCCGCGCGGTGACGCAGGTGCGGGGCGGTGGCCTTGAGGGCCACGGGGTAGCCGATGGTCCGCGCGGCGGCCGCGGCGTCGTCCGGGGTGGGGGCGGGCAGGGCGCGGTGGACGTGGACGCCGTACCTGCCCAGCAGCTCGCAGGTCTCCTGGGGGCCGAGGGTGAGCCCCTGACCGCGTGCGAGGTACCCCGCTATCTGCTGGGCGGCGCCCTTCTCGTCGATGTCCTCGTACTCCGGGACCTTGCCGGGATCGGCGGCGTCGCGCCGCCACTGGGCGTAGGCGACGGCCTCGCCGAGGGCGCGGACGGCGCGCTCGGCGGCGGGATAGGCGGGGATGAGGTGGGCTCCGTCCGGGGCCGGGGCGGCGGACGGCGGCTGGGCCGGGGCGGCGGGCGGGGCCTCCTCCGCGGGGCCGGCGACTGCCTGTGGCGCGGTACTCGCCGCCGCGGACAGGGCCTCCGCCAGGCCGCCCAGCTCGACGTGGACCACGAGGACCGGCTTGGTGGGGACCGCGGCCGCCGCCGAGCGCAGCGCCTCCGCCAGCGCGGCGTCCCCGGCCGCGCCCTCCCCCACCGTCGGGATGGCGGTGACCACGACCGCGTCGCACGTGTCGTCGGCCAGGGCCCTGGCCAGGGCCGCGTGGAAGTCGTCGGCCGACGCGGCGGTGGTCAGGTCCAGCGGGGGCTGCGGGCGCAGGCCCTCGGAGAGGCACGCGTCGTAGGTGAGCAGTCCCAGCGACTCCGAGTTGCCCAGGATGGCCACCCTCGGCCCGGCGGGCAGCGGCTGGCGGGCGAGGAGCAGCCCCGCGTCGACCAGGTCGGTGATGGTGTCGACCCGGATCACGCCGGCCTGCCGCAGCAGCGCGGAGACCGTCGCGTGCGGCAGCCGTGTCGCCCGTACGGCGTGCCCCTGGGGTGCCACGCCGCCGTGCCGGGCGCCCTGGACCACGACCAGGGGCTTGGCGGCCGCGGTGCGCCGGGCCAGGCGGGTGAACTTGCGCGGGTTGCCGATGGACTCCAGGTACATCAGCGCGACGTCGGTGTCCGGGTCGTCGTACCAGTACTGGAGGACGTCGTTGCCGGAGACGTCGGCGCGGTTGCCGGAGGAGACGAAGGTGGACACGCCGGTGACGCCGGTGACCCCGCCGCCGCGCCGGTGCAGCCGGGAGAGCAGGGCGATGCCGATGGCGCCGGACTGGGCGAACAGGCCGATCCGGCCGGTGCGCGGCATCTCCGGGGCGAGGGAGGCGTTGAGCCGCACCTGTGGGGAGGTGTTGATGATCCCGAAGGCGTTGGGCCCGATGATGCGCATGCCGTACGTGCGCGCCTGCCGCACGAGGGCACGCTGGCGCTCGCGTCCGTCGGGACCGCTGTCGGCGTAACCGGCGGAGATCACCACCAGCCCCTGCACGCCGTGCTCGCCGCACTCGGTGACGACGTCGGGAACGTGCTCGGCGGGCACGGTGACGACGGCGAGGTCCACGGGCCCCTCGATGTCGCGCACGGAGCGGCACGCGGGGACGCCGTCGAGTTGCTTCTGGTCCTGAGGGAAGGCCCTGTTCACGGCGTACAGGCGGCCTGTGTACCCCGCGTCCCGGATGTTGTCGAGGATGCTGCGGCCGACCCCTCCCGGGGTGCGTCCGGTGCCGACGACCGCGACCGAGCCGGGCTGCAGCAGCCGCTGGACGGAACGGGCCTCCGCGCGGTGCTCGCGCGCGTACTGCACGGCGAGCGAGCGGTCGGTGGGTTCGAGATCGAACTCCAGGCGGACCACCCCGTCCTCGAAGCTCCGCTTCTGGGTGTACCCGGCGTCCATGAAGACTTTGATCATCTTGTTGTTGGCGGGCAGCACCTCGGCGGCGAAGCGGCGGATGCCCCGCTCGCGGGCGACGGCGGCGATGTGCTCCAGGAGGGCCGAGGCGACGCCCCGCCCCTGGTGGGCGTCCTGGACGAGGAAGGCGACCTCGGCCTCGTCGGCCGGGGAGGTGGCGGGTGTTCCGCCGGCCCCGATCCGGTCGTAGCGTACGGTGGCGATGAACTCGCCGCCGATGGTGGCCGCGAGTCCCACCCGGTCCACAAAGTCGTGGTGCGTGAAGCGGTGGACGTCCTTCGCGGACAGGCGAGGGTACGGCGCGAAGAAGCGGTAGTACTTCGACTCGTCGGACACCTGCTCGTAGAAGCTGACCAGGCGCTCGGCGTCATCAACGGTGATGGGGCGGACGCGCGCGGTGCCGCCGTCGCGCAGCACCACGTCGGCTTCCCAGTGGGCGGGATACTCGTGCCGGTCCGACGAGGTCTGCATGCGCCCCAGAGTACGGCTCGCGTACGACAACGGCGCGGGGCAGTCTGTGGGACACCAGCTCGGACCGAGGCCGCGGTCCGAGCACCGCACGGGACGGCGCACACGGTCGTCCCGGCGTGCTTCACGATGTGGGAAACTGGTCTAGACAACACTGGTCTAGACAACGACAACCCTCTGAACACCTGAAGGGCAGCATCACATGGCTGAGCGCCGCGTCAACGTCGGCTGGGCCGAGGGTCTCCACGCCCGTCCCGCCTCCATCTTCGTCCGAGCCGCCACGGCCACAGGCGTCCCGGTGACGATCGCCAAGGCCGACGGGTCCCCCGTCAACGCGGCCTCCATGCTGGCCGTCCTCGGCCTCGGCGCCCAGGGCGGCGAGGAGATCGTCCTCGCCTCCGACGCCGAGGGCGCGGAGGCCGCTCTGGACCGGCTGGCGAAGCTGGTCGCCGAGGGGCTCGAGGAGCTTCCCGAGACCGTCTGAGCCCCGGCGGACAGCACCATCCGAAAGGCCCGCCGGGACACCGGTCGGGCCTTTCGTTTCTTTTCTTTCAGCCCTTTCGGCTCGCCCGCTCCTTTTCGGCCCGCCCGTCGGTACATCCGTTCACGGGCAGGAGAAAACACACCGGCCGGAATTCCCCGTCCTTTGTATACGGCCTCCGCGTTACCGACGGGGTCCCGCCGTGTTTACGGAATGTTGCGCATTCCTCACACGCTCCGCCGATCCGCCGCCCGAGGCGAAGCGCAGCCGGTGCGCGGACGCCGACCGCTCGATGTGCAGGGTCATGAGCGCCCGCGCGCGGTCGCCGTCGCCCCGGGCCACGGCATCGGTGATCGCGCCGTGCTCCGCCCAGTACTCCACCAGGCCGACCGGTGCTTCCACGACGTACATCCACGCGATCTTGTGGCGGAGCTGGGTCAGCAGCGCTGCCAGGGAGGGGCTGTCCGCCGCCCGGGCGAGGGTCTCGTGGAACCAGCCGCCCAGTGAGCGCAGCTCCTCACCGGTGCCCTGCCTGGCCCGCTCCTGCCCCAGCCGGACCAGGCCGCGCAACACCTTCAGGTGGGCTTCGCTGCGCCGCCGGGCGGCCCGGGAGGCCCCGAGCGGCTCCAGGAGCGTGCGCGTCTCCAGCAGGTCGGCGGCCTCCCGCTCGGTCGGCTCCGCCACGCACGCGCCCGCGTGCCGCCGGGTGACCACGAAGCCCTCGGCCTCCAGCGTGCGCAGCGCCTCGCGGACGGGGACGCGGGAGACGCCGTAGCGGCGGGCGAGGAGTTCCTCGGTGAGCCGGCTCCCGCGGCCGTGTACGCCGGTGACGATGTCGTCCCGGATCGCCGTGCACACCGAATGCGCCGGAATACGCATGAGCGACCTCCCCTTGACCCCCGTGAAACGCCGGTGATTGACGTGCGTTGCCCAACCCCGGGCCAATCAAGCGATATTAAATGCGAAAAGCCCCGGCTCGGGAAGCCGGGGCTTTCGGACGCCTCTGTGTCAGACGTTCACGCCGTGGGAGCGGAGGTAGGCGACGGGGTCCATGTCGGAGCCGTACTCGGGGCTCGTACGGGCCTCGAAGTGCAGGTGCGGCCCGGTGACGTTGCCGGTGGCGCCGGAGAGGCCGATCTGCTGGCCCGGCTCGACCGACTGGCCGACCGAGACGCCGATGGACGACAGGTGCCCGTACTGCGTGTACGTGCCGTCGTGCATCTTGATCACGACTTGATTGCCGTACGCCCCGCCCCAGCCGGCCTCGACGACGGTGCCGACGCCCACGGCGTGCACGGTCGTGCCGCTGGAGGCGTGGAAGTCGATGCCCGTGTGGCTGCCGGAGGACCACAGGGAGCTGCCGGCCTGGTACGCGGTGGAGACGTACGAGGCGGTGATCGGCGCGACGAAGGTGTTGAGGCGCTTGCGCTCCGCCTCCCGCGCGGCACGCTCCTTGGCCTCGCGTGCCTCCTTGGCCGCCTCGGCCGCCCGCTCGCGGGCCGCCTCCCGGGCCGCCTCGCGGGCGGCGGCGTCCGCGGCCGCCTGCCGCTGGGCGAGGGCCTGGGCGTCGATCTCGTCGGCTATGGAGTCACCGATGGTGACGACCGGGGTGAGCCCGCTCTGCTCCACCTCGGGCTCGGCGGCGAGCGCCGGAGCCGCGAGGGTGCCGACGACGCCGGTGGTGGCGAGGGCCGCGACTCCCGCCGCGCGGGCGGTGGTGCGGTGCACCCTGCTGGGACGGCGGTGCTTCCCGGTGGCGCGCGTGAACGCCATGTAGAGGCTTGTCCTTTCCTTCCCTCTCGCCTACCGGGTTAGCTGACGGGTTCGGAGGTGGAAGGTCTCCTACGGACCCCCTCGCTGCGCGCGGGCGTCCGATTCACCCCAGGGACTGCGTTGGGTCCCCGGCTCCCCTGGCTCGCGCCGTACGGGGACTCGGCGATGACTGTCCGGTGCCGCGGGTGCGGCGCACTGCCTGACGAACAGCCCGGAAGACGCTAAACGCGGCTGCGTTCAATCCTCAAACGCAACAGGCTTTTTGTAGCGCACGCCACAGGGCAGACAGGCAACCACTCCCGCAATCCGGACAAACGGCGACCCTGGTGACACTCCGGTCACCAGGGCCACCACACGCGCGTGCCGCTACTCGGCCGCCACCACGGTGACTTCGCCGATGCCGAGGGCCTCGACGGACTCCTTGATCTGCGCAGCGTCGCCGACGAGGACAGTCACGAGGCGGTCCACCGGGAAGGCGTTCACGACCGCCGCGGTGGCCTCCACGGTGCCCGTGGCGGCCAGTTGACGGTAGAGCATGGCCTGGAAGTCGTCGGGCAGGTGCTGCTCGACCTGGTCGGCCAGCGTGCTCGCCACGGCCGCCGCCGTCTCGTACTTCAGCGGCGCCACGCCCACCAGGTTCTGCACGGCCACGTCGCGCTCGGCGTCGGTGAGTCCCTCCGCTGCGAGCCTGCGCAGCACCGTCCACAGGTCCTCCAGGGCGGGACCGGTGTTGGGCGTGTCGACGGACCCGCTGATGGCGAGCATCGCGGCGCCCGTGCCGTCCGGCGCGGACCGCAGGACCTGGCCGAACGCCCGTACGCCGTAGGTGTAGCCCTTCTCCTCGCGCAGGACGCGGTCCAGGCGCGAGGTGAGGGTGCCGCCGAGGCAGTAGGTGCCGAGCACCTGCGCGGGCCACACGCGGTCGTGCCGGTCGGCGCCGGTGCGGCCGATCAGCAGCTGCGTCTGGACGGCGCCGGGACGGTCGACGATGACGACACGGCCCCGGTCGTCGGCGGTCACCGGAGGCACGGGACGCGGCTCGCCGGCCGAACCGGTCCACGCGCCCAGGGTGTCGCCGAGCAGCGCGTCCAGGTCGATGCCGGTGAGGTCGCCGACTACCACCGCGGTGGCCGTGGCGGGGCGGACGTGCCGCTCGTAGAAGGCGCGGACGGCCGCCGAGTCGATGGCAGCGACCGTCTCCTCGGTGCCCTGGCGCGGGCGCGACATGCGGGAGTCGGCCGGGAACAACTCCTTGGAGAGTTCCTTCGCGGCGCGCCGGGAGGGGTTGGCCAGCTCGTGCGGGATCTCGTCGAGCCGGTTGCGCACCAGCCGTTCGACCTCGCCGTCCGCGAACGCGGGCGCCCTGAGGGCGTCGGCGAGCAGGCCGAGGGCCTTGGCGAGGCGCGAGGCGGGCACCTCGAGGCTCAGCCGGACGCCGGGGTGGTCGGCGTGCGCGTCCAGGGTGGCGCCGCAGCGCTCCAGCTCGGCGGCGAACTCCTCGGCGGAGTGCTTGTCGGTGCCCTCGGAGAATGCGCGCGCCATGATGGTGGCGACGCCGTCGAGACCGGCGGGCTCGGCGTCCAGGGGGGCGTCGAGGAGCACCTCGACGGCGACGACCTGCTGGCCGGGGCGGTGGCAGCGCAGCACGGTGAGGCCGTTGCCGAGGCTGCCGCGCTCGGGGGCGGGGAACGCCCACGGCTTGGGCTCGCCGGCCTGCGGCTGGGCGTGGAATTCCATGGTGGCGAGCTCGGTCACTTGGCCGCCTCCTCGTTCTCGTCGGTGGCGTCGGTCTCGTCGGCGGGGGTGGTGGGCTCGTAGACGAGCACCGCGCGGTTGTCGGGGCGCAGGCGGGCCTTGGCGACCTCCTGGACCTCCTGCGCGGTCACCTCCAGGACCCGCTGCACGGCGGTGAGGGCGAGCTGCGGGTCGCCGAACAGGACGGCGTACCGGCACAGTTCGTCCGCGCGGCCCGCGACCGTGCCCAGTCGGTCCAGCCACTCGCGCTCGAGCTGGGCCTGGGCGCGCTCCATCTCCTCGGCCGTGGGCCCCTCTTCGGCGAACCGGGCCAGCTCCTCGTCGATGGCCGTCTCGATGACCGGCACCTCCACGTCACCGGACGTCTTCACGTCCAGCCACCCCAGGGAAGGCGCCCCGGCGAGCCGCAGCAGACCGAACCCGGCGGCGACGGCCGTGCGGTCGCGGCGTACGAGCCGGTTGTACAGGCGGGACGACTCGCCGCCGCCCAGGACGGTCAGGGCCAGGTCGGCCGCGTCGCACGCGCGTGTGCCTTCCTCCGGCAGGCGGTAGGCCGCCATCAGGGCACGGGCCGGGACCTCCTCCTCGACGATCTCGCGCAGCTGACCGCCCATGACGTCGGGCAGCGAACCGTCCCGGGGAGGCTGCTTGCCGTCGTGCGAGGCGATGGAGCCGAAGTACTTCTCGATCCAGGCGAGCGTCTGCTCCGGGTCGATGTCGCCGACGACCGACAGCACCGCGTTGTTCGGTGCGTAGTAGGTGCGGAAGAACGCGCGCGCGTCTTCCAGGGTCGCCGCGTCAAGGTCCGCCATCGAACCGATCGGCGTGTGGTGGTAGGGGTGCCCCTCCGGGTAGGCGAGGGCGGTCAGCTTCTCGAAGGCCGTGCCGTAGGGGACGTTGTCGTAGCGCTGGCGGCGTTCGTTCTTGACGACGTCCCGCTGGTTCTCCATCGACTCCTCGTCCAGGGCGGCCAGCAGGGAGCCCATGCGGTCGGCCTCCAGCCAGAGGGCGAGCTCCAGCTGGTGGGCGGGCATGGTCTCGAAGTAGTTGGTCCGCTCGAAGCTGGTGGTGCCGTTGAGCGAGCCGCCGGCGCCCTGCACCAGCTCGAAGTGACCGTTGCCCTTGACCTGGGCGGAGCCCTGGAACATGAGGTGCTCGAAAAGGTGAGCCAGGCCGGTGCGCCCCTTGACCTCGTGGCGCGAGCCGACGTCGTACCAGAGGCACACCGCCGCGACCGGGGTCAGGTGGTCCTCGGAGAGCACCACGCGCAGGCCGTTGGCCAGGCGGTGCTCGGTCGCTGTCAGGCCGCCGGAGCCTGCCTGGGCTGTGGCCGTGTGACCCATGGGCATGTACGTCCCTTCGATCGCGAGATCCTGGTGGCGTCACGGGGTGAACCACCTGGTGGAATCAGTGGGCGGAACTGCGGAATTCCGTCGATCCTGCCACTGTATGCAAGCGTGCGGGCCACCGGTGGAGTTCCCGGACCCCGTACGCCGAGAGCGAGAACGCGGTTGACGGGCCGCCGGGGACGGCGACGCCGGGCGAGGGCGTACTCTGCGGGCAGCGCCGGGCCGGGCAGCCCGTGACGGGTCCTGGTCGGTCGCTGTCAGTGCCGCAGTCCACAATGGACGGCGTCAGATCACCGTTCACGCTTCAGCAAGGAGCCGGCAGCGATGGCCCGCCGTAGTACGAAGACCCCGCCGCCCGACGACTCGTACGAGGAGAAGATCCTCGACATCGACGTCGTGGACGAGATGCAGGGCTCCTTCCTCGAGTACGCGTACTCGGTCATCTACTCCCGTGCGCTGCCGGACGCCCGCGACGGCCTCAAGCCTGTGCACCGGCGCATCGTGTACCAGATGAACGAGATGGGCCTGCGGCCCGAGCGCGGCTATGTGAAGTGCGCCCGTGTCGTCGGCGAGGTCATGGGCAAGTTGCACCCGCACGGCGACGCGTCGATCTACGACGCGCTGGTGCGCATGGCACAGCCGTTCTCGATGCGCGTGCCCCTGGTGGACGGCCACGGCAACTTCGGCTCGCTGGGCAACGACGACCCGCCGGCCGCCATGCGGTACACCGAGTGCCGGATGGCCGAGGCCGCCGGCCTGATGACGGAGTCCATCGACGAGGACACCGTCGACTTCGCCCCGAACTACGACGGCCAGGAGCAGGAGCCGGTGGCACTGCCCGCCGCCTTCCCGAACCTGCTGGTCAACGGCGCCTCGGGCATCGCGGTCGGCATGGCCACGAACATGCCGCCGCACAACCTGCGCGAGGTGATCGCGGCGGCCCGGCACCTGATCCGGTACCCGAACGCCGACCTGGACGCGCTGATGAAGCACGTACCGGGCCCGGACCTGCCCACCGGCGGCCGGATCGTCGGCCTGCCCGGCATCCGGGACGCGTACGAGACGGGGCGCGGCACGTTCAAGATCCGCGCGACGGTGTCCGTGGAGACGGTGACGGCCCGCCGCAAGGGCCTCGTCGTCACCGAGCTGCCCTTCGCGGTCGGACCCGAGAAGGTCATCTCGAAGATCAAGGACCTGGTCGGCTCGAAGAAGCTCCAGGGCATCGCGGACGTCAAGGACCTGACCGACCGCGCGCACGGACTGCGCCTGGTCATCGAGATCAAGAACGGCTTCGTGCCCGAGGCGGTCCTGGAGCAGCTCTACAAGCTGACGGCCATGGAGGAGTCCTTCGGCATCAACAACGTCGCACTGGTGGACGGCCAGCCCCTCACCCTGGGCCTCAAGGAGCTGCTGGAGGTCTATCTCGACCACCGCTTCACCGTCGTCAGGCGCCGCAGCGAGTTCCGCCGGAGCAAGAAGCGCGACCGGCTGCACCTGGTGGAGGGCCTGCTCACCGCCCTGGTCGACATCGACGAGGTCATCCGTCTCATCCGCTCCAGCGAGAACTCGGCGCAGGCCAAGCAGCGTCTGATCGAGCGCTTCTCGCTGAGCGACGTCCAGACGCAGTACATCCTGGACACGCCGCTGCGCCGGCTCACCAAGTTCGACCGCATCGAGCTGGAGTCCGAGAAGGACCGGCTGAACGCGGAGATCGAGGAGCTGACCCGGATCCTCGACTCGGACGCGGAGCTGCGCAAGCTGGTCTCGGCCGAACTGGCGGCGGTGGCGAAGAAGTTCGGCACCGACCGCCGTACGACGCTGCTGGAGTCCGGCGGCGCGCCGGTGGCCGCCGTGCCGCTCCAGGTGGCGGACGACCCGTGCCGGGTACTGCTGTCGTCGACGGGCCTGCTGGCCCGCACCGCGAACGACGAGCCCCTCGTCACGGAGGCGGGCGCCAAGCGGATCAAGCACGACCTGATCGTCTCGGCGGTGCCGGCCACCGCGCGCGGCGAGGTGGGCGTGGTGACGTCCGCGGGGCGGCTGCTGCGGGTGAACGTGGTGGACCTGCCCCAGCTCCCGGAGTCCATGCCGACGCCGAACCTCGCGGGCGGCGCGCCGCTGGCGGAGTTCGTGTCCCTGGAGGACGACGAGGACGTCGTCTGCCTGACCACGCTGGACGAGTCCTCTCCGGGGCTCGCGATCGGCACGGAACAGGGCGTCGTCAAGCGGGTGGTGCCCGACTACCCGTCCAACAAGGACGAGTTGGAGGTCATCACGCTCAAGGAGGGCGACCGCATCGTCGGCGGGGCCGAGTTGCGCACCGGTGACGAGGACCTGGTCTTCATCACGGACGACGCCCAGCTCCTGCGCTACCAGGCTTCGCAGGTCCGCCCGCAGGGCCGTCCCGCGGGCGGTGTGGCGGGCATCAAGCTCGCCGACGGCGCGAAGGTCATCTCCTTCACGGCGGTGGACCCGGCGGCGGACGCGGTGGTCTTCACGGTGGCCGGATCGCGGGGCACCCTGGACGACTCCGTACAGACCACGGCCAAGCTCACGCCGTTCGACCAGTATCCGCGCAAGGGCCGTGCCACGGGCGGTGTGCGCTGCCAGCGGTTCCTGAAGGGCGAGGACTGCCTGGCCTTCGCCTGGGCGGGCGCCACCCCGGCCCTCGCCGCGCAGAAGAACGGGGCGCCGGCCCAGCTCCCGGACGTCGACCCGCGCCGCGACGGCTCGGGCGTGTCGCTGCCGAAGACGGTGGCGGTGGTGGCGGGCCCGGCCTAGAAGACGGGCGGCGGCTCCTCGGCGTCAGCGCCTTGGCCCCGGGGGTCGTCGGCGTCGGGGTCCTCGCCGTCGGGTACGTAGCGCAGGACGCCCCACATGCCGTGCTCGTCGGCGGGCGGGGCGTCGGCGTCCCGGCGGCACGCGTCGAGTTCCTCGCCGAGGGCCGCCGCGTCGATGCCGGAGCCGATAAGGACGAGCTGGGTACGGCGGGCACCGTCGGCGTCGGCGTCGGCGTCAACGGACGCCCAGGGCTCCGGATAGAAGCGCAGGAAGCGTCCGACGGCGTGGACGGCGTACCGGTTCCGCGTGTCGTACGGGCCGAAGTCGACGTACCCCTTGATCCGGTAGAGGCCCTCGGGTCTGCTGTCGAGGAAGCGCATGAGCCGGCGCGGGTCGAGCGGGAGGCCGGAGACGAACGACAGCGTGTCGTAGGCGGCGTGCAGGTGCCCGGAGCCCGCGCCGCCCTCCGCGTGGTCGTGCAGGTCGTCGAAGGACAACTGCCCGACCCGCTCCGCGCTGGGCCGGCAGTCGTAGAGGAACTCGGGGTCGATGCGGCCGTAGGTCGCGGGCACGACGGCGGCGCCGTCGGCGAGCGAGTGCACGAGGGCGAGCACGCGCTCGGCGTCCGGGGCCCGGTCGGTCTTGTTGACCACGACCAGGTCGGCCAGGGCCAGGTGCCGGTCGACCTCGGGGTGCTTGGCGCGGGTGTCGTCGAACTCGGCGGCGTCGACGACCTCGACGAGCCCGCCGTAGACGACCCCCGGTTGCTCGCTGGCGAGCAGCATGCGCACCAGTTCCTGCGGTTCCGCCAGGCCGCTGGCCTCGATGACGATCACGTCGATGCCGGCCTCGGGGCGGGCGAGCCGTTCCAGGTACCCGTCGAGTTCACTCGCGTCGACGGCACAGCACAGGCAGCCGTTGCCGAGGGACACGGTGGAGTCGCCGAGGGCGCCCGCGACGGCCATCGCGTCGATCTCGATCGATCCGAAGTCGTTGACGATGGCGCCGATCCGGCTGCCTCCGCTGCGGTGGAGGAGGTGGTTCAGCAGCGTGGTCTTCCCGGAGCCGAGGAATCCGGCGAGTACGACGACCGGGATCTGCTGCGGAGTCGGGCGCTGCCCCACCGTGCGACCTCTCTCTCACCCACGCGTGCGGAATTGCCTGCTCAGGATACGGTCCGCCGCGGTCGGCACGGAGTGAACGATTGTTAGCAGCGTGCGCGGGGCAGACGTTTTCCAAGGCGCCGGACCGTGCGACCCTCGCTTCCCTCCGTGCGCCTCCTCTCCGCCTCCCCGTCGATCAGCGCCGCTCGGCACTCTGGAGGCGGCAAGCGCCGCCCATCGCTCGCCGGTCCCCGTCAGCCGACCCGCACTCGACGACCGGCGGGCGGCCGCCTGATTCGGGGGTTGACATGGTCATACGGAAGAACATCACGGGGAGGTTCGGCTCCGCCGCGGCCGGCATGCTGCTGGCCGCGCGACAGCGACGGCTGGACAGGGCACTTCTGCACGAACGTCGGCTGCGGCTGGAGGAGCTGGCGCTCCGGCGCGAGGCGCTGCGGCACCAGCAGCGCATGCACTGGGAGTTGCTGAACAGGGCGCTCGACGACCCTTCGCTGGCGGAGGTCATCGACACCTACGACAAGAACATCCCGGCGCAGAAACGACGACAGTTCTTCTACGCCAACGCCTGGTACGTCAACCTGTACCACCTCCACCAGGCCGGGATCCTGGATCAGGAGGAGTTGTTCGGACACTTGCGCGAGCTTTTCCAGACCCCCCTGATGCGGGAGTACTGGGAGGCGTCGAGGGAGCAGCGGGCGTCGTTCAAGGCCACGTCCGTCGAGTCACGTGTCGGCACCATGGTGGACGGACTCCTCAAGGACCTGGACGAAGCCGACACGGACGAGTGGTGGGTGGTGGGCACCCCTCCGTCCGACTGATGCTCCGTTCCGTCCGGCCGAGGCCCCGTTGCGTCCGGCTGAGGCTCCGTCCGGGAAGCCGTCCGCGGGTCACCCTTCCCGGGAGTGTCTTCGCCCTGTGGGGCACGCCGGGCCCGCGGATCCCAGTAACGTGCTCCCAGCACAATGGCCAACCCAGAAGGACCGGTACCCCTTGAAAATCGTGCGCCGCATCGGTGTGCCTCCAAGCTCGCGCGGCAGTACCTCGGGAGCCAGCTGTCCGGACCTCTTCGAGCTGAGCGACGGCAATTTCGCCGTCATCGGCACCGAAGCGACCGAGACCCTGGAGGGTGAACTTCCCGCCGATGCTTCCCGTGCCGACTACGAGCGCATCGTGGTCGTCAGCAGGGAGACCCTCATCCGGGCCAAGGCGGACATCCCGGACGCCTGACGTCACCGTGTCTCCGGCCGTTCCCACCGACGACGGCGCACGGACCCACCCCCGGCGAGCAACCCGGCACCCCGTCCTTGCTCGACGCTCCCCGACCAGGCCTGGCGCCCGAACGGCACCAGGCCGCTCGTGCTTCTCAGGCCGGAGCCGGTACGCCCACCGGGGCCCCCGGCCCGACATACCGCGCCGCCGGCCGGATGATCTTCGAGTCGCGTGCCTGTTCCAGGATGTTCGCGCTCCAGCCCACCACCCGTGCCGCCGCGAACGTGGGCGTGAACATCTCACGGGGCAGGCCGCACAGTTCCATGACCACACCCGCGTAGAACTCGACGTTGGTGTGCAGTTCGCGCCCCGGCTTCAGCTCCGCGAGGATCGCCTCGACCTGCCGCTCCACCTCGACCGCGAACTCCACGCGCGGGCCGCCGAACCGCTGCGCCACCTCACGCAGCATCCGTGAGCGCGGATCCTCCGTGCGGTAGACCGCGTGGCCGAAGCCCATGATGCGGTCACCGGCGAGCACCCGCTCGCGGATCCACGCGTCGATGCGGTCGGGCGTGCCGATCGCGTCCAGGGTGTCCAGTGCCCGGCTGGGCGCGCCGCCGTGCAGCGGGCCGGACAACGCCGAGACCGCACCGGCCAGACAGGCCGCGACGTCCGCACCGGTCGACGCGATGACCCGCGCGGTGAAGGTCGACGCGTTGAACCCGTGGTCGATGGTGGAGATCAGGTACTGCTCGATCGCCCGGGTGCGAGCCTCGTCCGGCTCCTCACCGGTCAGCATGTAGAGGTAGTTCGCGGCGTACGACAGGTCCTCGCGGGGGTCCACCGGCTCCTGCCCCCTCCCCAACCGGTGCAGCGCGGTCAGCAGCGTCGGCACGGCCGCGGCGGCCACCAGGGTGTCCTGCCGGCGCTGGTCGGCCGAGAGGTCGAACACCGGCCGGAGGCCGAGGGCGGCGCCCAGCAGCGACAGGCCCGTGCGCATCCCGGCGAGCGGGCCGGAGCGTCCGCCCGCCTCGGCGATGGCGGGCAGGGCGGCCCGCACCGCGTCGGGGAGTCGCCGCAGCGCCGCGGTCTCGGCGGCGAAGGCGGCCCCGCGTCGCGCGTCGGGGAGTTCACCGTGGACCAGGAGGTGCCAGACGTCCTCGAAGCAACGGCTCTGCGCGAGTTCGACGGCCGAGTACTGGCGGTAGTGGTAGAAGCCCTCCAGCCCTCGTACGTCGCCGACCTCGGTGTCGGCCACCACCACACCGGCGAGACCGCGCGGCACCTGGACGAGCGTTGCAGCGTCTGCGGTTTTGTTGACGGACATGATTACCTCCTCGAACTTGACTCTACTGTCCATACTTGATTACAGATCTGTCAATATTGATTGAATCAATACACCGCGCCGCAAGGACTCAACACGAACCGCCCCCGATCGATACGGTGACCCCATGCGCGATCAAGAGCCCGAGCACCCCGCCGACCGCCAGCGGCGCCTGACCACCAGGGAAGCGGCCGAACTGCTCGGGGTGAAGCCCGAGACCGTGTACGCGTACGTCAGCCGCGGCCAGCTCGCCAGCCGACGCACGCCCGGCTCCCGGGGCAGCACCTTCGACGCCGACGAGGTGCGGGCCCTCGCCCGGCGCAACCGGCGCGACGGCGGCACGGCCCCGGCCGCCGGGCAGGAGCTGACGGTGCGCACCCGCCTCACACTCATCGAGAGCGACCGGTACTACTACCGGGGCGTCGACGCGGTCGAGCTCGCCGCCCGCCACACCTACGAGGAGGTGGCGGAGTGGCTGTGGACCGGGCAGCTGCGTCCCGACGCCGCCTTCCCGGCCCCCGAATCCGCCGTGGCCGTCGCCCGCCGCGCCGTCGACGCCCTGCCCGAACACGCCGGCCCCGCCGACCGGCTCCGCGTCGCCGCGATCGCCGCGGCGGTCACGGACCCGCTCCGCTTCGACCTCACCGAGGACGCGGTACTGGGCACGGCGCGCTCCCTCATCCCCACCCTCGTCGCCGCGCTGCCGCCCGTACTGCGCGACGGAGACGTCCGGGACCCGATCGCCCGCCGGCTGTGGACCCGGCTCAGCGGGCAGGACGCCGACGAACCGTCCCTGCGCGCCCTCGACACGGCGCTCTGCCTCCTCGTCGACCACGACCTGGCGGCCTCCACGCTCGCCGTGCGCGTCGCCGCGTCGGCACGGGCGCACGCCTACGCGGCCGTGTCCGCCGGACTCGGCGTGATCGAGGGGCCCCTGCACGGCGCCGCCGGAGGACTCGCGCACCGGATGCTGCTGGAGGTCCTCGACCTGGGCAGCGCGGCGCCGGTCGTCGCGGAGGAGTTGCGGGCCGGCCGGCGCATCCCCGGGCTCGGCCACCGGCTCTACCCGGGCGAGGACCCACGCGCGCGTGCCCTGTTCGCGCTCCTGGAGGACATCCCGCGGGCGGCACCCGCACTCGCGGCGGCCCGGGACGTCCAGGCCACCGCCGCCCGCCACACCCCGCTGCACGCCAACGTCGACCTGGCGCTCGCCGTGCTCACCGTGTCCTCCGGCATGGCCCCCACCGCGGCCGAGACGATCTTCGCGGTGGCCCGCACGGCCGGCTGGATCGCGCACGCGCTGGAGGAGTACGGGGAGCGCCCGCTGCGGATGCGGCCGAGTGGGCTGTACTCGGGCCCGAAGCCGCCGCAGCCCCTGCCGGAGTAGTGCTCAGGCGCGGCTGGAAGTCGTCACGGGCCAAGTCAGGTTAGGCTCACCTCTGTGAGTACGTGCTCAGCCGTCTCCCGGGACCTCGACGAGCCCGTTGCGGGCACCGCGCCCGTAGCGAGGACCTGGTTGCTGCTCGAACAGCCCGGCCCGTGGGGCGCCAAGGCGCTCACCGCGAGCCACCTGGACTCCGCGCTGGGGCGCGCCCTCGACGCGGCGGTGAAGGGCACGGGCGTGCGCGTCGCGCTCGTGCGCCGCCCCGGCCGCCACGCGGACCCGGGCACGTCCGCCGAACGCACCGTGTACGCGGCCCACACCGTGCCGGGAAACGTGTGGCTGCACGGCACCACGATCAAGGACCCCCGTCGGCTGCTCGACCTGGACTTCGCGGCACTCGGCCGGGGCGATCACCACACCTTCGACTCGGTGCTGGACGGCCGCCCCCACACGGGCGATCCGCTCGCCCTCGTGTGCACCAACGGAAAGCGCGACCGGTGCTGCGCCCTCCTCGGCAGACCTCTCGCGGCCGAACTCGCCGCCTCCGGTGCCGAGGGCGTCTGGGAAGTCACCCACCTGGGCGGTCACCGCTTCTCACCGACCGTGCTCGTGCTGCCCCACGGGTACGTCTACGGCCGGGTCCAGGCCCATGCCGTCAAGGAGATCCTGCACAGCGCGCGGGAGAACCGGATCGTCGTCGAGGACTGCCGCGGGAACTCCGCGTGGGAGCGCCCGGGCCAGGCCGCCGAGCTGGCCCTGCGCTCGGCCCTCGGCGAGGACACTGCCCAGGCTCTGACCGTCGTACGGACGGAGGGCGTCGCCCCTCGCTGGGAGGTGACCCTGGCCCACCGCGACGGCCGGCGCTGGCGGGTCACCGTCGTACAGGGGGCGTCGGCGCCACCCCGGCCGGAGAGCTGCGGGGCGTCGGTGCTGGGCTCGCCGGCGCGGATGGAGGTCACCGCGGTGCGCGCCCTGCCGGTGACGGCGGCACTGGCGAGCTGACACCCCGCGGGAGGCACCCGCCACCCCCACGGGAGACACCCGCCACCCCACGGGAGATACGCGCCACACCCCCCTACGGCATGCCACCGGCCCCACGTACCGTCATGGCCATGAGCTCCACTCCCCCCGTACGCCGACTGCGCCTGGG
The DNA here is from genome assembly GCF_055581985.1 of Streptomyces sp. NPDC042336. NCBI lineage: Bacteria > Bacillati > Actinomycetota > Actinomycetes > Kitasatosporales > Streptomycetaceae > Streptomyces > Streptomyces sp. NPDC042336. Next base: position 105,528 of record NZ_JBVJEA010000017.1, on the reverse strand, counting down.
CCTGCCGCGGCGGGTGTTCTCACAGGTGCTGCTGATGCAGCTGGCGATCGCCGCGGGCGTCGCCGTGCTCGCGACCGGGCTGTTCCTGGCGCCGCTCGGCGACCAGCTGGACGACCAGGCGATGCGCCGGGCGCTGGCGATCGCGCAGACCACCGCGCAGCAGCCGCAGGTCGCACGGGACCTGCGGACCACCCGGCCGACGGCGACCGGCCCGGTGCAGCGGGAGGCGGAACGGGTCCGCGAGGCCACCCAGGCGGAGTACGTCGTCGTGATGGACCGCGAGGGCGTGCGCTGGTCGCACACCGACCCGCGGCGGATCGGCCAGGTCGTCTCGACCGACCCCGGGCAGGCCCTGTCCGGCCGCGAGGTCATGGAGATCGACAACGGCACCCTGGGCCGTTCCGCCCGCGGCAAGGTGCCGTTGCGCGACAGCGACGGGGAGATCGTCGGTGCGGTCTCGGTGGGCATCGCGTACGACAGCGTCCGGGCGCGGCTGATCCACGCCATCCCCGGCCTGTTCGCGTACGCCGGTGGCGCGCTGGCCGTCGGCGCCCTGGCCTCCTGGATCATCTCGCGCCGGGTGCAGCGGCAGACCCGGGACCTCGCCTTCTCGGACATCGCGGGGCTGCTGGCGGAGCGCGAGGCCATGCTGCACGGCATCCGGGAGGGCGTCGTCGCCCTCGACCGCGGCGGCCGGGTGCGCCTGCTCAACGACGAGGCGCAGCGCCTGCTGGGCATCGGCGGCGAGGCCGTCGGCCGCTCCCCCGACGAGGCGCTCGGGGCCGGGCGCACGGCCGACGTCCTGGCCGGCCGGGTGACCGGCACCGACCTGCTGACCGTGCGCGGCCAGCGGGTCCTGGTCGCCAACCGGATGCCCACCGACGACGGCGGGGCCGTCGCCACGCTGCGCGACCGCACCGAGCTGGAGCAGCTCGGCCGGGAGCTGGACTCCACACGGGGCCTGATCGACGCGCTGCGCGCGCAGGACCACGAGCACGCCAACCGCATGCACACCCTGCTGGGGCTGCTCGAACTGGAGATGTACGACGACGCCGTGGAGTTCGTCGGCGAGGTGGTCGGCGACCACCGGGTCACCGCGGAGCAGATCACGGAGCGGATCCAGGACCCGCTTCTCGCCGCCCTGCTGGTCGGCAAGGCCACGGTCGCGGCCGAGCGCGGAGTCGCCCTGTGGGTCTCGGACCGGACCCGGCTGCCGGACCGGCTGGTCGATCCCCGAGGGCTCGTGACGATCGTCGGCAACCTGGTCGACAACGCCCTCGACGCCGCCGCGGGGACGCCCCACGCGCGCGTGGAGGTCGAACTGCGTGCCGAGGGGCGCGCCGCCACGCTCACCGTGCGCGACACGGGCCCCGGGATTCCGGCGGACCACCGGGAACTGGTGTTCACCCCGGGCTGGTCCACCAAGGAGCCGCCGGCCCACCGCGGGCGCGGCATCGGCCTGTCGCTGGTGCGTCGCCTGGCCGAACGGCAGGGCGGCAGCGCGACCGTCTCGGAGGCGTACGGCGGGGGCGCGGAGTTCGTCGTCGTCCTCCCGGAGGCACTGGCCGAACCGGCCCTCGAACCCGCCCTCACCGCCCCCGTGACCACCGCCGCCGAGGAGGAGTCCCGATGATCGAGGTCCTGGTCGTGGACGACGACACGCGCGTCGCGCGCGTCAACGCCGCGTACGTCGAGAAGGTGCCGGGCTTCCACGTCGCCGGTGAGGCACACAGCGCGCTGGAGGCACTGGACGCGGTGGACAGGCTGCCCCGCCTCGACCTGATCCTGCTGGACCACTACCTGCCCGACCGGACCGGTCTGGAGGTCGTCCAGGAGATGCGCCGACGGGGACGCCAGACCGACGTGATCATGGTGACGGCCGCCCGGGACGTGTCAACCGTGCAGGCGGCGATGCGCCAGGGTGCGCTCCAGTACCTGGTGAAACCGTTCGCCTTCGCCGGTCTACGCGCCAAACTGGAGGCGTACGCCGAACTGCGCCGCACCCTCGACGGGGGCGGTGAGGCGGAACAGGCCGAGGTCGACCGCATCTTCGGCGCCCTGTCGGCCCCCTCCGAACCCGGGCTGCCCAAGGGCCACTCCCCCACCACCGCCGAGTTGGTACGCCAGTGTCTGCTGAAGGCCGACGGGCCGCTGTCCGCCCAGGAGATCGCCGAACGGACCGGTGTGAGCCGCCAGACCGCGCAGCGCTATCTGAAGCTGCTGGAACGCACCGGACGGGCCGTCCTGACACTCAAGTACGGCGAGGCCGGCCGCCCCGAGCACCGTTACGCGTGGGCGACCCGAGCCTGACACGGCCACCGGACGCCGGGGCCCGGGCGGGGGCCGGCCCCCTGCCTAGACTGCCCCCGCCCCGGTCAGCGACCGCACCTCGGTCTCGGCGTGCTTGGCCTCGTCCGGTTCCTCCGGCGAGGTGACCGTGCCCAGCCAGCCCGCGAGGAAGCCCAGCGGGACCGAGACGAGCCCCGGGTTCTGCAGCGGGAAGTACCGGAAGTCGAGGCCCGGGAAGAGGGATTGCGGGCTGCCGGACACGACCGGTGACAGCAGCACCAGCACCACGGACGGCACCAGTCCGCCGTAGACCGCCCACACCGCGCCGCGCGTGGTGAAGCCGCGCCAGAACAGCGAGTAGAGCAGCACCGGCAGGTTGGCGGAGGCGGCCACGGCGAAGGCGAGGCCCACCAGGAAGGCGACGTTGAGGTCGCGGGCGAGCAGACCGAGGCCGATCGCGACGGCGCCGATGCCGACGGCGGCGACCCGCGCCACGGCGACCTCGCTGCGCGGCTTGGAGTGCCGGCGCCGCAAGGACGCGTACAGGTCGTGGGCCACGGACGCCGAGGACGCCAGGGTGATGCCGGCCACCACCGCGAGGATGGTGGCGAACGCGACGGCGGCGACGACCGCGAACAGGACCGTACCGCCGGTGGACTGCGCGCCGCCGCCCAGGTCGAGGGCGAGCAGCGGCACCGCCGTGTTCCCGGCCGCGTTGGACGCGCGTACGGTGTCCGGGCCGACCAGGGCGGCGGCACCGAACCCGAGCACGATCGTCATCAGGTAGAAGCCGCCGATGAGACCGATCGACCACACCACGGACCGCCTCGCCGCCCGGGCGGTGGGCACGGTGTAGAAGCGGGACAGGATGTGCGGCAGCCCGGCCGTGCCCAGGACCAGGGCGAGCCCCAGGCTGATGAAGTCGAAGCGGGAGACCCAGTCCCCGCCGTACGCCAGGCCGGGCGCGAGGAACGACTCACCGTGGCCGCTGCGCTCGGCCGCCGTGCGAAGCAGCCGGTCGACGTCGCCGTGGAAGCGCACCAGGACGAGCGTGGTCAGCGCCACGGTGCCGCCGAGCAGCAGCACCGCCTTCACGATCTGGATCCAGGTGGTGGCGCGCATCCCGCCCAGCGACACGTAGATCACCATGAGGGCACCGACGCCGATGACCGTCCACGTGCGCGCCGCCTCGCTCGTCCCGCCCAGCAGCAGCGCGACCAGGCTGCCCGCACCCACCATCTGCGCCACCAGGTACAAGACGGAGACGGTGACCGAGGAGGTGCCCGCGGCGATCCTGACCGGCCGCTCCCTCATCCGGGCGGCGACCACGTCGGCGAGGGTGAACCGCCCGCAGTTGCGGACCAGTTCGGCGACGAGGAACAGGACCACGAGCCACGCCACCAGGAAACCCACCGAGTAGAGCATGCCGTCGTAGCCGTAGAGCGCGATGAGCCCCGAGATGCCGAGGAAGGACGCGGCCGACATGTAGTCGCCGGAGATGGCAAAACCATTCTCCATCGGCGAGAAGAGGCGGCCGCCCGCGTAGAACTCCTCCGCGGACCCCTGCCGGTGGCGGCCCACCCAGGTGGTGATCCCGAGTGTGACCGCGACGAACGTGCTGAACAGCAGCAGGGCCAGCGTCTGATGGTCGCCGGTCACGACGCACCACCCCGTGCCCCGCGCGTCAGCTCCTGGGTGTCCCAGCGCAGTTCGAGCGCGGCCCGGTCCCTGCGCAGCCGGGCGTGCCGGGCGTAGGCCCAGGTGAGCAGGAACGTGGTGAGGAACTGACCCAGCCCGGCGACCATCGCCACGTTCACCGCTCCGGCCACCGGTCGGGCCATCAGGGAGGGTGCGGACGTGGCGGTCACCACGTAGGCGACGTACCAGAGGAAGAAGGCGGCGACGGCCGGCATCACGAACCGCCGGTACCGGCGGCGGACCTCCTGGAAGGCCGCGCTGCGCTGCACCTCCAGGTACACGTCGGCCGCGGCCCGGGACGGCACGGTCGGGGCGTCCCGGCGCATCGGCGGCACCGCCGGCCCGGTGGCTCCGGGACCGGCCGACTCGCCCCAGCCGGAGGCGAGGGCGTCGTACCAGGGGTCGTCGTACCGCGGATCCTCGTACGGTGCGCCGGGGGCCGTCTCGACGTAGGCCCTGCCCGGCACCGCGCGGTGGTTGGCCGCGCTTTCGGGACCGCCCCCGGCACCGCGGGACCGATCGTTGCTTGACTGCATGCCCAAGGATGGACAGAACGGGAAGATCCCCGACTCTCCTTCCCCAGGCACTTCACCCCATCAGGTGATTCATCCCCCTGGTGGCCGCACCAGCCCCTTCCCGTAGGCGTAACGCACCGCCTGCGCACGGTCCTTGATGCCCGTCTTGGCGAACAGGTTGTTGATGTGGGTCTTCACCGTCGCCGTGGAGACCTGCAGCCGGCTCGCGATCTGCTGGTTGGTGAGCCCATCGGCGATGAGCACCAGCACCTCGGTCTCCCGGGCGGTGAGACCGTCCGGTGGTTCGGGCGGTCCCGCGTGCCGCGGCTCGGACTCCGACAGGCGCTCCAGCAGCCGCCGCTGGATGCTCGGGGCCAGCCCCGCGTCTCCGGACAGGACGCCGTGCACCGCCCGGACGATCTCCTCCCCGCCCGCGTCCTTGGTGAGGTAGCCGCGCGCCCCCGCCCGCAACGCGGGGAACACCGACTCGTCGTCCGCGTACGTCGTGAGCACGACGACCTGCGTCCCCGGGTGTTCGGACCGGATCCGGCGGGTGGCCTCCACCCCGTCGCACCTGGGCATGCGCAGATCCATCAGCACCACGTCCGGCGCGAGTTCGGCGACCTGCCGGACCGCCTCCTCGCCGTCACCGGCGGCGCCCACGACCTCGACACCGGGCAGGAGCCCGAGCAGCATCACGATCCCCTCCCGCACGACGGTCTGATCGTCCACGACCACCACCCGCGCGGGCCTTTCCCCGTGCTCCTGCGTCATACGGGCACCTTCAACGTCACCACGAACCCCTCCTCGCCCGGCCCTGTCCGCAGCGAGCCGCCCAGCAACTCGGCACGCTCCCGCATGCCCAGCAGACCGTACCCACCTGCGCTGCCGGTGACTTCGCGGGACGGGCCTCCCGAGTCCCGTACGTCCAGCGTCACTTCGTGGGCGCCGTAGTCCAGCCGCACCCGCACACCGGCGCCGGGGGCGTGCCTGCGGGCGTTCGTCAGCGCCTCCTGGGCCACTCTGCGCACGGCCTGCGACGCCTCGGCCGGCAGCGGTCTGCGTTCCCCCGTAATGGTGACCTCCGCGGCGCCCTCCGCCGTCTCGACGAGCTGGGCCAGGAAGTCCTCCAGCGGCGTCAGGTCGCCCCGCAGCGCGGACAGCGCCTGCCGGGTCTCGGCGAGTCCGTCGCGGGCCATCCCCCGTGCCGCCACCACCCGGTCCAGGATCTGCTGCCGGTCCGCGCCCCGCTCGATCAGCAGCCGGGCCGCCTCCAGGTGCACCATCTGCGCCGAGAGGCTGTGCGCCAGCACGTCGTGGATCTCCCGGGCGATACGGGCCCGCTCCGCGAGTGCCGCGGACTCCGCCTCGGCCGCCCGAGCGGCCCGCTCCTGAGCCAGCAGCCGCTGCGCGCTCCCCCGTGCCTCGGCGTCGAGTCGCAGGACGTATCCGGCCAGTGCCAGTCCGCCCGCCGTCGCCGCCGTGGTCCGCCATGCGTCGTCGCTGACGGCGGCGTAGGAGGCCAGCGCGACCGAGGCCACGGGCAGCGCGGCGGCGACGGGCAGCCGTTCGAGGGCCACGACGGCACAGCCGCACCAGATGACCAGTGCGGGGACTGTGAAGCCGACGGACCGGGCGGCCACCGCGATCGCGAGCAGCACGGCGACGAGTGCCAGGGACGGCCACAACCGGTGCGCGAGCGTGGTCCGGAAGAAGGCCCAAGCCGCGCACACGGCGCCCATCAGGCCGACGGCCGCCGCGACCGAGCCCCATCCGTGCAGACGGCTGCTCGTGAACGCGCCCCACAGCAGCATCCCGAACACCAGCAGCCGCACCGCCAGGGCGAGCAGCCGGCGGGGCCGCGAGACGCTCTCGGGCAGGAGCGCCTCCCTGGAAGGCCACCTCGTCCAGACGTTCTCCGTCACGCGGGCTCCTTCCAGGTGGGCCGGGCCACGGCGTCACGGTACGCGGCACCGGGTGCTCGGGAAGGGCGCGGGGCCTGAACGCGCCAGGCCAGGACGCCGGACCGGACCAGCAGGGTCGCCGCGAGGGCGAGCAGCAGGGCGGAGCCGTCCTGCCGCACCCCCAGGACGGCACCGACCCCGTAGAGGCCGACGCGCAGCGCGATGCCGGCGACCCACACCGCGACGCTCGCCCGGGTGCCCCTGCTCCACACGGCGCCGTCCGCCTCGGCCCATATCCGGGTGGTCCAGGCCCAGCCGGCCCCGGTGGCCAGGCCGACGATCATCTCGGCGGCGAGCAGCAGCACCGCGGCCGTCCGGTGATGGGCGTCGATCATGCCCGGTTCACGCAGCGCGACGATGCCCAGTACCAGGGGCAGCACCCACCAGCGTCGGCCGGTGTCGATCCGGCTCGGGCGGAACTGCCGGGTGATCACCAGGCCGATCACCGCCGTGACGACCAACGCGTCCAGGAGCCCGGACATCATGCCTCCGTGAGCGGAAGAAGGGTGATGCCGGCGGCGCTCCCGCCGACGACTTCGACGCTACGGAACGTACGAGGTCACGGGATCGGAGCCCGGGTGGATCATGGGTGGAGCCGCGCTCGGCGGGACGCTCCACCCAGGGGTGGAGACGGCGACGGGCCCGGGCGGCGGCGTGGGACGCGGGCCGCACATGCGGCGGACCGGGCCCGGTTCTCGCTCCCGGGCCCGGTCCGTCGACTGAGTGTGGTCACGCGTCGATGCGCGACCGGTCCAGCGTCGCCGCCGAGCTGGAGATGAACTCCTTGCGGGGTGCGACGTCGTTGCCCATCAGCAGGTCGAAGACCTGCTCGGCGGAGTCCAGGTCGGTCAGGTTGATCCGGCGCAGGGTGCGGCGGCGCGGGTCCATGGTGGTCTCCGCCAGCTGGTCGGCGTCCATCTCGCCCAGGCCCTTGTAGCGCTGGATGGAGTCCTTGTACCGGATGTTCTTGCTCTGGAACTCCATGAGCCTGTCGCGAAGCTCACGGTCCGAGTACGTGTAGACGTACTTGTCCTGGCCCTTCTTCGGCTGGACCAGCTCGATGCGGTGCAGCGGGGGCACCGCGGCGAACACCCGGCCGGCCTCGACCATGGGCCGCATGTAGCGGTGGAAGAGGGTCAGCAGCAGGGTGCGGATGTGGGAGCCGTCCACGTCGGCGTCGGTCATCATGATGATCTTGCCGTAGCGGGCCGCGTCGATGTCGAAGGTGCGGCCCGAACCCGCCCCTATGACCTGGATGATCGCCCCGCACTCGGCGTTCTTCAGCATGTCGGTGACGGACGACTTCTGGACGTTGAGGATCTTGCCCCGGATCGGCAGCAGCGCCTGGAACTCGGAGTTGCGGGCGAGCTTGGCCGTGCCCAGCGCGGAGTCGCCCTCGACGATGAACAGCTCACTGCGGTCGACGTCGTCGCTGCGGCAGTCCGCGAGCTTCGCGGGCAGTGACGACGACTCCAGGGCCGTCTTGCGACGCTGGGCGTCCTTGTGCTGGCGTGCGGCGATACGGGTACGGGCCGCGGCGACGGCCTTCTCCATGACCACCCGCGCCTGCTGGGCCGCGTCGCGCTTGGTCGAGGTCAGGAACGCCTTCAGTTCCTTGGTGATCACGTTGTTCACGATCCGGCGGGCCGCCGAGGTGCCGAGGACCTCCTTGGTCTGGCCCTCGAACTGCGGCTCGGCGAGCCGGACGGTGACGACCGCCGTCAGGCCCTCCAGGGCGTCGTCCTTGACGATGTCGTCCTCGGCGACGCGCAGCATCTTCTTGGTGCGCAGCACCTCGTTCATCGTCTTGGCCACCGCCTGCTCGAAGCCGGCGACGTGGGTGCCGCCCTTGGGCGTGGCGATGATGTTGACGAACGACCTGACCGTGGTGTCGTAACCGGTGCCCCAGCGCATCGCGACGTCGACGCCCAGGTCACGGGTGACCTCCGTCGGTGTCATCTGACCGTCCTCGTCCAGCACGGGGACCGTCTCCTTGAAGCTGCCCTGCCCGCTGAAGCGGAGGGTGTCGCAGACGGGCCGGTCACTGGCCAGGTACTCGCAGAACTCACTGATGCCGCCGTCGAAGCGGAACGACTCCTCGCCCTTGCTGCCGCCGTCACCGAGACCGAACTCGTCCCGCACCACAATGGTCAGCCCGGGCACCAGGAAGGCGGTCTGGCGGGCCCGCTGGTGCAGGGTGTCCAGGGAGAGCTTCGCGTCCCTGAGGAAGATCTGCCGGTCCGCCCAGTACCGCACACGGGTACCGCGGCGGCTCTTGGGGATCTTCTTGGTCTTGCGCAGCCCGCTCCCGGCGTCGAACTTGGCGTCCGGGCCCGCTCCCGCGAACGCGCCCGGGACCCCCCGGCGGAAACTGATGGCATGGGTGTGCCCACCGAGGTCGACCTCGATGTCCAGGCGGGCGGACAGGGCGTTCACCACGGAGGCGCCCACACCGTGCAGACCACCGGAAGCGGCGTAGGCGCCACCGCCGAACTTGCCGCCGGCGTGCAGCTTGGTCATGACGACCTCGACGCCGGACAGGCCGGTCTTGGGCTCGACGTCGACCGGGATGCCCCGGCCGTTGTCCCGGACCTCCACCGAGGCGTCGTCGTGGAGGATCACCTCGATGTGGTCGCAGTAACCGCCCAGGGCCTCGTCGACGGAGTTGTCGATGATCTCCCACAGGCAGTGCATCAGACCGCGGCTGTCGGTGGATCCGATGTACATGCCCGGACGCTTGCGCACGGCCTCGAGCCCCTCGAGGACGAGCAGGTGCCGCGCGGTGTAGTTGGACCCGTCCCGGTCTGCTCCTGCCAGCAGCGCAGTGGACGGCACGGATGTCTCGGCGGTCACGCGGTTCGCTCCTCGCTGAATTTCAGATGGGGCCCCGCTGGGTAAGGGCGTGGCTCGGTTCACCGGTCAGAGGGTACCGAGGCCTGGTAGAGCCGTTGTAACGCCACCCTCGTCGCGCACTCACCCTAGTCCAGGGTCGCATGCCTGTTCGATCCCTCGATGGGGTGAAGTACACATCACGTTCCCTTCGAGGCATGAACCATTTAGGCTCCGGGCACGTCCTCATGAACAAACCGGCAACCCAGCCGGCGGGACCGACACTGACCGACTGCGCGAACCCGTACGACACACAGACACGCAATACGGCACATTCGCCGCCAATCGGCAACAGCCGGCCCCTCGGAAAGTTTTTTCGAGGAAAAGCCACGAGCGGGAACGTTTTGGGGCTGGTTGGATGTTGACCCTGGTACGACAGCTCGTCGAGCTAGAGAAGAGGCGACGTGACTACTGTTCTGACTTCCGCAAGCCCGCTGACGGCCGCCGATCGCTGCGACCGCTGCGGCGCCCAGGCATATCTGCGCGTCGTCCTGCTGAGCGGCGGAGAACTGCTCTTCTGCGCCCACCACGGGCGCAAGTTCGAGCCGGAACTCAAGAAGATCGCCGCTGAGATACAGGACGAGACGGAGCGGCTGACCGCCGTTCCGGCTTCTTCCGCCGAGGAAGAGCGCTGACCCAACGCGCCCGACGACGAGCCGAATCGGCACAGGCCGATGAACGGGCGGCCGCCTCCAGAACTTGGAGGCGGCCGCCCGTGCTCGTGCTCCAGAGGCCCTCAGCGGCCGTCAGACGCCCCCGCGCTGCCCCGTTGCCGCGCCGTCCCAGCCCAGGGTCCGCAGTATCGAGGAGACCCGCGTGTAGACCCCTGGACTGCCCGGGCGCCCGCAGCCACTCCCCCAGGACACCAGGCCGATGAGCCTCCCCTGGCCGACCAGCGGTCCTCCGCTGTCCCCCTGACAGGCGTCGCGGCCGCCGGTCTCCTCCCCCGCGCAGAGCATGGTGCTCCGGAGATACCGTCCGTCGTCGCTCCCCGGATACGCCCGCTCGCAGGACGCGTCGGGGAGCACGCGCACACGCGCCGCGTGCAGGCCGTTCGCGTAGTCACCGGCTCCGGAGGTGTCGCCCCAGCCGTAGACCAGGGCCCCGGTGTCCGGCGCGTACGCGGGGTCGCCTTCCGCCGCCATCCCTACGACCGAGCCGGCGGGAAGGGCTTCGGAGAGGGTGAGCACCGCGAAGTCGCCGGCGTTGCTGTTGTCGTCGTGCCCCGGATTCACCCACACGGAGCGGACGGGGATCTCCTGGCCCTGGTCCGACAGCAGGTCGGTGCGGCCGGCGATGATCTTCAGGTCGCCCACCTGGTCCGGCGGCGACCCGAGCACCTCTTCCCCCAGGCAGTGGGCCGCCGTGAGAACGGTGGTCCGGCCGACGGCCACTCCCCCGCAGAACTGCCCCGCTCTCGTACCCCCGAACCGGTCACGACTGGACAGGGCGACGGTCCACGGGCTGTCGGACACTTCTACCGGGAATCCTCCGACGACGATGCTGTCGGCGGCCGCGGGGGCGGCGGACCCCAGCGGTATCGCGGTCGCCGCGGCCGCCAGCACCAGCGGCCGGGCCAGTGTCCGGGCAAAGAGACGACGCATGCGGGCTCCTCACTCCTAGGTGGTCATGGGACACCCAGAGTGATCCAGTACGCCGTGTCGCGCACCCGCTGCCCAGCGCGAAGGCCCGGTTCCGCACCTGGCGGAACCGGGCCTCGTCGCTCGTACGACGCTCGTACCGACTACCGCGGTCTAGTCGAGGTAGTCGCGCAGCACCTGGGAACGCGACGGGTGCCGCAGCTTCGACATGGTCTTCGACTCGATCTGGCGGATGCGCTCACGCGTGACGCCGTACACCTTGCCGATCTCGTCGAGGGTCTTCGGCTGACCGTCGGTGAGGCCGAAGCGCATGGAGACGACGCCTGCCTCGCGCTCGGACAGGGTGTCGAGCACGGAGTGCAGCTGCTCCTGCAGGAGGGTGAAGCTGACCGCGTCGGCCGGGACGACCGCCTCGGAGTCCTCGATGAGGTCACCGAACTCGCTGTCGCCGTCCTCGCCCAGCGGGGTGTGCAGCGAGATGGGCTCGCGACCGTACTTCTGGACCTCGATGACCTTCTCCGGGGTCATGTCGAGCTCCTTGGCCAGCTCCTCCGGGGTGGGCTCGCGGCCCAGGTCCTGGAGCATCTGGCGCTGCACGCGCGCGAGCTTGTTGATGACCTCGACCATGTGCACCGGGATACGGATGGTGCGGGCCTGGTCGGCCATCGCGCGGGTGATCGCCTGACGGATCCACCAGGTGGCGTACGTGGAGAACTTGTAGCCCTTGGTGTAGTCGAACTTCTCCACGGCGCGGATCAGACCGAGGTTGCCCTCCTGGATGAGGTCCAGGAAGAGCATGCCGCGGCCGGTGTAGCGCTTGGCCAGCGAGACCACCAGGCGGAGGTTGGCCTCCAGCAGGTGGTTCTTGGCGCGGCGGCCGTCCTCGGCGATGATCTCCAGCTCGCGCTTGAGTTTGGGCGCGAGCTTGTCGGCATTCGCCAGCTTGTCCTCGGCGAACAGACCGGCCTCGATGCGCTTGGCGAGCTCGACCTCCTGCTCGGCGTTGAGCAGCGGGACCTTGCCGATCTGCTTGAGGTAGTCCTTGACCGGGTCGGCGGTGGCGCCGGCCGCGGCGACCTGCTGGGCCGGAGCGTCGTCCTCGTCCTCGTCGGAGAGCACGAACCCCGCGTTCTCGGTGCCCTCGGGCTCCTCCGTCGCGGCCTTCGGGTCCTCGGTCGTCTCCTCCTCGAGAAGCTCGCCGTCTTCCTTCTTGGCCGTGGTCTTCTTGGCCGCCGTCTTCTTGGCGGTCGCCTTCTTCGCCGTCGCCTTCTTGGCGGTCGTCTTCTTGGCCGCCGCCTTCTTGACGGGAGTCTCTTCTTCCTCGGCGGCGGGCTCGGTGGCGGGCGCCGCCGGGGCGGCGGGAGCGGTCGCCTTCCTGCTGGTCACCGTCTTGGCCGCGACCGTCTTCGTGGCGGTGCGCTTGGCGGGACTCTTCGCTGCGACGCTCTTGCGGGTGCGCTTGGGCTCTGCGGCACTGACCATCAGCGTCACACCCTCTTCCTCGAGGATCTGGTTGAGGCTGCGCAGTACGTTCTTCCACTGAGTGGCCGGAATCTGGTCAGCTTCGAAGGCCCGACGCACGTCATCGCCGGCGATCTGCCCCTCAGCCTTTCCCCGCTCAATGAGCGCCATGACAGAGACGGACTCGGCGATCTCCGGCGGGAGCGTACGGGATGTGCTGGCCGACACGAACAACCTCTCGGAACGTTGAAAAACGGCTTCCGGCCCCGTCCACGGCGGACAGGAGCCGACCACCGGCTTGGGAATGGGCCGACGGTGCGGGCGGGCCGGGAGATGCACAGCGCCGTGAACGGCGTCCGTATTCCCTCCGCGGCTGTCACCTCTTAGGTCATCGTGTTGTTCCCAAGAGCGTTACGCCCAATCCGCGTGGCCCGAGTCACACCCCGTAAACGATCAAAATCGGTCAAATATGGATGAACAAGGTCATCGGTTCATGCGTCCCGGCCACACCGGGAAGGAGCTCAGCCAAGGAGCTCAGCCTCTCATCACACCGTCGGACCCCGCGGAACCATGAGCGGTTCCGCGGGGTCCGACGGTGACGGCGGCGTCCGGCCACTGCCACAGGAGGGGTTTGGCGTGCCCGGACCGCGCCGTTCCGGCGGAGGCGCTCAGTGCTCGCGAGGGGCGGGCACCACGCGTTCCACCTCGGGGTGGACGGTCAGAAGTTGACGCATGGCCGCCTCGGCCGCCGCGCCGTCGCCGGTGGCGAGGGCGTCGACGATCCTGCCGTGCTGCGCGATCGACACGTCGTTCGGCCGGTCACAGTCCGTGACCGGGCCGCCGGAGACGTGGAGGGCGGCGGAGACGATCCCGGAGAGGTGGTCCAGCATGCGGTTGCCCGCGATCTGGATGAGCAGGGAGTGGAACTCGGCATCGGCGCGCGAGAAGGTGAGCGCGTCGCCCTGCCCCATGGCGTGGCCCATGATCCCGACCATGTCGGAGAGCCGCTGCTGGATGTCCTCGCGTCCGTGCCCGGCGGCCAGTCGCGCGGCGAGCGGCTCGATCGTCCAGCGCAGTTCGCTCAGCTCGCGGCGCTGGTCGTCGCGCTGCGGGCCGAAGGCACGCCATTCGATGATGTCCGGATCCAGGAGGTTCCAGTCACTGACGGGACGCACCCGGGTACCGACATTGGGGCGGGCGCTGACCAGCCCCTTCGCCTCCAGCACGCGGAGGGACTCACGCACTACGGTGCGGGAGACCTCGAAGCGCTGTCCGATCTCCTCGGGCACCAGTGGGCGGTCTGCACCCAGGTCGCCGGAAACGATCATCTGGCCAAGCTGCTGGACGAGTTGCCCGTGCAGTCCGCGGCCACGGTTGCCCGCGGTGCGCCGGCCCACGCGGCCCAGCTCGGGCTCCACCCCTTCCCAGGAGGGCGCACCGACGCGGTCGACGGCGGGCGTCTCCGCGTACGGGTAGCGGTCGAGTTCGCCCGGGTTCGCGAGGCCGGAGTCGGCGGAACGGGCGGCGGTCATCATGGTGTGCGCAAGGGTACTCACGCATCCTTTGTCGGCGCTCGCCCCAACTCCCTTGAGGTCTTTGGTGAAAAGCACACGAAAGGGTGATCGCTCACCCCGTCGCAATTGACGCCTTATCGGAAAGAAATGGGCTTTCCCCGGGGAGTTGCGCACACGGTCGGAACGGAAGGTGGGGCAGGCGCCCTCAAACCCTGCTGCGCAGGGTCATCAGCAGATAGGCGCAGAGCAGAGCGGTCAGCGACAACGTCATTGCACCGCCGACCGGTTGGGCGATCAGGCGCAGAACCTCGGCCAGGTACCGCTCACCGCCGAACGGCCACTGGGTCAGCAGGACTTCGCGCACCCGCATCGGGAACCCGGCGGCCGTCCGTACGGACGGACCCGCCCAGACCTTCTGTACGAGCGGTACGACGACGACCGGGACGGCGACCACGGCCGCCAGCCCGGCGGTGGTGGACCGGAAGACACCCGCGGCGAGCACTCCGGACCAGGCACACCCGACGACGAGCCCGAGCCAACCGGCGCTCAGCGCGGGCCAGTCCGCGGGGACCTCCGCGAGCTCCGGACCGTAGAGGAGACGGAGCACCTCGGCGTCGCAGCCCACCGTCAGGGCGGCCAGCAGGAGTGCGGCCGCCGCGGAGACGAGGAGTTTGGCGGTCAGCAGCCCCATGCGGCGGGGGACGGTGCCGCGGTCCGCCGCCAGGGCGGGGTGACGGAACTCGTCACCGAAGGCGAGGGCGCCGAGCAGCCCCGCGCCGAGCGCCGCGGGCGGCAGCGGGAGCTCCCGCGGCCACGCGGCCAGGAGCCGCGGCTGCGGGGTGTGTCCGACACGGGCGAGGACCACGGCGGTGACGGCGGACACGAGGAGCACGACCGCACCGGTGACGAACCCGGTGCGGATACCCGTCGCGCGACGGAGTTCGTAGCGCAGTGGACGGAGCGGGCTGGGAGCGGAGCGGACGGAGATGGGGGGCGGAAGCGTGGCGGCCGCTTCCCGGGCCGTCGCCCTGCCGGAGGCGAGGCCGCTGGACGGGCGCGGTGCTGGGTGCGGGGCGGCGTCGGGCGCGGAGGGCCCGGGAGGCCCGGGAGGCCCGGAAGGCCCGGGGTGGCGGACGGGGACGAGGGCTTGGCGGGGGCCGGGGGTTCTGCGCAGGACGGTCCCGGGTGCGGAGCCGTCCGGGTCCCCGGCCGTGTCCGCGGCTGGGCCTTGCTCCGTCACGGACGACGGACGCGGCGTACTGAGCGTCTCGGTGTCCTGAGCGTGGTCGCCGTCCGGCTCGCGTCGCTCCTGCTGCCGGGCCGCTGGGATCTCACCGGCTCCGGGACCCATGTCACCGACCTCGTCGGCCAGTTGGTGGACGAGGATCCCGTGCCGGAAAGCCGTTTCACCGATGTCGGCACACGTACTGCCGTAGACCGCGAGCCGGTTGCCGCCCTCGCGGACCACCTCGACGGAGCGGCGTGCCGTGCGGGCCTCCTTCGTCACCAGCGCGGCGAGGCGGGCGGCGTGCGGGCTGCGTACGGCGACGCGGGGCCGCAGCCGGGTACGGGAGTACTCCGCCGCCTCCTGGTCGGCGACGACTCTGCCCCGCTCCAGCGTGACGACGTGGTCGGCGCTGCGCGCGGCCTCCTTGGGGTCCGCCGTGCTGAACAGGACCGTGCCGCCCTGGGCGGCATGGGCGCGCAGGGCGCCGTGCAGCCGTCGGGCGTCCTGGGCGGAGAGTGCGCCGGCCGGGTCGTCGAGGATCAGGGTGTGCGGGTCGGGGACCAGCGCGCAGGCCAGTCCGAGGCGTCGGTCCATGCCGCGGGAGAGGGTGCCGAGGCGTTCGTCGCGCAGGTTCAGGAGATCGAGCGACTCCAGCACCTCGTCCGCCCGGCCGACGGATACGCCGGCCGCCGCGCACAGCATGCGGAGATGGCCGCGCACCGTACGGGCGGGGTGGCCCGGCACGTCCCCCAGCAGCACGCCCACCTCGCGCGAGGGGTGGGCGATGCGGTGCAGGGGGCGGCCTCTGAAGTAGGTGAGACCACGGCCCTGTTGGAGTTCGAGCATGAGCCTGAGTGCCGTCGTCTTGCCGGCGCCCGATGCTCCGAGCAGCGCGGTGACGCGGCCCGCGCGCGCCTCGAACGAGACGTCGTCGACGGCGGGCGGAAGCTCCTTGCGAGGGTTGCTGGTCAGTCCGAAGGCCTGGATCACCTGTAGCAGAATAGCGTGTGATATCCGTTTTTTCGGGCATCGCACCAGCCCGGCGTCATACCTCGGGGCGGAGCATCGGGGGGTTGAGGAGGGTCGCGCCGCCCGCACGGAAGAGCTGGGCGGGACGGCCGCCCTGGCGGGTGGTCGTCCCGCCGGTCGGGACGAGGAAGCCCGGAGTGCCCGTCACCTTCCGGTGGAAGTTGCGAGGATCGAGCGCCACGCTCCACACCGCCTCGTAGACACGGCGCAGCTCGCCCACGGTGAACTCGGGCGGGCAGAAGGCGGTGGCCAGGGACGAGTATTCGATCTTGGAGCGGGCTCGCTCCACCCCGTCGGCCAGAATCCGCGCGTGGTCGAAGGCGAGCGGGGCCGCCCCCTCGCCGGCACGGCCGTAGCCGCTCTGTTCCAGCAGTTCCTCGACCGGGGCCCAGCGGGCGTTGCTGGCGTCACCGCCCGCTCGCGGTGCGGGGAGGTCCGGGGCGAGCGCGAGGTGCGCGACGCTGACCACCCGCATGCGGGGGTCGCGCCCTGGGTCTCCGTATGTCGCGAGCTGCTCCAGGTGGGCGCCGTTGTCCTGGTTCGGCGCGGCCGGGTCGTGGACGCACAGCCCGGTCTCCTCGGCCAGCTCCCGCGCCGCCGCCTGCGCCAGGTCCTCGTCGGCCCGTACGAACCCGCCGGGCAGGGCCCACCGGCCCTGGAACGGAGGCTCACCCCTGCGCACCGCCAGCGCGCACAGGGAGTGGCGACGCACGGTCAGCACGACCAGGTCCACAGTGACGGCAAAGGGGGGAAAGGCTGACGGGTCGTAGGGCATGCGGCGATCATAGTCGTCTGCCTGACGATAAACACTCCCTTCGCCAACCACCGGGGGGACGGATCCGCTTCTCTCCGACCTGCGTCCCGCCGCTCGTTCCCGCGGGCCGCGCGAGGGGGCGTCGCACCAGGTCAGGCAGGTGATGTCGGCAAGGTGGCCGCCCCGTGGCACCCGCGTACCTTCCCAAGGCCGCGGCCACCCGTCTCAGGGGCATTCGCTCCCTCCTTGGCTCCCGTGCTCCGCCGTACCCGCCCCGTCCGGACGCGTCCCCTTCCGGCCCGTGCTCCGGCCCGTGGCCGGTGTCCCCGAGGTGTGCGGGCGCCTCCGGTCCGCCCGTGCGGCCCCAGGGTGGCGGGCACCGGAAGGGGTGCGGGGACGCATGACCCCGTTGCCCGGCTCGCGGCCCTGTGCCCGCACGCGGCGGGGGACGGCGTGGGGCGGCGGGGCGAGCGAAGCAGTGCGGCTCCGGCTGCCGGGCGGTGAGGCCGCCGGGGCCCGGGCGGGCTCCCCGGACGGTCCGCCGCCGTGTGCGTCGTCGTCCGCGGCGGCGTCTCCCGCGCCTCCACCGCCTTCCCCGCCCTCGCGCAGGCAGCGGCGGATCGACTCGGGGTCGAGGCCCTCGTTGCACGCCTGGTGCAGGAGCCGGGCGAAGAGGTAGTCGGGATCCGCGCCGAGGGCCATGGCCAGCGCCTCCCGCGCCTCCAGTTCGTCACCGGTGGACCAGGCGACCCAGCCCGCGAGGGTGAGGGGCGCGGCCGCGTGTTCGCCGTACGGGCCGACGCAGCGTCGGGCCAGGGCCCGCCAGAGGCGCATCGCGGGGGCGGCCGCGTCGCCCTCCATCCACGCGGCGGCGCGGTCGCGTGTCGTACGGTCCTGAAGTCCCAGGATCAGCGCCGCCGCCTCGTCGTGTCCCAGCAACTGGTCGTCACGCAGGTCCTGGGCCGGAACGCCGGACACGGGCGGGGCCTCGGCGAGGCGTCGCATGATCCGCTCCGCCGCCTCCAGCGTCTCCTCGGCCACCTCCGCGCGGCCTTCGGCGTCGAGGATCCGGGAGACCAGCGGCACGGCGGCCGCGTCCAGGGCCGCCGCCTGCGCGATCACGCCCGCGCCCTCCCTGGGCAGCATCCTGGCCCGCAGCTCGCTGAGGGAGCCGCGCACCTGGACACCGGCGTAGGTGGCCGCCGCGGCCAGCACGGACGTACCCGGCAGTCCCATGGAGAGGCCCTCGGCAGGGCAGCAGGCCTCTTCGTCGCAGCAGTACGACCAGAAGCGCCCGTCCGAGATGCACAGTGCTTCGACGACGGGGATGTCGAGGGCACCGCACTCGACGCGCAGCTTCTGGGCCAGCGGCCGCAGTCGTTCCATCACGTCCCGGCCGGTCTCACCCCTGCCCGGTTCCTGGCAGAGGTAGGCGACCATCTGCTCGGGCCGCACTCCGCGCCGCTCGCTTCCGGTCACCAGCCCGTGGACCAGTTGCCCGGCCGCTCCCGCCCAGTCGTCCGGGCTCGCCGGGATGCCGAGCCGTGCGCGGCCGCCGAACCGGCCCCGCCCGTCCCTGTCACGCAGGGCGGCCAGGACGATGCTGTCCTCGGGGCGGTATCCGAGCAGGTACGGCAGGGCGTCGGCGAGTTCGCCGGGGGTCCGCAGGGTGACCTGGTGTTCGTCTCCGGCGCTCTCGTGCGGGGCGCGGGGAGTCCGGCCCGGCCGTGGGGCCTGCGAGATGTCGCCGTTCTCGGAGGGGCCGGTCGTTTCGCTGTGGTTCGTCATGGCTCGACGATCTCGCGGATCGGAAAGTTCCGCTTTGCCCTGTGGATAACTGTCGGCAGGGGCACGTCACCTTGGCGATCCCGGGACAACTCCGGGGACCCGAAGCCCTATCCGGCCAGCGCCAGGACGAGCGGGAGCACCTCGCCGGCACCGGCCTGGCGCAGGAGACGTGCGCCCACGGCCAGGGTCCAGCCGGAGTCGCTGTAGTCGTCGACGAGCAGGACGGGGCCGGGGGTGCCGGCCAGGGCCGCGGCGAGTTCACCGGGCACGGTGAACGACTCGGCCAGGGCGCGCAGCCGCTGGGCGGAGTTGCTGCGGTGGGCGGCGTACTCGTCGGCGTGCGGGGTGTGGGCGAGGCTGCCCAGCAGCGGGAGCCGGCCGACCCGCGCCACTCCCTCGGCCAGAGAGGCGACCAGATGCGGGCGGGTGCGGGAGGGCATGGCGACGACACCCACGGGCCGCGCCACCGCGTCGGGAGAGCCGCAGGCCCAGCCGCCCGGTGAGCGGGCCCAGTCGGCGAGCACCGTCACGACGGCGCGCAGCACGTCGTCCGGAACCGGGCCGTCCGCCGCCTGCGCCGTCAGGAGCGGCCGCAGACGGTTGCCCCAGCCGATGTCCGACAGCCTCCCCAGCGCCCGCCCGGTGAGGGCCTGCTGACCCGCGGGGATGCGGCCCTTGAGGTCCATCCCGACCGCGGCGAGCCCGGTCGGCCACATCTTGCGCGGCTCGACCTCCACGCCCGGGCGGTCCAGCTCGCCCCTCGCCGCCGCGAGGGCCGCGGCGGAGACGGCCGGGTCCAGCCAGGGCCCGGCACAGGTGTCGCAGCGACCGCAGGGGGCGGCCTTCTCGTCGTCGAGCTGCCGCTGCAGGAACTCCATCCGGCATCCCGTGGTCGCCACGTAGTCCCGCATGGCCTGCTGCTCCGCCTGCCGCTGTCGGGCCACCCACGCGTACCGCTCCGCGTCGTACGCCCAGGCCTGTCCCGTGGCGGTCCAGCCGCCCTTCACGCGCTTGACCGCGCCGTCCACGTCCAGGACCTTGAGCATCGTCTCCAGCCGCGAACGGCGAAGCTCCACCAACGGCTCGAGCGCCGGAAGCGACATCGGCCGCCCCGCCTCCTCCAGCACCGCCAGCGTCCGCCGGACCTGCTCCTCCGGCGGGAAGCCCACCGAGGCGAAGTACGCCCAGATCGCCTCGTCCTCCCGCCCGGGCAGCAGCAGGACGTCCGCGTGGTCCACCCCACGCCCCGCACGCCCCACCTGCTGGTAGTACGCGATGGGGGACGAGGGCGACCCCAGGTGCACGACGAAGCCCAGGTCGGGCTTGTCGAAGCCCATGCCCAGCGCCGACGTCGCCACGAGCGCCTTCACCCGGTTCGCCAGCAGGTCCTCCTCCGCCTGCAACCGGTCGGCGTTCTCCGTCTTCCCCGTGTAGGAGGCCACCGGATATCCGCGCTGCCGCAGGAACGCCGCGACCTCCTCGGCCGCCGCGACCGTCAGCGTGTAGATGATCCCGGAACCGGGCAGGTCCCCCAGCCGCTCCCCCAGCCACGCCAGCCGGTGCGCCGCGTCCGGGAGCTCCAGCACCCCCAGTCGCAGGCTCTCCCGGTCGAGCGGCCCCCGCAGCACCAGAGCGTCCCCGCCCCCCGTGCCCACCTGCTCCGCCACGTCGGCCGTGACCCGCGCGTTGGCGGTCGCGGTGGTGGCCAGCACCGGCACTCCGGCCGGCAGCTCGGCCAGCATGGTGCGCAGCCGGCGGTAGTCGGGGCGGAAGTCGTGGCCCCAGTCGGAGATGCAGTGCGCCTCGTCGACGACGAGCAGGCCGGTGGTGGACGCGAGCTTCGGCAGTACCTGATCGCGGAAGTCCACGGAATTGAGGCGCTCCGGACTCACCAGGAGGACGTCGGTCTCACCCCGCTCGACCTCGCCGTAGATCGCTTCCCAGTCCTCCGGGTTCGCCGAGTTGATCGTGCGCGCCCGGATCCCCGCCCGCGCGGCCGCCTCGACCTGGTTGCGCATCAGCGCCAGCAGGGGCGAGATGATCACCGTGGGCCCCGCGCCACGCCGACGCAGCAGGGCGGTGGCGACGAAGTACACGGCCGACTTGCCCCAGCCGGTGCGCTGCACCACCAGAGCACGCCGGTGCTCCTCCACCAGGGCCGCGACCGCCTGCCACTGATCCTCCCGCAGCCGTGCCGAGCCGGCACGATCACCGACGAGCTCGGCGAGGACGGCGTCGGCTTCGGTCCGGAGTTCCACGTGGTCCATACCCCCATGCAACCCGATGCCACTGACAATCGGCGAATCCGGAACGGACCGTGACGCGTGCCGTGCCCCATGCGTCGCCCGGTGACACTCCGGGTAGGGATATAGAGCGCACATCAGCCGATATGGGTCCCGGGTCTCAATTGCTCGTTGCCGCATCCCAGTTCGACAGGAAGAATTGAAGTCCGCTCCCCGCACGGCCCCTCCGTGACCCGGCAGGGCTTCGCTGTGGTGCGCGCTCCCCGAATCCGACCCTGCCCGCAGTGTGGGCGCGTAGCCGAAGGGAGGAACGTGACCTTCGGATTCGCTCCGTCCTCGGCGGCCTCGCTTTCGTCGTCCGCCGTTTCCGCCACTCGCATGCTCGAACCGGCGGAGTGGGCCGCCGCCGGGATACCGCTGCTGCGCAATCCTCGCGAGGTCGTCACCGGACTGCACTCGCGGCACCGCCCCGAACCGGCGACGGCGGTCGTGGCCGTGCTCGACCCGGACGAACGACTGCGCGCCAGCGCCTCGTTCACCAGCCGTCGCTCCCCCGCCGACGGATGGATGTTCCGCAACGCGCTGCTCTCCCAGCTGCGCCGGGTCATCCCGCACGATCTGCGACGCCGCACTCCGGTGCGCACCGCCGTGCTGCTCTACTGCCGTGAGGGCGACGCCCGTTGGACGCAGGAGGACGGCGCGTGGATGTGGGGGCTGCGGGACGCCTGCACACTGCACGGACTGCGCTGCGGTGCGTACATCACGCTGACCCGGGACGGCTGGCAGGTCCTCGGCGAGGGCCGCGGCGGGCGTCGGCCCAACGCGGCGTCCGAGCCGGAGCCCTTCGCCACGGCGGAGTCGCCGCCCCCGCCGCCACGCACCGGCGGGGTCGCCTCGGACGTGCTGCGCCGCGCCGCGGCCCGCTGAGCACCGCGGAGGTCCCGGCTCGGCGGCCATGACGGACCTGCCCGAGCGGTGATCCCGGTCCCGGCACTGGGCCACGGCGGGCCCGCCCGCGCGGCGTGCCGACTCGTCCGTGACCCGGACGGTGAGACGACTCGGTGCGACCCGACCGGCGCGCGCCACCGGTCCGGCCCCCCGGTCCGGCCTTCCGGTCCGGCCCGCCGGATCCGGCGACGCGTGTACCGCCGCACCTCGCCCGAGTCCTTATGGTCGGAGCACCCACCGGCCCCTCCTTCGGGCCCGATCCGCTACGGCACGACGTTGTCGGCGTACCCGGGCACGCCGAAGCCGCCTCCGTGCGGCGGGGGCTCCGGACAGACGCCCCGGGGTCGTACCGGCGTGCGCCGCAACCGTCGGAACGGACTCAGACGCCCGCGCCCAGCACCGAGTTGATCCGCTGCGGGTCGCCGCAGACGATCAGCAGGGCGCCGGCCCGCGAGTGGGCCGCGGTCAGGGCGGTGACAGCGGCGGCCTCGGGGCCGCCGTTGAGCGCGACCACGACCACGGCCCGCGAGGTGGCACGGTCCGCGACGGCGGCGTCGGCATAGAAGACGTCGTCGCCCGCGTCGTGCTGCGCCCAGTAGGCGGCATCGCCGAAGGACAGTTCGTGGGCCGCCCACGGGTGGGGGTCGCCGGTGGTGATCACCAGCACGTCACCGGGGGTACGACCCGAGTCCAGCAGCAGGTCCACGGCCTCTTCGGCGGCGTCGAGCGCACCGTCGGGCGTGGCCGGGATCAACTGGATCTGCGGGGCGGCCGAGGTGGCTGCCGGGGTGGCCGGACCCGAGGGTCCGGGTTGGGCCGCGGCCGTGTCGCGCGACGCGCGTTGCACCGGCGGTGCCGGCCGCACCGGGCCGGGACGGCCGGGGCGCGGCGGAGCCGCGGGACGGGGGCCGGGTACGGGGCGGGGGGTCGGCGCGGTGCGGCCGCTGGCCGGAGTGGCGCGGGGACCCTGGGCCTTCTCGTGAATCTGAGGCTCCTCGGGAATGAGAGGCATGAGCTGATATTTATCAAACGTTGGTGCGGCTCGCGTCGGCGGGTGGCACATACCTGCGAGCGGAACCGTCAGAAATCGAATCCGAGCTGACCCTCGATTTCCGGAACGCTTCCGTCCACCCAACTGCGGACCTTCTTGAGGTGCCGCCACTGGGGCAGCACATCAAGATACGCCCACGACAACCGGTGGTGCGGGGTGGGGCCCCGCTCCGCCAGTGCGGCCTTGTGCACGGGCGACGGATACCCGGCGTTGTCCGCAAAACCGAAGTCTGCATGGTCGACGCCCAGTTCGGCCATCATTTTGTCGCGCTGGACCTTGGCGAGCACCGAGGCCGCCGCGACGGCGACGCAGGACTGATCGCCCTTGATCACCGTACGGACCCGCCAAGGGGCGCCGAGGTAGTCGTGCTTGCCGTCGAGGATGACGGCGTCGGGACGGACCGGCAGGGTCTCCAGGGCACGCACCGCCGCCAGGCGCAGCGCGGCGGTCATGCCCAGCGCGTCGATCTCCTCCGGGGAGGCGTGTCCCAGGGCGTAGGACGTGACCCACGTCCGCAACTCGACGGCAAGTTCGGTGCGCCGCTTGATGGTGAGCAGCTTGGAGTCGGTCAGTCCGGCCGGGGGTCGGCGCAGTCCGGTGATCGCCGCACAGACGGTGACCGGGCCGGCCCACGCGCCGCGCCCCACCTCGTCGACACCGGCAATGACCTTCGCTCCGGTCGTGGCGCGAAGAGAGCGCTCGACGGTGTGAGTAGGTGGTTCGTACGGCATGGCGCGTCTAGCCTACGCCGCCGCGATCCCCGGGCGACACCCCGGTTGCCCGAACGGAACGGGGCTCCTCGCCGGCCGGGCTCAGGGGCCGTCCGGCCGCAGCAGCGGGACCATCAGCTGGTCGATCATTTCCTCCAGCTCGCGGTCCGTCCATTCACTTCCACAAATCTTCGAGCGATACATCATCATCGCCGGGATGGCGTCGAAGACGTATCCGTTGGCCGCGTCCTGCCGGACCTCTCCCCGCTCCATTCCGCGCTTGATGACCTCGCACAGCATCTTGAGGGTCGGCTCGACCACGCCTTTGATGATCACCGCATGGAAGCGCTCGGCCTGCATGGTGTCGCATTCGTGAATCACGGAACGCAGGGCGAACCCGGGGCGGCTGTACATCGCGTCGCGCGCCCTGCGGCAGAGTTCCAGCAGATCCTCGCGCACGCTTCCGAGGTCGGGGACCGTGTCGAAGTCCGGCAGTCCGGAGCGCAGCGCGTCCGCGACGAGATCTTCCTTGGACGGCCAGCGCCGGTAGACGGCCGCCTTGCCGGTCTGCGCGCCCGCGGCCACCCCCTCCATCGTCAGGCCGTTCCAGCCCACGGTGCCGAGCTGATCCAGCGCGGCTTCGAGGATGGCGCGCTCCAGGACCGCGCCACGCCGGCGGGAGGGTGTCTGGGCGGAGGCGGCCACCCAGTGCGAAGCAACCATGTCGGAGGTCTCCAGAAAGCGATGAAAACGGGTATTCGGGGACAAGGCGTACATCGCACGACCGCGACGGGGGACCGGACGCGCGACGACACGACAAGTGAACGGTTGCGTTCACTGTCTCCGTGTCACTAACGTTGAAGCAACAGTGAACGCAAGCGTTCACTAAGTCGTTCGTGGGGGACACATAGTGACAACCTCTTCTCTGCTCAAAGACCAGAAGCCGGGAGCAGCCCGCCGGGAGGGGCATCCCGGCATCGCACTCGCCGTCATCGCGGCCTGCCAACTCATGGTCGTACTCGACGCGACGATTGTGAACATCGCGCTTCCGCACATCCAGAACGCGCTCAACTTCAGCACCACCGACCTCACCTGGGTCGTCAGCGCCTACACGCTCACCTTCGGCGGCCTGCTCCTGCTCGGCGGCCGAGCCGGTGACATCCTCGGCAGGCGCCGGGTCTTCATGACCGGCATCCTGCTCTTCACCTTCGCGTCGCTGCTCGGCGGCTTCGCCCAGGAACCCTGGCAGCTTCTCGCGGCGCGCGTCCTGCAGGGCATGGGGGGCGCGATCGCGTCGCCCACGTCGCTGGCCCTTATCACCACCACCTTCCCGGAGGGGCCGGAGCGCAACCGGGCCTTCGGCGTCTTCGCCGCCGTCTCCGCGGGTGGCGGGGCCATCGGCCTGCTGGCGGGCGGCATGCTCACCGAGTGGCTCGACTGGCGCTGGGTGCTCTTCGTCAACGTGCCGATCGGTGTGCTGATCGCCGTGCTGGCGCCGCTCTACATCAACGAGTCCGAACGGCACTCCGGCCGCTTCGACATCGCCGGTGCGGTGACCTCGACGGCGGGTATGGCGTCTCTCGTCTACGGCTTCATCCGCGCCGCCGACGAGGGCTGGCGGGACAGCCTGACCATCGGCTCCTTCGCGGCCGCCGCGGTCCTGCTGCTGGGCTTCGTCCTCGTCGAGCAGCGTGCCAAGGAACCGATCACGCCGCTCAAGATGTTCGCCGACCGCAACCGCTCCGGCACGTACGTGATCATGCTGAGCCTGGCCGCGGCGATGTTCGGCATGTTCTTCTACATCGTGCTGTTCGTGCAGAACGTGCTCGGCTACACCCCCATCGAGGCCGGGCTGGCCTTCCTGCCGGTCACGGTCGTGATCGCGCTCGGTGCGGGTCTGTCGCAGCGCTTCCTGCCCGTCTTCGGCCCCAAGCCGTTCATGATCGCAGGCTCGGCGCTCGCCGCGCTCGGGCTCGGCTGGCAGGCCCTCATCAGCTCCGACAGCTCCTATGTCGGCGGGATCCTCGGACCGATGCTGATCTTCGGCTTCGGCATGGGGCTGAACTTCGTGACGCTGACGCTGACCGCGGTCTCCGGGGTCGCCCAGCACGAGGCGGGTGCGGCGTCGGGCCTGCTCAACGCCATGCAGCAGGTGGGCGGATCGATCGGTCTCGCCATCCTGACGACGGTCTTCGGCACGGCCAGCAGGGACGAGGCGGAGAAGCAGGTGCCGGACTTCCTCGCCACGGGTTCGCCGGAGCAGAAGGCGGAGTTCGCCCAGACCCATCAGCTGCCCGCGCCCTGGTCGCACGACGTGCTGGCACAGGGCATCTCGGCCGCCTTCATCCCGGCCGCCGCCATGGCCGTACTCGCCCTGGCCACGGCGTGGCTGGTGATACGCGTACGCAAGAGCGACCTGGACGCCCTGTCCGGCACGGCCGGCCCGGGCATGGGCTGACCCCTCGGGGCACCGGGCCGGGCGTGTGGGGCCACCGGTGGGCGTCCCACACGCCCGCCGGGGTCCACGCCGCCGGTCCGGCGGCACCCGGCCGGTCAGCCGGGCGTGCGGAGCCAGGGGCGGCACGAGGCGCAGCAGTGCGCCGGACAGCACCGCGAGGAACACCGAAAGCGTTTCCACGTCCCACCCACCCCCACGGCCACCGGACCTTCCGGACCTGCCCGGGGCCCGTGCCCCGCACAGCGGTTGTCACGACAACGCGCGAGCGGTCACGCAGAGTTCCCTTCGCATACGGAGAGTTTCCTGGCGGGGCGTGTCAGGCCGACGCCGTCATCCAGGCGGGCCACGCCTCGACGCGCCCCGCCCACTCGGCCGGGGGCGCCCCCGCCTTGCCGGCCGCGATCACTCCGCCCACGATGGCGCAGGTCGTGTCCACGTCCCCGCCGACCTGGGCGGTCGTCCAGAACGCGGTCTCGTAGTCCCCGAGGGCGCGGGCCGCGGACCAGAGGGCGAAGGGGACCGTGTCATGCGCGGTCGTACGCCGGCCACAGCCCAGGACCGCCGCCACGGTCGTCGCGTCGCCGTAGTCGAGCATGTCCCGGGCGCGGCGCAGTCCGGCGCCCACCGCGCTCTTCGGCACCAACGCGATCACACCGTCGAGGAGCGCGTGCGCGGAGGGCGGACCGGCCGCATCGGCGGCCAGCGCCGCGGCCGCCGCGACGGCCATGGCGCCGACCACCGCCTCACGGTGCTGGTGGGTCGGGTAGGCCGAGATCTCCGCCTGGTGCGTCGCCTGCTCCGGATCGTCCGCGTACCAGGCACCGAGCGGCGCGACGCGCATGGCGGCGCCGTTGCCCCAGGAGCCCTGCCCGTTGAACAGCGCCGCGGCGAGCTCGCGCCAGTCGCCGCCTTCCCGGACCAGCCGGAGCAACCGGTTGACCGCGGGACCGTACCCCCGGTCGAAGTCGTGGTGCCGGGCGAAGGAGAGCGCCAGGGCGTCCTGGTCGATGCGGTGGTGGGCGGCCAGGACGGACACCACGGAACACGCCATTTCGGTGTCGTCCGTCCACTGCCAGGTGCCGGGCGGCAGCTCGCGGCGCATGAGCAGCGGATAGTTCGCGGGAACGAAGAACTGCGAGCCCAGCGCGTCCCCCACCGACAGTCCGCGCAGGCTGGCCAGGGCCCGGTCCAGGCGCCCGTCAGGAGAAGAATGAGCGGTCATCGCCCTGCCACTCTATCCGGTGATCCCGTACGGTTCCGGATCTCGCCAGCGTTCGAAGGGCCGGTCAAGGGTGTACCTGCCGTCCTCACCGAGAACGAGCATCCGCATCTCGGCGTTCCCCGGGTTGGCCAGCGACTCGAACTCCGCGACCGTCCAGTGGAACCACCTCATGCAGAACAGCCGCATGGCGAGCCCGTGCGTCACCAGCAGCACGTTCGGCGGGTGGTCGGGGTCCTCGAAGCTGCGGAACAGGCTCTCCAGGAAGCCGCCGACCCGGTCGTACACGTCGGCGCCGGACTCTCCCTGGGCGAAGCGGTAGAAGAAGTGCCCGTAGGCGTCGCGGTAGGCCTTCTGCAGGCGCACGTCGTCGCGGTCCTGCCAGTTGCCCCAGTCCTGCTCGCGCAGCCGGGGCTCCTCGCGTATCCGTATGAGATCCGGGTCGAGGCGGAAGGCGCGGAGGGTCTCGTGGGTGCGGCGGTACGGGGAGACGTACACGCTGATCCGGTCGCGGCCGAACACCTCGCGCAGGCGCTTCCCGGTCTCCTCGGCCTGCGCCCGGCCCCGGTCGGTGAGGGCGAGCGCGTGGTCGGGTTCGCGCTCGTACACGGTGTCATCGACGTTGCCGGTCGACTCGCCGTGCCGGACAAGAACGATGCGCCGTGGTCGTGCCATGCCAGAACCCTAGATCGAGACCGCCGGAACCAAGCACTCGTACGGGCCCCGTACGGCGTACGTCACACAGTTTCCACACCTGGGCGAGTCGGGGCGGGTCCGGGTCTCAAACGGTCCAGGAGGGTTCCAGTTGCACGATGTCGCCCGTCAGCGCCGAGATGTCGGCCTCCGTCTGGGCGCGCAGGGCGAGCCGCTCCACCCGCTCGGTGCGGTATTTCCCGTGTTCGGCGGCCGACAGCCACATGGACAGCACGAGGTACTCGTTGTACCCGTTGCCCGGTGCCTCGCCGAACAGGCCGCGGATCATGCCGGGCGAGCCGGCCATCGCCGGGTTCCAGACCTTCTCCTGCATGAGGACGTAGTGCTCGGCCCTTTCCTCGTGGACCCGGCACAGCGCCACCCGCAGCAGGTCGGCGTCGGTGAAGCGCGGCTCGAACCCGGTCTTCACGTCGAACCGGTAGTCGAAGAGCCTGACCTGGGCGTCCTTGAAGGTGCCCGCCTGCGCGGAGGCCAGCCTGTCGTGGGAGCGGGCCATGAAGGAGTCGTAGAAGGCACGGCTCTCCCAGAAGGCGAAGACGTGCGCCACGTCCGGCCGCCCCCGGCTCCAGCCACCCCCCTGCCCCCGAAAACCCGGCTCCCCCGGAAGCCCCGCCCACTTCCGCTGCCCCCGCTCGAAACCGCGGCGGTCCACCACGGTGCAGCGAATCCACTTGACCAGCACCGCGCCATGGTAAGGCCAGGAACCCGGCGCCGGTCGCTCTCCGGAGGACCGCTTGCCCGCGCCCTCGTCCCGGTGCGTGGCAGGATGGACAACCGGCCGTCATCGTCCGGCAGTTCAGGAGGCCGGGCAGGGCGGGGGACCTGGGAAGGGGAAGTCTGTGAACGGCCTCAGCAAGGGCATGGGCAAGGTCGAGGTCGCGCTGCGGTGGGACCCGAGTCCGGCGGGACAGCCGCCCACCGACCTGGATCTCGTCGCCGCGACCTATCCGGCCGACGATCCGCACGGCGCCCCCGCCTACGTGGTGCACTTCGACAGCCGCTCGCCGGACGGCACGATCTATCTCAACCGGGACAGCAAGGACGGCAAGGGCTTCGGTTTCGACGAGGTCATGACACTGGAGCTGGAGCGGCTGGACGCCCGGTACTCGCGCGTGGTGGTGGGCGTCGCCATACAGCAGCACACCGAGGACCGGTCCTTCGGCGACGTGGTCAACCCGGGCCTGCGTATCCGTGAGGGTTACACCGACCTGGCCGCGGAGGACTTCGCCGGCGTCCCGGGCGCCACCGCGGCGACGGTCGCGGAGTTCGTCCGGGACGAGTCGGGGGCGTGGGAGTTCCGGGCCGGCGTGCACGGCTTCGAGGGAGACCCGGCGACGTTCACCAGGGTGATGGGAACGGCGCGCCGGCCGTGACGGCGCACGGACGTAGGTAAGGGGCGCCTCGCCAGGGCGAGCGCCCCTTACACATGCGCTCGCGCGTTCGTGCAAGCCCATGTGCGCCGGGATGGCGTCCCGTCACGTTCCGCCCGTCCCGCGGCCGAGCGCAAGCATCGCCTCGGCGACCTCGCCGACCGCCGCCTCGGGGATCGCGGTGGCGGCCTCCTCCAGCACGAGCAGCCGGGCCCGGGGAATCTCGCGCGCGATCGCCTCGCCGTTGCCGACGGGGAAGAACGGGTCGCGGCGACCGTGGACGACGAGCGTGGGGATCTCGATCTCGGGCAGGCGCTCACGCCAGCGGGGTGCGCAGTCGAGCCTGGAGAACACCATGCCCAGCTGGTTGGCCGTCTGGACCGGGACGGCGGTGCCGGGCGTGCGGTCCCAGACGCGCGCGGCGGTCGCGCGCGCGGCGGCGGGGTCGTTGCCGAGGACCTCGGCGCCGGTGGCGGCGAACTCGGCCACCGCCTCGCGGTGGGTCCAGTCGGGCTTCGGCCGCGCGAACAGACGCCTCATCGTCGCCCGGTCGTGGTC
This sequence comes from Streptomyces sp. NPDC042336, assembly GCF_055581985.1. NCBI lineage: Bacteria > Bacillati > Actinomycetota > Actinomycetes > Kitasatosporales > Streptomycetaceae > Streptomyces > Streptomyces sp. NPDC042336. Next base: position 75,527 of record NZ_JBVJEA010000017.1, on the reverse strand, counting down.
GGGAAGGTCGTCGTCCGGCGGGCCGGGCGCGACGGGGCGGGTGCCGGCCAGCGTGAGCGCCGTGAACGCGCCCGGGTGGTCGAGCGCGGCCACCTGCGCGACCATTCCTCCGACGCCGATGCCGGCCAGGTGCGCGGGCCCGGAGCCGAGCGCGTCGGGTAGGGCGGCCGCGTCGGCGGCGAGGTCGCGCAGGGTGTAGGTGGGCGCCTCCGGGTCCGCCGTGGTCGACTCTCCGCTGTCGCGCAGGTCGTAGCGGACGACGCGGCGCCCGCCGGCGGCGAGGCGCTCGCAGAGCGCGTCGGGCCACGAGAGCATCGTCGTCCCGCCGACGAGCAGGACGAGTGGCGCGTCGTCGTCACCGAACGACTCGATGCCCAAGGCGATCTCATTGACGCTGACTGTTGCCATCGGAACCCCGGAAGGTGTCGTGGGTCGGGTGTGTCACAGTGCAGACCCGATCCGGCGCCCGAAGTCATCGCTCACGGGTGAACCGTGTGCCGGAGGTGAGTGTGGTCGGATCCCCGGCACACGCAGAAGGGGACCGGCCGATGGCCGGCCCCCTTCTGGACCCGCGGATCACGCGCAGGTCACCCGCAGGTCAACCCACAGATCAGCTGCAACCGCTGGTCGAGCCGCAGCCCTCGCAGATGTAGCAGGAGCCGGCGCGCTGCATCTTCGTGCCGCAGGAGAAGCAGAGCGGGGCGTCGGCCTGGATGCCCAGCTGCATCTCCACCAGTTCGGCGCTGGTGTGCGCCTGCTGCGGAGCGGGCTTGGCGGCCTCGACCTCGGCCTTCGGCGTGGCGACGGCCTTCAGTTCCTGGGCCCGCGGCGCCGACTGGGCAAGGCCCTCGACGTCCATCTCGTCGTCGGACGGCTCGTACGAACCGGTCTCCAGGTGGCGCTGACGCTCCTCGGCGGAGTGGATGCCGAGCGCGGAGCGCGTCTCGAAGGGCAGGAAGTCCAGCGCCAGGCGACGGAAGATGTAGTCGACGATCGACTGCGCCATCCGCACGTCCGGGTCGTCCGTCATGCCGGCCGGCTCGAAGCGCATGTTGGTGAACTTCGAGACGTACGTCTCCAGCGGCACGCCGTACTGGAGGCCGACGGAGACCGCGATGGAGAAGGCGTCCATCATGCCCGCGAGGGTCGAGCCCTGCTTGGACATCTTGAGGAAGACCTCGCCGAGACCGTCGTCCGGGTAGGAGTTGGCGGTCATGTAGCCCTCGGCGCCGCCGACGGTGAAGGACGTGGTGATGCCGGGGCGTCCCTTCGGGAGGCGCTTGCGGACCGGGCGGTACTCGACGACCTTCTCGACCGTCTCGCGGATCGCCGCCTCGGTCTTCTCGGTGATCTCCGCCTTCTCCGTGTCCTTGACCGTCTTGGTCTTGGCGGAGAGGGGCTGGCCCACCTTGCAGTTGTCGCGGTAGATGGCGAGCGCCTTGACGCCCATCTTCCACGCCTCGAAGTAGACCTCCTCGACGTCCTCGACGGTCGCCGACTCCGGCAGGTTGACCGTCTTGGAGAGGGCGCCGGAGATCCAGGGCTGGATGGCGGCCATCATGCGGACGTGGCCCATCGCGGAGATGGAGCGCTCGCCCATCGCGCAGTCGAACACCTCGTAGTGCTCGTGCGCCAGACCGGGGGCGTCGATCACGTTGCCGTGCTCGGCGATGTGGGCGACGATCGCCTCGATCTGCTCCTCCTGGTAGCCCAGGCGGCGCAGGGCCTGCGGGACGGTGCCGTTGACGATCTGCATCGAGCCGCCGCCGACCAGCTTCTTGAACTTGACCAGCGCGAGGTCGGGCTCGAGGCCGGTGGTGTCGCAGGACATCGCGAGACCGATGGTGCCGGTCGGGGCGATGACGGACGCCTGGGAGTTGCGGAAGCCGTTCTTCTCGCCGAGGCGCAGCACGTCCTGCCAGGCCTCGGTGGCGGCGGCCCAGATCGGCGTGTCGAGGTCGTCCATGCGGACGGCCTTGGCGTTCTCGTCGGAGTGCTGCTTCATGACCCGCAGGTGCGGCTTGGCGTTGCGGGCGTAGCCGTCGTACGGGCCGACGATCGCGGCGAGTTCGGCGGAGCGGCGGTACGACGTGCCGGTCATCAGGGAGGTGATGGCGCCGGCCAGGGCGCGGCCGCCGTCGGAGTCGTAGGCGTGGCCGGTCGCCATCAGCAGGGCGCCGAGGTTGGCGTAGCCGATGCCGAGCTGGCGGAAGGCGCGGGTGTTCTCGCCGATCTTCTGGGTCGGGAAGTCCGCGAAGCAGATGGAGATGTCCATCGCGGTGATGACGAGCTCGACGACCTTGGAGAAGCGCTCGGCGTCGAAGGACTGGTTGCCCTTGCCGTCGTCCTTCAGGAACTTCATCAGGTTCAGCGAGGCGAGGTTGCAGGACGTGTTGTCCAGGTGCATGTACTCGCTGCACGGGTTCGAGCCGTTGATGCGGCCGGACTCCGGGCAGGTGTGCCAGGCGTTGATGGTGTCGTCGTACTGGATGCCGGGGTCGGCACAGGCCCAGGCGGCCTCGGCCATCTTGCGGAAGAGCGCCTTGGCGTCGACCTCCTCGATGACCTCGCCCGTCATGCGGGACGTCAGACCGAACTTGCCGCCGTCCTGCACGGCCTTCATGAACGTGTCGTTCACCCGGACCGAGTTGTTGGCGTTCTGGTACTGGACGGACGTGATGTCGTCGCCGCCCAGGTCCATGTCGAAGCCCGCGTCGCGCAGGGCGCGGATCTTCTCCTCTTCCTTCACCTTGGTCTGGATGAAGTCCTCGATGTCGGGGTGGTCGACGTCGAGGATGACCATCTTGGCCGCGCGGCGGGTGGCGCCGCCGGACTTGATGGTGCCGGCGGAGGCGTCGGCGCCGCGCATGAAGGAGACCGGTCCCGAGGCGTTGCCGCCGGAGGAGAGCAGCTCCTTGGAGCTGCGGATCCGGGAGAGGTTCAGGCCGGCGCCCGAGCCGCCCTTGAAGATCATGCCCTCTTCCTTGTACCAGTCGAGGATCGACTCCATGGAGTCGTCGACGGACAGGATGAAGCAGGCGGAGACCTGCTGCGGCTGGGGCGTGCCGACGTTGAACCACACCGGGCTGTTGAAGCTGAAGATCTGGTGCAGGAGGGCGTAGGCCAGCTCGTGCTCGAAGATCTCGGCGTCGGCGGGCGAGGCGAAGTACTTGTTGTCCTCACCGGCCTTCCGGTACGTCTTCACGATGCGGTCGATGAGCTGCCGCAGGCTCACCTCGCGCTGCGGGGTGCCGACGGCGCCCCGGAAGTACTTGCTGGTGACGATGTTGACCGCGTTCACCGACCAGAACTCGGGGAACTCGACGCCACGCTGCTCGAAGTTGACCGAGCCGTCGCGCCAGTTGGTCATGACGACGTCACGGCGTTCCCAGGCCACCTCGTCGTAGGGGTGGACGCCGGGAGTGGTGTGGACGCGCTCGACGCGGAGTCCCTTGCCCGCCTTGGTGCCCTTGGCGCGGGAACTCCGTGCCGGACCGCTCGCCGTCTCTGTCATGCCGCCTCCCTGTACGGGCGAAAACGCCCTGAAGTGCCCCGATTGTTCCCGTGGGCACGGTGTTCTGTCTGGTGTTGCGGGCATCTCTCGCGCCGCCCGCAACAGGTCTTGTTCACTCGCCGCCGTCCGGCCGGGCCCGGGCGCCGAAGTCCGGGTCCGGCCCGCCGATCAGTCGGCGGCGCCTGCGGGCTCGGGGACCTGTCCTGCCCCCGTGGACCCGCGGTCGTTCTCCTGGCTCCCCGCGCCGGCGTCGTCGTCTTCGCCGGGGTGCCCCGTCGTCTCCCTCAGTTCCGCGATCGCGGCCTCGAAGTCCTCGAGCGAGTCGAACGCCCGATAGACGGAGGCGAATCGCAGATAGGCGACGAGGTCGAGCTCCTGCAACGGTCCGAGGATGGCCAGCCCCACGTCGTGGGTGGTCAGCTCGGCGCTTCCGGTGGCCCGCACCGCCTCCTCGACCCGCTGGCCGAGCTGGGCGAGCGCGTCCTCGGTGACGGGCCGGCCCTGGCAGGCCTTGCGCACACCGTTGATCACCTTGGTCCGGCTGAACGGTTCGGTGACCCCGGACCGCTTCACCACCATGAGCGAGCACGTCTCCACGGTCGTGAACCGACGGGAGCAGTCAGGGCACTGGCGGCGCCTGCGGATCGACGTGCCGTCGTCGGTCGTACGGCTGTCGACGACACGGCTGTCGGGGTGCCTGCAGAAGGGGCAGTGCATGGACTCCGAACCCTCCTCACAGCAGACTCAACAGCCTCGAAAGGCCCTTCAGGCCCCTCGAAGCAGCCCCCAGCATAGGCGATCGCGGCGGGCTCGAAGACCCGGGGGACCACAACTTGTGGGCTGCTCTCGCTATCCAACCACTAGATGTGGGGATTGGCCCATACATACACGCCCTGCACGCGTGTCGCGCCTGTGCGTGCGCGGCCACCCTGGCCGCTCCACGCCTCGCACGGCCGTGTCGCGGCCGTATCGCCCGGAGGCATGCGGAGATACCGTGGGCACCGCGGGGAGGGGACGTGGGGCTACCGCAACAGATGGGAGACCCGCGCCGTCGAACGGGATGCCGGATGGCAGACTGGAGCGACATCCCGGAGGTTGTCACCACGGCGGTGAAGAGTACAGCAATGAGCCCTTTTGTCCGCCAGGCGCCACGGTAGCCATACACCCAGACATGCAAGACGAGCGAGCGATTCGCGTTTTTTCACTCGAACGTGTGTTTGGCGCAACCTTTCGAAAGCTACTACCGTTGTGCAGCAGGGAGACCATCGAGAGGGGCCGACGTGACCACCACCGCCGACAGTGCCACCATCACTGCCCAGGAACGCCCCCAGGGCCGACCTGAGCCGGTGCACGCGATGAGCGACGCCGCGAATCCCGAGGGGCACAAGCGCTCCCTGCCGGGGCGACCTCCCGGCATCCGGGCGGACAGCTCGGGACTCACCGACCGCCAGCGCCGGGTGATCGAGGTCATCCGCGACTCCGTGCAGCGCCGCGGGTACCCGCCGTCGATGCGGGAGATCGGCCAGGCCGTCGGCCTTTCCAGCACCTCGTCGGTGGCGCACCAGCTGATGGCACTGGAGCGCAAGGGCTTCCTGCGCCGGGACCCGCACCGCCCGCGCGCCTACGAGGTGCGCGGTTCCGACCAGGCCGCCTCGGTGCAGCCCACGGACACCGCCGGCAAGCCGGCCGCCTCGTACGTCCCGCTGGTCGGCCGTATCGCCGCCGGTGGTCCGATCCTGGCCGAGGAGTCCGTCGAGGACGTCTTCCCGCTCCCCCGGCAGCTGGTCGGTGACGGCGAGCTGTTCGTCCTGAAGGTCGTCGGCGACTCGATGATCGAGGCCGCGATCTGCGACGGCGACTGGGTCACCGTCCGCCGCCAGCCGGTCGCCGAGAACGGCGACATCGTGGCGGCCATGCTCGACGGCGAGGCCACCGTCAAGCGCTTCAAGCGCGAGGACGGCCACGTCTGGCTCCTCCCGCACAACTCGGCGTACGAGCCGATCCCCGGTGACGACGCGACCATCCTCGGCAAGGTGGTGGCCGTACTGCGTCGCGTCTGAGCGCCACGGCGGGCGGGTACGCGCGAGAGCGCCCCGCCGATCCGACCGGGCCCCGGGACCTCTGCGCCGGTCCCGGGGCCCAGCGCTGTCCGGAGTCGGACGGTCCCGGAGGGGGACGGCTGCCCGGAGCGTGGGCCGCGCTCAGTCGTCCTCGGCCTGCTCGGCGTCCTCGGTCTGCCTGGCCTTCGCGTCGATCGCGGCCAGCGACTTGCGGACCTGGTGGCGATCCGTGGTGAACCAGAAGTCGGGCAGCGACGCCTTCAGATAGCTGCCGTACCGGGCCGTCGCCAGCCGCTGGTCCAGTACGGCGACCACCCCGCGGTCGCCCGACGCGCGGACCAGCCGGCCCGCGCCCTGGGCCATGAGCAGTGCGGCGTGCGTGGCGGCGACCGCCATGAAGCCGTTGCCCCCGGCCTCCTCCACCGCCTTCTGGCGGGCGCTCATCAGGGGGTCGTCCGGACGCGGGAACGGGATCTTGTCCATGACGACCAGTTGGCAGCTCGGCCCTGGCACGTCGACGCCCTGCCACAGTGACAGCGTGCCGAAGAGGCAGGTCCGCGGGTCGGCGGCGAAGTTCTTGATCAGCTCGCCGAGGGTCTCCTCGCCCTGGAGGAGGATCGGGTACTCGGGGATCCGCGAGCGCAGCTCCTCGGCGGCCAGCTGGGCCGCGCGCATCGAGGAGAACAGGCCCAGGGTGCGGCCGCCCGCCGCCTGGATCAGCTCGGTGAGCTCGTCGAGCATGTCGCCGCGGTCGCCGTCCCGGGCGGGGCGGGCCAGGTGTTTGGCGACGTAGAGGATGCCCTGCTTGCGGTAGTCGAAGGGCGAGCCCACGTCGACGCCCTTCCACTGGGGCACGTCGTCGCCCTCGGTGCCCTCGGGAGCGAGGCCGAGCGACGCCCCGATGCCGTTGAAGTCGCCGCCCAGCTTCAGGGTCGCGGAGGTCAGGACCACCGAGCGGTCGGTGAAGAGCTTCTCGCGCAGCAGTCCGGAGACGGACATCGGAGCGACCCGCAGCGAGGCGCCGAACCGGTCGTGGCGTTCGTACCAGACGACGTCCCACTCGGAACCGTTCGTGATCCGCTCGGCGACGTCGTGCACGGACTCCACGGAGGCCAGCGCCTGCTTGCGGACCGCGTCCTCGTCCTGCACGGACTTGTCACGGGTGGTGCCGATCGCCGAGATGACCGTACGGCAGGCGTCCCGCAGAGCCATCAGCGCGTAGCCCAGGTCCTCCGGGATCTCCTCCAGGCGGCCCGGCAGCGCCAGCTCCATCAGCCGCTCGAAGCCCTCGGCGGCGGTCTGGAGCTGGTCGGCGGCCTTCTCGTTGACCAGCTTGGCGGCGCGGCGGACCGCGCGGTTGACCTGGCCGGGGGTCAGCTCGCCGGTGGCGACCCCGGTGACCCGGGAGACCAGCTCGTGCGCCTCGTCGACGATCAGCACCTCGTGCTGCGGCAGGACGGGCGCGCCCTCGATGGCGTCGATCGCGAGCAGCGCGTGGTTGGTCACGACGACGTCCGAGAGCTTGGCCCGCTCACGGGCCGTCTCGGCGAAGCACTCGGCGCCGTAGGCGCACTTCGAGGCGCCCAGGCACTCCCGGGAGGACACCGACACCTGCGCCCAGGCGCGGTCGGAGACGCCGGGCGTCAGGTCGTCGCGGTCGCCCGTCTCCGTCTCGTCCGCCCAGTCGCGCATCCGCAGCAGGTCCTGGCCCAGCTTGCTGGTGGGGGCGGCGGCCTCGAACTGGTCGAAGAGGCCGTCCTCCTCGTCCTGCGGGACGCCCTCGTGCAGCCGGTGCAGGCACAGGTAGTTCGACCGGCCCTTGAGCATCGCGAACTCCGGGCGGCGGCGCAGCTGCGGGTGGAGCGCATCCACCGTGCGGGGCAGGTCCCGCTCGACCAGCTGGCGCTGCAGGGCCAGGGTCGCCGTGGCCACGACCACCCGCTCCCCGTGCGCCAGGGCGGGCACCAGGTAGCCCAACGACTTACCGGTGCCGGTGCCGGCCTGGACCAGCAGATGCGAGCCGCCGTCGATGGCTTCCTCGACGGCTTCGGCCATGGCCACCTGGCCGGGACGCTCCGTACCGCCGACGGCGGTGACGGCGGCGTGCAGGAGTTCGGGGAGTGAGGGCTTCGTCATAGCGCGACCACCCTACGGCCCGGGACTGACAAACGGGTCGGCAAGGCGGGTGCGTGGGGCGGGAGCGACGGTGGGGACAGGCGGGGCAAGGGAGGCTCCTGGGGCGGGTGCCCGGCTGAACGGGGCGGCTGCTGGGGCGGCAGAGGCGGTGGCGGGGCGGCAGTGGCGGCAGACGGGACCGCAGAGGCGGCCGGCGGCACCGCAGAGGCAAGGCGCGAAAGGACTCGGCGGGTCACGGAGACTCCCGCGCCGCCCGTTCGCGGATCACGAGGGCGGCGCGCTTGGCGGGCAGGTCCACCTCGGCCGCCAGCCGGAACCCGGCGCCGAGGAACGCCGCGACGGACGACCGGTTGCGCACGTCCGGTTCGGCCAGCACGCGTGTGCAGGCGGGGCGCCCCGCGAGGACGAGGTCGGCGACGGCCCTGATCAGCTCGGTCCCGAGTCCCCGCCCGCGGTCGGCGTCCTCGCCGATCAGCACGTGGACGCCGGTGTCGTGCGGCCGGAGGGGGCAGTACCGGGCCAGCGGATCGAGGTCGGCCCGGTAGATCTCCCAGTAGCTCATCGGCACCCCGTCCAGCATGCCGAGGCACGGGACGCTGCGTCCGTCCCCGGCCAGCTGGGCCCGTAGGTGGTCGGCGGTCACGCTCCGCGGTCCGGTCAGCTCCCAGTACGCGGCGACGGCGGGGTCGTTCATCCAGCGAGCGATGAGCGCCACGTCCCGGTCGACGTCGACGGGGACCAGGTGGAAGACGCCCGCGGCGGTGTCGCTCGGTCCCCAGTCGGCGAGGCCGTCCAGGAGGTCCTCACGCGCGCGTGCGGTCGCCGCTTCCGTCGCCGCTTCCGTCTCCACCCGGCTGTTCCCTGCGGTGTCGCTCCCCGCGGTGCGGAAGAGGGCGACGAACTCCTCGGGCAGGTGCAGGTCCAGGGTGTCCTCGGCGCTCGCGTCGGTCGGATTCACAGTGTCGCTCCTTCGGGAGGGCGGCCCGCTCAGGCGTACAGGGGGTTGGCGATGGTGACGTAGACGGACTGGGTGTCCACCGGGCCGACGAGTTCGTCGAGGCCGTGCAGCCGGGTCAGCAGGTTCGCCTTGCAGCGCAGGACCGGCGAGTCGAGGAGGTACGCCGGGAGCGGGCCGCCCAGCGGTGAGGGCCCCGAGGCCAGCTCGCCGAGGAAGCGGCGGAAGGCGGCCAGCAGCGTTCCCTCCCCGGCGAGACGCTCGGAACCGAAGGCGCCGATGAGACCGAACACGTTGTTGACGGCGAGGTAGTAGGCGAAGCGCTCGTCGGTGACCTCGTCGGCCACGAACGTGTCGCTGCGCGCTCCGATCCCGGGCAGCCGGGCGTCGAGTTCCGTGCGCCGGGACTCGCGGAAGTAGTAGCCCTGGTTGTCGCGGTAGCGGCCGCCCGCGGGCCAGCCGTCGGCGTCCAGCAGGACGAGCGTGTTCTGCTGGTGCGCCTCCAGGGCGATGCCCGCGCGGGCGTCCAGCCACAGGACGGGACGTACGACGCGGTGGAGGTAGCGCAGGAACCACTCCACGGCGACGGCTTCGCGCGGGCGGCCGGTCCGTCCGGCGAGCCGCGTGACGACCTCGGCCAGCCGGGTGCGCGCGGCGGTGCCGGACCCGCCGTTCCCGGTTCCGCGGTGCCCCGGGGCCTCGTCCTCCGCGCGGGTGTGCGGCCTCGGCCCGACGAGAGAGGCCACGCAGCAGACGTCGTCCGAGGGCCGGAAGGGGTTGTGCCGGACCACGACGTCGAGGCCCCGCACGGGCGTGCCGTCCGGTCCGTCGACGGCGAGCCAGGCCGGGTCGCGGACGATGTCGAAGTCCGGGTGGGCCGCCCTCCACTGCCGGGACAGGCCGCGGCGCAGCAGCCGGTGGACCTCGACGCCGCGGTGCAACTCCTTGCGGAGGTTCTCCCGCCGGGAGTTGGTGATGTGCACGGCCAGCGAGAGCTTGAGCATGGCGGGGGCACCGCTGCGGTGGACGGTGCGCACGGAGGACGTGGGGTGCCATGCCGCGCCTCCGGCGCCGAGGTCCCTGACCAGACCGGCGTCCAGCAGACCGGCGAGGTCCGGCTGGTGCAGCACCGCGCGGAACTGCCAGGGGTGCAGGGGCAGGAGGGCGAACCCGTCCGGCGGCACCGGACCGTCCGCCGACGCCGGCCCGTCAGCGGCGAGGCGTGCGGTGAGCGCGGGAGCGGTGACCGGGCGCCCGCGTTCGGTCCAGGCCGAGTCGGTGGCGAGCACGGAGGGGGCGACGGCCAGCCAGTGCAGGGGGAAGGACCCGCGCAGTTCCGGTGAGTACCGGTGGGCCTCGGCCTCGGTGAGGCCCTCACGGCTCTTCGGGGTGGGATGCAGCGGGTGTCCGAGGAGAAGCGCCTGCTCGGCGGCGAGGAAGCGGTCGGGTCCGCTGCGGTCTCCCGGACCGTCGCGGTGACCTTCGGGAGCGGCTCCTTCCGCACGGTCCCGGAGGAATACGGCGGTGCGGCGGACGGAGTCGGCGACGCGCGCGACGAGGTCGGGACCGTCGGGCCCCGGGGCACCGGCCGTCTCGCGCGCGAGCAGCGCGGCGAGCGTGACCGCGTCCACGGGCGGCGCCGCGTCGGGGGCGCCGGTCAGCCGCGGGGGGCCGAAGCGGTGCCGGCCGGTCGGGGACCAGTAGTGCACGGGAACGACGAGGGCCGTACCGGAGGCCGGGAGCGGCACGCGGAGGACGCCGTCGTCGGGGGCGGACACGTCGGCCTCGCGGGCCCAGCAGCGGATCAGGTTCTCCGTGCCCGCGGCCTGCGCGACGGCGTACGGTTCGAGGTGGGCCGAGGGGTCGGCCGTGCCGTGGCGGGCGAGCGGTGCGGAACGCGGGCCGGGAAAGGCTCCCTGCGCAGGTTCAGCAGACCCGGGAGCGGCCGGGGCGCCGGGTGCGGAGGCGGCCGCCGGGACCGGTTCGGGGGCGGAGTCGGTGTGCAACGCGGGTCCTCCTGGCGGGCCGTGTCCTGGGGGTGGGTCTCATCTCGGGGTGCGCTCCCCGCGTAACGGGGCAGGGTCGCCGGGGTGGTGGCGGTCCACCGCCCGTACGGCGTCGGCGAGTCGGTCCAGGACGGCCGACATCTGCCCCTCGGTGACGATGAGCGGCGGCAGCAGCCGTACGACGTTCGCGCGCGGGCCCGTGACGTCCACGATCAGCCCGCGGCGCAGGCACTCCTGACGGACGGCGGTGGCGAGTTCGGCGGAGGCGCCGGGGCGGGCACCGTGGGCGGGGCTGTCGGGCGCACCGTCCGGCGCCACCAGCTCGATCCCGGCCATCAGGCCCCGCCCGCGCACGTCGCCCACGCACCCGAACTCCGCGGCCAGGGCGCGCAGTCGCATCAGCATCCGGCCGCCCAGCGCGGCGGCGTGTTCGGCGAGCCGCTGTTCGCGGACGTGGGCGAGGGTGGCGGCGCCCGCGGCCAGGGCGAGTTGGTTGCCGCGGAAGGCGCCCGCACCGGCTCCATCGTGCCGGTCCGGGCCCCCCAGGTCGTCGCGGTGGACCACCACGGCCAGCGGCAGGCTGCCGCCGATCGCCTTGGCGAGGATCAGCACGTCGGGTGTGACTCCGCTGTGCTCGAAGGCCCAGTAGGCACCGGTCCGGCCGACGCCCGTCCCGGTCTCGTCGACGATGAGCGGGACGGCCCGTTCGGCGGCGCGGGCGCGCACGTGCCGTACCAGGGAGTCCGGCGTCGGGTGCACCCCGGCCTCGCTCCGGACCGGTTCCAGGAGGAGCCCGGCGGGTGGCGCCTGCCCCGGCTCGAGGGCGTCGAGAACCGGCTCGTGGCCGTCGGCAAAGGTGACCACCCGGGTCCGTCCGGTGGCGGCGCGGACCAGCGCGGCGGCGGTGGCGACCGGGTCCGTGCCGGTCGGGCCGCAGAACCGCACCCGCGCGCGGTCGGCGAGTCCCGGCGGCAGCGTGCGCAGCAGTTCGGTGACGAAGGCGTCCTCGACGGGGGTGGTGAGGTCCATGACGTGCAAGGGGGCGCCCGATTCGAGGACCGTGCGGATCGCCGCGAGGACGACCGGGTGGTTGTGGCCGAGGGCCAGGGTGCCCGCACCGGAGACGCAGTCCAGGTAACGGCGGCCGTCGGCGGCCTCGATGGTGAGTCCCCGGGCCCGGACGGGTACGACCGGGAGGGCGCGCGCGTAGGTACGCGCGGCGGGTTCACGCGCCTGCCGGCGCCCCGAAGCGCCGCTCCGTACCGCAGTGCTCCCGCGGCCGACCCCCTCGTGTCCGGCGTGCGCCCGCGTGGACGCCCCGCCCGCGGGCTCCCGCGTCACCACCGGCCCGGCCTTCCCGCCTCCGGACGCACAGCTCCCGTACGGGGATCCCGCCACGGCTTGTCGACCTCCCGCCGCCGGACACGATGCGACGTGCCGGGCGCTCCCGGCATGGGGGACCCCGTCCGGACAGCGGGCCCCCCACCGCTACAACCGAGGACCGTTCACGGGGTTACGGTCTGCCCGAAGATCGTTGCGAGGGTGGGGTCTTCGCGGTGTGCTCCGGCCGCGCGGCCCGGCCTCGCCTACCGGTGGGCGGCGCGTGCCTGGTCAGGCGGCTGTATCCGAACCGTTGCCGTTCCGTCGGAACTCCCCCACAGCCACCGCATAGTGTGTGGTGCCGTTCCCGGTCGCCGTCGCTCGGCGGTTCGACCGCGGCACCACGTTCGTTCACAGCAGGGGGAGTCAACACCATGCGATCCATACGGCCGTCGTTCACCGTGCGCGGACACAGGCGCGGGCGGCGCGGAACCTCCTCCGCGGCCGCCGCCGTGGCGCTCGTGTCGGCGCTCGCGCTCACCGCCACCGCGTGCGAGGACGGCGACCCCGAGGCGGCCGGCGACGCCTCGGCCTCCGCGTCCGCCGCGGACGACGGCAACGGCGGGATCCGGATCCCGGACCACATCAAGGACAAGCTCAAGGAACACGGGATCGACGTCGGCGACTGGAAGAACGGCGCCTGGAAGAACTGGAACAAGGACGACTGGCTGCGCGAGGCGCAGGACTTCGTCAACCCGATCATCGAGGGCCTGTGGGACCCGGACCGGATGCGGGACGCCGAGGAGCCGGACCAGGAGGTCGACGAGAACGACATCTCCGGTGACCAGGGTGTCACCGACCCGGAGCCCGCCCCCGTCGAGGCGGAGGCCGTACCGGCCAAGTACCACGACAACGCCGCCACGGCCGGCAAGCTCCTCTTCGACTCCCCCAAGGGTTCGATGGTGTGCTCGGCCACGGTCGTGAAGGACCCGGCCCACCCCGGCAAGTCCGACATGGTGTGGACGGCCGGCCACTGCGTGCACGCCGGCAAGAGCGGCGGCTGGTACCGCAACATCGCCTTCGTCCCGTCCTACAACGACGCGGACATGTCGGCCGAGGAACTGCAGACCGCCACCAAGGAGGAGATCGCTCCCTACGGTGTCTGGTGGGGCGACTGGGCGCAGACCTCGGACCAGTGGATCGAGCAGGGCGGTTCGACCGGCGGTGACGGCGCCTCGTACGACTTCGCCGTGATCCATGTGACGCCGGAGAAGGGCAGCGGCGGCAAGTCGCTGGAGGAGACGGTCGGCGCCGCGCTGCCGGTGGACTTCGACGCCCCGGCCGTGCCGGACATCGAGAGCATGAAGGCGATCGGCTACCCGGCAGCGCCGCCGTACGACGGCCAGAAGCTGTACCAGTGCCAGGACAAGCCCGGACGGCTGTCGATCAACGCCTCCGACCCGACGATGTACCGCATCGGCTGCACCATGACCGGCGGCTCGTCCGGCGGCGGCTGGGTCGCCGCCGGTTCCGACGGCAAGCCCGCGCTGGTCTCCAACACCTCGATCGGCCCGGTGACGGCCGGCTGGCTGGCCGGTCCGCGCCTGGGCAAGGAGGCCAAGGGCGTGTTCGACGCGGTGAGCGGGAAGTTCACCGGCCAGTGATCACGCGCCGCGCGCCGCACTGAGCGGGCAGCGGGCAGCAGGCAGCAGGCAGCAGGCAGCAGGCAGCAGCAGACATTCAGACATATTCGGGCGTTCACGCGCCTCATCGGACATTCACACGTTTCAACGGGGGTTCTCGCACCATGCGTTCCACACCTGCGTCCGCCGCGCCACGGCGCGGACGGCGCACCGCACTCGCCGCGGCCGGTCTGGTCGCCGCGCTCACGCTCACCGCCACCGCCTGCGGGGCGGAGCAGGACAAGGCCGACGCCAAGCCCGGTGGTGGCAGCTCCCAGGCCGCCGGCACCGACGACACCGGAGGCGGTGAGAGCGGTCTGCCGGCCGGCCTCGCGGACCGGCTCAAGGAGCACGGCATCGACGTCGACCGGTGGAAGGACGGCGGATGGAAGAACTGGGACAAGGACAAGTGGCTCAGTGAGGCCAAGGACTTCGTCAACCCGGTGATCGAGGGCCTGTGGAAGCCGGACCGGATGAAGTCCGCGAAGGAGGCCGACAAGACCGTCACGACCAAGGACGCGTCCGCCGACCAGGGCGCCACTGACCCGGAGCCCGCGCCCGTCGAGGCCGTGGCCGAGAAGAAGCCGTACCACGAGAACGCGGCCCCGGTCGGCAAGGTCTTCTTCGACTCCCCCGAGGGCTCGATGGTCTGCTCCGGCACGGTCGTCAAGGACGTGAACCACCCGGGCAAGTCCAACCTGGTGTGGACGGCGGGCCACTGTGCGCACGCCGGCGGCAGCGGCGGCTGGTACCGCAACATCGCCTTCGTCCCGTCGTACAACGACTACGGCAAGTCCGAGGCGGAGCTGGCGAACGCGACGACCACCGAGATGGCGCCGTACGGCCCCTGGTGGGCCGACTGGGCGTCGACCTCGGACCAGTGGATCAAGGGTGGCTCGGAGAGCGGTGGCGACGGGGCCGCGTACGACTACTCGGTGCTGCACGTGAAGCCGGAGCAGGGCAGCAAGTCGCTGGAGGAGACCGTCGGCGCGGCGCTGGAGGTGGACTTCTCGGCCCCGTCGGCGACGGAGGTGTCCAGCATGGGCGCCTGGGGCTACCCGGCGGCGCCGCCGTACAACGGCCTGGAGATGTTCAGGTGCGTCGACCGGCCCGGCCGGCTGTCGCTGAGCCCGGCGCTGCCGACGATGTACCGCATCGGCTGCACCATGACCGGCGGTTCGTCGGGCGGCGGCTGGTTCCGGGTGGTGGACGGGGAGACCAAGCTGGTCTCCAACACCTCGATCGGCCCGCTGGAGAACACCTGGCTGGCGGGTCCGCAGCTGGGCCGGGCGGCCGAGGCGATGTACCAGAGCATGAGCAAGACGTACGGCGGTCGGTGAGCCGCCTGTGACGATGTGACGAGGGCCCGTCCCCTGCCGAGGCAGGGGACGGGCCCTCGGTCGTCGGCCTGTCGTACGGCCGCGCGGGTCTCAGGCGAGCGGCGCCGGAACGTACGGCGTGAACTCCGCCGCCAGCTCCTCGTGCACCCGCACCTTGAGCAGGGTGCCCTCCGGGGTGTGCTCCTCGGAGATCACCTCGCCCTCGTCGTGGGCGCGAGCCACCAGCTTGCCGTGGGTGTACGGCACGAGCGCCTCGATCTCGACCGAGGGACGCGGCAACTCGTTGTCGATCAGCGCGAGCAGCTGGTCGATGTTCTGCCCGGTGCGCGCCGAGACCGCGATGGACCGCTTCTCGACCCGCAGCAGCCGCTGGAGCACCAGCGGGTCGGCCATGTCGGCCTTGTTGATCACGACGATCTCGGGTACGCCGGTGGCGCCGACGTCCCTGATCACCTCGCGCACGGCGGCCAGCTGCTCCTCCGGGACGGGGTGCGAGCCGTCGACCACGTGCAGGATCAGGTCGGAGTCGCCGACCTCCTCCATCGTGGAGCGGAACGCCTCGACCAGGTGGTGCGGCAGGTGCCGGACGAAGCCGACGGTGTCGGCCAGGGTGTACAGACGGCCGCTGGGCGTCTCCGCGCGGCGCACCGTCGGGTCGAGGGTGGCGAACAGCGCGTTCTCCACCAGCACGCCCGCGCCCGTGAGGCGGTTGAGCAGCGAGGACTTGCCGGCGTTGGTGTAGCCCGCGATGGCGACGGAGGGCACCTTGTGGCGCTTGCGCTCCTGGCGCTTGATCTCGCGGCCGGTCTTCATCTCCGCGATCTCCCGGCGCATCTTCGCCATCTTCTCGCGGATCCGGCGCCGGTCGGTCTCGATCTTGGTCTCACCGGGGCCGCGGGTGGCGAGGCCGCCGCCCTTGCCGCCGCCCATCTGCCGGGACAGCGACTGGCCCCAGCCGCGCAGCCTCGGCAGCATGTACTGCATCTGCGCGAGCGCGACCTGCGCCTTGCCCTCTCGGGACTTGGCGTGCTGGGCGAAGATGTCCAGGATCAGGGCCGTGCGGTCGATGACCTTGACCTTGACGACGTCCTCGAGGTGGATCAGCTGCCCCGGGCTCAGCTCACCGTCGCAGATGACGGTGTCCGCGCCCGTGTCGAGGACGACGTCGCGCAGTTCCTCGGCCTTGCCGGAGCCGATGTAGGTGGCGGCGTCGGGCTTGTCGCGGCGCTGGACGACGCCGTCGAGCACGAGCGCGCCCGCCGTCTCCGCCAGGGCGGCCAGTTCGGCCAGGGAGTTCTCCGCGTCCTGCACGGTGCCCGAGGTCCAGACGCCGACGAGGACGACCCGCTCCAGCCGCAGCTGGCGGTACTCGACCTCGGTGACGTCCTCGAGCTCGGTGGACAGGCCCGCCACCCGGCGCAGGGCCGCGCGGTCGGAGCGGTCGAACTGCTCGCCGTCCCACCGCGAGTCGGTTTCGTGGTTCCAGGCGACGTCCTCTTCCATCAGGGCATCGGCCCGGAGGCCCTCGGGATAGGTCTGCGCGAGACGCTTGGTGTCCTGGGAGGGGGAAGAAGAGGAGGTCATTGGATCCTTACGTAGCTCGGAAGAGAGTGGGCGCGGCAGGCCCCGCAGCACTCTGTACAACGTGCGAGCCGCCGGGGAGATTCCCGGGGCCCGTACCGCGCCGTCCGGAAGATGGTCGCACGGCACGGGCCGTCTCGTCACCGGCTTATTCCCCGTGTGCCTTCTGCGAAGCCTCGGCGGGCGCCTTCTCGGCCGGGGCCTGCTTCCAGTCCGGGTGCCCGGGCATCGGTGGGGTCTTCTCTCCGTACAGCCAGGCCTGGAAGAAGCCGCCCAGGTCGCGGCCGGAGATCTCGGAGGCGAGCCGGACGAAGTCGGCGGTCGTCGCCGTGCCGTCCTGGTTGCGGGCGACCCAGGCGCGCTCGAGTCCTTCGAAGGCGGTGCGGCCGATCTCCTGGCGCAGGGCGTAGAGCACCAGCGCGGCGCCGTCGTACACGTTGGAGCGGAAGATCCCGGTCTTGCTGCCGTTCTTCGGCGGCCTGGGGGCGGCGGGCGGCCCGCCCGCGGTGCGCCAGCGGTCGGAGGCCCCGTAGGCGGCCTTCATGCGCGCCGCGACGGTCTTGTCCGCGGTCTCCTCCGCGTAGAGCGCCTCGTACCAGGTGGCGTGCCCCTCGTTGAGCCACAGGTCGGACCAGGTGCCCGGGCTGACGCTGTTGCCGAACCACTGGTGGGCCAGCTCGTGCACCATGATCGACTCGACGTACCACTTGGGGTAGGCGGGCTCGGTGAACAGCTCCCGCTCGAAGAGGGAGAGCGTCTGGGTCTCGAGTTCGTAGCCGGTGGTGGCGTCGGCCATGAGCAGGCCGTACGTCTCGAAGGGGTAGCGCCCGACCTTCTGCTCCATCCATTCGATCTGGCCGGGGGTCTTCTCCAGCCAGGGTTCGAGCGCCGCGCGGTGCTTGGTGGGCACGACGTCCCGGACGGGCAGTCCGTGCGGACCGGCGCGGTGCAGCACCGTGGAGCGGCCGATGGACACCTGGGCCAGCTCGGTGGCCATCGGGTGCCCGCTGCGGTAGGTCCAGGTGGTCGTGCCGCCGGTGCGGTCCACGCGGGCCGGCAGTCCGTTCGCGACGGCCGTGAGCCCGTCGGGGGCGGTGACGCGGAACGTGAACAGCGCCTTGTCGGAGGGGTGGTCGTTGCAGGGGAACACCAGGTGGGCGACGTCCGCCTGGTTGGCCATCGCCAGGCCGTCGGCGGTGCGCACCCAGCCGCCCTGGCGGTCCTCGCGATACACGGGGTCGCTGCTGTGCCGCACGGTGATCCGTGTCCGGTCGCCCTCGTCGAGCGCGTCCTCGGGCGTCACGACGAGGTCCTCACCGGCGGTGGCGAAGGCGGCCGGCTCGCCGTCGACCTCGACGGAGTCGACCTTCCCGTGGGCGAAGTCCAGGTTGAGCCGGTCCAGGTCGGCGGTGGTCCGGGCGTCGATGGTGGTGACGGCCTTCAGGGGCTTGCTGTTGTCGCCGGAGTAGGTGAAGGAGAGGTCGTACGCCGTCACGTCGTAACCGGGGTTGCCCAGCTGCGGGAAGAGGCGGTCGCCGACACCCAGCGGGGTCGGCGGGGCGCTCGCGGCGACCAGGCAGACGGAGACGGCGGAGGCGAGCAGCGCCGCGGCCCTGAGCCGGCGCCGGGAGCGTGCGCGGGGTCGCGGAGTCGGGGGGTGAGGGGTGTGCAGCATCCCTCACGGCTATCAGCGCGCGCCCGCCCCGCGGCGACGGCGCGCGCCCGGGGCACCCGAACGGGTACCCGCGCGGCGTGCCGGTTCAGGCGGGCCGCGCGGCGTGCCGGCTCAGGCGGGCCGCGCGGTGTGCCGCTTCAGAGGCCGGAGGCAGGCGCCGGAGGTCAGGCGCCGGTCGGCTGCGGCTGGGCCCGGCTGACGTCGTACACGCCGGCCACGTCGCGCATGGCCCGCATGAGGGCGGGCAGCCGGGCGGCGTCCGGGAGCACCACGGTGTAGCTGTGCCGGACCCGCTGCTGGTCGGGGGGCTCGACGGTCGCGGAGACGATCTCGGCGCCTTCGAGGGCCATGGCCTCGGTGAGGTCGGCCAGGAGGTGCGGGCGGCCGAACGATTCGGCGAGGAGCGTCACCCGGCATCCGGTGCTCTCGCCCCAGCGCACCCCGACCTCCGCGCGCCCGGCGCTCTTCATGCGCGCCACCACCGGGCACTGGGCGCGGTGCACGGTCACCACTCCCCCGCGCACGGCGAAGCCGGTGATCTCGTCGGGCGGTACGGGGGTGCAGCAGCCCGCCAGCCGCACGGTGGCGCCCGGCGGGTCGACGAGGACGTCGGCGGAGGCGGGGCGGGTGGATGCGGCGCCCGCGGCCGGGCGCGGGGCGTCGGGGTGGGCGTGGGCCTCGGGTGCGACGGGGCCGCGGGCCGCTTCCTCGGCCTCGGGCGCCGGCTCCGGGTGGGCGGCGAGCCGGCGCTGGATGGCGATCCGCGCGGCGGGGGTGTGAGCGTGCTCCAGCCACTCCCTGGACGGCTCGGAGGCGGGGTCCTGCCCCATCAGGAGCTGCACGGTGTCGCCGTCCCGCAGCACCGTGCTCATGGTGGCCAGGCGGCCGTTGACCCGGGCGCCGATGGTCGCGTGGGCGTCCTCGCCGTACTGGGCGTAGGCGGCGTCGACGCAGGTCGCGCCCTCGGGGAGGCCGAGGGTGCCGCCGTCGGGGCGGAACACGGTGATCTCGCGGTCCTGGGCGAGGTCCGCGCGGAGGGTGGACCAGAAGGTGTCGGGGTCGGGGGCGCCGCGCTGCCAGTCGAGCAGCCGGGACAGCCAGCCGGGCCGGGTCGGGTCGGCGCGCTCGCCGTCGCCCGCGCTCTGCTCCTCCGACGGAGGGGCGTACGGGTTGCCGAGCGCGACCACTCCGGCCTCGGCGACCTTGTGCATCTGGTGGGTGCGGATGAGGACTTCGACGACCTGACCGTCCTCCGCGCGGGCCACCGCCGTGTGCAGCGACTGGTAGAGGTTGAACTTGGGGACGGCGATGAAGTCCTTGAACTCCGAGACGACGGGCGTCATGCAGGTGTGCAGTTCACCGAGGACGGCGTAGCAGTCGGCGTCCTCCTGGACCAGCACCAGGAGGCGGCCGAAGTCCGCGCCGCGGAGCGTGCCGCGCTTGCGGGAGACCCGGTGCACGGAGACGAAGTGACGCGGGCGGATGAGTACTTCGGCCTGGATGTCGGCCTCGCGCAGCACTCCCCGCACCTCGTCGGCGACGGCGGCGAGCGGGTCGTCCGCGCGCGCGGCGTTCTCCTGGACCAGCTCCCGCGTGTGCGCGTACTCCTCCGGGTGCATGACCGCGAAGACGAGGTCCTCCAGCTCGGACTTGAGCGCCTGGACGCCGAGCCGTTCGGCGAGCGGGATGAGGACGTCGCGGGTGACCTTGGCGATGCGTTCCTGCTTCTCGCGGCGCATGACGCCGAGGGTGCGCATGTTGTGCAGCCGGTCGGCGAGTTTGATCGACATCACGCGGACGTCGTTGCCGGTGGCGACGAGCATCTTGCGGAAGGTCTCGGGTTCGGCGGCGGCGCCGTAGTCGACCTTCTCCAGCTTGGTGACGCCGTCGACGAGGTAGCGGACCTCGGCGCCGAACTCCTCGCCGACCTGGTCGAGCGTCACCTCGGTGTCCTCGACGGTGTCGTGCAGGAGCGAGGCGGTCAGGGTGGTGGTCTCCGCGCCGAGTTCGGCGAGGATCAGGGTGACGGCGAGGGGGTGGGTGATGTACGGCTCGCCGCTCTTGCGCATCTGGCCGCGGTGCGAGGACTCGGCCAGGACATAGGCGCGGCGCAGCGGGTCGAGGTCGGCGTCGGGGTGGTGGGCGCGGTGGGCCTCGACGACGTGGCCGATGGCATCGGGGAGGCCCCGGCTGCGGGTGGCGGAGCCGAGCAGTGCGGCGCGGCCCAGCCGGCGCAGGTCGATCCGGGGGCGGGCCTTTCTGCGGGGCGCCGGCGCGGCGGCACCGGTGGCCGCGGGCGGCACGGGGCCCGGGCTCGCTGGATTCACGGCCTCCGCGTTCATGGGCACCTCCGGCTGCGCGGACCGGCGGACGGGTGATCCCAGGGCGGACACGGCTCAGGGGATGCTGTCGGTCCCCCGTCCGGGCCGGTGCTTGATGCTATCGAGCCCATCACGTGCGGCCGACCGCCTCTCGCCGAGCGTGAAACGGATCACCCATTCGAGCGATGGTCCGAGGGTTTACGTTTTCGCACTGAGTGTCATGGACCGGGCTGTGGTTCACCTCGGCCGGGGACACCGGGTCCTCTTTCAGGCGCGTACCCCCTCCAGCCAGGCGGAGTCGAACTCGCCCTCCGCGACGATCACGGCGGGCCCGGTCATCTCGATCTCGCCGTCCGGACGCTCGGTGATCACCAGGGTGCCGCCGGGCACGTCGACGGTGTACGTCGCCGGGACACCGGTGACCGCCGGATCGGCACCGTCCCGGCGCGCGGCGGCGACGGCGACGGCACACGCGCCGGTGCCGCAGGAACGGGTCTCACCGGAGCCGCGCTCGTGGACGCGCATCGCGACGTGGCCGGGGCCCCGGTCGACCACGAACTCGACGTTGACCCCGTCGGGGTAGGCGCCGGCGGGCGCGTGGGACGGCGGGGCGTACAGGTCGCCGGCGTGGGCGAGGTCGGCGACGAAGGCGACCGCGTGCGGGTTGCCCATGTTCACGTTCCGCGCGGGCCAGCTGCGCTCGCCCACGCTCACCTCGACGTCCCCCTCGGGCAGCACCGCGCGGCCCATGCCGACGGTGACGTCGCCCGCGGCGTCGCCGCCGTCGGAGGCGGACTTGGCGATGTGCACGCGCTTCACTCCCCCGCGCGTCGCGATGGCGAGGTCGCCCTCGGCGGCGTGCCCGGCACGCTGGAGGTAGCGCGCGAAGACCCGCACGCCATTGCCGCACATCTCCGCGACGGAGCCGTCGCCGTTGCGGTAGTCCATGAACCACTCCGCCTCCGCGGCCATGCCCCGGGCCTCGGGGTGCGCCGCGGACCGCACCACGTGCAGCAGTCCGTCCCCGCCGAGCCCCGCGCGGCGGTCGCACAGGGCGGCGACGGCGGCGGGAGGCAGGTCGACGGCGTTCTCCGGGTCGGGAACGATCACGAAGTCGTTCTCGGTGCCGTGACCCTTGAGGAAGACGATCCGCGTGCTCATTCCTCGATCGTACGGGGTGAGCGGGGCACGACGACGAGGGGCGGAGGACGGCCCAGGGCGCTCGGGCTTCGTCAGCCCCGCAGGCGGGCGACCCGCCACACGGCCAGGACGACGACCGCGGCGACCGCCAGGGCGTACACGAGGATCGTCCGCCAGTCGGCGCGGCGGCCCGACCCGCGCTGGGGCAGGCCCGGCCAGGTGTATCCGACGCGGCGGGCGGCCATCATGCCCCAGCCGGCCGCGCAGGAGCAGATCAGCAGGCCCAGCATCGCGATCACGGCGCCGCTGTCGCCGAAGTCGAAGGCGAGCGGGAAGGCGAACATCAGCGAGCCGAGCGCGGCCAGGCACACGATGGGCGCGAGCTGCCAGATCCGCAGACGGCGCTGGGGACGCAGCTCGACCTCGACCTCGTCCCCGTACATCTCGTCGGGCGCGGGACCGTCGGCGGCGACGCCCTCCGGCGTCTCGTCGGGGCCGTCGGGGCTCAGGGCGCCGCCGTCCGGCTCCGGTCCGCCGGGGTCGGCGGTGCCGTGCTCGGTACTCGGTGCGGTGTCGCGAGGGCCGGCCTCCATCGCCACGCGCCCTCCCAACTAGGACTCACTCGGTCGATCGAAGCTCGATGATGGCACGCCGCCGGAGGCCCGGATGACGGCCGGGGCGTCCCGATGCCATCACGTGATCAGGCTGTAACCGGTCGTTCGACCAACGACAGGGCGAGCTGCGGAAGTTCCGTGCGATCCGCCACACCCCCACTCAGCCAATGCACCCGCGGGTCGCGCCTGAACCACGAATCCTGACGGCGCGCGAAGCGCTTGGTGGCACGGACGGTCTCGGCACGCGCCTCGTCGAGCGTGCACTCGCCGGCGAGCGCCGCGAGGACCTGCTGGTAGCCGAGCGCGCGCGACGCCGTACGCCCCTCGCGCAACCCCTGCGCCTCCAGTGCCCGGACCTCGTCGACCAGACCGGCCTCCCACATCCGGTCGACGCGCAGGGCGATGCGCTCGTCCAGCTCGGGGCGGGCCACGTCGACGCCGATCTGCACGGTGTCGTAGACGGAGTCGTGACCGGGGAGGTTGGCGGTGAAGGGCCTGCCGGTGATCTCGATCACCTCCAGGGCGCGCACGATCCGGCGCCCGTTGCTGGGCAGGATGGCCCGCCCCGCCTCCGGGTCGGCGACGGCCAGGCGGGCGTGCAGCGCGCCCGAGCCGCGCAGTTCGAGCTCCTCCTCCAGGCGGGCCCTGATCTCGGGGTCGGTGCCGGGGAACTCCAGGTTGTCGACGGCCCCGCGGACGTAGAGTCCGGAACCGCCGACCAGGACCGGCCAGCGCCCCTGGCCGAGCAGCGCGTCGATCCGCTCCCGGGCGAGACGCTGGTACTCGGCGACGGACGCGGTGACCGTCACGTCCCAGATGTCCAGCAGATGGTGGGGGACGCCGCCGCGTTCCTCGGGCGTCAGCTTGGCGGTGCCGATGTCCATCCCACGGTAGAGCTGCATGGAGTCGGCGTTGACGACCTCGCCGCCGAGCCGCTCGGCCAGGAAGACGCCCAGATCGGACTTTCCGGCCGCGGTGGGTCCGACTACGGCGATGACGCGGGGGGCGGGGGGTGCGCTGCTCACCGCACCAGTCTCGCAAACCTCTCACCTCACCCTCGAACGAGTTACGTGACGGTCCGCGTCCGGGGTCGTTGCCCGTTGCGAGGTTCCCGCTCCCCGGACCACCGGGTCATGGCCCCGGCCACGCAAACGGACGCACCGGATGCCGCGGGATTTCGCCCGCACGAGTAACGTATGGAGTTGATATGGGCGTTTTTGCACGGCTTTTTCGGAGGTCGCAGAGCACCGAGGAGGCGTCGGGCGAGCAGGCGCGGGCCGACACCCCGGGCAGCGAGGGCGCGGCGGAGGTGAAGGCGACCGAGGCCGCGGAGACGGCCGACGCCGGCCCCCGCAACACGGCGGAGGCCGGCGGGGCCGCCGCCGAGGCCGACGACTCGGAGGGCGTGGGCATCCCCAAGCAGCAGTCCGCCGGGGAGGCCGTCGACAACGAGGCCGACAAGGGCGCCCGCACCTGACTGCCCCGTGAGGGAAGGCGAACCATGGGTCTCCTGGACAACTTGAAGGCCAGACTCGAACCGGCGAAGGGCAAGGTCTCCGACCTCGCGCAGCAGCACGGCGACAAGATCGACCGCGGTCTCGACAAGATGGCGCGGACCGTCGACGAGCGGACCAAGGGCAAGTACAGCGACCGGATCCAGACGGGCACGGGCAAGGCCAAGGACGCCATGGACCGCCTCGCTCACAAGGACGACAAGGGCAGGGACGCGGACGGCGGCCCCCCTCCGGCGGGACCGCCCCCGGCGTCCTGACCTCGGTACACCGTCGGACGGCCCGGGACCGGAACGGTCTTCCGGCCCCCGGGCCGTCCGTGCAAACCCGAAGGGTGGTCCGACTCCGGGCCCCCCCGCGAAACAGCACCGGCGGACCCGGCACCGTCCCGTCCGCGAAATCCGGACGACGGATCAGGCCGCACCGCCCGCCGAGCGGCGCCGGTGGACCAGCGCGCCGTCCGTGGAGCGGGACCGGTGGATCGACTCCGGTTGCCCGCGGGACGGGGTCGGCCGCGGTCGTCCGAGGGCGCGTTGCCGCCTGGGTGCTACGACCAGGTGGCCGTGACGTACCCGACCCCGTAGGGCGCGTCCTCGTACAGCAGTGCGCCGGCGAGGTCCGTGCCGCGGGACGCGCCCGCGAGGACCTGCCACGGTGCCCGGCCGGAGACCTTGAGTTCGCGGGCCAGTACGACGTCCAGCGCGGCGAGTGCGGCCGCGTCCGCCGCACCCAGGGCACGGCCCGCCTCCGCGTCGAAGGGCGCCGCCCGCTCGTCGAGGTAGCCCGGCGCCTTCAGTGTGCGGCAGGCGCTTGCGTCGCCCAGCACCAGCAGCGCCGTCCGCCCGGCCCGTCCGGCGATGTCCCGGCCGAGGGCGGCGCAGCGCTCGGCGGACAGCGCGTCCCCCACACCGATGCCTTCGACGGGGACACCGGTCCAGCCGGTCCGCCCGAGCAGCCAGGCGCCCACGGCCAGCCCGTAGGGCAGCTGGGGGCCGTCCGCGTCGCCGATGTCGGCGCCCAGGTACACGTCCAAGTCGACGCCGAAGCCGCGGAAGGAGCCCCGCGCACCCTGCGGGTAGACCTCGGGCCCGGCGGAGTCCGCGGGTCCGACCACCACGAGCCGGTCCGGCCGGGACGCGGCGAGCACCCCCAGCGCGTCCGTGCACGCGGCGCGCGCGGTGTCCAGCTCGGGTGCGGCACCCGCGGCGACCTCCGGTACGAGGAGCGGTGGGCAGGGGCAGACGGCGGCGGCGACAAGCATGATCGGCAGCGTATCGCCGTGCCGCCGCCCCCTGCGGCACCCCCGGCGGTCAGTCGCAGCCGCAGCCGCTCGCCACGGCCGGCTGGGGCTCGGGAACACCGATCTTCGGCAGGCCCAGCAGCACACCGGCCGGCTTGGCCTGCTCCGCGGTGTTGCGCTTCTCCCAGGCGTCGCCCGCGCGCGTGCAGCGCACGTCGAGCACCGCGCCCTCGGCGAGGAGGTGGTGCGGGGCGGCGTAGGTGACCTCGACCGTCACCACGTCACCGGGGCGGACCTCCTGGTCGGGCTTGGTGAAGTGGACCAGGCGGTTGTCGGGGGCGCGGCCGGAGAGGCGGTGGGTGGTGCCGTCCTTGCGGCCCTCGCCCTCGGCGACCATCAGCTCCAGGGTGCGGCCGACCTGCTTCTTGTTCTCCTCCCAGGAGATCTCCTCCTGGAGGGCGACCAGGCGCTCGTAGCGCTCCTGGACGACCGCCTTGGGGATCTGGCCCTCCATCTCGGCGGCCGGTGTCCCGGGCCGCTTGGAGTACTGGAAGGTGAAGGCCTGGGCGAAACGGGCCTCGCGCACCACGTGCAGGGTCTGCTGGAAGTCCTCCTCGGTCTCGCCGGGGAAGCCCACGATGATGTCGGTGGTGATCGCCGCGTGCGGGATGGCGGCGCGCACCTTCTCGATGATGCCGAGGTAGCGCTCCTGGCGGTAGGAGCGGCGCATCGCCTTGAGTACCGGGTCGGAGCCGGACTGGAGCGGCATGTGCAGCTGGGGCATCGCGTTGGGCGTCTCGGCCATGGCGGCGATGACGTCGTCGGTGAAGTCGCGCGGGTGCGGGGAGGTGAAGCGGACGCGCTCCAGACCGTCGATGTTCCCGCAGGCGCGCAGCAGCTTGCTGAACGCCTCGCGGTCGCCGATGTCGGAGCCGTAGGCGTTGACGTTCTGCCCGAGCAGGGTGATCTCGCTGACGCCCTCGGCGACCAGGGCCTCGACCTCGGCGAGGATGTCGCCGGGGCGGCGGTCCTTCTCCTTGCCGCGCAGCGCGGGGACGATGCAGAAGGTGCAGGTGTTGTTGCAGCCGACGGAGATGGAGACCCAAGCCGCGTACGCGCTCTCGCGCCGGGTGGGCAGCGTGGACGGGAACGCCTCCAGGGACTCGGCGATCTCGACCTGCGCCTCCTCCTGCACACGGGCGCGCTCCAGCAGCACGGGGAGCTTGCCGATGTTGTGGGTGCCGAAGACGACGTCCACCCAGGGGGCCCGCTTCACGATGGTGTCGCGGTCCTTCTGCGCCAGGCAGCCGCCGACCGCGATCTGCATGCCGGGGCGGCTCGCCTTCTTCGGGGCGAGGTGGCCGAGGTTGCCGTACAGCTTGTTGTCGGCGTTCTCCCGTACGGCGCAGGTGTTGAAGACGACGACGTCGGCGTCGCCGTCGGCACCGTCGGGGGCGCGGACATAGCCCGCGTCTTCCAGCAGACCGGACAATCGCTCGGAGTCGTGGACGTTCATCTGGCACCCATAGGTGCGTACTTCGTAGGTGCGCGTGCCGCCCACTGACTGGCTCCGGTCGATGCTGCTCATGGCAACAAGGGTAGGCGGTCACGATCGGGCTCGATGCCGCGCACATATTGACAGTACACCGTCAGGCCCGTTGTTCTGTCATGGGAGCGCTCCCACAATGCAACGGCGCTCACGCATCCCTTCTCCCGCACTGGAGGCACCTGTGCGCACCCGACTTCTCCGATTACTGCGCCGACCCTGGACCGCCGCGGTGGCAGCCGTGGCGCTGGTGGTGTCGGTCCTGGTGGCCATGCCCGCGAGCGGTGCGGCGGCGGCCGCCTGCCGGGTCGACTACACCGTCGACGCGTGGGCGGGCGGCCACACCGCCCGGGTGCGGGTCACCAACCTGGGTCCCGCGGTGAACGACTGGCGTCTGACCTGGACCTACACCGGCGACCAGCAGGTGACGTCGGCGTGGAACGCGACCGTCACCCAGAGCGGCGCGTCCGTCGTCGCCGTCGACGCGGGCTGGAACGGCGCGCTGTCCACCGGCGGCACCGCCGAGTTCGGCGTGCAGGGGATCTGGCGGTCCGCCGACCCCGTGCCGGACGACTTCGCGCTCAACGGCTCCTCCTGCGGCGGTGACGGCGGCACCCCGCCCACGACGCCGCCGACCACGCCTCCCGCCACCACTCCGCCGCCCTCCGCCGAGTGCGGTGACGCCGTGATCTGCTCGGGCTTCGAGGACCAGACCGGCCCCGAGCCGGCCGGCGACTGGCGGTTCACCGCCCCCGACTGCCAGGGCACGGTCGCCGTCGACTCGGCGGTGGCACACGGGGGCGGCAGGTCGCTGCGGGTGGACGGCCGGGCCGGCTACTGCAACCACGCCTTCGTCGCCCATGCCGCGGATCTGTCGTCGGTCGGCCCCGTGCTGTACGCCCGCATGTGGGTCCGGCACACCACCGCGCTGCCCACCTCGCACGTCACCTTCGTGTCGATGCCGGACTCGGCGCAGAGCGGCCGGACGCTCCGCGTGGGCGGCCAGAACGGCGCGCTGCAATGGAACCGGGAGAGCGACGACGCCACCTTGCCCGCGCAGAGCCCGGCCGGGGTCGCGCTGAGCAGGCCGCTGCCGACGGACGGCTGGCAGTGCCTGCGGTACGCGGTCGACACCTCGGCCGGCCACCTGGACACCTGGCTCGGCGAGGAGCAGGTCCCCGGCCTGCACGCCGACGGGGTGCCGACGCAGGACGTCGACCAGCAGTGGCTCGCCCGCGGTACCGCACCCCGGCCGACTGCACTGCGGCTGGGCTGGGAGAGCTACGCGACGGGCGACGACACCCTCTGGTTCGACGACGTGGCCGTGGGCTCCGCGCCGATCGGCTGCTGACCGCCGGCGTCGACGCCGGCCCGGGCCGCCCGCGGGCCCACCGCTCCGGGCACGCCGGCGGCCCGCCGCTCGGCCGGCTGCGCCGCACCGCTCGCCCCATCGGGCGGTGCGGCGGTGTGGCGGAACGGCGCCGAGGGCCCGAGAGCCGCGCGGGCGCCGCGACGGGACACAGCCCTGCGCGGAGCCGCGGCTCAGGGCTCGATGAGCCCCGCGCGGATCGCGTACCGGGTGAGTTCCAGGCGGTCGCGCACGCCCAGCTTCTGGAGGAGGTTGGCCCGGTGGCGTTCGACGGTCTTGGCGCTGATGAACAGCAGCTCGCCGATCTCCTTGGAGGTGTGGCCCTCGGCGACGAGCTTGAGGATCTCCTCCTCGCGCTCGGTGATCGGCCGCTCGGGCAGGCCGCCGCCGCCCTGCACGCGGTCCAGGTAGGAGCGGACGAGGGCCCGCTCGGCACCGGGGTAGATGAAGGGCTCGTCGCGTACGGCGGCCCGGCACGCCTCGACCAGGTCGCGGTCGGCGACGGACTTGAGGACGTATCCGCAGGCGCCCGCCTTGAGCGCCTCGAAGAAGTACTGCTCGTTGTCGTACATGGTCAGGATCAGGATGCGCAGCTCGGGCATGCGGCGGGAGAGTTCGCGGGCCGCCTGGAGGCCGGTCATGCGGGGCATGGCGACGTCCAGGACGGCCAGGTCGACCTCGGTGGCCCGCGCGGCCGCGACCGCTTCGGCACCGTCACCGGCCTCGGCGACCACCGTCAGATCGGGTTCGCCGTCCAGGATGAGGCGGACTCCGCGGCGTACGAGGGTGTGGTCGTCGGCGAGCAGGACGCGGATCGGGGGCCGTGCGGACATCAGGGGCTGTCTCCGGTTCGGTCTGCGGAACGGTCCCCGGGCGGCGCGGGGACGCGCAGGCGTACGTCGGTGCCCCCTCCGGGGGCGGGTTCGAAGTGGATCTCGGCTCCTATCAGCAGGGCCCGCTCCCGCATCCCGCGGATACCGGCGCCCTCGACGCCCGTGCCGAGGCCGGTGCCGTCGTCGCGGACGAGCAGTTCGACACCGCCGCCCTCGGACGGCGGCAGCGGGCGCAGCGTGAGCGCGGCTCGGGCGGCGGAGGCGTGGCGGGCGGTGTTGGTGAGACCTTCCTGGGCGACCCGGTAGAGCACGAGCTCGGCCTCCGGGGCGAGCGGGGGCAGGTCGCCGGGGATCTGGTGCTGGACGGTCAGCCCGTGGTGCGTGAACTCGGCGGCGAGCGAGCGCAGGGCGCTGGCCAGGCCGAGTTCCTCCAGGACGCCGGGGCGCAGACGGCGCGCGATGCGGCGGATCTCGTCGAGCCCGGCCCGGGTGGCCTCCTGAGCCAGGGTCACCTCGTCGCGCAGTTCCCCGGGGACGCGGTCGGCGACGCGCTTGAGCTGGAGGAGGACGGCGGTGAGGGTCTGTCCGACCTCGTCGTGGAGCTCGCGGGCGATGCGGTGCCGTTCGCGTTCCTGGGCCTGGAGCGCCCGTCCGGCGCCGGCGGCGCGTTCGGCCTGGAGGCGGTCCAGCATCGTGTTGTACGTCGCGATGAGCTGTGCCGCCTCGGCCGGTCCGGAGACCTCGGGCCGGGTCCCGGGCACCAACAGGTCGGCGGTGGACATGGCCCGGCCCAGCCGGTGCAGCGGGGTGAGTCCGATACGCAGGACGACCGCGTTGCCGGCCAGCAGTGCCGCGAGGCCCGCCAGCAGGACGAGGGCCTCCCCGGCCAGCACGGGCGTCGACACGGTGACCGGTCCCAGCAGCAGTGCGGTGGCGACGACCAGACCGGCGGCGTTGAGCGAGAAGATCCGCCAGAACAGCGACACGTTCCTCTTCCCGCTCCTCCCGGCCTGCTCGCACGACGCCCCCTCGGTCAGCTTCGCCGACCGCGACCGGCTGCGTATATCCGTCACGACACCCATATCGCCACCGTACGTGCGGATGGCAGCATGGCGAGGTCGCGAGCACGTCACCCACGTGCGCAAACGCAGCGAACAGTCGCGGCAGGCAACGCAGGACGAATGAGGGGAAAGCACGTGTCAGCTCCACGCCTGAGGGCGACGCCGCTCCCGGGTATCGGGGTCCAGTACGACCTGGTGACCCGCGAGCACCGCCACCTGTCGGTGGTGGCCCACCGCGACGGCGCCCGCACGGTGAACGTGTACCGGTCCGACGACCCCGATTCCTGTGCCCACTCGCTGCGGCTGTCCGGCCCCGAGGCGGGCGCGCTGATCGACGCGCTGAAGCCCTCCCACCACAGCGCGAGCCTGCTCTACACCACCGATCTCGGGCTGGTCGCCGAGCGGGTCGAGGTGGCCGCCACCTCCCGCTGGAACGGGCGGCTGCTGGGCGACACCCGGATGCGGACCGACACGGGGGCCTCGATCGTGGCGGTGCTGCGGCGGGCCGAGGCGATCCCCTCGCCGGCACCGGACTTCCGGCTCGTGGGTGGTGACACCTTGATCGTCATCGGCACCCGTGAGGGCGTCGACGCCGCCGCGGCGATACTCGGGCAGGAGTGAGCCGGTGCACTCCGCGGTTCTGCTGATCGAGTTCGGTTCCATCATCCTGGGGCTCGGGCTCCTCGGCCGGTTCGCCGGCCGTTACCGCCTCTCCCCCATCCCGCTGTACCTGCTGGCCGGTCTGGCCTTCGGCGAGGGCGGCCTGCTCCCGCTCGGCGCGAGCGAGGAGTTCGTCGCGACCGGTGCCGAGATCGGTGTCATCCTCCTGCTGCTGATGCTGGGCCTGGAGTACACGGCCAGCGACCTGGTCACCAACCTCAAGTCCCACTATCCGGCCGGCCTCGTCGACTGCGCGCTCAACGCCGTGCCGGGCGCGGTGGCCGCCCTGCTGATGGGCTGGGGTCCGGTGGCCGCCGTGGTCCTGGCCGGCGTGACGTGGATCTCGTCGTCCGGGGTGATCGCCAAGGTCCTCGGCGACCTGGGCCGGGTCGGCAACCGCGAGACGCCGGTGATCCTGAGCGTGCTGGTCCTGGAGGACCTGGCGATGGCGGTCTACCTGCCGATCGTCACCGCCCTGGTCGCCGGTGCGGGTCTGATGACCGGGAGCATCACGCTGGCGGTCGCGCTCGCCGCGGCGGGCCTGGTGCTGTTCGTGGCGGTGCGCTACGGCCGGCTCATCTCCCGTTTCGTGTCCAGCGACGACCCCGAGAAGCTCCTCCTGGTGGTGCTGGGTCTGACCATCCTCGTCGCCGGTGTCGCGCAGCAGCTCCAGGTCTCGGCCGCGGTGGGCGCCTTCCTGGTGGGCATCGCGCTGTCCGGGGAGGTCGCGGAGGGCGCGCACACGCTGCTGAGCCCGCTGCGGGATCTGTTCGCGGCGGTCTTCTTCGTCTTCTTCGGCCTGCACACGGACCCGGCCAGCATTCCGCCGGTCCTGCTGCCCGCGCTGGCGCTGGCGCTGCTGACCGCCGTGACGAAGATCGCCACCGGGTACTGGGCGGCGCGGCGGGCCGGAATCTCCGTCAAGGGCCGCTGGCGGACGGGCGGCGCGCTGGTGGCCCGCGGCGAGTTCTCCATCGTCATCGCGGGCCTCGCGGTCTCGGCCGGCATCGAGCCGTCGCTGGGCCCGCTGGCCACGGCGTACGTCCTCATCCTGGTCGTCCTCGGCCCCCTCACCGCGCGCTTCACCGAGCCGCTGGCGATGCGCCTCTTCCAGCGCCGCGACAACCCCGACCGGCCCGGCACCCCCGCCCAGGAGGCGCCCCGGGCGACGGAGGCGGAGGCGTCGGTCGGCGACTGACCCCCGTCCCGGCCACGGCCACGGCACGACCCCGGCGCGCAGGTGCCGGGGTCGTCGCGCACGGGGACCGGGCCGGGACCGGGCGTGGCCTGGCCTGGCAAGGACGGAGCCCTCGGCGGAGCGCGGCCCGGCCCCCGCGTCCGCGCCCCGGGGGCCGTGGCGCCGGGGCCGCGGCGCCGGGTGTGAGCCCGGCCCTGGTCAGTGGGGGTGCCGCCTGGCAGGATCGCCCCCATGTCCACGCTGCTCTCCCGTATCGGCAGGCGCCGGGCCGTCCAGGGCGCGGTCGCCGGTGCCGTCGTGCTCGGGCTGCTGCTGTGGTGGCTGCTGCCGCTGGGCGAGAAGCCGCCGAGCGGGACGATCACGTTCAGCACGGGCACCCGCGCGGGCGTCTACCAGAAGTACGGCGAGCTGCTGCGCACCGAGCTGCGCAAGGACATGCCGGGCCTGGACGTACGGCTGACGACCAGCGCGGGCTCGCAGGAGAACGTCGAGCGGGTGGCGACCGGGGAGGCCGACTTCACCATCGCCGCCGCCGACGCCGTCGAGACGTACAAGCTGGCCGGCAGTCCGGGAGCCGAGAAGCTGCGCGGGGTCACCCGGCTCTACGACGACTACGTGCAGCTCGTCGTGCCGGTCGACTCGGACATCCAGTCGGTGTCCGACCTGCGTGGCAAGCGGGTGGCCATCGGGCTGCCCAACTCGGGGGTGAGGCTGATCGCCACCCGGCTGCTGAAGGCCGTGGGCATCGACCCGGAGACGGACATCACGCCCCGGGCGGACGGGATCGACACCGGCCCCGGGCGGCTCGGCGACGAGCTGGACGCGTTCTTCTGGTCCGGCGGGGTGCCGACCGACGGCCTCAGGCAGATAGCGGAGAGCTCCGCCTTCCGGTTCGTACCGATCGACGACGACCTGGTCGCCAAGCTGCACGAGTCGGGCGGCGCGACCCGCTACTACCGCACCACCAACATGCCGGAGTCCGCCTACCCCACCGTCCAGAACGGCGCGGTGGTGCCGACGATGGCGGTGTCCAACCTGTTGATGACCCGCGCGGACGTCGATCCCCGGCTCACCGAGTGGCTGACCCGGACCGTGCTCGACAGCCGCGACGGCATCGGCGCGCACGTGCACTCCGCACAGCTGGTGGACCTGCGCACCGCGATCTACACCGACCCCCTGGAGCTGCACGAGGGCGCCCGGCGCTACTACCGGTCGGTCAAACCCTAGTTACGCGGTTGCCGGGGCTGTGCGGCCGCCGTGCCGGTCCTGGGCACCGTGACCGTGACCTCCAGCCCGTGCGGCTGGTGGTGGCCGAAGGAAATCGAGCCGTCGCCCGCCGCGAGCAGCGCCCGGCAGATGGACAGGCCCAGGCCGGAGCCCTTGATGTTCTGGTGCCGGCCGCTGCGCCAGAAACGGTCGCCCACGCGCGCGAGCTCCTCGTCGGTGAGTCCGGGACCGTTGTCGGTGACGACGACGGAGGCCGCGTCCCCCGTGGAGGAGACCCGGACCCGGACGGTCTCGTCGCGCGGGGTGAACTTCACGGCGTTGTCGATGACCGCGTCCAGGGCGCTCGACAGGCTCACCGGGTCGGCCCAGCCCGTGGTCGGCGGGCAGTCGCCGACCAGGCGTACGCCCTTGGCCTCGGCGGTCGGCGCCCAGGCGGCCACCCGCTCGGCGGCCAGCGCGCCGATGTCGGTGACCTTCAGGTCGGCCTGGCTGTGCTCGGCCAGCGCCAGGTCGAGCAGGTCGTCCAGGACCCGGGCGAGGCGTTTGCCCTCGGTCTGGACGGAGGCGATCTCCTCGTTGCCCTCGGGCAGTTCCAGGGCGAGCAGCTCGATGCGCAGCAGGAGGGCGGCGAGCGGGTTGCGCAGTTGGTGCGAGGCGTCGGCGACGAAGGCGCGCTGCTGCTCCAGCACGTCCTCCACGTGGTCGGCCATCTCGTTGAACGACCGGGCCAGGCGTCTTAGCTCGGGCGGCCCCCCGGACGGCGCGACGCGGGACTTGAGCCGGCCGGTGGCGATGTCGTGGGTGGTGGCGTCGAGCACCCGCACCGGCCGGAGCACCCAGCCGGTCAGCCGCAGCGCGGCGCCGACGGCGAGCAGCATCGCGGCGAACTCCCCGGCGCCGATGACCAGCCAGCCGCGCAGGGTCCCCGAGCGCATGGAGTCGGTCGGCGACTCGGTGACGACGACCGCGACCACGTCGCCGTCCCGGATCACCGGCGAGGCCACCACGAGCCTGCCGTCCTGCCACGGCCACACCTGCTCGGGGTCGTGGCTGCGGCGGCTGAGCAGTGCCTCGTCGAAGGAGTCGCGGACCTCTCCGGTCTGCGGCAGGAACCACGTCGTGGGCGCGTTGGCCATCGGGATGTGGTTGCGGTAGAAGACGCCCGCCTTGATGCCGTAGACCTCGTTGTAGCTGGTCAGCTCGGTCTGCAGGGTCTCCAGGCGCTCGTCCGTGTCCGTCTGGCGTGAGCCCCCCGTCCCGTCCTCGGTGACGAACTGGGCGAGCGCGGCGAAGCGCGCCGTGTCGTCTATGCGGTCGATGACGACCTTCTGCTGCTCGGCGCGGGCGACGCTGACGCCGAGCGGTACGCCGAGCGCGAGCAGTACGGCCGCCATCAGGACGATGAGCAGCGGGAGCAGGCGTGTGCTCACCCGGGCCCGCTAGGCGGTGGGGGCGACGAGGCGGTAGCCGACGCCGCGGACGGTCTCGATCAGCGCCGGCATGTGCAGCTTCGAGCGCAGGGAGGCGACGTGCACCTCCAGGGTGCGCCCGGTCCCCTCCCAGCTGGTGCGCCAGACCTCGCTGATGATCTGCTCGCGGCGGAAGACCACACCGGGGCGCTGGGCGAGCAGGGCGAGCAGATCGAACTCCTTGCGCGTGAGCTGGACAACCGAACCGTCCACGCTCACCTGGCGTGTCGGCAGCTCGATACGGACCGCGCCGAGGCGGACGACCGTCTCGGTGCTCCCGGTTGCCTCCTCGTGCACGGTCCGCCGGCTGACGGCGTGGATCCGGGCCAGCAGTTCCCCGGTGTCGTACGGCTTGACCACGTAGTCGTCGGCGCCGAGGTTGAGGCCGTGGATGCGGGAGCGCACGTCGGATCGCGCGGTGACCATGATGACCGGGGTGCTGGTGCGCTTGCGGATCTTGCCGCAGACCTCGTAGCCGTCCTGGTCGGGCAGGCCCAGGTCGAGCAGGACGACACCGAAGCCGTCGACCTCGGGGACGAGCGCCTGGAGCGCCTCCTCGCCGCTGCGCGCGTGGGTGACGTCGAAGCCGTGCCGTGCCAGGATCGCGGACAGGGCGGCGGCCACGTGGTTGTCGTCCTCGACGAGCAGCAGTCTCATCCGGGCTCCCTTCGGTTCATCGGCCGTACGCTCGGGGCGGGTAGAAATCGGACGGGTCGGGACGGGCACGCGCGCGTGCGTCCTGTGCAGTGACGCCGATGGAGGGGGACGGAGTCAAGAGTCTTCCGGTCGCGGCCGCTCGAAGTTATCCGGCTGAAATGCGCCCAGCTCACAAGTGCTACGACTCGTGTCCGATTGCTATCGGATCGTGATGCTCAGATCTCGCTCAGATGTAGAGACGCGACGTGTCCCGGGTCACTACTGTCCTGCGAAACCCAGGAGGACGGAGCCCGAGAGCGATGACCGAAGTATCGGTGGCCAAGGAAGACAAGGCTGCGACCGGCGAACTGGTCGTCCTGAAGAATGTCAACAAGCACTTCGGCGCGTTGCACGTGCTCCAGGACATCGACCTGACGATCCACCGCGGCGAGGTCGTCGTGGTCATCGGACCCTCGGGGTCCGGTAAGTCCACCCTGTGCCGCACCATCAACCGTCTGGAGACCATCGACGACGGTTCGATCACGATCGACGGCAAGCCGCTGCCCGCCGAGGGCAAGGAGCTGGCGAGGCTGCGGGCCGACGTCGGCATGGTCTTCCAGTCCTTCAACCTCTTCGCGCACAAGACGGTGCTCGAGAACGTGACCCTGGGCCAGGTCAAGGTCCGCAAGGTCGACGCCAAGAAGGCCGAGGAGAAGGCCCGCGCCCTGCTCGACCGGGTCGGCGTGGGCGCCCAGGCGGACAAGTACCCCGCGCAGCTCTCCGGCGGTCAGCAGCAGCGCGTGGCCATCGCGCGCGCGCTGGCCATGGACCCGAAGGTCATGCTCTTCGACGAGCCGACGTCGGCTCTCGACCCCGAGATGATCAACGAGGTCCTGGAGGTCATGAAGCAGCTCGCCGAGGACGGGATGACCATGATCGTGGTCACGCACGAGATGGGCTTCGCCCGCTCGGCGGCCAACCGCGTCGTGTTCATGGCGGACGGCCGCATCGTCGAAGAGGCCACGCCGGACCAGTTCTTCAGCAATCCGCGCAGCGACCGTGCCAAGGACTTCCTGTCGAAGATCCTGCACCACTGATTTCCCGGGGCGGCTCCGGCGTCCCACGTCGCCCACCGTGGCGACCCGCCGTCGACGGCCGCGTCTGATCGCCTGATCCTCTGATCGTCCGATCGCAGCTCGATCACAGCCAAAGGATGTTCACCATGAAGCTTCGCAAGGTCTCCGCCGCCTCGGCCGCCGTGCTCGCCCTCGCTCTGACCGCCACCGCGTGCGGCGGCGACGACAAGGACAGCGGTTCCTCCGGCGGTGACGGCAAGAAGATCACCATCGGTATCAAGTTCGACCAGCCGGGCCTCGGCCAGAAGACCCCGGACGGCTACGCGGGCTTCGACGTGGACGTCGCCACGTACGTCGCCAAGAAGCTCGGCTACACCGAGGACCAGATCGAGTGGAAGGAGTCGAAGAGCGCCGACCGCGAGACCATGCTGCAGCGCGGTGACGTCGACTTCATCGCCGCCACGTACTCGATCACCCCCGAGCGCTCGGAGAAGGTCGACTTCGCCGGTCCCTACCTGCTCGCCCACCAGGACGTGCTGCTCCGCGCCGACGACGACAAGATCAAGTCGCCGGAGGACCTGAACAAGGCGAAGCTCTGCTCGGTCACCGGTTCGACCTCGGCGCAGAACATCAAGGACAAGCTGGCCCCCAAGGCCCAGCTCCAGCCCTACCCGACGTACTCGGCCTGTCTGCCCGGCCTGCAGAACGGTGCCATCGACGCGCTGACCACGGACGACTCGATCCTCGCGGGTTACGCCTCCCAGTCGCAGTTCAAGGGCAAGTTCAAGCTCGGCGGCTTCAAGCTGACGAACGAGAACTACGGCATCGGCGTCAAGAAGGGCAGCGACCTCAAGAACAAGATCAACGACGCGCTCGAGGCCATGGTCGCCGACGGTGCCTGGGACAAGGCCGTCAAGGACAACTTCGGCCCGGCCAACTACAAGAACGAGCCGGCGCCGAAGATCGGCGACATCAAGAGCTGAGGCCGGGCCTGACAAGGTGCGCCGCCCCACGACAGGGGCGGCGCACCGGGGCGGGCATCCCTACACGCGGAAGCGCGGGAGATCGTGTTCGACTTTCTTCAGGATTACGACCTGGCGGGAGCCGTCTGGACGACAGTGCAGCTCGCTGTGCTCTCGGCCATCGGCTCCCTGATCTGGGGCACCTTGCTGGCCGCCATGCGGGTCGGCCCGGTTCCGTTGATGCGCGCTTTCGGAACCGCGTACGTGAACATCGTGCGGAACATCCCGTTGACGGTGATCATTCTGTTCGCGTCGCTGGGACTGAACCAGACGCTGGGGGTCACCCTCGGCGGAGGAAATGACTTCGAGACGATCAACTTCCGGCTCGCGGTCCTGGGCCTGATCCTCTACACGTCGTCGTTCGTGTGCGAGGCGCTGCGTTCCGGCATCAACACGGTGCCGGTCGGCCAGGCGGAGGCGGCCCGGGCCCTCGGCCTGAGCTTCGGCCAGGTGCTCCGGCTGGTTGTTCTGCCACAGGCGTTCCGCTCGTCCGTCGTTCCGCTGGCGAACGTGCTGATCGCGCTGATCAAGAACACCACGGTCGCCGCCGCCATCGGTGTGGCGGAGACGGCGCTGCTGATGAAGGAGATGATCGAGAACGAGGCGCAGCTGCTGCTCATCTCCGCGGTCATCGCACTCGTATTCGTGGTGTTGACGCTGCCGACCGGCCTGATCCTCGGCTGGGTGGGCAAGAAGGTGGCGGTGAAGCGATGAGCTCGGTCCTCTATGACGCCCAGGGCCCCCGTGCCAAGCGTCGCAACGTCCTCTTCACGGTCGTCTTCCTGGTCGCCTTCGCCGCCCTGCTGTGGTGGGTGTTCAGCACCCTCAACGACAAGGGCCAGCTGGAGTGGGCCCTGTGGAAGCCGTTCTTCACCAGCACCGAGGCGTGGTCGACGTACATCTGGCCGGGTCTGCAGAACACCCTGAAGGCCGCGGTCCTCGCGGTGGTCATCGCCCTGCCGCTCGGCGCGGCACTGGGCATCGCCCGCCTCTCCGACCATGCCTGGGTCCGGGTTCCGGCCGCGGTCGTGGTCGAGTTCTTCCGGTCCATCCCCGTGCTGGTCCTGATGATCTTCGGCCTCGCGCTGTTCGCCGAGTACACGAACGTCAGCTCGGACGACCGCCCGCTGTACGCCGTCGTCACCGGCCTGGTGCTGTACAACGCCTCGGTCCTCGCCGAGATCGTCCGGTCCGGCATCCTGGCCCTCCCCAAGGGGCAGGGCGAGGGCGCGATGGCGATCGGACTCCGCAAGGGTCAGGTCATGCGGCTGATCCTGCTGCCGCAGGCGGTCACGGCGATGCTGCCGGCCATCGTCAGCCAGCTCGTCGTGATCCTCAAGGACACCGCGCTCGGCGGCGCCATCCTCACCTTCCCCGAACTGCTCGCGTCGGCCAACACGATGAGCGGCTTCTACGGCGCCAACGTGATCGCCAGCTACACCGTGGTCGCCGTGATCTACATCGCGCTCAACTTCGCCCTCACCACCTTCGCGAGCTGGCTGGAGCGCCGGCTGCGGCGGGCGAAGAAGTCGACCGGTGCGGTACTGAGCGCGGACGACGTGGAGACAGCCGACGCCGGAACGGTCGGCAAGATCTGACACAGCTGACACCCGGTCATCTCGTATGACCGACGACCGGCCAACGACGGAGGCCGTGGCATGATCGCCACGGCCTCCGTCGCGCTTGACGCAAGCACCGGCAATAGGTTGCATACGTTCTGTGACCGTGCACCCTGCTCCAATGTCCTGTTCACCCACGTCCCCCGGGACACCGCCACGGGCAGGGGGCGCCGCACCGTGGACCCGGTGATCATCACCGGAGCGGGGCCCGTCGGGCTCACGCTCGCCCTGGCGCTGGCGCGGCAGGAGGTGCCCTGTGTCGTCCTCGACGAGGGCCCGGGCAAGGACGAACCACGCCCCGCGCGCACCGTCGTCCTGCGCGAGGAGGCGGTCGCACTCGTCGAGCGGCTGACCGGCGCACCGCTGACGGGGCTGGGTTCGCGTTGGGCCGGATGGCGGTCGATGCGGCGCAAGCAGGTGACGCGTGAGGTCGTCTTCGGCGACGCCGAACCGGCGCCCCTGCACATCGCCCAGCACGAGCTGACCGGAGTCCTGCGCACGGCCCTCGCCCACGAGCGTCTGGTCAAGGTCGCCGTGGACAGCCGACTGGACGGCATCGAGCAGGAGAAGTCCGGTGTCACGGCCCACACCCGCGGCCCCGCCGGCACCTGGTGGCGCGGCAGCTACCTGGTCGGCTGCGACGGCCCCCGCTCCACCGTCCGCAAGCTCCAGGACATCCGCTTCCCCGGCCGTACGGCGGTGGAACGATACGCCGTCGCCGCACTGCGCACCGAACTCCCGTGGACCGACGAGGCACTGCTCCACCGCATGCCGCCGTGGCGGACGACCGGGCCGTGGGCCGGTGAGGTGGTCGGCCGCCCGCTGCCGGACGGCGTGTGGCGCCTGGACTGGCTGCTGCCGCCCGGCAAGGACCTGGTCACCCCCGAACTGCTGGTGAACCGGGTCCGCGAGACCCTCACCGGATGGGCGGCCGACGGTTCGACCCCGGCATACGAACTCCTCGACACCGGCGTCCACACGGTCCACCACCGCCTCGCCCGCCGCTGGCGGGTGGGCCGCGTGCTGCTCGCCGGGGACGCGGCACACCTGCTGGGCGCGCTGGGCACGCAGGGCCTGGAGGAGGGACTGCTGGACGCCGACAACCTCGCCTGGAAGCTGGCCCTGGCCTGGCACCACGGGCCGCGCGAGGCGCTGCTCGACAGCTACCAGGAGGAGCGGCGGGCGGCGATCTCCGCGCGGCTGCGCGCCGCCGACCAGCTGCTCCCGCTGCTGCGCGGCGGCGGCGGACTGCGTTCCTACGTCCCCGGCGCGGCCCGCGGCAACGACGTGCTGCTGACGGACGGTCACCTCGGGCGCGGGACACTGGGCGCGCCGGGGACCTACGCCGACTCGCCCCTCGCGCCCGAGAACCTCGCCGGTGAGGTGTCCGTGGGCACGCCGCCCGGGACGCCCGTCACCGATGTGCGGGTCACGGCGGAGGACGGCACCTTCGTACGGCTGCGGGACCGGCTGGGGCGCGGGGCGCTGCTGGTGGTGCTGATCGCGCCGGGGACCGGGGTGTGGGAGCGCAAGCACTGGGTGACGGCCGGGATCATGCCCCGGCTGGCGGCGGCGGTGACGGCGCTGCCCCACCGTGCCGAGTTGCTGGTCACCGAGAGCTATCCCGGTGCCGCGGCGCACACGGTGCTGCTGGTGCGACCCGACGGCCACCTGGTCACGGCGCTGAACGGGGTACGTCCCGCCGACCTCTACGCGGCCGCGGAGAGCGCGCTGGGCGGGGCGACGGCGGGGGCCGCGACGGAGGAGGCCGAGGAGGGCGCGGGAGCGGCGGCCGGGTCGCGTTGAGCGGGGCGCCCGCCCCCTCTCCCCGGCCGACCGCCGTCGGTCCCCGGCCTTCTGCCTCCTGCCTCCGGTCACCGGCGGTGCGTGCACTGTCCGCATGGTGACGCTGAGTTGACCGGTTCGCACCGTCATGGTCTACTCCGGATCGTGACTGACACCTGTGTGCGCCTGTGGCGGAGGGTCCATATGGACCTCGTCCGCTATGCGGGCTGCGTGTGTCGTCCGTCCTGCTGAATTCGCCTTCCCCCTTCTTCGCGCGCGCCGCCGCTCGGACGTGCCGCCGCGCGCTCCCTCGCGAACTCCCAGGACGGTACCCGTGTCCCTCCCCTCCTCTTCTCCCGTCTCCACCGACCCGGCTCCCACGGCCGCGCCGACCCAGGCCGAGCTCCTCGACTTCGTACGGCGTGCCGCAGCCGACGCCGAACTGATCGCCTCCCTGCCGCTCGACCCCGAGGGCCGCACCTGGGTGCGGCTGGCCGGGCCGAGCGGCAGCGAGGCCTGGCTGATCGGCTGGCCGCCCGGCACGGGCACCGGCTGGCACGACCACGCCGACTCCGTGGGCGCCTTCGTCACGGCCGCGGGCGAGCTGAAGGAGAACGCGCTCGCCGCCCGGCTGCCCACCGACGGCTGGAAGACCCTCGAACTCAGCGAAGGTGTGGACCGGCAACGCCGGCTGACCGTCGGCAAGGGGCGCGCCTTCGGCCGGCACCACGTGCACGAGGTCCTCAACGAGTCGACCGACCACCACGCGGTGTCCGTGCACGCCTACTATCCGCCCCTGCCGCAGATCCGCCGCTACAGCCGCAGCGGGCAGATCCTGCGCCTGGAGCAGGTCGAGCGCCCGCAGGACTGGCAGTGAGCGGGCCCACGGGCATCGACGCCCTGCTGGAGCGCGTACGGGCCGGATACCTGCGGATCGCACCGGATGAGGCGTACGACGCCGCCGAGGCCGGCACGGCGCTGCTGGTCGACATCCGGTACGCCGCTCTGCGCGAGCGGGACGGCCTCATCCCCGGCGCCCTGGTGGTCGAGCGCAACGAACTGGAATGGCGTCTGGACCCGCAGGGCAGCCATCGGCTTCCCGAGGCCACGGACCACGACGTGCGGGTGGTCGTGGTGTGCGACGAGGGTTACGCCTCCACTCTGGCGGCGGAGTCCCTGCACCGTCTGGGGCTGCACCGGGCCACCGATCTGATCGGCGGCTTCCAGGCCTGGCGCGCGGCAGGCCTGCCGGTGGCCGCCGCACCGTCCCAGTAGTCGGCGGGGCAGTACGGGGGTGCCGTGTCTGCCTCGCTCCTCGGTGACCCGGCGGACCGGGGTGGGGCCGCTCTTCTTCGTCCGCGGGGTCCGGATCGGGGGTGGGCCCGCGCACGGCGGGGCCCGGCCCGTTTTCGGGGTGCTTTTGGAGGCTGG
The DNA here is from genome assembly GCF_055581985.1 of Streptomyces sp. NPDC042336. Classification (NCBI taxonomy): domain Bacteria; kingdom Bacillati; phylum Actinomycetota; class Actinomycetes; order Kitasatosporales; family Streptomycetaceae; genus Streptomyces; species Streptomyces sp. NPDC042336. Next base: position 33,500 of record NZ_JBVJEA010000017.1, on the reverse strand, counting down.
CCGCGCGGGTCCCCTGTGCGGTCTTCGCCGGCCCGCCTGCCGGGCCTGCCGCGAGTGCGCCCGGGTCGGACGCCGGCTCAGAATCCCTCGTCGCCGAGGTACTCCGTGTCCTCGCCCTCCTCCTCCAGCGCCTGGCGGACCACCCGCAGGGCCATGCCCTCGGGATAGCCCTTGCGGGCCAGCATGCCCGCGAGGCGGCGCAGCCTCTTGTCGCGGTCGAGGCCCCGGGTGGCGCGCAGCTTGCGGGCGACCAGGTCGCGCGCGGTCTCCTCCTCCTGCTCGCTGTCCAGTTGGGACACCGCCGCGTCGATGAGCGTGGCGTCGACGCCCTTGGTGCGCAGCTCTCTGGCGAGGGCGCGCCTGGCCAGACCGCGGCCGTGATGCCGTGACTCCACCCAGGCCTCCGCGAAGGCGCCGTCGTTGATCAGGCCGACCTCCTCGAACCTGGACAGCACCTCTTCCGCGGCCTCGTCCGGGATCTCCCGCTCGCGCAGCGCGTCGGCCAGTTGACTGCGGGTGCGCGGGGTCCCGGTGAGCAGGCGCAGGCAGATCGCCCGTGCCTGCTCGACCGGGTCCCGCGGAGGCTCCCCCTTCTCGGCCCTCGACGAGGAAGTGGCACCTCCGTCTCCGGCGGACGGCTCCGCACGTTCGCGTCTGCGCCGCCCGCGCGCGCCGCCCGTCCCGCGGCCCCGCCCGCCGCCGTGGCGCGCCTCGCCGTCACCGTGACGCGCCACGCCGTCCTCGCGGGGACCCACGGCGGAGGGGTCCGTCTCGTACGGGGCCGCAGCCGCCCCGTACGCGGCGTCGCCCTGCCCAGCGGGGCCGCTCGTGTACCCGGCCCAGTCGGTTCGTCGGGTCACGGGTCAGCTCTTGGCTGCCGCGGCCTTGGACTTGGTGGCCTTGGCGGTCGTCGGCGCGGGCACCGCGGGGGCGGCGTCGGCCGTGACGGCGGCGGAGGCGGCGTCCGCGCCGGGCTCGGTGACCGGTTCCTCGGGACGCACGCCGACGCCCAGCTTCTCCTTGATCTTCTTCTCGATCTCGTTGGCCAGGTCGGGGTTGTCCTTCAGGAAGTTGCGCGCGTTCTCCTTGCCCTGGCCGAGCTGGTCGCCCTCGTACGTGTACCAGGCTCCGGCCTTGCGGACGAAGCCGTGCTCCACGCCCATGTCGATCAGACCACCCTCGCGGCTGATGCCGTGGCCGTACAGGATGTCGAACTCGGCCTGCTTGAAGGGCGGCGCGACCTTGTTCTTGACGACCTTGCAGCGGGTGCGGTTGCCGACCGCGTCCGTGCCGTCCTTCAGTGTCTCGATGCGGCGGATGTCGATGCGCACGGAGGCGTAGAACTTCAGCGCCCGGCCACCGGTCGTGGTCTCCGGGGAGCCGAACATCACGCCGATCTTCTCGCGGAGCTGGTTGATGAAGATCGCGGTGGTCTTGGACTGGTTGAGCGCACTGGTGATCTTCCGCAGGGCCTGGCTCATCAGCCGGGCCTGCAGACCGACGTGGCTGTCGCCCATCTCGCCCTCGATCTCCGCGCGCGGCACGAGCGCGGCGACGGAGTCGATGACGATGAGGTCGAGGGCGCCGGAGCGGACCAGCATGTCCACGATCTCCAGGGCCTGCTCGCCGTTGTCCGGCTGGGAGAGGATCAGGTTGTCGATGTCGACGCCGAGCTTCTTGGCGTATTCGGGGTCGAGGGCGTGCTCGGCGTCCACGAACGCGACCTGGCCGCCGGCCTTCTGGGCGTTCGCCACCGCGTGCAGAGTCAGGGTCGTCTTGCCCGAGGACTCGGGGCCGTAGACCTCCACGACTCGGCCGCGCGGGAGGCCGCCGACGCCGAGGGCCACGTCGAGCGCGGTCGACCCGGTCGGGATGACCTCGATGGGCTCGTTCGGCCGCTCGCCCATGCGCATGACCGCGCCCTTGCCGAACTGCCGTTCAATCTGTGCGAGCGCGGCGTCCAGGGCCTTCTCGCGGTCGGTTCCTGCCATGGGTTCCACCCGGTTTGCTTGATTCGATCGCTTCACGTCAAAGACGCTAATGCCTGCCACTGACAATGGGCCCCGATGAGGGTCCGGCCTGTGGATAACTCGGGTGCATCTCCCCCCGAACCCACTCGAATCACCAGTCACGAGCCCCGCCGGAGCCTCCATAAGAATGGATGTTCGATTTTCGTGTCAAGCGCACCACGCGGCACTCCCGAGCGTACGACCCCGGGTCGGCGAACCAGGTGGTTGGATGCGGATGCGACACCGGGAGCGGGGACGAGAGGGGGACGGCGTGGCCAAGGTGAGCATCGGTCTCGACGCCGAACTGGTGGTGGAAGTGATGGTCCTGGCCGGTGTCGGCTCACCCCAGGACGCCGTCGAGGCGGTGGTGCGGGACTACATCGCCCGCGGTCACCGCACCGAGACCCGCACCGGGTCCAAGGACCGCGGCCTGCGGGAGATCGACGCCAAGCCCCAGGAGCCGCAGGGCCAGGAGGGCCCGCCGCGCCTCACGAGGAGCCGCCGTCCCCGGTGCCCTCCGTGTCCTCCGGCCCCGGACGTCCCTGTTGCGGGCGCCGGGCCCACAGTTTGCGCAGGCGCGTGGACGATCCGGACACCGCCCGGCGGACCCGGTGTCCCTGGACGCGCGGATCGTCCGTGACGTCGTAGCGCTTGACGTACGCCCCGAGGAACGCCTGCAGCGTGGCGACTGCCGGGATGGCGATCAGCGCGCCGACGGCGCCGAGCAGGGCGGTGCCCGCGATGACGGAGCCGAAGGCGACCGCGGGGTGGATGTCCACGGTCTTGGACGTCAGCTTGGGCTGCAGCACGTAGTTCTCGAACTGCTGGTAGATCACCACGAAGACCAGCACCCACAGCGCGTACCAGGGATTGACCGTGAACGCGATCAGCATCGGCAGGGCACCCGCGAGATAGGTGCCGATGGTCGGGATGAACTGCGACACCAGGCCCACCCACACCGCGAGCGCGGGCGCGTAGGGCACCGCGAGGATCTCCAGGAGGATGTAGTGCGCGATGCCGGAGATCAGCGCCATCAACCCGCGTGAGTACAGGTAGCCGCCGGTCTTGTCGACGGCGATCTCCCACGCGCGCAGGACCTCGGCCTGGCGGGCGGGCGGCAGGACGGAGCAGAGTCCGCGCCGCAGCCGGGGGCCGTCGGCGGCGAAGTAGAACGAGAACAGCACGATCGTCAGCAGCTGGAAGAGGCCGCCGAGGACCTGGGCCGACACGTCCAGGACGCCCGTCGCGCTGTTCTGCACGTAGTTGCGCAGCCAGTCGGAGCGGAGCAGGCCCTCCTGGATGTCGACCCGTCGCAGTTCGGTGTGGAAGTGGCCGTTGACCCAGTTGATGACGGAGTCGAGGTAGTCCGGGAAGTCCTCGACCATCTTGACGATCTGCCCGGCGAGCATGGAGCCGAGCAGCGTGACGAACCCCGCGGCGGCGATCAGCACGGCGAGGAAGACGAGGAAGGTGGCGAACCCCCGGCGCATGCCGCGCCCGGCCATCCAGCTCACCGCCGGTTCGATGGCCAGGGCCAGGAAGAAGGCGATGAGGACGTTGATCAGCAGCCCGGTGAGCTGGTGGAAGGCCCAGCTGCCCAGCTGGAAGCCGGCGATGAGCGCGAGGGCCAGCACCATGGCCCGCGGCAGCCAGCGCGGCATGCGGGCGCCCGGCCCGGCGACGGTCCCGTCGGACGGGGGGCCGGAGGGCGGCGTGGAGCCGGCCTGGGATGCGTGCCGGGCGGCCTGCCCGGTCTCGTCAGTGGATGCCACGGAGCAAGTCTCGCCCACGCCACGGACAGCGGAACCCCGTCCGGCGATCTTCCCGCACCGTCACCGCTGTTCCCGCGGCACGTTCATGACGGTGCACACCACCCGCCACACGTCCTTGGCGTCCCAGCCGGCGTCCAGCGCCTCGTGCACCGTGCGCCCGCCCAGCTCCGCCATCACGTGATCGCGCGCGAAGGTGTCGGCGTACCCCGGACCGAAGTGATCCGTCATCCGCTCCCAGAAGACCGTCAACCGCATGCCTCCAGTATCCCGCCCCTGAGAGTGGGCCCTGAGCCGGGACCACCTGCCGGAACCGCTTTCCGGCCTACGGTCTGTCCCATGGCCGAAACCGGAGCGTCCCCACTCCCCGCGATCCCACCGCCCGCGACTCCGCGCACCCCGGACTCGCGTTCAGCCCTCGCGCGCGCGGAGCACTTCGTCTGGCTCACCGCGCGCGTACTGGAGCAGCGGCTGTTCGCCTACCACTTCCGCGGCGGGGACCCCGACCCGGTGGAGACCGCGCTGGAGGCCTACCGCAACGAGGACGGCGGGTACGGACACGCGTTGGAGCCCGATCTGCGCGGCCCGGTCAGCCAGCCGCTGCACACCGCGTGTGCCCTGCGCGTCCTGGACGCCGTCGGCCGCTGCGGCGGGCAGCGGGCCGAGCGGGTCTGCCGCTATCTGACCTCCGTGTCCACGCCCGACGGTGCTCTGCCGGTGACCCGGGCGAGCCGGGACGGGTATCCGGCCGCGCCCTTCGTGCCGGTCGTGGCCGACCCTCCCGGTGAGCTGCTCGTCACCGGTCCGGTGGTCGGGCTGCTGCACCGCAACGGGGTCTGGCACGCCTGGCTGTTCCGGGCCACGGATTTCTGCTGGCAGGCGGCCGAGTCGCTGGTGTCCCCGCAGCCGTACGAGGTCGCGGCCGCGGTGGCCTTCCTGGACGCCGCTCCGGACCGGCCGCGCGCGCGGGCCGCCGCCGACCGGCTGGGTCGTCTGGTACGCGAACGGCGCCTCGCCGTGCTGGACCCGGGCGACCTCGACGCGTATCCGGTCCCTCCCGGCCACGCCCCGGGGGAGCACCACTTCCCGCACGACTACGCGCGGGATCCGCGTTCGCTCGCCCGCGCGTGGTTCACGGACGACGAGATGGCCCGCTCCCTCGACTTCCTCGCGGCCGAGCAGGCGGACGACGGCGGCTGGCCGGTGCGCCGGCGCCGGTGGGCGCCCGTCCCGACCCTGGAGGTCCGCGCCCGGGTGACGCTCGAGGCCCTGCGCACCCTGGGGGCGTACGGCCGTCCCCTCGGCTGACCGGCCGGTCGGCCGCCCCGCCGCCTCAGCCGCCCAGGGCCCGTACGCCCGCGGTGACCACCACGGCGGCCGCGACGACGAGCAGGAACGGCGCGCGCAGCAGCAGCGCGACGGCGGCCGCGGCGACTCCGGCGGCCCGCGCGTCCAGCACGAGGTGCTGTCCGTCGGCGAAGGTCTGCTGGGCGGTGAGCGCCGCGAGGAGGGCGACGGGCAGCAGCGCGGCGAGCCGCCGGACCAGGGGCCGCTCCAAGGCGCCCGCGGGCACCAGCAGGCCGAGGAGCTTGGCCGCGTAGCAGCCCACCGCGGTCACGCCGATCGCGATCCACACGCTCATCGCTCGCCCTCCCCCTCGGCGGCCCCACGGACCGCGCTCTCCTCGGCACCGTCCGCGCGGCGTCCGCGCGCCCACAGGACGAGCGGCGCCGCCAGCGCGGCCACCAGGACGGGCACGCCCGCGGGCAGCACGGGCAGCAGGCCGAGCCCCAGGAGGACGGCCAGGGCGGCGACCGCGCGCTCGGTGGTGTTCTTCAGCATCGGCGCGAGCAGCGCGAGGAAGACCGCAGGACCGGCCGCGTCGAGACCCCATGCGTCGGTGTCCCCGATGGCCTCCGCGCCCAGCGCGCCGAGCAGTGTGGTGAGGTTCCACAGGACGTACAGGGTGAGTCCGGTGACGGTGAAGCCGATCCGGACGGAGCGGCGCGTGGGCTGGGCGAGCGCCACGGCCGTCGTCTCGTCGATGACCCACTGCGCGGCGAACGGCCGCACCGCGCGCGGGAGGGCCAGCAACTGCGACAGGCGCAGGCCGTAGAAGGCGTTGCGCACGCCCAGGAAGAAGGCCCCGGCCGCCGCGGTGAGCGGATTGCCGCCGGCCGCGAGGGCGCCGACGAGCGCGAACTGGGACGCCCCGGTGAACACCAGGAGGCTGAGGGCGCAGGTCTGGGCCAGGGTGAGTCCGCTGCCGGCCGAGGTCACCCCGAAGGCGAACCCGGACAGTCCGACGGCGACTCCGACCCCGAGGGCGTCCCGTACGACGGCGGCGTCCGGCTTGGCACCGGCGACCTCCGTGCCGGGGGTGCCGGGAAGGGCTGTCTGTTCTGTCACGCCTGGAACGGTAGGAGGGGCGCTCCCCGCGCGTCTTGTACGTTCTTGCGCTCGCGCTGGTAGGCACCGGGCGGCACGCCGACGATCCGCGCGAAGTGCCGGTTCAGGTGCGGCTGGTCGGTGAATCCGACGGCGACGGCGGCCTCGGCCGGGGAGGTCCCGGTGTCCAGCAGCCGCCGCGCCCGACGCACCCGGGCGTCCGTCAGCCAGGTGTGGGGCGGCATGCCGTAGGCGTCCCGGAAGGCCCGCAGCAACGCGAACGGGCTGCTCCCGAGCTCCCCGGCGAGCCGCTCCAGGCTCGGCGGGTCGGCCATCCGCTCCTCCAGCACGGCACGCGCGCGTGCGGCCGTCGTGGCCCCGGCCGTACGTATCTGGCGCCGGGGCAGCGGGCCGCCGTTCAGCCGCAGCAGCCGGGTCACGGCCACCCGCAGCAGGGTGTCGGCGGCGAGCGCGTTCCCGTCGTCGGCCGCCCGCAGCACGCGGTGCACCAGCTCGACGGTGTACGGGTCGTCGAGCACCGGCCGCACGAACCCCGGCGTCCCGCGCAGCGTCGTCGTCTCTGCCGCGATCCCCGCCACCAGTTCGGGCGCCGGGTAGACGGCCCCGTACCGCCATCCCTCCGGCACCCCGGCCCGCCCGGTGTGCGGGGTGTCCGGGTTGACCAGGGCCAGCGAGCCGGCCCCGGCGTACTGGTCGCTCCCACCGTGGTGGAAGACCTCCGCCCCCTCGGCGATGGCGGCGATGACGAAGTGCTCGTGCGTGTGGCGCACGAAGGTCTTCCGTATGTACTGGGCGTGGAGCAGGTCGACGCCGGGCAGCTCCGCGTACCGCCAGTGCCGCGCCCGCTCGCCCGATCCCGCCATGCCCCCATTCTCCGCCACCCTCGCCCCCGCCGACGGCCGGGACGACCGTCGACGGGGGCAGGCCCGACGACCGACTCGGACTGCCGACGGGCCGGCCACCCCGGACGCCCGGAGCGACCGACGCCCGGGGCGGTGCCCGGCTCCGGCCACCGTCCCGGCGACGGGCTCGGGACTCCCGACCACACCCCGACGCGGCACGCCACCCGCCCCCCGCGCTCACGCGGCCTGAGGAGCACGGGAGGCACACGCCCCCGCCCCCTGCCCGGACAGCCACAGCCCGCCCCCGGCGACACGGATGACTCCCCGACCCCCGGGATCACCTGCCACCCGGCCCCGGCCCGCACGCCAGCGCACGGCCGACGCGGCACGCCCGCCCGCCCCCGCACCCACAGGGGCCTGAGGAGCACGGGAGGCACACGCCCCCGCCCCCGGCGACACGGATGACTCCCCGCTACGTGCCGCCCCGGCCTCGGCCGCCGACTCCGGCCTCGGCCCGCACACCCCCCCGACGCCCGCTCGTACCTGCGGTCCCGGCGGTCCGGCCGGGCGGACGCACGGCAGCGCCGAGGGGCGGTCCGTACGTCCGGCTCGGGCCGATTGTCAGTGGTCGGGTGCACGATGGATCCATGGTCAGCTCCGCACACCGAGCCCTGGACGGCTTCTCACCCGCGACCCGCGGCTGGTTCACGGGGGCCTTCTCCGCGCCCACCTCCGCGCAGGCGGGCGCGTGGCAGGCCATCTCGCAGGGTTCGGACGTGCTGGTGGTCGCTCCCACCGGCTCCGGCAAGACGCTGGCCGCCTTCCTCGCCGCGCTGGACCAGTTGACCTCGACTCCCCCGCCCGCCGACCCCAAGAAGCGCTGCCGCGTCCTGTACGTCTCCCCGCTCAAGGCCCTGGCCGTCGACGTCGAGCGCAACCTCCGCAGCCCGCTGACCGGCATCCGGCAGGAGTCCGTGCGCCTCGGTCTGCCCGAGCCCGAGGTCAAGGTCGGCATCCGCTCGGGCGACACCCCGGCCGCCGAGCGCCGGGCCCTGTCCACCCGGCCGCCGGACATCCTGATCACCACCCCGGAGTCCCTGTTCCTGATGCTGACGTCGGCCACGCGCGACGCGCTGACCGGCATCGAGACGGTGATCCTGGACGAGGTGCACGCGGTCGCGGGCACCAAGCGCGGCGCGCATCTCGCGCTCACCCTGGAGCGGCTGGACGAGCTGCTGCCGAAGCCGGCCCGCCGCATCGGTCTGTCGGCGACGGTCCGCCCGGTGGACGAGGTCGCCCGGTTCCTCGCCCCGCGCGGCAGGGTCGAGATCGTCCAGCCGGAGTCGGGCAAGGAGTTCGACCTGTCCGTCGTCGTCCCGGTGGAGGACCTCGGCGAGCTGGGCGGCTCCCCGGTCGCGGACGGCAACGAAGGCGCGGAGCGCCCGTCGATCTGGCCGCACGTCGAGGAGCGGATCACCGACCTGGTCCAGTCGCACCGCTCCACGATCGTCTTCGCCAATTCCCGGCGGCTGGCCGAGCGCCTGTGCAACCGGCTCAACGAGATCGCGTACGAACGGGCGACCGGCGAGCCCCTGGACGAGCACCACTCCCCCGCGGAGCTGATGGGCGGCTCGGGCGCCGCCCAGGGCGCCCCGCCCGTGATCGCCCGCGCCCACCACGGCTCGGTCTCCAAGGAGCAGCGCGCCTTGGTCGAGGAGGACCTCAAGGCGGGCCGTCTGCCCGCCGTTGTCGCCACCTCCAGCCTGGAGCTGGGCATCGACATGGGCGCCGTCGACCTCGTGATCCAGGTCGAGTCGCCGCCCTCCGTCGCCTCCGGCCTCCAGCGCGTCGGCCGCGCCGGACACCAGGTCGGCGCGGTCTCCACGGGCGTGGTCTTCCCGAAGTACCGCGGCGACCTGGTGCAGTCGGCCGTGGTCACCGAGCGGATGCGCAGCGGCGCCATCGAGGCCCTGCGGATCCCCGCCAACCCGCTGGACGTGCTGGCCCAGCAGGTGGTGGCGATGACCGCGCTGGACACCTGGCAGGTCGACGACCTCCTGGCCACCGTCCGCCGCGCCGCGCCCTTCGCCTCACTGCCGGAGTCGGCCTTCACCGCCGTCCTGGACATGCTGGCGGGCCGCTATCCCTCCGACGCCTTCGCCGAGCTGCGCCCGCGCGTGGTGTGGGACCGCATCGCCGGCACGGTCACCGGCCGCCCGGGGGCCCAGCGGCTCGCCGTGACGTCCGGGGGCACGATCCCCGACCGCGGACTCTTCGGGGTGTTCCTGGCCGGTGCCGACCCGAAGAAGGGCGGCGGCCGGGTCGGCGAGCTGGACGAGGAGATGGTGTACGAGTCCCGCGTGGGGGACGTCTTCACGCTCGGCACCAGCTCCTGGCGGATCGAGGACATCACGCGCGACCGGGTCCTGGTCTCCCCGGCGCCGGGCGTGCCGGGCAGGCTGCCGTTCTGGAAGGGCGACCAGCTGGGCCGCCCCCTGGAGCTGGGCCGCGCGCTGGGCGCGTTCCTGCGCGAGGTCGGCTCCCTGTCCAAGGAGGACGCCCGGCTGCGCCTGGTCACCGCGGGCCTGGACGCCTGGGCCGCGGACAACGTGCTGTCGTATCTCGACGAGCAGCGCGAGGCCTGCGGCCACGTCCCCGACGACCGCACCATCGTCGTCGAGCGTTTCCGCGACGAGCTGGGCGACTGGCGGGTCGTGGTCCACTCCCCCTTCGGTGCCCAGGTGCACGCCCCCTGGGCGCTCGCCCTCGGCGCCCGCCTCTCCGAGCGCTACGGCATGGACGCGCAGGTCATGCACGCCGACGACGGCATCGTGCTGCGCCTGCCGGACGCCGACCTGATGGGCCTGGACTTCCTCGACCAGGACCCCGCGAAGCCGGGCCTCGAGTACGACGCCGAGAAGGCTCCCGTCGGCGCCGCCGACGTCGTCTTCGACAAGGGCGAGGTCGACCGGGTCGTCACCGACCAGGTGGGCGGCTCGGCGCTGTTCGCCTCCCGGTTCCGCGAGTGCGCCGCCCGCGCGCTGCTGCTGCCGCGCCGCAGCCCCGGCAAGCGCACCCCGTTGTGGCAGCAGCGCCAGCGCGCCGCGCAGCTGCTGGAGGTGGCGAGCGAGTACGGCTCGTTCCCGATCGTCCTGGAAGCCGTCCGCGAGTGCCTCCAGGACGTCTTCGACGTGCCCGGCCTGGTCGAGCTGATGGGCGACCTGGAGGCCCGCAAGGTCCGTCTGGTCGAGGTCACCACCCCCGAGCCGTCCCCGTTCGCCCGCTCCCTGCTCTTCGGCTACGTCGCCCAGTTCCTGTACGAGGGCGACTCGCCGCTCGCCGAGCGCCGGGCCGCCGCCCTGTCCCTGGACTCGCGGCTGCTGGCGGAGCTGCTCGGCCAGGCGGAACTGCGCGAGCTGCTCGACGCCGAGGTGCTCACCGAGCTTGAGCGCGAGCTGCAGTGGCTCACCGAGGACCGCCGCGTCAAGGACCCCGAGGGCGTCGCCGACCTGCTGCGGGTGCTCGGTCCGCTGACCGACGCGGAGCTGGCCGAGCGGGGCGCCGAGCCGCAGTGGGCGCCCGAGCTGGCCGCGGCCCGCCGCGCGATCAGGGTGCGGATCGCCGGCGCCGACCACTGGGCGGCGATCGAGGACGCGGGCCGACTGCGCGACGCCCTGGGCACGGCGCTGCCCGTCGGTGTGCCGGAGGCCTTCATGGAGCCGGTCAAGGACCCGCTCGGCGACCTCCTCGCCCGCCACGCCCGCACCCACGGCCCCTTCACGTCGGTCACCGCTGCGGCCCGTTTCGGTCTGGGCGTGGCGGTCACCGAGGGCGCCCTGCAGCGGCTCGCGGGGACGGGGCGGGTCGTGCAGGGCGAGTTCCATCCGGCCGGCATCGGCCAGGAGTGGTGCGACGCGACCGTCCTGCGCAGGCTGCGCCGCCGTTCCCTGGCCGCGCTCCGGCACGAGCTGGAGCCGGTGGCGCCGGCCGCGCTCGGCCAGTTCCTCCCGCAGTGGCAGCACGTCGGCAAGGGACACACGCTGCGCGGCATCGACGGGCTGGTGCGCGCCGTCGAGCAGTTGCAGGGGGCCTCCGTGCCCGCCTCCGCCCTGGAGAAGCTGGTCCTCCCCTCCCGCGTGGCGCACTACAACCCGGCGATGCTGGACGAGCTGACGGCAGCGGGTGAGGTGGTGTGGGCCGGAGCGGGTTCGCTGCCCGGCAAGGACGGCTGGGTCTCCCTCTACCTCGCGGACGCGGCCCCGCTGCTCCTGCCGCCCCCGCACCCCCTGGAGACGACCGCCCTGCACGAATCCGTGCTGAGCACGCTCTCGGGCGGGTACGGCCTGTTCTTCCGCCAGATCGCCGACCAGGTCCGCGCCACCACCCACCCGGAGGCCACCGATCCGCAGCTGGCCGACGCCCTGTGGGACCTCGCCTGGTCCGGACGGCTGACGAACGACACGCTCGCGCCCCTGCGCTCCCTGCTGGGCTCCGGGCGCACCGCGGGCTCCACGGCCCACCGTGCCAAGCGCGCGGTGCCCCGCGGGCGGTACGGCTCGCTGACGGCCGCCGCCCGCCCGGCGTCCCGCACCGGCCCGCCGACGGTCGCGGGCCGCTGGTCGCTGCTCCCGGCCCGCGAGGCCGACGGCACGGTGCGGGCCCACGCGCTGGCCCGCACGCTGCTCGACCGGCACGGCGTGGTGACCCGGGGCGCCGTCGCCGCGGAGGGCGTCGAGGGCGGCTTCTCGGCGGTGTACCGGATCCTGGCCGCGTTCGAGGAGAGCGGCCAGGCCCGGCGCGGTTACGTGGTGGAGGGGCTGGGGGCGGCGCAGTTCGCCATGGAGGGCGCCGTGGACCGGCTGCGTGCCGTGGCGAACGCGCGCGAGCGCGGTGACGGCCCGGCAGGGCCGGAGGAAGCCACGCGCGGCGGCTTCGCGAACCGGCCCGCACCCGGCGGCTCCACCGAAGGAACCGGCGACTCCTCCCTCGACCCCTTCGGCCCGCTCGGCCCCCTGGACCCCTTCGGCGACCCCGCGTCCAGCAGCAGCCCCAAGAACCCCGCCGCCGCCCCGCCCCCCTACACCGACTTCCCCGACTTCGCCGCCCCCGGCGGCCCGGGAGGCCGTGGGAGCCGTGGAAGCCAGGAAGGCCCTGGAGGCCCGGCACCCTTCGACGACGTCTTCGCCGACCCCGACCGACTGGGTCGTTCCCCCTCCCGGGGCGACTACATCTCCCCTCGCGACCATGCCGAGCCGGGCGCCGGCGGCCCGCGCGGGGGTGGCGCCCACGGAGGCTTCGAAGGCCCGCGTGGCCGGTACGACGCCGGATTCCCCGGCCGTCGCTCCCGCGGCGCTGACGGTCCGCGGGCCGTCGTCCTGGCCGCCGCCGACCCGGCGAACGCGTACGGTGCGGCCCTCGGCTGGCCCGAGCCGCCGGCCGGCGCCACGCACAAGCCCGGCCGCAAGGCGGGCTCCCTGGTGGTGCTCGTCGAGGGCGAACCGGCGCTCTACATGGAGCGCGGGGGCAAGACGCTCCTGCTGTGGCCCTCCGACGCCGACCGGCTGCCCACGGAGGACCCGCGTCTGCGAGCCGCCGCCGAGGCCCTGGCGGAGGCTGCCCGCGCCGGTTCCCTCGGCACGGTCACGGTGGAGCGCGTCAACGGCACGGCGGCCCTGACCTCGCCCTTCGGCCCCCTCCTGGAGGGAGCGGGGTTCATCGCCACCCCGCGCGGTCTGCGCATCAGGGCCTGACCCTGTCACCCTTGAGCCATGCCCGAAGGAGACACGGTCTGGCAGGCGGCGCGAAGGCTGCACGACGCCCTCGCGGGGCAGGTGCTGACCCGCAGCGACTTCCGCGTGCCCCGGTACGCCACGGTCGACCTCACCGGCCGCGCCGTCCTGGACGTCACCCCGCGCGGCAAGCATCTGCTCACCCGTGTCGAGGGCGGCCTGACGGTGCACTCGCACCTGCGGATGGACGGTTCCTGGAAGGTCTTCGCGCCCGGCCGGCGCTGGAGCGGCGGCCCCGCGCACCAGATCAGGGTGGTCCTCGGCACCGCCGACCGCACGGCCGTCGGCTACCGTCTCCCGGTGCTGGACATCCTGCGCACCGGTGACGAGCAGCGCGCCGTCGGCCATCTCGGCCCCGACCTGCTCGGCCCCGACTGGGACCCGGCGCGGGCCCTGGACAACCTGTGCGCGGACCCCGCCCGCCCGCTCGGCGAGGCCCTGCTGGACCAGCGCAATCTCGCCGGTATCGGCAATGTCTACAAGAGCGAGCTGTGCTTCCTGCTGGGCGTCACGCCCTGGCTGCCGGTCGGTGCGCTGCCCGCCGACCGGGCCGCGTTGCTGCCGACGCTCGCGAAGAAGCTCCTGGAGGCCAACCGTGACCGCCCGGTCCGCCGCACCACGGGCCTGCGCGGCCAGGACCTGTTCGTGTACGGCCGGGCGTCCCGCCCCTGCATGCGCTGCGGCACGTCGGTCCGGGTGGCCGACCAGGGCGACGGCTCCCGCGAGCGCCCCACCTACTGGTGCCCCGCCTGCCAGAGCGGGCCCGCCCCGCGCCCGGGCGGCGTCGCCGGTGCCCGAGCACGGCGCTGAGGAAGGCCGGGAAGCCGCGGGTGCGGCTCAGCCGGCGGCGAGCAGCGCGTCCATCTGGCCGGCCGCCTCGCGCAGGCCATCCTCCATGCCCATCGTCATGAGCTGGTCCATCTGCTCCCTGGTGTCGAAGACCGCGCGCAGCTCCATCCGGGTGCCGCCGTCGCGCTCGGTGAGAGTGACCCGGTTCGCGGTCGTCGGCATCGCGGCGTTCGGCACCCCGTCCTCGTCGGCGAACCCGTCGGTGAACTCCAGCGACCGTGGGGCGTCGACCGTGGCCACCCGCCACCAGCCGCGGAACTTCTCGCCTTCCGGGCCGGTCATGAAGTACGTGACGTCCCCGCCCGGGGTCAGGTCGTGCTCCTCCACCGTCGCCGGGTAGGCCGGCGGACCCCACCAGCGCTCCAGCTGCCGGGGGTCGGACCACAGCCGCCACACCCGCTCCGCGGGGGCGGCGAAGTCGGCGACCAGGGTGAGGGTGAGGGTGTCGAGGTCCTTGTCCAGGCTGGTGACACTCATCGGCTCTGTCCTTCCGTGGGTCGGTGCGTTCGGGTGTCGCGGGGCACCCCGCGGCAAAGGTCAGTCCCCGTCCGAGGCCAGTGCCCCGCGGCAAAGGTCAGTCCCCGTCCGAGGTCAGTGCCCGTCCGGGCGGGCCGGCGCCGGTTCTCGCTCCGCCCCGCGCAGGGCACGCCGCCACCGCCCCGCGCTCAGCGCCCCCGCGGCCCGGCGGGCCGGCACACAGTGCACCGGCAGCACACTCAGCCCCCAGCCACCGACCGCGACCGCCCCTTCGAACACCCCGGCGCCGGGCTCCAGCGCCAGACGCAGCACGGCCCACCACCACAGCACGCCGAGGCTCAGCGCGGCAGCCCGGCGAGCCGTCCGCGCCGAGACCATCCCGCGTCATCCGTTTTCGGCCTGGAACATCCAATGCTGCTTCTCGAGATCGGCCGTGATCTGGATGAAGATGTCCTGGCTCACGGGATCGGGATCACCGCTCGCCGCGATCCGCTCGCGCATCCGCCCGATCACCGCGCCCAGCGCGTCCACCATGGTCTGTACGGCGGTCGTGTCGTCGACCCAGCCCTCGGGGGTCACGTCGATGCCGCTGCCGACGGCGACCGTCGCGGCCCGTCCGTCCGGGGAGACGCCGAGCGCCGAGGCACGTTCCGCCACGGTGTCCGAGTGGGTGCGGGCGGTGCCGACCAGTTCGTCCAGTTGGAGATGTACGGAGCGGAAGCGCGGGCCCACCACGTTCCAGTGGATCTGCTTCGCCACCAGTGCCAGGTCGACCAGGTCGACGAGGGCGCCCTGCAACGCCTCCGAGACGGTCTTCAGGTCCGCGTCGGACAACGGGCTCTTCACGACGTACATCCACGCCTCCGTCGGTTCGCCCCCCGGCCATCTCCCTCCACGATGACCGCACCCCCACGGACCGGCAAACCGGGCGGCCGCACCGCCGACGGCACCCGCGCCCCACCCACCCGGGGCGCACCCGGGCATGCGAAAACCCCGGCGTCGTCCCTCCGGTACTCCGGAGCGACCCCGGCCGGGGTCTCACACGCACACGTTCTCGGGCGCTCAGGCGGCGACGACGTCCACTGCCTCGGCGGGCGCCTTGATGGTCACCCGTTCCGGTGGTACGCCGGTCACCGAGACGGAACCCAGCATCGGGCGCACCGGTGCCGGTACGGTCTCGCTGGGCGTCGCCGCAGCGGACTGGGCCAGCTCGGCGAGGGCGAGTTCGTCGCTCACTTCCCGCATGAGCTCGGACATCCGTACGTCCAGCGCGTCGCAGATGGCGGAGAGCAGCTCGGAAGAAGCCTCCTTCTGCCCCCGCTCCACCTCGGAGAGATAGCCGAGTGAGACTCGGGCGGACGAGGAGACTTCGCGCAGAGTACGGCCCTGGCGTTGGCGCTGCCGACGCAGCACGTCACCCAGCAGGCGACGGAGCAGAATCATCGGTGGCTCCCTCCTCGGACCGTGTAACCGCATCCTTCACGCCCCACCGTACCGCCTCGCGCCGCGGCCGTGCGGGGAGCGATGTCGTGTTCACTCAGGGCTGCAAACATCAAAACCCCCCGTTCCGTTCCGTATCCTGTGCCCGCTCATTCCCGGTCTGTTCGCTCGCAAGCTCCCTCAGAAGAAGCGCGAGTACGCTCCGTACACTCTCCATACGAATTTCCGCGCGGTCGCCGTTCAACCGCAGCGCCTCCACTTTTCCGCCATCGGCGCAACCCCGCCCGGCCCCGGAAGGCCCTGCCACGGCCACGAAGACGGTCCCCACGGGCTGCCCGTCCTGCGGATCCGGACCGGCGACGCCCGTCGTCGCGATGCCCCAGTCGGCGCCCAGCGACGTGCGCACGCCTGCCGCCATCTGGGCGGCGACCTGCGGATCCACGGCTCCGCGCGCCGCGAGCAGCTCCCCGTCGACGCCGAGCAGCTCCTGCTTCAGTTGCGTCGCGTAGGCGGTCACGGAGCCCCGGAAGGCCTTGGACGCTCCCGGGACCGCCGTGAGCGCCGCAGCGACCATTCCACCGGTCAGTGACTCGGCGACCGCGAGGGTCTCGCCCTTGACCGTGAGTAGTCCCACCACGTCGGCGGCCGTGGAACTCAACCTTCCCTCTCCTCCAACGCCGCTCTGCGCTCGGCGATTCCCCGGCGCCGCAGCACAATGGCCTGCTTCACATAGTCCAGACCGGTCGCCACGGTCAGGACGACCGCCGCGGCCATCACCCAGAACCTCAGGGTGGCCAGGGGCCCCGTCAGCGCCAGGACGTACATGCCGACGGCGATGCCCTGGGTGAGCGTCTTGAGCTTGCCGCCCCGGCTCGCGGGGATGACGCCGTACCGGATGACCACGAAACGCAGGACGGTGATCCCGAGTTCCCGGCCGAGGATGACGGCCGTCACCCACCACGGCAGGTCACCCAGCGCGGACAGACAGATGAGCGCCGCGCCCATGATCGCCTTGTCGGCGATGGGGTCGGCGATCTTCCCGAAGTCGGTGACGAGGTCGTAGGCGCGCGCCAGGTGCCCGTCGAAGAGGTCGGTGATCATGGCGACGGCGAAGGCGGCCCAGGCGAAGGAGCGCCAGGCCGGGTCGTACCCGCCGTTGCCGAGCATCAGCGCGACGAAGGCCGGCACGAGGAGCAGCCGGAGCATCGTCAGCAGATTGGCCACGTTCCAGACACTCGCCTGGTTGACGGCCGCGGCCGTGATCTTGCCACCGCGCCCGGCGGCACCGCCCTCGGTCGCGCCCCGCTCCGCCGTGCCCCGGTCCACGGCGCCCCCCGGGCCCGTACACTCGCCCGGCTCCTGTGCCGCGCCCGAGGCGCCGCGCGGGCCGGCCCTGCGCGCACTGGAGGAGCCGCCCGCCGCGGACGCCGGGACTCCGGTCATCTGCCGGCCTCCTCACTCCACTCGGGCGACCCCAGCAGCGGTTCGGCCACCAGGTCGACACCCTCCGTACCGACCACCTTCGCGTCGACCATACGACCGACACTCAGGCCTTCGCCGCTCGTGAGCAGCACCTGGCCGTCCGTCTCCGGCGCCTGGTGCTCCGCGCGGCCGCGGACGCCGTCGCCCTCGCCGGCGGGGTCGACGGACTCGACGAGTACCCGCACGGTCGCGCCGACGCGCTCGTCGGCTCGCTGCGAGACCAGTTCCTCGGCCAGGCGGGAGACACGTGCCAGCCGCTCGGCGACGACGTCCTCGTCCAGCTTGTCGCCGTAGGTCGCCGCCTCGGTGCCCTCCTCGTCGGAGTATCCGAAGACGCCGATGGCGTCCAGCCGGGCGTGGTTCAGGAACCGCTCCAGCTCGGCGAGGTCGGCCTCGGACTCGCCCGGGAAGCCGACGATGAAGTTGGAGCGCACACCCGCCTCGGGCGCCTTGCTCCGGATGGTGTCCAGGAGCTCCAGGAAGCGGTCGGTGTCGCCGAAGCGGCGCATCGCGCGCAGCACGTTCGGCGCGGAGTGCTGGAAGGAGAGGTCGAAGTAGGGCACGACCTTCTCGGTGGAGGTCAGCACGTCGATCAGACCGGGGCGCATCTCGGCCGGCTGGAGGTAGCTGACCCGCACCCGCTCGATGCCGTCGACGTCGGCCAGGTTCGGCAGCAGCGACTCGAGGAGCCGGATGTCGCCGAGGTCCTTGCCGTAGGAGGTGTTGTTCTCGGAGACCAGCATGATCTCCTTGACGCCCTGCTCGGCCAGCCACCGCGTCTCGTTCAGCACGTCGCTCGGGCGGCGCGAGACGAAGGAGCCTCGGAAGGACGGGATGGCGCAGAAGGAGCAGCGCCGGTCGCAGCCGGAGGCGAGCTTCACCGAGGCGACCGGGGAGCCGTCCAGGCGGCGGCGCAGGGGCGCGCGGGGCCCGGAGGCGGGGGCGACGCCCTCGGGGAGGTCGGTCGGGCCGTGTCCGGGCAGGGCGACGGCGGCCTTGGCCTCCTGCCGCTCGGCGGGGCTGATCGGCAGCAGCTTGCGCCGGTCGCGCGGGGTGTGGGCGGCGTGGATGCCGCCGTTCAGGATGGTCTGCAGGCGGTCGGAGATGTCGGCGTAGTCGTCGAAGCCCAGGACGCCGTCGGCCTCCGGGAGGGCGTCGGCCAGCTCCTTGCCGTACCGCTCGGCCATGCAGCCCACCGCCACGACGGCCTGCGTTCTTCCGTGGCCCTTGAGGTCGTTGGCCTCCAGGAGGGCATCCACGGAGTCCTTCTTGGCGGCCTCGACGAAGCCGCACGTGTTCACGACGGCGACGTCCGCTTCCTCGGCGTCGTCGACGAGCTTCCAGCCGTCCGCCTCCAGACGGCCTGCGAGCTCCTCCGAGTCCACCTCGTTACGGGCGCAGCCAAGGGTGACGAGTGCGACGGTACGGCTTTCAGGCATGGGCTCAAGACTACTTCGTCCCGCCGACAGCCCATGTCGAAGGGGTTGGCCGATCCCGGCCAACCCCGTCCCGACTCGTCCCCGGCGTCCCCTATCCGACCTGCGGGTCGCCCTTCGTGTACGTGAGGCGCTCGACGGCGCCGGGCTGGAAGTCGTCCTCGATCTTCTTGCCGTTGACGTAGAGCTGGATGGCTCCGGCGTCGCCGAGGACGAGCTTGACCTTCTCGTCGTCCTGGAAGGTCTTGGAGTCGCCCTGCTTGAGCAGTCCGTCGAAGAGCAGTCGGCCGCTGTGGTCCTGGGCGGAGATCCAGCTGCGGCCCTCGGTGGCGCTGACCTTGACGGTCACCTTGTCCGCGGGCGCGGCGGCGATGGCGCTGTCGCTCGGTTCCGGCTTGGGGTCGGCGGGCTTGTCGGGCTTGGCGCCGGACGAGGCGGACTGGCCGGACGACGGCTGGGCTCCCTCGGCGACGCTCGCCTCGTTGCCGCCGTCGTCGCCGCCCTTGACGAAGGTGAAGCCCACGAAACCGATCACCGCGACGATCGCGGCGACCATGGCGGCGGTCCAGTTGGGTCCGCGCCGCTCGGGACGGATGCGTTCCGCCTCGAAGAGAGGCGCGGCGGGGGTCGGCGCCGGGCGCCCCCCGTGCTCGGCGTCGAACTGCGCGAGCAGTTCGGCCGGGTCCAGCCCGACGGCCTTGGCCAGGGTGCGGATGTGACCGCGCGCGTAGACGTCGCCGCCGCAGGGCGCGAAGTCGTCCGCCTCGATGGCGTGCACGATGGCGATGCGGACCCGGGTGGCGGTGGTGATGTCGTCGACGGTCAGCCCGGCGGCGATCCGGGCCTGCTGCAGGGCGCGGCCCACGGAGGGGCGGGCTTCCGCGGAAGCACCCGCGGGGACGTCGTGGGACACGTCTTCGATCGGACGCTCGTCTTCGGGGGAGTTGCCGTTGGACACGGGGGCGCCTTTCGAGCGTTTAGCCGCCTGTGCTGGGCGTTCAGTCTAGGGGTGGTGCAAACCGGTGGGGCAACCGGGCGGTACGACCTTTACGCCATCGGAATGGCCCGGCACCCCGATGGTGGACTACCTCTTTGTCACTTCCCTCAACTTGACGTAGGGCCTGGGGAAACGGTTGCTCAATGATCCCTAACGGGTGAGTCACGATCGGCCGCCCGGCCGTCCTGACCCTCCGTCGGCGTAACACCCCGCTTACCCATCCCTACCCTTCAGACTCCCCCCGGATCAGCGCGAGCACGCCGTCCAGCTCGTCAGGCTTCACAAGAACGTCACGAGCCTTCGAGCCTTCGCTCGGCCCGACGATGCTCCGCGACTCCATGAGGTCCATCAGCCGCCCGGCCTTCGCGAAGCCGACGCGCAGCTTGCGCTGGAGCATCGACGTGGACCCGAACTGCGTGGAGACGACCAGCTCGGCCGCCTGGCACAGCAGGTCGAGGTCGTCGCCGATGTCCTCGTCGATCTCCTTCTTCTGCTTGGTGCCCACCGTGACGTCGTCCCGGAAGACCGGCGCCATCTGATCCTTGCAGTGCTGGACGACGACCGCGACCTCCTCCTCGGTCACGAACGCGCCCTGCATACGGGTCGGCTTGTTCGCGCCCATCGGCAGGAAGAGGCCGTCGCCCTTGCCGATCAGCTTCTCGGCGCCGGGCTGGTCGAGGATGACCCGGGAGTCGGCGAGCGAGGAGGTGGCGAAGGCGAGGCGCGAGGGCACGTTGGCCTTGATCAGGCCGGTGACGACGTCCACGGACGGCCGCTGGGTGGCGAGCACCAGGTGGATGCCGGCCGCGCGCGCGAGCTGCGTGATGCGCACGATCGCGTCCTCGACGTCGCGCGGCGCGACCATCATCAGGTCGGCCAGCTCGTCCACGATCACCAGCAGGTACGGGTACGGCTGGAGTTCGCGCTCACTGCCCTCGGGCGGCTTGACCTTGCCCTCGCGCACCGCGCGGTTGAAGTCGTCGATGTGCCGGTAGCCGTAGGCGGCGAGGTCGTCGTAGCGCAGGTCCATCTCGCGCACCACCCACTGGAGCGCCTCGGCGGCCCGCTTCGGGTTGGTGATGATCGGCGTGATCAGGTGCGGGATGCCCTCGTACGCGGTCAGCTCGACGCGCTTGGGGTCGACCAGGATCATCCGGACGTCCTCCGGGGTCGCCCGCATCATGATCGAGGTGATCAGGCAGTTGATGCAGGACGACTTGCCGGAACCGGTGGCACCGGCGACCAGCATGTGCGGCATCTTCGCCAGCGAGTGCATGACGTAGCCGCCCTCGACGTCCTTGCCGAAGGCGACCAGCATCGGGTCGTCGTCCTCGGCGGACTCGGCGAGGCGCAGCACGTCGCCGAGGTTGACCATCTCCCGGTCGGTGTTGGGGATCTCGATGCCGACCGCGGACTTGCCCGGGATCGGGCTGATGATCCGCACGTCGGGGCTGGCGACGGCGTACGCGATGTTCTTGGTCAGCGCGGTGATCCGCTCGACCTTCACGGCGGGACCCAGCTCGACCTCGTACCGCGTGACCGTCGGGCCGCGGGTGAAGCCGGTGACGGCGGCGTCGACCTTGAACTCGGTGAAGACGGTGGTCAGGGAGGCCACTATGGCGTCGTTGGCGGCGCTGCGCGACTTGCCGGGGCCGCCGCGCGTGAGGAGGTCGAGGGCGGGCAGCGCGTAGGTGATGTCGCCGGAGAGCTGGAGCTGCTCGGCGCGCGGCGGCAGGTCCCGTTCCTTGGGCAGCGGCGTCTTGGTGAGGTCGGGGACCGCACCGCCCGCCGGTTCCCGAGCGGGCTCCTTGGCGGGGTCCTTCCTGAGCTTCCCCGGCTGCGGCCGCGCGGCCGGCACCGGCGTGGGCGTCGGGGTGGTGGACTCGCGGTCCCCCGTGCTCACGCCCTGGGTGAGGTCGGCGACCAGCGGCGAGGGCGGCATCCCGTGCAGGACGGCGCCGTCGAGCGCGGCGGCGGCCGCCGCGGCGACGTCCACGGCGTCCATCGGACGGTTCATGTCGGGCTGCGGGACGGCGGACCGCCGGGGCCTGCCGCGGCGCCGGGTGAGCGCCTCCTGCTCGGCCGCGTCGGGGTCGTAGGGTTCGGCGGCGGCCGGTGCTCCGCGCTTGCGGGTCCGGGCGGGCAGCGCCTCGCGCCACTGCTCGTCGTAGCGCTCGTCGTCGTCCGCGAACGCGTCCGCCTCCGGGTCGCCGACCACGCCGAGCCGCACCCCGAGCTGCCGCAGCCGCTGGGGGATCGCGTTGACCGGGGTGGCCGTGACGACGAGCAGCCCGAAGACGGTGAGCAGCACGAGCAGCGGCACGGCGAGCACGTCGGTCATCGTGTACGACAGCGGGGTCGCCGCGCCCCAGCCGATGAGGCCGCCGGCGTCCCTTATGGCCTGCATGCCCTCGCTGCGGGCCGGTGAGCCGCAGGCGATGTGCACCTGGCCGAGCACGCCGATGACGAGCGCGGACAGGCCGATCACGATCCGCCCGTTGGCCTCGGGCTTCTCGGGGTGCCGGATCAGGCGTACGGCGATGGCGCCGAGCAGGATCGGCACGAGCAGGTCGAGGCGGCCGAAGGCGCCGGTCACCAGGATCTCGACGAGGTCGCCGACGGGGCCCTTGAGGTCGGCCCAGGTGCCCGCGGCGACGATCAGCGCGACGCCGAGCAGCAGCAGGGCGACGCCGTCCTTGCGGTGAGCCGGGTCGAGGTTCTTGGCGCCCTGCCCTATGCCGCGGAAGACGGCGCCCACCGCGTGCGCGAGGCCCAGCCAGAGCGCGCGCACCAGTCGGTAGACGCCTCCGGTGGGGTTCGGAGCCGGTTTGGGCGCGGGCTTCTTCGCCGCGGCCTTCTTGGCGGGCGCCTTTTTCGCGGGCGCCTTCTTCGCGGCGGCCTTCTTGGCGGGACCCTTCGCGGGAGCGGCCGCCTTCTTCGCGGGCTGCTTCTTGGCTGCGGAGGGACGTGAGGCCATGGGTGTGAGGTTACCGGGGGAGACGGCGGTCGACACGTGTGCCTACCGCTTCACCCGTTCGTGTCGTCCGTGCGCGGGGGCGGAACTGACGCTTCCGCTACAGCCTCTGACAAGTCCTCACAGACCGTCCCGCAGCACCTTCGCGGACATGGGCGTGCGCGGCCGCCGCGACGAGCCACGCGGGCGGCGAGGGGCGCGCACGGCGTCAGTTGACGGCGGCCTGGCCTCCGGACGAGCCCGGCTCCAGGGCGTCCAGCGCCCGCCGCAGTCCGGTGAGCTTGCGCTCCAGGTGGGCGGCCGTCGCCACCGCGGCCGCGTCCGTCGACTCGTCGCCGAGCTGCTTGGACAGCGCCTCCGCCTGCTCCTCCACGGCCGCCAGCCGCGCCGACAGCTCGGCGAGCAGTCCCGCCGGCTCCTTGACCTCGCCGGCCTCGGCCTTGCCGTTGCCCTCCAACTGGAGCCGCAGCAACGCCGCCTGCTCGCGCAGCTGGCAGTTCTTCATGTACAGCTCGACGAAGACCGAGACCTTGGCGCGCAGCACCCAGGGGTCGAACGGCTTGGAGATGTAGTCGACCGCGCCCGCCGCGTACCCGCGGAAGGTGTGGTGCGGCCCGTGGTTGATCGCGGTGAGGAAGATGATCGGGATGTCCCGGGTCCGCTCCCGTCGCTTGATGTGCGCCGCGGTCTCGAAACCGTCCATGCCCGGCATCTGGACGTCCAGCAGAATGACCGCGAAGTCGTCCGTGAGCAGTGCTTTGAGCGCTTCCTCCCCGGACGATGCCCGCACCAGCGTCTGATCGAGCGCCGAGAGGATCGCCTCCAGCGCAAGCAGATTCTCCGGCCGGTCATCGACCAGGAGGATCTTGGCCTTCTGCACCATGGCCCGCCCTCCTCGCCCCGGCGTGGGGCCTCCCCTGTCCACAGGACTTGGCACGGCACCGGCGGGTGCCGCCCCGGGGGACGACTCCCTTGCGCCGTCCGTCCTCGTGCCGGTCATCGTAGCCGCACCCCGCCTGTCGCCACACCCTGTCACCGTGATGTCACTGTGCTCGTAGCAGAAACGCGGCGGGAGACCAGAAGGTTCCCCGAATCCCGTACCGGTACACGGCTTCGGGCACGCCGAGTCAGCGACTCGACGCGGGACTCCGGAGCTTCCCGCCGTTCACACACACCCCACGTTCGCACACCGTCCGAGCGGACCGCACGGAAGGTGCCCGTACGTACGAGGACACCGTGCCCGAACGTACTACGGGCCCGAGGGCCGAACGTACCGGTCCTTCCCGCCGGACCCGGCTCCTCGTGCTCACTCCTCGCGCATCCACTGCTGCATCACCGTCAGCAGGTGGTCCGGGTCGACCGGCTTCGTCACGTAGTCGGACGCGCCGGACTCGATCGCCTTCTCCCGGTCGCCCTTCATCGCCTTCGCGGTCAGCGCGATGATCGGCAGACCGGCGAACTGGGGCATCCGGCGGATCGCCGTGGTCGTCGCGTACCCGTCCATCTCCGGCATCATGATGTCCATCAGGACGACCGCCACGTCCTCGTGCTGCTCCAGGACCTCGATGCCCTCGCGCCCGTTCTCGGCGTACAGCACGGACAGGCCGTGCTGCTCCAGGACGCTGGTGAGGGCGAAGACGTTGCGGATGTCGTCGTCGACGATCAGCACCTTCTGCCCGCCGAACCGGATCGCCCGGTTCGTGTGCGGTGCCGACTCCTGCCCGGCGCCCGCCTGCTGCTCGTGCCGGTCCTCGGTGTCCGCGGCCGACTTGCGCCGGCGCCGGAACAGCGCCGCCGCGCCGTTCCGCGCGTCCTGGTACGGCTTCACCTCGGCCGACGCCTCGGACTCCGCGTCCGGCAGCTCGCCCGCGGCACCCGTGGACGCCGGCAGCTCACCGGCCTCCGCGGAGGGCAGCGGCTGCTGGTAGCCGTGCGGGGGCAGCTCGCTCGGGTGCAGCGGCAGGTAGAGCGTGAACGTCGACCCGCGGCCCGGCTCGCTCTGCGCGTGGATCTCACCCCCGAGCAGCTGCGCGATCTCCCGCGAGATCGACAGCCCGAGGCCCGTACCGCCGTACTTGCGGCTGGTGGTGCCGTCGGCCTGCTTGAACGCCTCGAAGATCACCTGCATCTTGCTGGCCGCGATCCCGATGCCGGTGTCGCTCACGGAGAACGCGATCAGCTCGGCGTCCGGGTCGCTCACCGACCCGGCCTCCAGCAACTGCTCCCGGATGGCCCGCGGAACCTCTTCGCGGGCAGGCCGGATGACCAGCTCGACGGAGCCCGAGTCGGTGAACTTCACCGCGTTGGACAGCAGGTTGCGCAGCACCTGGAGCAGCCGCTGCTCGTCGGTGTGCATGGTGGCGGGCAGCCCCGGCGACACCCGCACCGACAGGTCCAGGCCCTTCTCCGCGCTCAGCGGCCGGAAGGTGGCCTCCACGTAGTCCACGAGCTGGACGAGTGCGATGCGCGTCGGGGAGACGTCCATCTTCCCCGCGTCGACCTTCGACAGGTCGAGGATGTCGTTGATCAGCTGGAGCAGGTCGGAGCCTGCCCCGTGGATCGTCTCGGCGAACTCGACCTGCTTCGGGGTGAGGTTGGCGTCTGCGTTGTCGGCGAGCAACTTGGCCAGGATCAGCAGCGAGTTGAGCGGCGTACGCAGCTCGTGCGACATGTTGGCCAGGAACTCGCTCTTGTAGCGCATCGAGACCGCGAGCTGCTCGGCGCGCTCCTCCAGGACCTGCCGGGCCTCCTCGATCTCGGTGTTCTTCACCTCGATGTCCCGGTTCTGCTGCGCCAGCAGCTCGGCCTTCTCCTCCAGTTCGGCGTTGGACGACTGGAGCGCCTTCTGCCGCTGCTCCAACTCCTCCGACCGCTCCCGCAGTTGCTCGGTCAGCTCCTGCGACTGGCTCAGCAGCACCTCCGTCTTGGTGTTGACGGAGATGGTGTTGACGCTCGTCGCGATCATCTCGGCGATCTGGTTGAGGAAGTCCTTCTGGATCTGCGTGAACGGGGTGAAGGACGCCAGCTCGATGACGCCCAGCACCTGCCCCTCGAACAGCACCGGCAGCACGATCACCTGCGCGGGCGGGGCCTCGCCGAGCCCGGAGGAGATCTTCAGGTAGCCGCTCGGCGCGTTCTCCACGAGGATCGTGCGCTTCTCCTGCGCGGCCGTGCCGACCAGCGCCTCACCCGGCCGGAACGAGGTGGGCATGGAGCCCATCGAGTAGCCGTACGACCCGAGCATGCGCAGCTCGTACGCGTCACCCTCGGCACCCGCCTGCTCCTGGCCGTCGACCAGGGGCATCGCGAGGAAGAACGCCCCGTGCTGCGCGGAGACCACGGGCGTCAGCTCGCTCATGATCAGGGAGGCCACGTCCTGGAGGTCGCGGCGGCCCTGCATGAGTCCGGAGATCCGGGCCAGATTGCCCTTGAGCCAGTCCTGCTCCTTGTTGGCGATCGTGGTGTCGCGCAGGTTGGCGATCATCTTGTTGATGTAGTCCTGCAACTCCGAGATCTCGCCGGAGGCGTCCACATCGATCTTCAGGTTCAGGTCGCCGCGCGTCACCGCGGTCGCCACGCGCGCGATGGCGCGCACCTGCCGGGTGAGATTCCCGGCCATCTCGTTCACGGACTCGGTCAGGTCGCGCCAGGTGCCGTCGACGTCCCGCACGCGTGCCTGACCGCCGAGCTGGCCCTCGGTGCCCACCTCGCGGGCCACGCGCGTGACCTCCTCGGCGAAGGAGGAGAGCTGGTCGACCATCGTGTTGATGGTCGTCTTCAGCTCCAGGATCTCGCCGCGCGCGTCGATGTCGATCTTCTTGGTCAGGTCGCCCTTGGCGATCGCCGTGGTGACCATGGCGATGTTGCGCACCTGACCGGTCAGGTTGGACGCCATCTGGTTCACCGACTCGGTGAGGTCCTTCCAGGTGCCGGCCACCCCCGGCACCTGCGCCTGGCCGCCGAGGATGCCGTCGGTGCCCACCTCGCGGGCCACCTTGGTCACCTGGTCGGCGAAGGACCGCAGCGTCCGCACCATGGTGTTGAAGGTGTCGGCGAGCTGCGCGACCTCGCCGCGCGCCTCGATCGTCACCGTCCGTGTCAGGTCACCGTTGGCGACGGCCGCGGCCACCTGGGAGATGTTGCGCACCTGGACCGTGAGGTTCTTGGCCATCAGGTTGACGTTGTCGTTGAGGTCCTTCCAGATGCCCACCACGCCGGGCACGCTCGCCTGGCCGCCCAGGATGCCCTCGGTGCCCACCTCACGGGCCACGCGCGTGACCTGCTCGGCGAAGGAGGAGAGCTGGTCGACCATCGTGTTGACGGTGGTGACGAGTTCGAGGATCTCCCCCTTGGCGTCGACGGTGATCTTCTTCGACAGATCGCCCTTGGCGACCGCGGTCGTCACCTCGGCGATGTTGCGCACCTGCATGGTCAGGTTGTTGGCCATGCCGTTCACGGACTGCGTGAGGTCCTTCCAGGTGCCGGAGACGCCCTGCACCTCGGCCTGGCCGCCGAGGATGCCCTCGGTGCCCACCTCGCGCGCGACGCGCGTGACCTCCTGGGCGAACGACGACAGCTGGTCCACCATCGTGTTCAGCGTGTTCTTCAGCTCCAGGATCTCCCCGCGCGCGTCCACGGTGATCTTCTGGGACAGGTCACCACGCGCCACCGCCGTCGCGACCTGCGCGATGTTGCGCACCTGCGCGGTGAGGTTGCCGGCCATGCCGTTCACCGAGTCGGTCAGGTCCCGCCACACACCGGCGACGCCGGGCACCTGCGCCTGACCTCCGAGGCGGCCCTCCGTGCCCACCTCGCGGGCGACCCGGGTGACCTGCTCGGCGAAGCTGGAGAGCTGGTCGACCATCGTGTTGATGGTGTTCTTCAGCTCCAGGATCTCGCCGCGCGCGTCGACGTCGATCTTCTGCGACAGGTCACCGCGCGCCACCGCCGTCGTCACCTGCGCGATGTTGCGCACCTGGGAGGTCAGATTGCCGGCCATGGAGTTGACGGAGTCGGTCAGCTCCTTCCAGGTCCCCGAGACGCCGTCGACCCGGGCCTGACCGCCGAGGCGCCCCTCCGTGCCCACGTCCCGGGCCATCCGCGTGACCTGGTCGGCGAAGCTGGAGAGCTGGTCCACCATCGTGTTCACGGTGTTCTTCAGCTGGAGCATCTCACCGGAGACGTCCACGGTGACCTTCTGCGACAGGTCGCCGTTGGCCACCGCCGTCGTCACCTGGGCGATGTTCCGCACCTGACCGGTGAGGTTGCGGAACGCGGTGTTGACGGAGTCCGTCAGGTCCTTCCACGTCCCCGCCGCCCCGGGTACCTGGGCCTGCCCGCCCAGCTCACCCTCGACACCGACCTCGCGGGCCACCCGCGTGACCTCGGCACCGAAGGCGGACAGCTGGTCCACCATCGTGTTGACGGTGTTCTTCAGCTCAAGCATCTCCCCGGCCACGTCCACCGTGACCTTCTGCGACAGGTCACCGCTGGCCACGGCGGTCGTCACCGCGGCGATGTCCCGCACCTGGGTGGTCAGGTTCCGGAAGACGGTGTTGACCGAGTCCGTCAGGTCCTTCCAGATGCCGGCCGCGCCCGGCACGTTCGCCTGGCCGCCGAGCTGCCCCTCGCCACCGGTCTCGTTGGCCACGCGCGTGACCTCGTCCGCGAAGATCCGCAGCGTCTCGGTCATCTGGTTGATCGTCTCGGCGAGCTGCGCGACCTCACCGCGGGCCGGCACCGTCACCTTCTTCGACAGGTCGCCGTTGGCGACCGCCGTCGTCACGTGCGAGATCTCCCGCACCTGGGCCGTCAGGTTCCCGGCCATGGTGTTGACGGAGTCGGTCAGCTCCTTCCACACCCCGGCCACGCCCGGCACCTGCGCCTGACCGCCCAGGGCGCCCTCGGTGCCCACCTCACGGGCGACGCGCGTCACCTCGGACGAGAACGCGGAGAGCTGGTCCACCATCGTGTTGACGGTGTTCTTCAGCTCCAGCATCTCGCCGGCCACGTGCACCGTGACCTTCCGCGACAGGTCACCCTTGGCCACCGCCGTCGTCACCAGCGCGATGTCCCGCACCTGCGCGGTGAGCCGGTACGCCATCGTGTTGACGGAGTCCGTCAGGTCCTTCCACGAACCGGACATTCCGCGCACCCGGGCCTGACCGCCCAGCTTGCCCTCGGTGCCGACCTCGCTGGCCACCCGCGTGACCTCGTCCGTGAACGTCGACAACTGGTCGACCAGGTTGTTCACGGTCCGGCCGACCTTCAGGAACTCACCGCGCAGCGGCTGCCCTGCGCCCTCGTCGTTCTGCGTCCGCAGCTCCATACGGGGCGACAGATCACCGTCCGCCACCGCCGACAGCACCCGGCTGACCTCGGAGACGGGCCGTACGAGGTCGTCCACCAGCGCGTTCGAGTGGTCGATCGCGGCCGCCCAGGACCCCCCGCAGGCGCCGGTCTCCAGCCGTTCCGTGAGCTTTCCCTCACGCCCGACCACGCGCCGCACCCGCGCCAGCTCACCCGTGAGGTGGAGATTGCGGTCGGCCACCTCGTTGAAGACCGCCGCGATCTCCGACATCACGCCGTCGCCGGACACCGTGAGGCGCCGGCGGAAGTTCCCCTCGCGCATGGACACCAGCGCCGCGAGCAGCCGGTTAAGCGCGGCCGTGTCCACCGTCGTACTGCCGCTCCGCGCGCCGCCACCCCGCGATTTGCCCTGGTTACTCAGGGACTGTCCGCCTTTCGCGCGCGTCTTCGTGGCCCGCGTCGCTGCGCCAGACTCCACTGTGTCCCTCCCGCAGGGGTCGACCGATACCGCTGTGCCCGGCCGCCCATGCTCGGCGGACCGGTTTCTGCCGCTTGTTTCCCGTGCTGCCGGGCGATCCGGTCCGGCGCGCCGGACCGCTTCCAGGGCTGCTGCCCACCCGACTCGGCGCGCATTCACCTGCCCGGACCTTCACAAGCAGCTTGCCCAGTGTTTCACCCCGGCCGAACCAGGCCATAACAGTTCGGCAGCTTCGCACATCGTCCGCACACCCTCTGGGCGGAAACACTGCAGACCGGCATCCGGATGGACGGCAGAGGTAAGTAACCTTGCATACGGCTGTCCAGCCAAACCGGTCCGTCCGGTCTGGGCGGTGGCACGGAGACGAGCGGGCATCGGAGGGGCGGCCGGAATGACCACCGGACTGATCCCGGGGGAGCAGCCCCCGGATCCCGGGCCGACGGGTGGACTGCCGCAGCAGCGGCGCGAGCCGGTCGGCCATGAGGCCGTGCACGGGGAGAGAGGGTCGAGGAGTTCTGTGATCACCGCGCGCGCGGCCGCCAGCTTCGAGCCCGTCGGACGGTCCGTGGCGAGCGCCCGGTCCTTCGTCCGCGACACGCTCCAGGGGTGGGGCCATGCCGACATCGTCGACGACGCCGTGGTGCTCACCAGCGAGCTGGTGACCAATGCCGTGGTCCACGCCGGCACCACCGCCGACGTCGTGTGCCTGCGCAGCGACGACGGCGTACGGATCGAGGTCGCGGACCACTATCCGGAGCGCGAGGTGCCGCTCCAGGGCTCCCCCGCCACCATGGGCAGCCCCGACCGCGAGGGCGGGCGCGGCCTCCAGCTGTGCGCGGCCCTGGCCGATCGCTGGGGCGTGGAGTACACACCCACGCTGAAGAACGTCTGGTTCCACCTCCATCTGCCGGAGCGTGCGGTCGGCACCCGCGCGGCCGGCCCCTCCCTCCCGGCCGCCCTGCTGCCGCTCGCCGACGGCCGGGTCCGCGTCGCCGTCGTCCAGATCGACCGCACCGGCGCGGTCACGTCCTGGAACGAGGACGCGGAGGAGCTGTTCGGCTACCCCGCCGACCAGGTCACCGGCAAGCCGCTGACCGACCTCGCCGCCTGGCCGCACACCCCCGGCACCAGCACCGGCATCGCCGAGGCCCTCCAGCTCTCCCGCTGGGAGGGCAGTTACGGCATAAGGGGCGCCGACGGCCGCGTCACCCCGGTCTACGCCTCCCATCTGCGCGTCCGCGACGCCGACGGCGAGCCCTCCACGGTCTGCCTCCTCGTCCGCGACCACGAACGCGCGGTACTGCAGACCCCGTTGCGCGTGCCGGCCTCCGACTCCCCGTCCTCCGAGGGCCAGAGCGCGGACCCCTTCGAGGTGTTCATCGGCTCCCCCGCCCCGGACGACCTCGACGGACTCCTCCAGCGCACGGTCGAACGCGCCCGCGACATGCTCGACGCCGACGCCGCCTTCCTGCTCCTGGCGACCGACGACGAAACGGAGTTGGAGGTCCGCGCCTCCACCGGCCTGCCTTCCGCCCGCCAGCGTTTCGCCCGGGTCCCCGTCGAGGCCGGCCCCGGACGCTACGGCTCGGCGCGCATGCCCGCCGTCCACGACGACCTCGAGTCCGTCCCCGGCGCCGTCCCGCTCCTCAACAGCACCGGCATGCGCTCGGTCGTCACCGTCCCCCTCAAGGTCGAGGGCCGCCTCACCGGCTCGCTCGGCGTCGCCACCGAGGCCCCCGGCCGGTACTCCAACGAGGAGGCGCTGCGCCTCCAGTTCGCGGCCGACCGCATCGCACTGGCCGTCGAGTCGGCGCGCCTGGGCGAGCTGGAGCGACTGCGCCGCGGGTCGCTCAGCTTCCTCGTCGAAGCCTCGGACCTCCTGGCCGGCACCCTCGACCGCGACCAGACGCTGGCCCTGATGGCTCAGATGACGGTCCCCACGCTGGCCACCTGGTGCGCCGTCTACACCATCGCCGACCAGGCCTCGGACCCGTACCTCTCCTACGTCCTGCACGAGGACGAGGAGCTGATCGACGGCATCAAGTCCCTGCTGTCGAAGATCGCCCCGCCCGACCCGGTCCCCACCCCGGGTGCCCGCGTGTGGACGGCCCCCGCCGAGATGGCCCACCAGGCGGCGCTGCGCACCTCCATGCGCGACCTCGGCCTCAGCGGCGGCGCGACACAGTCGCTGAGCATCGGCCCGACCCTCGCCACGGCCTCCGCGGTCGGCGGCGAGACCGTCGTCCTGCCGCTGGTCGCCCGCAACCGCGTCATCGGCATGCTCACGCTCGGCAAGCCCACCGACGACCACTTCCGCCAGGAGATCCTCGAACTCGCCGAGGACCTGTCCCGCCGGGCCGCCCTGGCCCTGGACAACGCCCGCCTGTACTCGGAGCGCACGGCCATCAGCCAGTCCCTCCAGCGCAGCCTCCTGCCCCCGGAACTGCCCGTCGTGGAAGGCGTCGAGGTCGACGTCATCTACCGCGCGGCCGGCGAGGGCAACGAGGTCGGCGGCGACTTCTACGACCTCTTCCCCATCAGCGACGACGCCTACGGTTTCGCCATCGGCGACGTCTGCGGTACGGGCCCCAACGCGGCGGCCGTCACGGGCCTGGCCCGGCACGCCCTGCGCCTGCTGGCCCGCGAGGGCCTCAGTGGCCCGGAGGTCCTGCAGCGCCTCAACTCCGCCATCCTCGACGAGGGCGCCCGCAGCCGCTTCCTCACGCTGCTGTACGGCGAGATGCGCCCGCAGGAGGACGGCAGCGCGGAGCTGAAGGTGGTCTGCGCCGGCCATCCGCTCCCGCTCCGCCTGCGCCAGGACGGCACGGTCGAGCCCGCCGCCGAACCGCAGCCCCTGCTCGGCGTCATCGAGGACCTGGAGCTGTACGAGCAGACGGTCACCCTCGACCCGGGCGACGTCCTGCTGTGTGTCACCGACGGCGTCACCGAACGCCGCGAAGGGACGCGCATGCTGGGCGACGACGGTCTCGCCGACGTCCTCACCAGCTGCACGGGCCTGACGGCGGGTGCGGTGGCCGCCCGCATCATGCGGGCGGTGGAGCGCTTCGCCTCCGACGCCCCGTCCGACGACATGGCGATTCTCGCGATGCGTGTCCCGGAGCCCCACGCGGACTAGCCCGCGGGCCCCGGGACTTGGCCCGGTGTCCGGCCCAGGGCATGCGAAAGGCCCCGCCCAATCGGGCGGGGCCTTCGTGCTGGAGCCCCCAAACGGAATCGAACCGTTGACCTTCTCCTTACCATGGAGACGCTCTACCGACTGAGCTATAGGGGCCTGTCGCTTTTCGAGGTTTCCCTCGCGGCAACGGAATAGATCATACCCCGAACAAGCCGGTGCTCCCAACCACGGACTTCCCCTCAGAGCGCGGGTTGCAGCAGCCCACCGAGCGCATTGCAGGCGGACACGATCCGCTGCATGTCCCGCTTGGTCAGCGCGGCTTCGACCGGCAGCGCGAGCGTCTCGTCGACGGCCCGCTCCGTCTCCGGCAGGGACACACACCGCCTGAATCCAGGCATCCGGTGCACGGGCGTCTTCACCGGCACCCGGCACTCGACGCCCCTCCCCCGCACCGCGCGGGCGAACGCGTCGCGATCCGGCCGCCCGTTCCCCGGCACCCGCACGACGTACTGCTGATAGGTGTGCCCGTCACCTCCGTCGGGGGTCCGCACGCCCCTCAACTTCCCGTCGAGGTAGGCCGCCCGCTGCCTGCGCCGCGCTATCTCGTCGTACGGCGCCTCGGACTCGGCTCGCTCCAGCACGAGCAGCCCGTGCCGCTGCCCGATCCGGTGCAGCGCGCCCATGTCCGCCGGCCGCCCGAAGCGGTGCACGACGACGATGGCGGCGGTCCGGGGCGTCAGCGCGGCCTCCACCAGAGAGGCGTCGAGACAGTACGTCGCCGGATCTATGTCGGCGAAGACCGGCAACGCGCCCACCAAGGACACGGCCTCGGCGACCTCGACGTTCCCGAAGGCAGGTACGACGACCTCGTCGCCGACGCCCACGCCGGCGGCCCTGAGCATTGCTGCAGTACCCATATGTGGGATGGTCGGGGCGCAACGTGAACTCGAAGTAAAGGAAAACAAAAAAGGGCTGGTCCGGGAACCGAAGTTCCGGGACCAGCCCTTTCAATAATTGTTCGGCGGCGTCCTACTCTCCCACAGGGTCCCCCCTGCAGTACCATCGGCGCTGTAAGGCTTAGCTTCCGGGTTCGAAATGTAACCG
>NZ_JBVJEA010000016.1:0-163818 GCF_055581985.1 Streptomyces sp. NPDC042336 | reverse complement strand
GCGCCAAGAAGATCCTCGAAGAGGTCGAGGGCAAGAACGTGGACTTCGACGCCCGCGTCACCGAGATCGAGCACGCCATGCACCGTGAGGAGAAGTCCTCCTTCAAGGACCTCCTCGGCGGCAGCTTCTTCTTCAAGCCGATCGTCTGGATCGGTATCGGCCTGTCGGTCTTCCAGCAGTTCGTCGGCATCAACGTCGCGTTCTACTACTCCTCGACGCTGTGGCAGTCGGTCGGCGTCGACCCCACCGACTCCTTCTTCTACTCGTTCACGACGTCGATCATCAACATCATCGGCACCGTGATCGCGATGATCTTCGTGGACCGCGTCGGCCGCAAGCCGCTCGCCCTGATCGGCTCCGTCGGCATGGTGATCGGTCTGGCCCTGGAGGCCTGGGCCTTCTCCTTCGACCTGGTCGACGGCAAGCTCCCGGCCACCCAGGGCTGGGTGGCCCTGATCGCCGCCCACGTCTTCGTCCTCTTCTTCGCCCTCTCGTGGGGTGTCGTCGTCTGGGTCTTCCTCGGCGAGATGTTCCCCAACCGGATCCGCGCCGCCGCCCTGGGCGTGGCCGCCTCCGCGCAGTGGATCGCCAACTGGGCCATCACCGCGAGCTTCCCGTCGCTGGCCGACTGGAACCTCTCCGGCACCTACGTGATCTACACGGTCTTCGCGGCCCTCTCCATCCCCTTCGTGCTGAAGTTCGTGAAGGAGACGAAGGGCAAGGCCCTGGAGGAGATGGGCTGACCGCCCACCGCCCCGAACTCGGGGAGGAGGGCCAAGTCCCCGCTGCCCCTCTCCCCGTACCGTCCGCAGCCCCGTCCGGTCGTACTCCGGGCGGGGCTGCGGTGTGTCGTCGAGCAT
Organism: Streptomyces sp. NPDC042336; assembly: GCF_055581985.1. Lineage (NCBI taxonomy): Bacteria > Bacillati > Actinomycetota > Actinomycetes > Kitasatosporales > Streptomycetaceae > Streptomyces > Streptomyces sp. NPDC042336. The sequence goes on along the minus strand of NZ_JBVJEA010000016.1, from coordinate 162,958 downwards.
CCGCACGGCGGAGCCGCCGCGGAACCGTTGTCAGACGCGCACGGTCCCGGGCTCCGCGGTCCGCTCCGCCGGTGCCGCCGGTGCCGCCGGGGCGACCACCGCGGGCTTCGGCAGGACGACGTACAGCAGGCCGGAGATCACCACGGTGGCCACCCAGCCGAGTCCGTACTCGCCGATCACGTTGTTCGCCGCGAGCGGGCCGGTGAACCAGTCGGACGTGGTGAACATCAGACCGGCGACCAGGCCCACCGCCCAGGCGGCCACGGCCGCGGGGGAGAAGCCGCCGCGGTACCAGTAGGCGCTGGTGCGGCCGGTGTCGGCCAGGGCCTCGGCGTCGTACTCCCGGCGGCGCAGCATGTCCGCGCCGAACACGCCGACCCATGCGGAGAAGGCCACGGCGAGCAGCGACAGGAAGGCGATGAACGAGCCCATGAAGCTGGTCGCCACCAGCATCAGCACACCGCCGAAGACCAGCGAGATCACGGCGTTCACCGAGACCGCCCAGTGCCGCGGGACCTTGAAGCCCAGGGTCTGCGCGGTGAAGCCCGCCGAGTACATCGACATCGAGTTGATCAGCAGCATGCCGATCAGCGCGATCAGCAGGTAGGGCACGGCGATCCAGGTCGGCAGGATCTCGCCCAGGAAGGAGACCGGGTCGGCGGCCGAGGCCAGGTCCGGTGTGGAGACCGCCATGACCGCGCCCATCAGCACCATCGGCAGCACGACGATCCCCGCACCGCCGACCGTGACCCCCACGATCCCCTTCGAGGAGGCCGTGCGCGGCAGGTACCGCGTGAAGTCCGGCGCGGACGGGATCCAGCTGACGCCGCCGGCCGCGATCAGACCCACGCCCGTGATCATCGCGGCCACCGAACCGGCGGACCGGTCGAACACCGCGGACCAGTCGGTGTCCACGACCAGGTAGCCCAGCACCAGCACCGAGAAGGCGCCGAAGAGGTACGCCGCGTACTTGTTGCACTTCTGCACGGCGTTGATGCCGAGCCCTGAGATCGCGAACGTCGCCACGACGAAGAGGAGCAGCGTCACCATGTCCAGCACGCTGTTGGCGCGTATGCCGAACACGATGTCCAGGACCGTGAGCACGGCGTAGGCGCCGGTCACCGCGTTGATCGTCTCCCAGCCCCAGCGGGCGACCCAGATCAGCGAACCCGGCAGCAGATTGCCCCGCTGCCCGAACACGGCACGGGACAGCGCCATCCCGGGAGCGCCGCCCCGCTTGCCCGCGATGCCGATCAGGCCGACCAGGCCGTAGGACACGACGGGCGCCGCGGCCGCGACGACCAGGGCCTGCCAGAAGTCGAGCCGGTAGGCCACGACGAGGCTCGCGCCCATCGTGAGCAGCAGCACGCTGATGTTGGCGCCGACCCAGGTCGGGAACAGCTCGCGGGTCCGGGCGGTGCGCTCGTGGTCGGGCACCTGCTCGATGCCGCGGGTCTCCAGGGCGCCTTCGTTCTCGGCGGTCTTGCTCATGTGGGGGGTCCGTGCCTCGATCGTGGGGAGAGGGGAGCGGTCGGGACTCTACGCGCGTTGACGCGGCCTTCTCCATCGTACTTTGCTCCGACTCGTTCCCTCCAGGGGCCTTTGTCCGGTGGAAACCACAAGGGGCTGGTAGCGGGGGGCCGCGCCGGGGGTCGCGCATACTGGTCCCGTTATGGAAATCGTCATCCTTGCTGTAGTCATCGCCGTGGTCGTGATCGGCGCGCTCGGCGGGCTGGTCGTCGGCAGCCGCCGCAAGAAGCAGCTGCCTGAGCCGCCCCCCGCCACGCCCGACATCACCGCCCCTCCGGCCGAGCCGCACGTCGGCGACGAGGCCGAGACGCCGCGCGACGAAACGCGCCGGACGATAGAGGAGGTCGACCTCCCGGACGGCGGCACCGCCACCGTCGAGGAGCCGCCCGTCGTCGAAGAGCTCGAGATCCCCGAGATCGAGGTTCCCGAGCCCACCGCCGGCCGACTGGTCCGGCTCCGTGCCCGCCTCTCCCGCTCGCAGAACGCCCTCGGCAAGGGCCTGCTGACCCTGCTGTCCCGGGAGCACCTCGACGAGGACACCTGGGAGGAGATCGAGGACACGCTGCTCACCGCCGACGTCGGCGTGCAGCCCACCCAGGAGCTGGTGGAGCGGCTCCGTGAGCGGGTGAGGGTCCTCGGTACCCGCACGCCCGAGGAACTGCGCACCCTGCTGCGCGAGGAGCTGATCACCCTCGTCGGCCCCGACATGGACCGAGAGGTCAAGACCGAGCCCGCCGCGAGCAAGCCCGGCATCGTGATGGTCGTCGGTGTGAACGGCACCGGCAAGACCACCACCACCGGCAAGCTCGCCCGCGTCCTGGTCGCCGACGGCCGCAGCGTTGTCCTCGGCGCCGCCGACACCTTCCGTGCCGCCGCCGCGGACCAGCTCCAGACCTGGGGCGAGCGCGTCGGGGCCCACACCGTGCGCGGGCCCGAGGGCGGCGACCCCGCCTCCGTCGCCTTCGACGCGGTCAAGGAGGGCAAGGAGATGGGCTCGGACGTCGTGCTCATCGACACCGCCGGCCGCCTGCACACCAAGACCGGCCTCATGGACGAGCTGGGCAAGGTCAAGCGGGTCGTGGAGAAGCACGCGCCGCTGGACGAGGTGCTCCTCGTGCTCGACGCCACCACCGGCCAGAACGGTCTGATCCAGGCCCGGGTCTTCGCCGAGGTCGTGAACATCACCGGCATCGTGCTCACCAAGCTGGACGGCACGGCCAAGGGCGGCATCGTGGTCGCCGTCCAGCGCGAGCTGGGCGTGCCGGTCAAGCTGATCGGACTCGGCGAGGGCGCGGACGACCTGGCGCCGTTCGAGCCGGCGGCCTTCGTGGATGCCCTCATCGGCGAGTGACGCCGTCCGCCGGCGCCCGCGCCGGCATCCAGGCGAGAAGCGCCCGCCCCCCGAACCGGGGGACGGGCGCTTCGCCGTGTGGCGCGGCCGGTCACGGGTGGCCGGTCGCGGGAGTGACGACGCCGGTGGCGACGATGCCGGTGACGGTCCGGCCTGCGCGTCGACGCACGGGGCGCCGGTACTGACGGGCGCGTGGCCCTACCTGGGGCGGAGTGGCGGGGCAGTCGCGCAGGGAGTGACGGCGGCCTGGGCGCGTGCGGGGCCGTGGCAAGGCGGCCGTCGGCAGGGTCCGTCGAGCGGCGGGCACCGGGACGCGCGAGGCGTGTGTGCGGGCAGGGGCGGCGCTTCCGGCCGGAGTGTGGGTCCGCAGAGGGGCGGAGGCCTACGCCCGGGACCGGTGGGCCACGTACGCCAAGGTGCCGAGGAGCAGCCGTGCCGCCGGTGGCTTCGTGGCCGAGTCGAGCGCGGGGGGCCGCAGCCAGCGCACCGGGCCCCGGCCGCCGCGGTCGGAGGGCGGGGCCGTGATGTACGTACCGGGGCCGAGGCCGCCGAGGTCGAGCGCCGACGGGTCGTCCCAGCCCATGCGGTACAGCAGCCGGGGCAGCTCGGCGGCTGCGCCCGGGGCGACGAAGAAGTGGACGCGGCCCTGCGGAGTGGCCGCGACCGGGCCCAGCGGGAGGCCCATGCGCTCCAGCCGGGCCAGCGCCCGCAGCCCCGCGGACTCGGCCACCTCGATCACGTCGAAGGTCCGCCCGACCGCCAGCATCACCGCGGCGCCGGGGAACCGCGCCCAGGCCTCGCTCGCCTCGTCCAGGGTCGCCCCGGCGGGCACCCGGGGTGCGAAGTCCAAGGGGTGCGCGCCCGGGGCCGGACAGTCGGGCCGGCCGCACGAGCAGGCGCCCCCGGCGGCCCGGGCGCCCGGCACCACGTCCCAGCCCCACAGCCCCGTGAACTCGGCCACGACGGTGCGCTCCGAGGCGCGGCCGCGGCGGCGCGCGCCGGACCGGATCTCGCGCATGCCCCGACTGCTGCCGATGCCGATCGTGAAGCCCATGCCCCCTCCAACGGGTCCGACGCAGCGGCGGTTACGCAGCGAACGTGAAACGTGACTCTCTGCTTCCAACTCCCCAGTCCGGCGCGGTTCAGACAGCGTCCGGAAGCACTGCGGGTGGTGCGTCCGACCGCGCACGCCCCGGCGTGCACCGTTGCACCGGCTCCCGGTTGGCCTATGTCAAGTGAATCGCGTCCCGGCCACCGCGAGTTCATTCGAAGGGGTGGCGAATGGTGGCGATTCCGCAATCGCCATGGCTGGACGAGTGATCGTAGGACTACTTTGTGTGCATGGAGCCTTGGGGCACATGCACTTGTGGGTATGCCGGAGGCAACCCGGCTTTCCGTTCGAAGGGTGCCAACCACCGGACGGAGGGCCGCAACCACCGGCATTCTGATAGGGCTTGGCGCACTCGGCGACAGGTGGTCTCAGGGATGGGGGCGTTCCAGTGAGTGGCAACGGCGGAAGCGGTACCGGCGCGGTGAGCGCGTCGCACGCTGACAAGCGCCCGAACGAGCTGCTCACCTCCTGGTTCGCCCGCAGCGGCTGGTCCAAGGGCGAGCTGGCCCGCCAGGTCAACCGCCGCGCCCGCCAGTTGGGCGCCAACCACATCTCCACCGACACCTCACGCGTGCGCCGCTGGCTCGACGGGGAGAACCCTCGCGAGCCGATCCCGCGGATCCTGTCCGAGCTGTTCTCCGAGCGTTTCGGCGTCGTCGTCTCCGTCGAGGACCTGGGCCTGCGTTCCACCCGCCCCACGCCCTCCGCGACCGGCGTCGACCTCCCCTGGACGGGCCCGCAGACCGTGGCCCTGCTCAGCGAGTTCTCGCGCAGCGACCTCATGCTGGCGCGGCGCGGCTTCCTCGGGAGCTCGCTGGCCCTCTCCGCGGGCCCGTCCCTCATCGAACCCATGCAGCGCTGGCTCGTCCCCACGCCCTCCGCCACCCCGCAGACGGCCGGACGCGAGGCCGCGGCACCCGCCAACCGCGCGCGTGGGCGCCTGTCCCGGCCGGAGCTGGACCTGCTGGAGTCCACCGCCGTGATGTTCCGCCGCTGGGACGCCCAGTGCGGCGGCGGCCTGCGCCGCAAGGCCGTGGTCGGCCAGCTGCACGAGGTCACCGACCTGCTCCAGGAACCCCAGACGGAGGCCACCCGCGCCAAGCTCTTCAAGGTCGCCGCCGAGCTGGCCGAGCTGGCCGGCTGGATGTCGTACGACGTGGGGCTCCAGCCCACCGCCCAGAAGTACTTCGTGCTCGCCCTGCACGCCGCCAAGGAGGCGGGGGACCGTCCGCTCGGCTCGTACATCCTCTCCAGCATGAGCCGCCAGATGATCCACCTCGGCCGGCCCGACGACGCCTTGGAGCTGATCCACCTCGCGCAGTACGGCAGCCGGGACTGCGCCAGCCCCCGCACCCAGTCGATGCTGTACGCCATGGAGGCCCGTGCCTACGCCAACATGGGGCAGCCCGGCCGCTGCAAGCGCGCGGTGCGCATGGCCGAGGACATCTTCGCCGAGGCCGACGAGTGGGACGAGCCGGACCCCGACTGGATCCGCTTCTTCTCCGAGGCCGAGCTGTACGGGGAGAACAGCCACTCCTTCCGCGACCTCGCCTACGTGGCCGGCCGCAGCCCCGCCTACGCCTCCCTCGCCGACCCCCTGATGCGCCGGGCCGTGGAGCTCTTCGCCAAGGACGAGGAACACCAGCGCTCCTACGCGCTGAACCTGATCGGCATGGCCACCGTCCACCTGCTGCGCCGCGAGCCGGAGGAGAGCACCGTCCTGGCCGTCGAGGCCATGCGCATCGCCAAGAAGGTCCGCTCCGAACGCGTCAACACCCGCATCCGCAAGACCGTCGACACGGCCGTACGCGATTTCGGGGACCTCGGTGAGGTCGTCGACCTCACCCAGCGGCTCGCCGTCGAGTTGCCGGAGACCGCCGAAGCGGTCTGAACCCCCACCAGCCCCGGCCGCGGCCGGCCCTCCCGAACTGCCCGACTCGGCTCCCCCATGCCAGGTCATTCGGAGGCCCGCCGCGGCCGGCTTGTGTCCCGGTGCCGACCGCCCCGCCACGACGGCGACCGCACCGGCCCGCACCCGGCCGTTCACCCACGCGTAACACGCACCGCGCCTTCGTCACGGCGGCGAAACAACGAGGGGCTTCCACCGAAACCGCGCTGCGCCAATCTCATGGCGCATAACCGGCCCACCCCTCACCGCCCGCCCGCCAGGCTTCGCCCGCACGGGGCCGTACCAACGACGAGGAGACGCCGATGGCTCCAGCCATCACGCTCGCGGCAGAGACGGAGCTCTCTGCCGCCAACACAGGCTTCATGCTCATCTGCTCCGCCCTGGTGATGCTCATGACGCCGGCCCTGGCCTTCTTCTACGGAGGCATGGTCCGCGTCAAGAGCACCCTGAACATGCTGATGATGAGCTTCATCAGCCTCGGCATCGTCACCGTCCTGTGGGTGCTGTACGGCTTCTCCATGGCGTTCGGCACCGACTCCGGCAGCGTCGTGGGCTGGAACTCCGACTGGGTCGGGCTCAGCAACATCGGCCTGACCGAGCTGTGGGACGGCTACACCATCCCCGTCTTCGTGTTCCTCGTCTTCCAGCTGATGTTCGCCGTCCTCACCCCCGCCCTGATCAGCGGCGCCCTCGCGGACCGGGTGAAGTTCACGGCCTGGGCGCTGTTCATCGCCCTGTGGGCCACGATCGTCTACTTCCCCGTCGCCCACTGGGTGTGGGGCGCGGGCGGCTGGGCCTTCGAACTGGGCGTGATCGACTTCGCCGGCGGGACGGCCGTGCACATCAACGCCGGTGCCGCCGCGCTCGGCGTGATCCTCGTCATCGGCAAGCGGGTCGGCTTCAAGAAGGACCCGATGCGCCCGCACAGCCTCCCGCTGGTCATGCTCGGCGCGGGCCTGCTGTGGTTCGGCTGGTTCGGCTTCAACGCCGGCTCCTGGCTCGGCAACGACGACGGCGTCGGCGCGCTGATGTTCGTCAACACCCAGGTCGCCACCGGAGCCGCCGTCCTCGGCTGGCTCGCCTACGAGAAGATCCGGCACGGCGCCTTCACCACCCTGGGCGCGGCCTCAGGCGCCGTCTCCGGCCTGGTCGCCATCACCCCGGCCGGCGGCGCGGTCTCCCCGCTCGGCGCGATCGCCGTCGGCCTCATCGCCGGAGTGGTGTGCGCCATGGCCGTCGGCCTGAAGTACCGCTTCGGCTACGACGACTCCCTCGACGTGGTCGGCGTCCACCTCGTCGGCGGCATCCTCGGCTCGCTGCTCATCGGCTTCTTCGCCAGCGGCAAGGGCCAGTCCGACGTCGAGGGCCTCTTCTACGGCGGCGGCCTCGACCAGTTCTGGAAGCAGTGCGCGGGCGTGTTCGGCGTCCTCGCCTACTCCCTGGTCGTCTCCGCGGTCCTCGCCTTCCTGCTGGACAAGACGATCGGCATGCGGGTATCGGAGGACGTCGAGGTGGCCGGCATCGACCAGGCCGAGCACGCCGAGACCGCATACGACTTCAGCGGCGCCGGCGGTGGTGCCGCCCGGACGACCGCCACGCCGGCCGCCTCCACGGCCGCGTCGGCCCCGAGCAAGAAGGTGGACGCATGAAGCTCATCACCGCCGTCGTCAAGCCGCACCGGCTCGACGAGATCAAGGAGGCCCTCCAGGCCTTCGGGGTCCACGGCCTGACCGTCACCGAGGCCAGCGGCTACGGCCGCCAGCGGGGACACACCGAGGTCTACCGGGGTGCCGAGTACACCGTCGACCTGGTGCCCAAGATCCGCATCGAGGTCCTCGTCGAGGACGACGACGCCGAGCAGCTGATCGACGTCGTGGTCAAGGCGGCCCGCACCGGCAAGATCGGCGACGGCAAGGTCTGGGCGGTCCCGGTCGACACGGCCGTACGGGTCAGGACCGGCGAGCGCGGACCCGACGCGCTCTGACACGACCAACGAACAGGAGTCGCCGGGTGACGAGTACGGACGTGACGCGAGAAACAGAAGGCTCGGGACCCAGCGGCTACGCGGCGGCCCGGCTGCGCCTCCTCACCGAGGGGGCGCGGTCCGGGCCGCCGCGGCGCAGGGCGCTCGCCGACCTGACGGACGACTGGCTGGCGGGCCTCTTCGACGCGGGCGCCGGGGGACAGGTGGGGGTCTCGCTCGTCGCGGTCGGCGGCTACGGGCGCGGCGAGCTGTCCCCGCGCAGCGACCTGGACCTGCTCCTGCTGCACGACGGCCGTGACGACAAGGCGGTCGCGGCCCTCGCCGACCGCCTCTGGTACCCGGTCTGGGACCTCGGCATCGACCTCGACCACTCCGTACGCACCCCGCAGCAGGCCCGGAAGACCGCGGGCGAGGACCTGAAGGTCCAACTCGGTCTCCTGGACGCCCGCCACCTCGCCGGAGACCTCGGCCTGACCGCCTCCCTGCGCACCGCCGTCCTCGCCGACTGGCGCAACCAGGCACCCAAACGCCTCCCCGAACTCCGTGACCTGTGCGCCGAGCGTGCCGAACGCCAGGGCGAGCTGCAGTTCCTGCTGGAACCCGACCTCAAGGAGGCCCGGGGCGGCCTGCGCGACGCCACCGCCCTGCGTGCCGTCGCCGCCTCCTGGCTCGCCGACGCCCCGCGCGAGGGACTCGCCGACGCCCGGCGCCGGCTGCTCGACGTACGCGACGCCCTCCACCTGGTCACCGGCCGGGCGACCGACCGGCTGGCGCTGCAGGAACAGGACCAGGTGGCGGCCGAGCTGGGCCTGCTGGACGCCGACGCACTGCTGCGGCAGGTGTACGAGGCGGCCCGCCTCATCTCCTACGCGGGTGACGTCACCTGGCGCGAGGTGGGCCGCGTGCTCCGCTCCCGGTCCGTACGGCCGCGGCTGCGCGCCATGATGAACGGCGGAAAACCGGTCGCCGAGCGCTCCCCGCTCGCCGAGGGCGTCGTGGAGCAGGACGGTGAGGTGGTACTCGCCCGCACCGCGCGCCCCGAACGCGACCCCGTGCTCCCGCTGCGTGCCGCGGCCGCCGCCGCACAGGCCGGGCTCCCGCTCTCCCTGCACGCCGTACGGCGCCTGGCGGCCACCGCGCGCCCCCTGCCCACACCCTGGCCCGCCGAGGCACGTGAGGAACTGGTGACCCTGCTCGGCTCGGGCCGGCCCACGGTGCAGGTCTGGGAGGCACTGGAGGCCGAGGGGCTGGTCACCAGGCTGCTGCCCGACTGGGAACGGGTCCGCTGCCGCCCGCAGCGCAACGCCGTGCACCTGTGGACCGTCGACCGGCACCTGATCGAGACCGCGGTCCGCGCCGCCGGGTTCACCCGCCGGGTGCACCGCCCCGACCTGCTGCTGGTCGCCGCACTGCTGCACGACATCGGCAAGGGCTGGCCCGGCGACCACTCCGTGGCCGGCGAGACCATCGCCCGGGACGTCGCCACCCGCATCGGCTTCGACCACGCGGACGCGGCCGTCCTGGCCACCCTCGTACGCCATCACCTCCTGCTCGTGGAGACCGCCACCCGGCGAGACCTGGACGATCCGGCCACCGTGCGCGCGGTCGCGGACGCGGTCGGCACGGAGCACACGCTGGAGCTGCTGCACGCCCTGACCGAGGCGGACGCGCTGGCCACCGGGCCCGCCGCCTGGTCGTCCTGGCGCGCTTCCCTCGTCGCCGACCTGGTGAAGCGGGTCGCCGGGGTGCTGGCCGGGGAGCCGCCGGCCGAACCCGCGGCCGCCGCGCCCACCGCGGAGCAGGAGCGGCTCGCGGTCGAGGCCTTCCGTACGGGCGGTCCGGTACTGGCGCTGCGGGCCCAGACGGAAGCCCCGATCACCGGTTCCGCCGGCTCCGCGATGCCTGACGCGGTCGCGGCCGACGGTCCCGAGCCCCTCGGTGTCGAGCTGCTGATCGCCGTACCCGACCAGGCCGGCGTGCTCCCGGCGGTCGCCGGGGTGCTGGCCATGCACCGGCTGACCGTCCGCACCGCCGAGCTGCGGTCCCTTCCGCTGCCGGACGGCGTCGAGGGCTCCGTCCTGCTCCTCGACTGGCGGGTCGCCGCCCAGTACGGCTCCCTGCCCCAGGCCGCCCGGCTCCGTGCCGACCTGGTCAGGGCCCTGGACGGCACCCTGGACATCGCCGGACGCCTCGCCGAACGGGACGCGGCCCACCCCAGGCGCCGGGGCGTCGAGCCGCCCCCGCCCCGCGTCACCGTCGCCCGGGCCGCGTCCCGGCTGGCCACGGTGATCGAGGTCCGGGCGCAGGACGCCCCGGGGCTGCTGTTCCGGCTCGGGCGGGCGCTGGAGGCGGCGGGAGTGCGGGTGCGGAGCGCGCACGTGTCCACGCTGGGGGCGAACGCGGTGGACGCGTTCTATGTGACGCGGGACGAAGGGGTGCCGTTGCCGGGGGACACGGCGGCGTCGGTGGCCCGGGAGCTGGAGGAGTCGCTGCGGGTGTGACCTCGTGGTCGGGGGCGTGCGCTCACCGGATGTGCTCCCCGCACCCGCGGGGCTTCAGTCCCGGTCCGCTCTCTGCGGCGGGCAGGGACGATTTGCTTGCCGGGCCGGATACCCTGGAGGGCGACCCACACCAACGCCGACGCGAGGACCTACGCCGCCGTGTTCGATACTCTCTCCGACCGCCTGTCAGCCACCTTTAAATCCCTCCGGGGCAAAGGAAGGCTGACCGAGGCGGACATCGACGCCACGGCCCGCGAGATCCGCATCGCGCTCCTCGAAGCCGACGTGGCCCTGCCTGTCGTGCGCTCCTTCATCAAGAAGGTCAAGGAGCGCTCCCTGGGCGCCGAGGTCTCCAAGGCGCTGAATCCCGCCCAGCAGGTCCTCAAGATCGTCAACGAGGAGCTGGTGGGCATCCTCGGCGGCGAGACCCGTCGCCTGCGCTTCGCCAAGCAGCCGCCCACCGTGATCATGCTGGCCGGTCTCCAGGGTGCGGGTAAGACCACCCTCGCGGGCAAGCTCGGCCACTGGCTCAAGGAGCAGGGCCACTCCCCGCTGCTCGTGGCCTGTGACCTCCAGCGTCCCAACGCCGTCAACCAGCTGAGCGTCGTCGCCGAGCGTGCCGGTGTCGCGATCTACGCCCCCGAGCCGGGCAACGGCGTCGGCGACCCGGTCAAGGTCGCCAAGGACTCCATCGAGTTCGCCAAGGCCAAGGTCCACGACCTGGTCATCGTCGACACCGCCGGCCGCCTGGGCATCGACCAGGAGCTGATGCAGCAGGCCGCGGACATCCGCGACGCGGTCTCCCCGGACGAGATCCTCTTCGTCGTCGACGCCATGATCGGTCAGGACGCGGTCAACACCGCCGAGGCCTTCCGCGACGGCGTCGGCTTCGACGGCGTGGTTCTCTCCAAGCTCGACGGCGACGCCCGCGGTGGTGCGGCCCTGTCGATCGCCTCGGTGACCGGCAAGCCGATCATGTTCGCCTCCAACGGCGAGAAGCTCGACGACTTCGACGCCTTCCACCCGGACCGGATGGCCTCCCGCATCCTCGACATGGGTGACCTGCTCACCCTGATCGAGCAGGCGGAGAAGACGTTCAGCCAGGAAGAGGCCGAGAAGATGGCCTCCAAGCTGGCGTCCAAGAAGGGCCAGGACTTCACCCTGGATGACTTCCTGGCCCAGATGGAGCAGGTCAGGAAAATGGGCTCGATCTCCAAGCTCCTGGGGATGCTGCCCGGCATGGGCCAGATGAAGGACCAGATCAACAACCTCGACGAGCGCGACGTCGACCGCACGGCCGCCATCATCAAGTCGATGACCCCGGCCGAGCGCCAGGAGCCGACGATCATCAACGGCTCGCGCCGCGCCCGCATCGCCAAGGGGTCCGGCGTCGAGGTCAGCGCGGTCAAGTCGCTGGTGGAGCGGTTCTTCGAGGCCCGCAAGATGATGTCCCGCATGGCCCAGGGCGGCGGCATGCCCGGGATGCCGGGGATGCCCGGCATGGGTGGCGGCCCCGGCCGGCAGAAGAAGCAGCAGAAGAAGGCCAAGGGCAAGCAGCGCTCGGGCAACCCGATGAAGCGCAAGCAGCAGGAGCAGGAGGAGGCCGCCCGTCGCGCCGCCGCCGCGCAGAGCGGGGGCGCTCTGGGACTGCCGCAGCAGGGCGGGCAGGACTTCGAGCTGCCGGACGAGTTCAAGAAGTTCATGGGCTGACCGTCCGGCCCGTGCGCAGCGCCGTACCGGGGCGCCCCCTCGTCGAAGCCGAGGGGGCGCCCCGGTGTCGTACACCCGCATGCCCGCGCGGCTTTCCTGTCGTAGCGTCCGGATATGACCAATCCGTCCCCGCCGCGCAAGGCGCCCGAGCCGCCCTGGCGGACCGAGGGCACGCCCGACGAGCCGCCCAAACCGCCGCCCGGCGGCCGGAGGATGCGCGGCGGCTGGTGGAACCTGATCCTGGCCGCGCTGATCGTCTACCTCATCGCCAACCTCGTGCTCTCCTTCTTCAACGAGGGCGACGAGCCGACCATCTCCTACACCGAGTTCAGCAAGCAGGTCGACGAGGGCAACGTCAGCAAGATCTACGCCAAGGGCGACGCGATCCAGGGCCAGCTGAAGAAGGCCCGGGACAATCCCGAGGGCGACGGGACGTACACCAAGTTCACCACCGAGCGGCCGACCTTCGCGGACGACCAGCTCTGGGCCGACCTGACGAAGAACAAGGTCACGGTCACCGCCGAGCCCGTCGTGCAGCACCGCAGCTTCCTGGCCAACCTGCTGATCGCGCTGGCCCCGATGCTGCTCCTGGTGGTGCTGTGGATCTTCATCGCGCGGCGCATGCGGGGCGCCCTGGGCGGTGGAGCGGGGGGCATGCTCGGCCGCAAGGCGCCGCCCAAGCCGGTCGAGCTGGAGGCCGGGAAGCCGCGTACCACCTTCGCCGACGTCGCCGGGATCGACGAGGTGGAGGGCGAGCTGAGCGACGTCGTCGACTTCCTGAAGAACCCGGACGCCTATCGCCGGATGGGCGCCAAGATGCCCCGCGGTGTCCTGCTGACCGGCCCGCCCGGCACCGGGAAGACGCTCCTGGCGCGCGCGGTGGCCGGAGAGGCGGGCGTGCCGTTCTTCTCGGCGTCGGCGTCGGAGTTCATCGAGATGATCGTGGGCGTGGGCGCTTCCCGGGTGCGGGAGCTGTTCGCGGAGGCCCGCAAGGTGGCGCCGTCGATCATCTTCATCGACGAGATCGACACCATCGGCCGGGCTCGCGGGGGCGGCTCCGGCATGGGCGGCCACGACGAGCGCGAGCAGACCCTGAACCAGATCCTCACCGAGATGGACGGCTTCTCCGGCTCGGAGGGCGTGATCGTCATCGCCGCCACCAACCGCGCCGACATCCTGGACGCCGCTCTGACCCGCCCCGGCCGCTTCGACCGGGTGGTCAGCGTCTCGCCGCCGGACCGGAGCGGCCGGAAGGCGATCCTGGAGATCCACACCCGTGAGATCCCGCTCGCCCCGGACGTCGACCTCGCCCAGGTCGCCCGTACGACGCCGGGCATGACCGGTGCCGAACTCGCCAACCTCGCCAACGAGGCGGCGCTGCTCGCGGTCAAGCGGAAGCAGGACCGGGTGACGCAGGCGAACCTCTCCGAAGCGCTGGAGAAGGTCCAGCTGGGGGCCGAGCGCCCGCTGGTGATGCCCGAGGAGGAGCGCCGGCGCACCGCCTACCACGAGAGCGGACACGCCCTGCTGGGCATGTTGCAGCCGGGCGCCGACCCGGTTCGCAAGATCACCATCGTGCCGCGCGGCCGGGCGCTCGGAGTGACGCTGTCGACGCCGGACGCGGACAAGTACGCGTACACGGAGGAGTACCTGCGCGGCCGGATCATCGGCGCGCTCGGCGGCATGGCGGCCGAGCACGTGGTGTACGGGGTGATCACGACCGGTTCGGAGAGCGACCTCGAACAGGTCACCAACATCGCGCGCGGCATGGTCGCGCGCTGGGGCATGAGCGAGCGAGTCGGACGGCTCTCCGCACTCCCCGGCGACGCCCAGCAGGCGTACGGCCTCGCCGCCGCGCCCCAGACGCTCGACGCGATCGACGGCGAGATGCGACGGGTCGTGGACTCCTGCTACGAGGAGGCCGTGCGCAAGCTGCGCGACCACCGGGGACAGCTCGACGCGCTCGCGGAGTCGCTGCTGGCGAGCGAGACGCTGGACGAGGCGGAGGCGTACCGCATCGCCGGGGTCGCCCGGCTGACGAAGGACGACCCGGAGACGTGAGCGCCGTCCGGTGCTACTTCTGCGGGAACTTCCAGACGTAGGGCTCGCCGTCCTCCTCCGACCAGTGCACCTCGACGCTGGTGGCGTCCGCCGGGATCACGTAGGTCTCGCAGAAGACGTGGCTCTCGCCCTGCTTCCAGCTCTCGACGTCGTACGGGTCCTCACAGCCCGGCGCGTCTTCGGCGGCGCCGATGAGGACGCCGCCGCGCCGGCCGTCGGCGAAGACGGTGGTTCCGTCGTGCACGTCGGAGCCCTCGGTGAGGGCGGGGCCGCCCTTGTGTGTGTACTCGATGTGCGCGGTGGCCAGCACCTTCCCCTTGGCGTCCGCGGCGTCCGCCACCGCCTTCGCGGCCTCCGCCTCGGTGCCCACCTCGACCTTCCGCGCCAGGACGTCGTACGTGACCTCCCCGGGGTCCTCCGCGACCTTCCCCGTCGCGCTCTCGCCCTGCGCCATGTCGCCGCCCGAGGCGGGCTGGGAGGGCGACGGCGCGGTCTCGGCGGTCGCCCCGCCCTTCGCGTCGGCGCCGGTGTCGTCGTCCCCGCCCCCGCACGCGGTGAGGGCCAGGGCGAGGGCGGCGACGGGCGCGGCGAGGCGCAGAGCGGTCTTGCGGTGCGGCACTACGGGCTCCTGTATGCAGATGTGTCTGTTCCCCCGAACGGTGGATCAGGGTAGAGGTGCATGATCCACCAGGGGAAACCGCCGGAGCCGCGTACCGGGTTCTGCACACTCTTCGCACCTGCACCGGAAGAAACGCGTCAGGTGTCGCATGTACTCGATCGAGAACCGTCGCAAGCGGTCGTCGGTCGGAAACGGTCGTCAGTCGTCGTCAGGGAACTCGTGCGATCAGGTAGCGGAACACGTTCGGCATCCACACGGTCCCGTCCGGCCGCTGGTGCGGGTGCAGGGCCTCCGTCAGCTCCTTGTCGACCTGTTCCCGGTCGGTCGCCGCGACCGCCGCGTCGAACAGCCCGGTCGACAGCAGCCCGCGCACCGCGCTGCCCGTGTCGGCGTAGCCGAACGGGCACGCCACCCGTCCCGAGCCGTCCGGCCTCAGCCCGGCCCGCTGGGCGACCTCCTCCAGGTCGTCGCGCAGGGCGGGGCGCCACCCGCCCGGACCGCGCATCGGGTCGGTGAGCTTGGCGGCCACCCGCAGCACCGAGGTCGTGGCGCACCGCTCGGGCGGACCCCAGCCGGCCAGCACCACGGCCGCCCCGCGTGCGGCGAGCGGCGTCGCCGGGGCGAGCAGCTCGCCGAGCTCCTCGGAGTCGCCCGCGCGGCATCCGGTGGGTTCGAAGGCGGTCACCAGGGTGAAGGCCGGCACCGTGGGGTCCGCCGCGTCCCCGGGCGAGCCCTCGACGAACCGTGGCGCGTCGGCACGCGCGCGCGTGCTCTCCGCGTCGCCCGTCCCGGGTTCCCCGGGCGTTGCGCCCAGCAGGCGACGGCGGGCCAGGGCCAGGAGCTCCGGAGAGCGGGAGTCGACCCCGGTCACCGCGGCGCCGCGCGAGGCGGCCATCAGCAGCGCGAGACCGGAACCGCAGCCCAGGCCCAGCATCCGGGTGCCGCCGCCCACGTCGAGCCGCTCGTAGACGGCCTCGTAGAGCGGCACGAGCATCCGCTCCTGTATCTCGGACCAGTCACGCGCGCGTGCCCGCAGGTCCACGTGAGGCGTCGCCCCCGCGTGAGATGAGTGCTGCCGCACGAGCGTAGGTGTCATAGGAAAGTGCCCCAATCGCCGAGTGTTGCCGCCGTGCCCGATTCCATGGCCCCCGTGCAGTGCGCTCGCACTCCCCCCGTATGCCAGGTAACTCCGGGCTCGCCGTGGCGTCCAGTGGTAGCGGGGCCCGGTTTGCCCGATCCCCGGCACCGTGGCGAGATTTCACTTCCCGGCAACATGCGCCTGGCCCCGTGGTACCCGGGACGGCCCCGTCCCGCGGCCCGGCCCGGATGGCCGGATCGTGTCGCCGGGCGATGACCGTGGGTGGCCACCGCGCCGACGGCACGGTTCCGGCCAAGGTCGGCCGGGCCGGCGGCCGGCGAGCGGCGCCCGGACACGTCGGGAGGCGGGGCGGTGCCGCACGCCGGCGGGGCACCCGGTAACGTCGCGCCCGTGGACGCGCCCACCGGGACGCCGTCCCTCCGGCGCGACAGCGACCGAAAGGCGCCTTGCGCCTTGCGCGGGTCCCGCGCTCCGGCGTGTGGACGGCGGCTACGCGCCGGCGCGTACGTCGGACTACGCACCAGCTTGGTATGAGCTGTGAGGCTTCTCCGCAGATCAGCGCACCCGCCCTCGTCACGACGCATCAGCGGCAACTGACTGGTACGTGCAAATTATTTGGGATGCCCCGGAATAGGAACACAGTGGCCCTCCGGCTCGTTGTCATTACGTGAGCACGACACCACCTGTTCTCGCCGCAGAGCTGGCGCAGGCGTGGGCCGACATTCAGCGGCACCACACCGAGCTGCCCGATCTTGCCGCGCCCGAGTCCCTGATCGGAGAGTCGTCGTCCGCCTGCGGGCACGAACTCTCCTTCGAGCGACTGCTTCACGAGGCAGTCCACGGCATCGCCGCCGCGCGCGGAGTACGCGACACCTCCCGCGCGGGGCGCTATCACAACCGTCGGTTCCTCGCGATCGCCGAGGAGCTGGGCCTGGACCATCCCGAGGAGCCGCATCCCAGCAGCGGCTTCTCGCTGGTCACGCTCACCCCCGAGGCGAAGCGCCGCTACCGCCCGACGATCGAACGCCTGCAGCGCGCGCTGAAGGCCCACACCGTCGCCACCGCGACCGACACGGCCCGCAGTTTCCGCGGTCCGGCCGCCCGCCACGGCTCCTCCGGGGGAGGGGTGCGCGTCAAGGCGGTCTGCGACTGCGGGCGCAACGTCCGCGTCGTCCCGTCGGTGCTGGCCCAGGCCCCGATCATGTGCGGCGGCTGCGGCAAGCCGTTCCGGATCCCGGAGGTGGTCGGCGCGGGAGTGAGCTGACGGACCGGCTGCTCGTGGCAGCCGGTCCGGGGCCGGGTTCCGTCGGGAGCCGAGCGGTCCGCCCCGCGGGCGGGCCCGGTGCCCTCGGTCCGACGGGCCTGCCCGCGTGTGGCACAATGGTTAGCTGTACTCGACAGTCGCACAGGACCCCTCTCTCCTCCGGCTGACGCGTCCATCGGGCACTCGGGTACCGCAACCCCACGCGGCTCTCTCGCCGTGCCCAACCACGTCAAAACCAGGAGAACCCACTCCCGTGGCAGTCAAGATCAAGCTGAAGCGTCTGGGCAAGATCCGTTCGCCTCACTACCGCATCGTCGTCGCCGACTCCCGTACCCGCCGTGACGGCCGGGCCATCGAGGAGATCGGCAAGTACCACCCGACGTACAACCCGTCGGTGATGGAGGTCGACGCCGAGCGTGTCGCGTACTGGCTCGGTGTCGGCGCCCAGCCGACCGAGCCCGTGCTCGCCATCCTGAAGAAGACCGGCGACTGGCAGAAGTTCAAGGGCGAGCCCGCCCCGGCTCCGCTGCTGCAGCCGGCCGAGAAGGCGGCCCGCCCGTCCTTCGAGGCGATCGGTGGCGAGGACGAGGGCAAGGGTGAGGCGATCACCCAGAAGAAGAAGGCCGACAAGAAGGACGAGGCCGCCGCCGAGTCCTCCGCGTCCGAGGCCTGAGCATGCTCGAGGAGGCTCTCGAGCACCTCGTGAAGGGCATCGTGGACAATCCCGACGATGTGCAGGTCGCCTCGCGCAACCTGCGCCGCGGGCGGGTGCTCGAGGTCCGGGTCCACCCCGACGACCTCGGAAAGGTGATCGGCCGCAACGGCCGCACCGCACGCGCCCTGCGTACCGTCGTGGGCGCCATCGGCGGGCGCGGTGTCCGTGTCGACCTCGTCGACGTGGACCACGTCCGCTGACGCCAATCGCAGCACCGGCTCGGGCCGGGGAAGGCCACTGGGCCGTCCCCGGCCCGCAGTCGTATGAGCCCGACCGGCTCGTCGCAGTACCGACAGGAGATCAAGCACAGTGCAGTTGGTAGTCGCGCGCATCGGCCGCGCCCACGGAATCAAGGGCGAGGTGACCGTCGAGGTCCGCACCGACGAGCCGGAGCTGAGGCTCGGACCCGGTGCCGTACTGGCCACCGATCCCGCCTCCACCGGGCCGCTCACCATCGAGACCGGCCGGGTGCACAGCGGCCGCCTCCTGCTCCGCTTCGTCGGCGTCCACGACCGCACCGGCGCCGAGGCGCTGCGCAACACCCTCCTGATCGCCGACGTGGACCCGGACGAGCGGCCCGAGGACGAGGACGAGTACTACGACCACCAGCTGATCGACCTCGACGTGGTGACCGAGGACGGTACCGAGGTCGGCCGCATCACCGAGATCTCCCACCTGCCCACGCAGGACCTCTTCGTGGTGCAGCGCCCCGACGGCAGCGAGGTCTACGTGCCCTTCGTCTCCGAGATCGTCACCGGGATCGACCTGGACGAGCAGCGCGCGGTCATCGACCCGCCGCCCGGACTGATCGACGACCGGGCCGAGATCGCCTCCGCGCGGGACGCCGAGGACGCCGACGCCGACGCCGGGGACGAGGCGTAATGCGGCTCGACGTCGTCACGATCTTCCCCGAGTACCTGGAACCGCTGAACGTCTCCCTCGTCGGCAAGGCCCGCGCGCGCGGACAGCTCGGCGTCCACGTGCACGACCTGCGCGACTGGACGTACGACCGCCACAACACGGTCGACGACACCCCCTACGGCGGCGGCCCGGGCATGGTCATGAAGACCGAGCCGTGGGGTGACGCGCTGGACTCCGTCCTGGCCGACGGCTACGAGAGCGGCTCCCGCGAGCCCGCCCTCATCGTGCCGACCCCCAGCGGCCGGCCCTTCACCCAGGAGCTGGCCGTCCACCTCTCCGAGCGGCCGTGGCTGATCTTCACGCCGGCCCGCTACGAGGGCATCGACCGCCGTGTCGTCGACGAGTACGCGACCCGGATGCCCGTGTACGAGGTGTCCATCGGCGACTACGTCCTGGCCGGCGGCGAGGCGGCCGTACTCGTCGTCACCGAGGCCGTGGCCCGGCTGCTGCCCGGCGTGCTCGGCAACGCCGAGTCCCACCGGGACGACTCCTTCGCCCCCGGCGCCATGGCCGGCCTGCTGGAGGGCCCCGTCCACACCAAGCCGCCCCTGTGGCGCGGGCGCGGCATCCCGGAGGTGCTGCTCAGCGGTCACCACGGGAAGATCGCCCGCTGGCGCCGCGACGAGGCCCTGCGCCGCACCACGGCCAACCGGCCCGACCTGATCGAACGGTGCGATCCCGCCGCCTTCGACAAGAAGGACCGCGAGATGCTCTCCATCCTGGGCTGGCAGCCCGACCCGGACGGGGAACCGTACGGCCGATTTTGGCGCAGGACCCCGGGCATGGAAGAATAGGCGACTGTTGTGCGTCCGTCCGGAGCGCGCCCCTGCCACAGGGGGAGACGACGCCCGTCCCGACCCGCACGACCCTGATTCCGAAACACCTAGTTTCCGTTGATGACCTGTGGCATCAGCGAAGAAAGCAGACGAAATGTCTCACCTGCTCGACTCCGTCGACGCCGCGTCGCTGCGCAGCGACGTCCCGGCCTTCCGCCCCGGCGACACCGTCAACGTCCACGTGCGCGTCATCGAGGGCAACCGCTCCCGTGTGCAGCAGTTCAAGGGCGTCGTCATCCGCCGTCAGGGCGCCGGCGTGCGCGAGACCTTCACGGTCCGCAAGGTCTCCTTCTCCGTCGGCGTCGAGCGCACCTTCCCGGTGCACACCCCGATCGTGGAGAAGATCGAGCTCGTCACCCGCGGTGACGTCCGCCGCGCCAAGCTGTACTACCTGCGTGAGCTGCGCGGCAAGGCCGCGAAGATCAAGGAGAAGCGCGAGAGCTGAGCGCCCTCCGAGGTCCGTGCCGGGGCCGGATAGCATCTGGCCCCGATGGACACCGAAACACAGCACACGGAGCGCGACCGCTCCTCCCGCCCTTCCGAATCCGAGCAGCCCTCGGACCCGGAAGGCCCGGAGGAACGGTCGCGTTCCGCGTTGGCGGGGCGGATCACGGACTGGGTGCCGGGCGGCCGGATCACCGTGGTCCTGCTGGCCTTCCTGCTGCTCCTGCTGCTGGTCAGCACTTTCGTGCTGCAGCCCTTCCAGATCCCGAGTGGATCGATGGAGCGCGGATTGAGGATCGGTGACCGGGTTCTCGTAAATAAGTTGGCGTACCGTTTCGACGGTCGGCCGCGGCGGGGCGACATCGTCGTCTTCGACGGCGCCGGGAGCTTCGGGCACGGCGACTACATCAAACGCGTTGTCGGTGTGGGCGGGGACCACGTGGTGTGCTGCGACGAGGAGGGGAGGGTCCGGGTGAACGGCCAGCCGGTCGACGAGTCGGCGTTCCTCTACCCCGGCGACCGCCCGTCCACCGTCCCCTTCGACGTCGTCGTCCCCGACGGCACCCTCTTCGTCCTCGGCGACCACCGGGCCGACTCCAGCGACTCCCGCGACCACCTGGGCTCCCCGGGGGGCGGCATGGTCCCGCTGGACGACGTGATCGGTCGCGCCGACTGGATCGTCTGGCCCTTCGGCCACGCCACCCACCTCGACCGCCCCGACGCCTACGCGCGCGTGCCGGACGCGGAGGCCGACGACGAGGCGGCGCACGCGGGGGCCGGGGCGGCGCCTGCCGGGGACGCCGATGGGTAGCCGGGGCAAGCCGCGGGGAGCGCCCAGCAGCCCCGCGGAGAACCTGCTGCCCACCGGCTCGAGGCGCACCGCCGCGCCCTCCGGCGGCCGCTCCCGCGCCGAACGCCGCAAACTCCAGCGCAAGGTCAAACGGCGGCGCAGGCGCGGCGCCGTCAAGGAGATCCCGCTCCTCGTCGGCGTCGCGGTCCTCATAGCGCTGGTGCTCAAGACCTTCCTCGTCCAGGCCTTCGTCATCCCCTCGGGCTCCATGGAGCAGACCATCCGGATCGGCGACCGGGTCCTGGTGGACAAGCTCACCCCCTGGTTCGGCTCCGAGCCGCAGCGCGGCGACGTCGTCGTCTTCCGCGACCCGGGCGGCTGGCTCCAGGGCGAGCAGACCACCAAGAAGGACGACCCCGTGGTCGTCAAGCAGGTCAAGGAAGGGCTCGCCTTCATCGGACTGCTGCCGTCCGACGACGAGAAGGACCTCATCAAGCGGGTCGTCGGCGTGGGCGGCGACCACGTCAAGTGCTGCGACAAGCAGGGCCGCGTCACCGTCAACGGCGTTCCCCTGAACGAGGACTACCTGTACCCCGGCGACACCCCGTCCCGGACGCCGTTCGACGTCACCGTCCCCGAGGGGCGGCTGTGGGTGATGGGCGACCACCGGTCCAACTCCGCCGACTCGCGCGCCCACCAGGAGACCGATTTCGGCACGGTGTCCCAGGACGAGGTGGTGGGACGGGCCATGGTGATCGCGTGGCCGTTCGGTCACTGGACCACCCTGGACGAACCGAAAACGTACGCGTCCGTGACCGACGCGGCCTCCGGTTCGACCGCCGCCGTCGAGCCGTCGCATAGGGTTGCCCCCTACGATCCGAACGATCCGAACGCGATGATGGAACTCCCGACCCCTGCGGAACTCCCGCTCGTTATGGGAGTGGTGGGCCTGCGCCGTATCCGGGGCAGGCGGCGGCAGAGAGTAAGGAGTTGGCGTGGGGGATGTGGCGGTTGGCGCACGGTCCGGTCACGACGGCGAGGAGAACCGCGGACGCCCCGAGGAGAGGTCCGGTCCGGCCCAGGTCGGCGCCCCGGACTCCGGGTACGGCTCCGGGACCGAGGACGGCAGGGTGACGAACGGACAGCACGGCCAGGACGGACACAACGGCGGGACGGAGGACGAGGGAGTCGGCGGGACACTGCCCTCTACACCCCCGGCGGCCAAGAAGCAGCGCTCCTTCTGGAAGGAACTGCCGATCCTGATCGGCATCGCGCTGGTGCTCGCCCTGCTGATCAAGACATTCCTGGTGCAGGCGTTCTCCATCCCCTCGTCCTCGATGGAGAACACCCTTCAGATCGGTGACCGGGTCCTCGTCGACAAGCTGACCCCCTGGTTCGGCTCGGAGCCCGAGCGCGGCGAGGTCGTCGTCTTCCACGACCCGGCCGACTGGCTGGCGGGCGAGCCGACACCCGACCCGAACGCGCTGCAGACGGTCCTCAGCTGGATCGGCCTGATGCCGTCCGCGGACGAGAAGGACCTGATCAAGCGGGTCATCGGCGTCGCCGGTGACACGGTCGAGTGCAACAAGACGGGTCCGCTCAAGGTCAACGGCAAGGCGCTGAACGAGCCGTACGTCTACCCGGGCAACACGCCGTGCTCGGACGACGACCAGGGCGGGCGGTTCAAGGTCACCGTCCCCGAGGGCAAGATCTGGGTCATGGGCGACCACCGGCAGAACTCCCGGGACTCCCGCTACAACCAGTCGGACAAGAACGGCGGCATGGTCCCGGTGGACGAGGTCGTCGGCCGCGCCATCGTGGTCGCCTGGCCGATGAACCGCTGGAGCACCCTGCCGGTCCCCGACACCTTCGGCCAGGACGGCCTGGGGGACCAGTCCTCGGCCGCCGCCGCGCTGTCGATCGCGCCCCAGGGCCTGGCCGTCGCCGGTGTGGTCCCGTTCGTCTGGTGGCGCCGTCGCCGCACCGCTCCGGCCGAGACCCGCTGAGCCCGCCGGATCCCGCGGGGTCCCGCCGAGGTTCCAAGAGCCCCCTTCCGGTCCCCGGGAGGGGGCTGCCCCGTTGGCGTACCGCCGGGTAAGGTGCGGCTCCATGGGTGGCGAGAGCACGACACGTACGGTCCCGCGCGGCGGCGCAGCGAACAGGAGCCCGGTGGGCAGCCGGACCGGGCAGCGGCTGTCCGGCATCGCCGTGGCGCTGGGCCTGGTGCTGTTCCTCGGCGGGTTCGGCTGGGGAGCGGTGGTCTACCGGCCCTACACCGTGCCGACCAGCTCGATGACGCCGACGATCGACGCCGGTGACCGCGTCCTGGCACAGCGCATCGACGGCGCCGACGTCCGCCGGGGCGACGTCGTCGTCTTCAAGGACGCGACCTGGGCCAACGCCCCGATGGTCAAGCGGGTCGTCGCCGTCGGCGGGGACACCGTCTCCTGCTGCCAGAAGGGCAAGCTGAAGGTCAACGGCAAGGTGATCGACGAGCCGTACCTGCCCGACGGCACGCCGGCCGAGATCAGCGACTTCCAGACCGTGACCGTCCCGGACGGCCGCCTGTTCCTGCTCGGCGACGAGCGCGACAACTCCGTCGACTCCACCGCGCACCTCACCGACGCGGCCGGCGGTACCGTGTCGCGCGGTGCCGTGGACGCCCGCGTGGACGCCGTGGCCTGGCCGATGAACGGCATGCTGGAGCGGCCCACCGGCTTCGAGACGCTGGGCGACCTCTCCTCGCCGGGGCCGCTGCGGACCGTGGTCGTCCTGGTGATCGCCGGGGCCGTGCTGATCCTGGGGGGCGCGGCCTACGGTCCCCTCGCCAAGCGGGCCGCTTCCTCCCGGGCCCGCGAGGAAGCGGAGCCGACCGGTGGACGCTGAGGCGACCCCGGCGGGACAGGACACCTACGAGGGCGGACTGCGCCGGGTCGCCCGGGTCGTGCTTCTCGACCCCGAGGACCGCATCCTGCTGCTGCACGGCCACGAACCGGACGACCCGGACGACGACTGGTGGTTCACCCCCGGCGGCGGCGTGGAGGGCGACGAGACCCGTGCCCAGGCCGCCCGGCGCGAACTGCTGGAGGAGACCGGCATCACCGACGTCGCACTCGGCCCGGTGCTGTGGCGGCGCAGGTGCTCCTTCCCCTTCGCGGGCCGCCGCTGGGACCAGGACGAGTGGTACTACCTGGCCCGCACCGCCCAGACCGCCATCGAGGCCGTCGGCCTCACCGAACTGGAGCGGCGCAGCGTCGCCGGAGCGCGCTGGTGGACGTGTGAGGAACTGACCCGGGCACGTGAGACGGTGTATCCGACCAGACTCGCCGAGCTGCTGCGCACGCTGCTCGACGAAGGTCCCCCGGCCGGGCCGGTGACCCTCGACACCGAAATCGTCTAGGGGCGCACGGGACTGGCGCACAATGGGGGGACCGCACGGCTGAAGGGGAACATGCCATGAGCGCCGAGGACCTCGAGAAGTACGAGACCGAGATGGAGCTCAAGCTCTACCGGGAGTACCGCGATGTCGTCGGTCTGTTCAAATACGTGATCGAGACCGAGCGGCGTTTCTACCTCACCAATGACTACGAGATGCAGGTGCACTCGGTCCAGGGCGAGGTGTTCTTCGAGGTCTCCATGGCTGATGCCTGGGTGTGGGACATGTACCGGCCGGCCCGGTTCGTGAAGCAGGTGAGGGTGTTGACGTTCAAGGACGTGAACATCGAGGAGCTGAACAAGAGCGACCTGGAGCTGCCCGGCGGGTGACGGAGTTTTCCACAACCGGTGAGTAGTTCACTGTGAGTGACGGGTTTTCTCCGTCTGCGTGATCGTTGGTGCCGGAGGTGGTGCCGACATGAACGCACGAGGTGCGATGGGCGAGTACGGCGAGACACTCGCCGTCCGCCGGCTGACCGGGGCCGGGATGACCGTCCTGGAGCGCAACTGGCGCTGTGGCAGGACCGGCGAGATCGACATCGTGGCCCGGGACGGAGACGTCCTGGTCGTCTGCGAGGTCAAGACGCGCAGGGGCGGTTCCTTCCAGCACCCGATGGCCGCCGTGACCCCGGACAAGGCCGAGCGGCTGCGGCGGCTCGCGGAGCGCTGGATCCAGACCCACGGAGGAGCCCCGCCCGGCGGCGTGCGCATCGACCTGGTCGGCGTGCTCCTCCCGCGGCGCGGTGGCCCCGTGGTCGAGCACGCCCGGGGGGTGGCGTGATGGGGTTCGCGCGTACCTGCTCGGTGGCGCTCGTCGGCGTCGAGGGCGTGGTGGTCGAGGTCCAGGCCGACCTGGAACCGGGCGTGGCGGCGTTCACCCTGGTGGGGCTGCCGGACAAGAGCCTCACGGAGAGCCGGGACCGGGTGCGGGCCGCGGTGGTGAACTCGGGCGCGGAGTGGCCTCAGAAGAAGCTGACGGTGGGCCTCAGCCCGGCCTCGGTGCCCAAGAGCGGCAGCGGCTTCGATCTGGCGGTCGCGGCGGCCGTGCTGGGCGCCGCGGAGCGGATCGACCCGCGGGTGCTCGCCGACATCGTGATGATCGGAGAGCTGGGTCTGGACGGCCGGGTGCGGCCGGTGCGCGGCATCCTGCCCGCGGTACTGGCCGCGGCCGAGGCCGGGTACGAACAGGTGGTCGTGCCGGAGTGCGCCGCGGCCGAGGCGTCCCTGGTGCCGGGCGTCTCGGTGCTCGGCGTACGCAGCCTGCGCCAGCTGATCGCCGTCCTCGCCGACGAACCCGTGCCGGAGGAGGAGCAGGACCAGCAGGGCCGCCCCGACCCGCTCCTGGCCGGCCTGCGCGTGCCCGGCACGGGCGCGGCCACCGGAATGCACAGCATGGGAGCGGCACAGCACGACCACGGCCACGACCTCGCCGACGTCGTCGGTCAGGAGTCGGCACGCACGGCCGTGGAGGTCGCCGCGGCCGGCCGCCACCACCTGTTCCTGGAGGGACCGCCCGGCGCCGGCAAGACCATGCTCGCCGAACGGCTGCCCGCCATCCTGCCCCCGCTGTGCCGGGCGGAGTCGCTCGAGGTCACCGCCGTGCACTCGGTGGCCGGACTGCTTCCGCCGGGCAAGCCCCTGATCGACGTGGCGCCCTACTGCGCCCCGCACCACTCCGCCACGATGCAGGCCCTCGTAGGGGGTGGCCCCGGCATCGCCCGGCCCGGGGCGGTGTCGCTGGCGCACCGGGGCGTCCTGTTCCTGGACGAGACACCCGAGTTCAGCAGCCACGTGCTGGACGCCCTGCGTCAGCCGCTGGAGGCCGGGCACGTCGTCATCGCGCGCAGCGCGGGTGTGGTGCGCTTCCCGGCGCGGTTCCTGATGGTGCTGGCCGCCAATCCCTGCCCGTGCGGGCGGTTCTCGCAGGCCGACGAGGTGTGCGAGTGCCCGCCCTCGGCGATCCGGCGCTATCAGGCCAGGCTGTCCGGGCCGCTGCTCGACCGGGTCGACCTGCGGGTCGAGGTGGACCGGGTCACCCGCAGCCAACTGGCCGGGGACGGTCCCCGGGGCGACCCCACCGCGACCGTCGCCGACCGGGTGCGGGCGGCCCGGGAGCGGGCGGCCGAGCGCCTCGCGGGCACCCCGTGGCGCTCGAACAGCGAGGTGCCCGGACGGGAGCTGCGCAGCCGCTGGCGCGCCGCGCCCGGTGCCCTGGAGGAGGCGGAGCGCAGCCTGGAACGCGGTGTGCTCACCGCCCGCGGACTCGACCGGGTCCTGCGCGTCGCCTGGACCGTCGCGGACCTCGTCGGCCACGACCGACCCGAGGCGCGGGACGTCGCCCTGGCACTGCAACTGCGCACAGGAGTGCCGCGGGGCGTGCCCATGGCCTTGGGAGCACTGACGTGAACGGGGAGATCATGCCGAGCCGGGACAGCGCCGTGAGGGGAGAGACCGTGCCGCTGGAGGGCGGCACCGTGGGCGGGGAGGCCATGTCTCCGTCGGAGGGTGCGGTGGGCGGGGAGGCCACGTCCCCGTCGGAGGGTGCGGTGGGCGGGCAGACCGGGGCGCTGGAGGACCGTGTCATGAGCGGCGTGATCCCGCGCCCGGGCGGCGCCTCCAGGAGCGGGGGGACCACCCCGCTGAGGGACGTCGCCATCAGCGGGAACGCGCCGTCGCCGAGGGCCGACACCCTCTTCCAGGACGACGCCGTGTCCCTCGGTCGCGGCGGGCCGGCCGAGGCGGACGCGGTGATGCGCACCCTGTCCGGGGACGGCGGGGGGACGGGGAGGGCCGAACAGGCCAGGGGGAGGGCCACGGTGCGGGAGGACGCCGTGGCCGGTCATGACGCTTGCGACGGGGGTGAGACGGTGAAGGCGGACGAGGTGCACGGCGACGAGGCGCACGGCGACGAGGCACTGGCCGGGCCGGACCTCACGGGCGGCAACGACGCCAGTGCCGTGGGCGGCCTGGCTGCCGGCGCCCGTGGCGTCGCGACGCAGGGTGACGCGGGCCTGGAGGCGGGTGCCGGCGGAGGCGGGGCGCCGGGTGACCGACCGGCGGACGATGAGTTGCTCGGGCGGGTCTTCCTCGCCCGGGTGCTCGAGCCCGGTGACGAGGCGGTCGGGCGGTGGGTGCGGGAGCGCGGTGTCCTGGAGGTGGTGCGGCGACTGCGCGAGGGCGGGCGTGCCCTCCCGGGGGTGAGCGAGAAGCGGTGGGCCGGGCTGTGCGCGCGGGCGGGCCGGGCCGACCCCCGCCGTGACCTGGCCGTCGCCCGGTCCGCGGGGGCCCGCTTCGTGGTCCCCGGGACCGCGGAGTGGCCGGGTCAGCTCGACGACCTCGGTGACGCCCGGCCGCTCGGGCTCTGGGTGCGGGGCGGGCCAAGTCTGCGCCTGTGGGCGCTCAGGTCGGTCGCCGTCGTCGGAGCCCGCGCCTGCACCGAGTACGGCGCCCACATGGCGGCCACCCTCGCCGCCGGCCTGGCCGAGCGCGGCTGGGTCGTGGTGTCCGGCGGTGCCTACGGGATCGACGGCGCCGCCCACCGCGGTGCCCTCGGCGCCGGCGGCGCGACCGCGGCGGTCCTCGCCTGCGGGGTCGACCGCCCCTACCCTCCCGGGCACACCGCACTGATCACCAGGATCGCCGAACAGGGCCTGGTCGTCGGCGAGCTGCCACCGGGCGACCATCCGACGCCGAGCAGGTTCATCCTGCGCAACCGGGTCATCGCCGCGCTCACTCGGGGCACCGTGGTCGTCGAGGCCGCCTACCGCAGCGGTTCGCTGGTGACCGCCCGAGCGGCCAGGCGGCTGGGCCGGCACGTGATGGGCGTCCCGGGGCCGGCGACCAGCGCCCTCTCCGCCGGGGTGCACGAGCTGCTGCGCGCCGACGCGGTGCTCGTCGGCGACGCCGCCGAGGTGATCGAACTGGTCGGTGACATGGGAGAGCTGCCTCCGGAGCGGCGCGGACCCGTCCTCCCCACCGATCTCCTGGAGCCCCGGACCCGCCAGGTGCTGTCCGGCCTCCCCGGGCGGGGAACGGCGACGGCGGCGGAGGTGGCACGGCGCGCCCAGACCAGCGAGGACGACGCGGTCGCGAGGCTGTACGAGCTTCGAGCACTCGGTTACGTCGAACGACACGGCGACGGCTGGAAGTTGACACGCCAGGCGATGATCTCGGTTCGCGGCGGGCGCAGTCCGTGCTGACGCACCGTGTTCGGCCGTCCGGGGGAACCCCGACGCCCCTGGGGATTCTGGCAGTTGAGGGATTCATGTGATCACCCAGAGCGATCATCGTCCCCCCTGTAGAGCGTTCGGCGGAACGTATCTGCGTAGGGTCACCACCCATTCGTTCGCACACCGCGACGGTCCAGTCACGCTACGCTCACGACTACCCCCCACGCAGACGGCCGACAGCAGGCGACAACCAGAAAGCAGACCGGCGGCCTCAGGCAGATCCACATCACGGCAGAACGGCACTAGGCGACGAATGCCCCAGCACACCTCCGGGTCCGACCGGGCGGCGATCCCCCCAGCCGCCCGCGACGGTGGCAGCGTGCGACCGTCCGCCCCCTCGACACTCGACGAGTTGTGGCGGTCGTACAAGGCGACCGGCGACGAGCGGCTGCGGGAACAGCTGATCCTGCACTACTCGCCCCTGGTGAAGTACGTGGCGGGCCGCGTCAGCGTGGGACTGCCGCCCAACGTCGAGCAGGCCGACTTCGTCTCCTCCGGGGTGTTCGGGCTGATCGACGCCATCGAGAAGTTCGACGTCGACCGGGAGATCAAGTTCGAGACGTACGCGATCACCCGGATCCGGGGCGCGATGATCGACGAGCTGCGCGCCCTGGACTGGATCCCCCGCTCGGTGCGGCAGAAGGCGCGGAACGTGGAGCGCGCGTACGCGACGCTGGAGGCACGCCTGCGCCGCACCCCCTCGGAGAGCGAGGTCGCCGTGGAGATGGGGATCGCGGTGGAGGACCTCCACGCCGTCTTCAGCCAGCTGTCGCTGGCCAACGTGGTGGCCCTGGAGGAGCTGCTGCACGCGGGGAGCGAGGGCGGCGACCGGCTGAGTCTGATGGACACGCTGGAGGACACCGCCGCCGACAATCCGGTGGAGGTCGCCGAGGACCGGGAGCTGCGACGACTCCTGGCCCGGGCGATCAACACACTGCCGGAGCGGGAGAAGACCGTCGTCACGCTGTACTACTACGAGGGCCTCACCCTCGCCGAGATCGGGAACGTGCTGGGTGTGACCGAGAGCAGGGTCAGCCAGATCCACACCAAGTCGGTGCTGCAACTGCGCGCCAAGCTGGCGGGTTTCGGCCGCTGACCTGGGCCTGCGGCGGGGAAACGGCTTCGCCGGCGGCCCCGTCGCAGGATGTGCGGCCCGGTGGACGACTCCCGTACGGGGGGCCGCGTCCGTAAAGTGGTGACGTGCCAAGGATTCGAGCGGCCTCTGTGGCCGAGCACCGGTCGATGCAGCGTGCCGCCCTGCTGGACGCGGCACGCTCCCTGCTGTCCGACGGCGGAACGGAGGCGCTGACCTTCCCCGCCCTCGCCGAACGGACGGGCCTCGCCCGGTCGTCCGTCTACGAGTACTTCCGGTCGAGGGCGGCGGTGGTCGAGGAGCTGTGCGCCGTCGACTTCCCCGTCTGGGCCGCCGAGGTCGAGGCCGCGATGGAGCGCGAGACGGCCCCCGAGGCCAAGGTCGAGGCCTATGTGCGTACCCAGCTCGACCTGGTCGGGGACCGGCGGCACCGGGCCGTCGTGGCCATCTCCGCGAGCGAGCTGGACGCCGGCGCCCGGGAGAAGATCCGGGCGGCGCACGGCGGGCTGGTCGCGATGATCGTCGAGGCGCTGGGCGAGATGGGGCACGGCCAGCCGAGGCTGGCGGCGATGCTCCTCCAGGGCGTCGTCGACGCGGCCGTACGGCGGATCGAGCTGGGCGCGGCGGAGGAGCCGGCGGCGATCACGGAGGCGGCGGTCTCCATGGCGCTGCGCGGCGTGCGGGGCTGATCTCCGCACGGCCGGGCAACGGCACCCCCAGGACCGGCAGCAGCCTCGACGGACCCGCGTTCAGCAGCCACGGCGGGAGCAGGGACAACGGGTTCAGATAGACCTCGCCCCGCAGCAGGCCCCAGTGCAGGCAGGCCGTGCAGTGCGCACCCGTCGGCTCCACCGTGCCGAGCGGCTCCCCGGCCGCCACCTGGTCGCCCTTCCTCACGGTCGCCCGGACGGGGGCGTACGTCGTCCGCAGGGGTGGTTCGCCCGTCCCCGTCAGCTCCACCGAGACCACGCCCCGGCCCGCGACCGGCCCCGCGAACGACACCCGCCCCGCGGCCACCGTCCGCACCGGCGCCCCGCCGTCCGCGGCGAGGTCCACGCCGCGGTGCCCCGGTCCGTACGGGGTCGCCGGGGGCTCCCAGCCCCGCAGGACCGTGGGCCGGGTACCGACCGGCCAGTTCCGGGCCACGGCCGGCACCACCGGGGCCACCGGGACCACCGGGTCCATGGGGTCCACCGGGCCCGGCAGGGCCCACACCGCCGGCGCCGGGCGCGGCGACCCCGCGGCCTGGGCGGCCAGAACCGCAAGGACGGCCGACAGCACCACCACTCGGGCACACGTCCGCACCCATCGCCTCGTTCGCATGCGAGCACCATCCCCCGCCGGGGCCCGTCGCCGCCCGGCCCTGTGGACCGCGCCCCGCTTGTGGACAGCCGCGTCACCCGGTACCCCGCGGGTCCCGTACACTTCTGGTGGCGATCCGGGTCACCGGGTCGACTTCGCACGCCCCGACACGAGGCCTCCCGAGGCCGGTGTCAGCGCCCCTCGGTCCCTTGCGGCACGGCGCAACGCGGGCGTCAGGCGCGGGAGCCGTCCGGCTCGCGCGGCACAACCGAGAACACCAAGGAGATACGGCCATGGCCGTCGTCACGATGCGGGAGCTGCTGGAAAGCGGCGTCCACTTCGGTCACCAGACCCGCCGTTGGAACCCGAAGATGAAGCGCTTCATCTTCACCGAGCGCAACGGCATCTACATCATCGACCTGCTCCAGTCGCTGTCGTACATCGACCGCGCCTACGAGTTCGTCAAGGAGACCGTCGCCCACGGCGGCACGGTCATGTTCGTCGGCACGAAGAAGCAGGCGCAGGAGGCCATCGCCGAGCAGGCCACCCGCGTCGGCATGCCCTACGTCAACCAGCGCTGGCTGGGCGGCATGCTCACCAACTTCTCGACCGTCTACAAGCGCCTGCAGCGCCTGAAGGAGCTCGAGCAGATCGACTTCGAGGACGTGGCCGCCTCCGGCCTCACCAAGAAGGAGCTGCTGGTCCTCTCCCGCGAGAAGGCCAAGCTGGAGAAGACCCTCGGCGGTATCCGCGAGATGTCCAAGGTGCCCAGCGCCGTCTGGATCGTGGACACCAAGAAGGAGCACATCGCGGTCGGTGAGGCCCGGAAGCTCAACATCCCGGTCGTCGCCATCCTCGACACCAACTGCGACCCCGACGAGGTCGACTACAAGATCCCGGGCAACGACGACGCGATCCGTTCCGTCACCCTGCTCACCCGCGTGATCGCCGACGCCGTCGCCGAGGGCCTCATCGCCCGCTCCGGTGCCGCCGGCGGCGCCAAGGGCGAGAAGGCCGCCGGCGAGCCGCTCGCCGAGTGGGAGCGCGACCTGCTCGAGGGCGAGAAGGCCGAGAAGAAGGACGACGCCGAGGCCGCCGAGAAGCCCGCCGAGGCTCCGGCTGCCGAGGCCGCCCCTGCCGAGGCCGAGGCCCCCGCCGCCGAGGCCCCCGCCGCCGAGGCGCCCGCCGAGGCCCCGGCCGCGGACGCCGAGCAGGCCTGACCCCTCACCACCTTCGGGTGCCGGACGGCGGGGGCCCACGAAGCCCCCGCCGTCCGGCCCGTAGATCTTCAGACTTCGAGAGAGATTCCGAAATCATGGCGAACTACACCGCCGCCGACGTCAAGAAGCTCCGTGAGCTCACCGGCGCCGGCATGATGGACTGCAAGAAGGCGCTGGACGAGGCCGAGGGCAACGTCGAGAAGGCCGTCGAGGCGCTCCGTATCAAGGGTCAGAAGGGCGTCGCCAAGCGCGAGGGCCGCTCTGCCGAGAACGGCGCGGTCGTCTCGATCATCGCCGACGACAACACCTCCGGTGTCCTCGTCGAGCTGAAGTGCGAGACGGACTTCGTCGCCAAGGGCGAGAAGTTCCAGACTGTCGCCAAGACCATCGCCGAGCACATCGCCAAGGCCGCCCCGGCCGACCTGGAGGCCCTGCTCGCCTCCGAGATCGAGCCCGGCAAGACCGTCCAGGCGTACGTGGACGAGGCCAACGCCAACCTCGGCGAGAAGATCGTCCTGGACCGCTTCGCGCAGTTCTCCGGCGGCTTCGTGACCGCGTACATGCACCGCACGATGCCCGACCTGCCCCCGCAGATCGGTGTCCTCGTCGAGCTGGACAAGCCCAACGCCGAGATCGCCAAGGGCGTCGCCCAGCACATCGCCGCCTTCGCGCCGAAGTACCTCTCCAAGGAGGACGTCCCGGCCGAGGTCGTCGAGTCCGAGCGCCGCGTCGCCGAGGAGACCACCCGCGCCGAGGGCAAGCCCGAGGCCGCCCTGCCGAAGATCGTCGAGGGTCGCCTCAACGGCTTCTTCAAGGACGCCACCCTGCTCGGCCAGCCCTACGCCCTGGACAACAAGAAGTCCGTCCAGAAGGTGCTGGAAGAGGCCGGTGTCAGCCTGAAGCGCTTCTCGCGCATCAAGGTCGGCATCTGAGTCCGTACCGCGACGGACGTGCGACCCCGGTAGGGTCGACAGCAGTCGTCGGCGCCGTTCGCGTATGCCGTTGCGTACGCGCGCGTGGCGGCGGACGGCAGCAGATCTGACGAGGAGGCCATTGCCGCGTATGGGATGCGAAACACGCCCCCACCGGCAGTGGCCTTCTTCGTGTGTGTGACCCACGTAAAAGAGGCGAGATCTCCATGACCACCAAGGCCGAGAAGAGCGACGACGGCAAAGTACGCGGCCGCTTCATGCTGAAGCTGTCCGGAGAGGCCTTCTCCGGCGGTGGGGGCCTGGGCGTCGACCCCGACGTGGTGCACGCCATCGCCCGCGAGATCGCGGCCGTCGTCCGGGACGGCGCGCAGATCGCGATCGTCATCGGCGGCGGCAACTTCTTCCGCGGCGCCGAGCTGCAGGTGCGCGGCATGGACCGCGCCCGCTCCGACTACATGGGCA
Source organism: Streptomyces sp. NPDC042336 (assembly GCF_055581985.1). Classification (NCBI taxonomy): domain Bacteria; kingdom Bacillati; phylum Actinomycetota; class Actinomycetes; order Kitasatosporales; family Streptomycetaceae; genus Streptomyces; species Streptomyces sp. NPDC042336. The sequence goes on along the minus strand of NZ_JBVJEA010000016.1, from coordinate 129,440 downwards.
TGCTCGGCACCGTGATGAACTGCCTGGCCCTCCAGGACTTCCTGGAGAAGGAGGGCGTCGACTGCCGCGTGCAGACCGCCATCACCATGGGCCAGGTCGCCGAGCCCTACATCCCGCTGCGCGCCGTGCGGCACCTGGAGAAGGGCCGCGTGGTCATCTTCGGCGCCGGTATGGGCATGCCGTACTTCTCCACCGACACCACCGCCGCCCAGCGCGCCCTCGAGATCGACGCCGAGGCCCTGCTCATGGGTAAGAACGGTGTGGACGGGGTCTACGACTCCGACCCGAAGACCAACCCCGACGCCGTGAAGTTCGACGCGCTCGGCTACGGCGAGGTCATCACCCGGGACCTGAAGGTCGCCGACGCCACGGCCGTCACGCTCTGCCGCGACAACAGCCTCCCGATCGTGGTCTTCGAGCTGTTGAAGGAGGGCAATATCGCCCGCGCCGTCAAGGGTGAGAAGATCGGCACGCTCGTGGGTGACCAGGGCAGCCGGGACTGACCGGAGAACACCCCCCGTCCGCGGACGCCACCTGTCCGGGGGACGGACGGGACGGGACCGGGCCGGGGGATGGACAATGTCCCGCCGGTCGGGAACCGTGCAGGAAGAACGCGACGCAGCCGGCCGCCGCCCGCAGGGGAACCGCAGCCGGGCCTACTCAAGACACGCAGGAGCAAGTGGTGATCGAAGAGACCCTCCTCGAGGCCGAGGAGAAGATGGAGAAGGCCGTCGTGGTCGCCAAGGAGGACTTCGCCGCGATCCGCACCGGCCGTGCGCACCCGGCGATGTTCAACAAGATCGTGGCCGACTACTACGGCGCACCGACGCCGATCAACCAGCTGGCCTCGTTCTCCGTGCCCGAGCCGCGCATGGCCGTGGTGACACCGTTCGACAAGACCGCCCTGCGCAACATCGAGCAGGCGATCCGCGACTCCGACCTGGGCGTCAACCCGAGCAACGACGGCAACATCATCCGGGTGGTGTTCCCCGAGCTGACCGAGGAGCGCCGCCGGGAGTACATCAAGGTGGCCAAGAGCAAGGGCGAGGACGCCAAGGTCTCGATCCGCTCCGTGCGCCGCAAGGCCAAGGACACCATCGACAAGATGGTCAAGGACGGCGAGGTCGGCGAGGACGAGGGCCGCCGTGCGGAGAAGGAGCTCGACGACACCACCGCCAAGTACGTCGCACAGGTGGACGAGCTCCTGAAGCACAAGGAAGCGGAGCTGCTCGAGGTCTGATGAACGACTCTTCCTGGGGAGCGCCGCCACAAGCCGGGTACTGGGGGCCGTCCGACCAGGGACCCGTCCAGGGCGCCGGTCCGGCGGGTCCCGCGTACGATGCGCACTACGCGCAGCAGACTCGCCCCATGCCCATCGTGCCCGACGTACCCGAACACGGCGGAGACCAGGACGACGACCAGGGGACCGCTCGGCTGAGCGGTCCCTTGTTCCGGGACGAGCCGTTCCACGACCAGCCCGTTCGCGACGAGCCGTATCGCGACCAGAACCCGTCGGCGCAGCCGTATGCGGCGGTGCCGCAGAATCCGGATCCCATGCCCGACGCCCCGCAGCCGGCGCAGCCCCAGCCGTCGCCGCAGAAGAAGAGCGCGGGGCGCGACCTGGGTGCCGCGATAGGGGTCGGCGTCGGACTCGGCGTGGTGATCATCGCGTCGCTGTTCGTCGTCAAGGCCGTCTTCGTCGGCGTGATCGCGGTCGCGGTCGTGGTGGGCCTGTGGGAGCTGACCAAGCGGCTGGAGGAGCGCAAGGGCATCGAGGCGCCCCTCGTGCCGCTCGCGATCGGCGGCGCCGCGATGGTGGTCGCCGGTTACGCGCGCGGCGCCGAGGGAGCGTGGGTCGCCATGGCCCTCACGGCGCTCGCGGTACTGGTCTGGCGGATGACGGAGCCGCCCGAGGGGTATCTCAGGGACGTCACGGCGGGCCTGTTCGCCGCGTTCTACGTGCCGTTCCTGGCCACCTTCGTCGCCATGATGCTGGCGGCCGACGACGGTGCCTGGCGGGTGCTGGTCTTCCTGATACTGACGGTCGTCAGCGACACCGGGGCCTACGCCGTCGGCTGGCGCTTCGGCCGCACGAAGCTCGCCCCGCGCATCAGTCCCGGCAAGACCCGCGAGGGCCTGCTGGGAGCGGTCGCGTTCGCGATGGCGGCGGGCGCGCTGTGCATGCAGTTCCTGATCGACGACGGCACCTGGTGGCAGGGCCTGCTGCTCGGCCTCGTGGTCGCGGTCAGCGCCACCCTGGGCGACCTCGGCGAGTCCATGATCAAGCGGGACCTCGGCATCAAGGACATGGGCACCCTCCTGCCGGGCCACGGCGGCATCATGGACCGCCTCGACTCCCTCCTCCCGACGGCACCGGTGGTGTGGCTGCTGCTGGTGATCTTCGTGGGGTCGGGGTGACCCGGTCGGTGACCCCTCCTGGGTGGGTCTGACCTGCTGGTTCTTCGATGAGGGACTCGTTGTCCACAGGGCGGCGGGTCCCTCTCCGTATGTCTGCGACACTGGTATGGCCATGCCTAAGCCCGGAGAACTCACATTCGTCGCGCCGCGCGGAGCCAAGAAGCCGCCGCGGCACCTTGCCGATCTCACGCCTGCCGAGCGCAAGGAGGCTGTCGCCGCGATCGGTGAGAAGCCGTTCCGTGCGAAGCAGCTCTCGCAGCACTACTTCGCGCGGTACGCGCACGCCCCCGAGCAGTGGACCGACATCCCCGCCGGTTCGCGCCAGGGACTGCAGGAGGCGTTGCTGCCCGAACTGATGACGGTCGTGCGGCACCTGTCGACCGACCAGGGGACCACGCGCAAGACGCTGTGGAAGCTGTTCGACGGGACCCTCGTGGAGTCCGTCCTCATGCGCTACCCGGACCGGGTGACCATGTGCATCAGCTCCCAGGCCGGCTGCGGCATGAACTGCCCGTTCTGCGCCACCGGCCAGGCCGGCCTGGACCGGAACCTGTCGACCGCCGAGATCGTGCACCAGATCGTGGACGGCATGCGGGCGCTCAGGGACGGCGAGGTCCCGGGCGGCCCCGCGCGGCTCAGCAACATCGTGTTCATGGGCATGGGCGAGCCCCTCGCCAACTACAACCGCGTCGTCGGCTCCATCCGCCGCCTCACCGACCCCGAGCCGGACGGGCTGGGGCTCTCGCAGCGCGGCATCACCGTCTCCACGGTGGGTCTCGTCCCGGCGATCCACCGCTTCGCCGACGAGGGCTTCAAGTGCCGCCTCGCCATCTCCCTGCACGCCCCCGACGACGAGCTGCGCGACACCCTCGTCCCCGTCAACACGCGGTGGAAGGTGCGCGAGGTGCTGGACTCCGGGTTCGAGTACGCGGCGAAGTCCGGGCGCCGGCTGTCCATCGAGTACGCCCTGATCCGGGACATCAACGACCAGGCCTGGCGCGGTGACCGTCTCGGGCGGCTGCTCAAGGGCAAGCCCGTGCACGTCAACCTGATCCCGCTCAACCCCACGCCCGGCTCCAAGTGGACCGCGTCCCGGCCGGAGGACGAGAAGGCGTTCGTGGAGGCGATCGCGGCGCACGGTGTGCCGGTGACGATCCGGGACACCCGTGGGCAGGAGATCGACGGGGCGTGTGGTCAGCTCGCCGCCAGCGAGCGGTAACCTGACCGGCGGAAGTACGTCAGCACAGTCACATCTTCATATTCCGACAGGGGAGCGCCACAGCGCTGAGAGTGCGGCACCGGCCGCAGACCCTCCGAACCTGGCCCAGGTCATTCTGGGTAGGGAGATCGGTCACCACTCGAGCTGTTGCGCCCTGCCCGGGACCCTCGTCGGGGGTTCCGGGCGGGGCCGCGTCTTCTCCTGGTCACCCAGGAGGAATTCAGTGAGCATCACCAAGAAGGTCAGTGTCCTGGCCGTCGGACTCGGCATGGTCGGCACGCTGGCCGCCTGCGGATCGTCGTCCGACGACGCCGGTGGCAGCGGCTCCGGCGGCTCCAAGACCGTGACCCTGGTCAGCCACGACTCGTGGGCCGCCTCCAAGGACGTCATCGCCGCCTTCGAGAAGGAGTCGGGCTACAAGGTCAAGGTCCTGGAGGACGGCGACGCCGGGCAGGCCGTCAACAAGGCCATCCTCACCAAGGACAACCCGCAGGGTGACGTCTTCTTCGGCGTCGACAACACCCTGCTGTCCCGCGCGCTCGACAACGGCCTGTTCCAGCCGTACGAGGCGAAGGGCTCCGACCTGGTCCTGCCCCAGTACCGGGCGGACCCGGACAAGCACCGGGTCACTCCGGTCGACACCGGCGACATCTGCGTCAACTACGACAAGGCGTACTTCGACCAGCACGGACTGACCCCGCCGAAGTCCTTCGACGACCTGGCCGAGCCCGAGTACAAGGACCTGCTCGTCACCGAGAACGCCGGCACTTCCTCGCCCGGGCTCGGCTTCCTGCTCGGCACCGCCGCCCAGTACGGCGACGGAGGCTGGGAGGGCTACTGGAAGAAGCTCAAGGCGAACGGCGTCAAGGTCGTCGACAGCTGGGAGCAGGCGTACAACGAGGAGTTCTCCGGCTCGGCCGGCGGCAAGAAGGCGGGGGGCGAGCGTCCCCTCGTCGTCTCCTACGCCTCCTCCCCGCCCGTCGAGGTCGTCTACGCCGACCCGCAGCCGGACACCGCCCCCACGGGCGTCGCCGACGGGACGTGCTTCCGGCAGGTCGAGTACGCGGGCCTGCTCAGCAACGCCCAGAACCCCGAAGGCGGCAAGGCGCTCCTCGACTTCCTGCTCAGCAAGACCTTCCAGGAGGACATGCCGCTGAACATGTTCGTCTACCCGGTGCGGGAGGGCGCGCAGGTCCCCGAGGTGTTCCGGAAGTTCGGGCCGCAGGCGAAGGACCCGCGGACCCTGGACCCGGCGAAGATCGCCGGCAACCGCGACCAGTGGGTCAAGTCGTGGACCTCGCTCGTACTGAAGTGAGCCACGAAGGCAAGCAGGCGGTGAAGCCGGCAGCGCTGAAGCCGGCGGGGAGCGTGCGCGCGAGCGCGGTCCGGCTCGGCCTCATGACCGTGCCCGTCGCGTTCTTCGCGGTGTTCTTCGCCTACCCCGTCGCCGCCATCGTCGCGCGCGGCCTGGAGGTCGACGGGGTCTGGCGGCTCGGGCGGATCGGGGACGTGCTCGCGCAGTCCGACGTGCGCCACGTGCTGTGGTTCACCACCTGGCAGGCGCTGGCGTCCACCGCGCTCACGCTGCTGGTCGCGCTGCCCGGCGCGTACGTCTTCGCCCGCTTCGACTTCCCCGGCAAGCAGGTCCTGCGGGCCGCGGTGACGGTGCCGTTCGTGCTGCCGACGGTCGTCGTCGGTACGGCGTTCCTGGCGCTGGTGGGGCGCGGCGGGCTGCTGGACGAGCTGTGGGGCCTGCGCCTGGACACCACGGTGTGGGCGATCCTGCTCGCGCACGTCTTCTTCAACTACGCCGTCGTCGTCCGCACCGTCGGCGGACTCTGGGCGCAGCTCGACCCGCGGCAGGAGGAGGCCGCGCGGATGCTCGGCGCCTCGCGGCTGCGGGCGTGGCGGAAGGTCACGCTGCCCGCTCTGGCACCCGCCGTGGCCGCCGCCGCGCTGATGGTCTTCCTGTTCACCTTCACCTCCTTCGGCGTCGTCCAGATCCTCGGCGGGCCGACCTTCTCCACTCTGGAGGTGGAGATCTACCGGCAGACCTCGCAGGTCTTCGACCTGTCCACGGCGGCCGTCCTGACGCTGATCCAGTTCGCCGCCGTCGCCGCCGTCCTCGCCGTGCACGCCTGGACGGTGCGGCGGCGCGAGACGGCTCTGCGGCTGGTGGACGCGGCCACGACCGCGCGCCGGCCGCGCGGAGCCGGGCAGTGGGCGCTGCTCGCCGGGGTCCTGGGCGTCATCGTGGTCCTGCTGGTGCTGCCGCTCGCGGTGCTGGTGCAGCGGTCGCTGGGCGCGTCCGGCTTCGGCTACTACCGGGCGCTGACCCGCGAGGACGGCGGCGCCTTCCTCGTCCCGCCGATCGAGGCGATCGGCAACTCCCTCCAGTACGCCGTCGCCGCCACCGGCATCGCCGTGGTGATCGGTGGGCTGGCCGCGACCGCGCTCACCCGGCGCGACGCGGGCCGCTTCGTGCGCGGGTTCGACGCACTGCTGATGCTGCCGCTCGGGGTGTCGGCCGTGACGGTCGGCTTCGGTTTCCTGATCGCGCTGGACGAACCCCCGCTGGACCTCAGGTCCTCGTGGATCCTGGTGCCGCTCGCGCAGGCGCTGGTGGGCGTGCCCTTCGTCGTTCGGACCATGCTGCCGGTGCTGCGGGCGGTGGACGGGCGGCTGCGGGAGGCGGCGGCGGTGCTGGGCGCGTCGCCCTGGCGCGTGTGGCGAGAGGTGGACCTGCCGATGGTGCGGCGGGCGCTGCTGGTCGCTGCCGGGTTCGCCTTCGCGGTGTCGCTGGGTGAGTTCGGCGCGACCGTGTTCATCGCCCGGCCGGACAACCCGACGCTGCCGGTCGCCGTGGCGCGGCTGCTGGGGCGGCCCGGGGAGATGAACTACGGCCAGGCGATGGCCCTTTCGACGATTCTGATGCTGGTGTGCGCGGTGGCCCTGGTGGTGCTGGAGCGGCTGCGGACCGACCGGAGCGGGGAGTTCTGAACATGTCGCCCAGCCTGCTGAGCCTCGAAGGAGCAACCGTCCGCTTCGGTGGGCGGGCCGTGCTCGACGACGTCGACCTGGGGGTCGCCGAGCACGAGGTGGTGTGTGTGCTCGGGCCCAGCGGCAGCGGCAAGTCGACCCTGCTGCGGGCGGTCGCCGGGCTCCAGCCGCTGGACGCCGGGCGGGTGACGCTGGACGGGCGGGACCAGTCCGGGGTGCCCGCGCACAGGCGTGAGGTCGGGCTGATGTTCCAGGACCACCAGCTCTTCCCGCAGCGTGACGTGGCCGGGAACGTCGCCTTCGGCCCGCGGATGCGCGGCGCGTCCCGGGCCGAACAGCGTCAGCGGGTGGGGGAGTTGCTGGAGCTGGTCGGGCTGCCGGGCGCCGCCCGCCGGTCCGTCGCCGCGCTCTCCGGCGGGGAGCAGCAGCGGGTGGCGCTGGCCCGCGCCCTCGCGCCCCGTCCCCGGCTGCTGATGCTGGACGAGCCGCTCGGCCAGCTGGACCGCTCGCTGCGGGAGCGTCTCGTGGTCGAACTGCGGGAGCTGTTCGGGCGGTTGGGTACGACCGTGCTGGCCGTGACGCACGACCAGGGCGAGGCGTTCGCGCTCGCCGACCGGGTCGTGGTGATGCGGGACGGGCGGATCGCCCAGTCGGGAACGCCCCTGGAGGTGTGGCAGCGGCCGGCGGACGCCTTCGTGGCCCGCTTCCTCGGCTTCGACAACGTGACCGAGGCTTCCGTCGCCGGACAGGCCGCGGACACCCCCTGGGGCAAGGTGCCGGTCCCCGAGGACGCCCCGCAGGGCACGCGGACGGTGCTGGTGCGGCCGGCCGGGGTCCGCGTCGTCCCCGCCGACGAGGGCCTGCGCTGCACGGTCACCGCCCGCACCTTCCGCGGCACGCACGTCGCCGTGCACCTCCAGCCCGAGGACGCGCCCCGTCTGGAGGCGGCCTGCGCGCTGCGGTCGGCGCCGGAGGTCGGGGCCGCGGTAGGGGTGGAGTTCGACGCGGCGGAAGTCGTCGTACTCGGCTGACCGTGTCTTCCGGGGTGATCGTCGCGCTCCTAGGGTGGGCCGCATGTCACTTCTCGCGCACGACCGGTACTGCGACGAAATCGTTCACCAGGTGGGCGGGCTCAGGGCCGTGGTCACCTCCGGCGCGGACCTGACCGCCACCGTGCCGACCTGCCCGGACTGGACCCTGGAGGACCTGGTACGGCACGTGGGCCGGGCTCTGCGCTGGACCGGGCTGATCGTCGCCACCCGCGCCGGGGAGGACCTCCCGGTGGACCGTGCGCCGGGCGCGGCGGGGCCCGCGGAGACCGGGGACGCGGCGGCGCTGGACGCGTGGCCGGCGGAGTCCGGCGACGTGGTCGCCGGGGCGCTGCGGGAGGCCGGTCCGGACGCGCACGCGTGGTCGTGGGCCGGCATCGACACGGCGGGGTTCTGGGCGCGCCGGATGACCCACGAACTCGTCGTCCACGGCGCGGACGCGGCCCTGACGGCGGGCCTGCCCCTCCAGACGGTCGCGCCCGAGGTGGCGGCCGACGCGATCGACGAGTGGCTGGACATCGTGCGGTTCGTGCAGCGGGCCCTGCCAGGCGGATCGGCGAACGAACTGCGCGCCCCCGGCAGCAGCCTCCACCTGCACGCGACCGACACCCCGGCCGGGTTGAACGCCGAGTGGATCGTCGAGCTGCCCGACGACGGCATCACCTGGCGCCGCGGGCACGGGAAGGCGACGGTGGCGCTGCGCGGGCCGGTCACGGGCGTGCTGCTGGCTTTCTACGGCCGACTGCCGCCGGACGCCCCGGGGCTCGAGGTGCTCGGTGACCGGGGGCTGCTCGAACTCTGGCTGGAGAAGGCGACGTTCGGCTGACACGACGGTGGCCCGGCCCGGACCGGGACGGGCCACCGCGGTGAGCGCGTGGGCGCGGGGAATCAGCTGCCGCTGTTCGCCCCGCGACGGCGCAGGCCGAAGAAGACGGCGCCGCCACCGACGACGACCAGGGCCGCCGCGATACCGGCGATCATGCCGGTGTTGGAGTTGGCACCGGTCTCGGCGAGGTTGGAGTCACCGGCCGCCGGGGACGGGGCGTTGTCGTTCGGCACCGCCGCCGGGGCGCTGCTCTCCGGCTGCGACGGCGCGGGGGCCGACGTGGACGGCTCGGGGGCCGGGGACTCCGTCTCGTCGGACGGGGTCGAGGAGCTCTCCGACGGGGCCGGGGACGGGGGCGGGGTGTCCTCGGTCTTGCAGGGGGTCGACGGGGTCGTGAGGTCCGGCTTGATGTCCTCGTCGACGTACTTGTCGGCCTTGACGTGGATGCGGTACGTCGTGTTCGGCTGCCAGTCCACGGGGAAGGAGACGGTGGTGCCCTCCTTGGAGCCCTTGACCGTCTGCTGGCCGACCTGCTTGTCGCCGTCCTTGAGGTAGACGGTGACGGTGGCCGGGATGCCGGCGGGGTCCACGTCGGTGACGGTGATGACACCGTTGTCCCCGTCGCACTTGGCTGCGGCGGAGAACTCGCCGATGTTGCAGGCGAGGGCGGTGCCCGAGGCGCTGAGCGCCAGGGCCGCGGAGGCGGCGACGACGCCGAGGGCGCGGACGCTACGGCGTGATGCCGTGCGGCTGATTATGGACAGGGCTGCCACGTTTGTCCTTTACGGGAGCGCGGATGCGGGGGGTGAAGAGGGTGCCGACGCCCGATGGCGCGGCATCAGCACACCCATGAGCCTCACTGGTCTATAAGCGGGGCGTAAGAAGTGTCAACGCATATGCCTGCTGGGGCCGTTGACTTTGCCGTCTTATTAACCGCCAAGACGTTTCAGCGCATCGGGAGCCTCGTCGATTCGGTCAACCAGCGCGATTCTGGACTCCATCGGCCGCCCCTTCGCCAGCGATCGCAGCAGCGGCCACGCCGGCAGCGTCCGGGTCCAGTGCTCCCGGTCCACGAGCACCATCGGCGTGGGCTCGCCGCGCGACCCGTAGTAGTTCGGCGTCGCGTTGTCGAAGATCTCCTGCAAGGTGCCGGCCGCGCCCGGCAGGAACACCACGCCCGCGGTGGAGCGGGCCAGCAGGCCGTCCTCACGCGTGGCGTTGGCGAAGTACTTGGCGATGTGCTCGGCGAAGGCGTTGGGCGGCTCTTGACCGTAGAACCAGGTCGGGATGCCGACCGAGGCGCCGCCGCCGGGCCAGCGCTCGCGCACCTCGAACGCGGACCGGGCCCAGTCGGCGATCGACCGCGCGAACGACGGGGTCTTGGCGAGCAGCACCAGCGCGTCGTCCAGCATCCGGTCGTCGAACGGGGCGGCGTACGCGCCGAGGTTCGCCGCCTCCATCGCGCCCGGACCGCCGCCCGTGGCCACCGTGAGACCGGCGCGGGCCAGCTCCCGGCCCAGGCGTGCGGCACCCGAGTACTCCGCGGTTCCGCGGGCCATGGCGTGGCCGCCCATGACGCCCACCACCCGGTCACCGACGACGAGTTCGTCCAGCGCGTCCGACACGGCGTCGTCATGGACCGCGCGCAGCATGGAGGCGAACACGTCACCGTCGGCCTTGGTCTGCTGGAACCAGTCGTAGGCCAGGGCGTCCGGTGTCGCCCCGTAGCCCTCGTCCAGACGGGCGTAGAGCTCGTCGGGGGAGTAGACACGCCCCCGGTAGGGGTCGAAGGGCAGGCCCGGTATGGGCGGGAAGACCAGGGCGCCGGCGGCGCGCACCCTGGCGGCGGCACCGGGGTCCATGGGGCAGCCGAGGAAGACGGCGCCCGTGGGGTCGGCGGCGAGCAGCGCGTCCGTACGGTCCGTCAGGTCGACGGCCTGGACGCGGTGGTGGGCGAGGCCGCCGGGCGCCGAGACGACCCGGTCGAACTCGGCGAGGCTCTCGATCTCCCGGTCGTGGGAGGCGTGGTGGGACTGGAACTGTGACAGTGACGGTGACCCGTGCGGTGACCGGGCCGTGCGCTGGGCGGGTGTCTGATCCACCCGCCCATGCTAGGCAGGCGCCGGATCAGCCCTGGACCGCCGCCGGGTCCATCCACACGACCTCGAAGGTGTGGCCGTCGACGTCGTCGAAGGCCCGGCCGTACATGAAGCCGTGGTCCTGGGTCTCGCCGGAGACCGAGCCGCCGGCCGCGACCGCCTTCTCCACCAGCTCGTCGACCTTCTCGCGGCTCTCGGCGCTCAGCGCGATCAGCACCTCGCTGGACTTCGTGGAGTCCGCGATCTCCTTCTTGGTGAACTGGCGGTACTTCTCAGGCGTGTGCACCATCACGACGATGGCGTCGCTCAGCGGGATCGAGGCGGTGCTGTCGTCGCTGAACTGGGCGTTGATCTCGTACCCGAGCCCGGTGAAGAACTTCTTCGAGGCGTCGAGGTCGTTGGTGGCCAGGTTCAGGAAGATCATCTGCTGGGACATGGGGGCCTCTCCCGTGGGTGTGCCGCTGTCGCGGTGCGCTTGGTATGCCGTGCCGTTCGAAGAAGTAGACGGGAGGCGGCCCCGGAACTCATCGCCGGTGCGCGGACTTTCTCGGAAAGGTTTCCGGCGGTCAGTGGTCCAGCGGCAGGGCCGCCAGTACCGCGACGATCAGGACCAGCGGACCGAACAGGGCGAGCAGGGCGGCGGCGCGTACGGCGGCGGCGGCACGCAGGGTCGCCGGGGGCGCGCCGAGCCGCAGCAGGGCGTCCCTGGTGTCGGTTCGGGCGTGCCTGGCCTCGACGGCCGCGGTGAGCAGGGTGGCCACCGTGCAGCCCGCCACCAGGAGGGCGCCCAGGGTGCTGAGCGGGCCGAAAGCGGGCCCGCCCCCGTCGTACACGGTCGTGGTCACGTAGGCCGCGGCGGCGACGGCGGCCACGACGCCCAGCGGGCGGCCGACGCGCTGCGACTCCTCCATGAGGACGCGGCCGGCCAGGAGGCGCAGGGCGCCGGGCCGGGCGGCCTGGAGCAGACGGCCGCACAGGTGGGTGAGGCCCGGCCCGGCCAGGGCCAGGCCCAGGGCGGTGAGGGCCCAGCCGATCAGCACGCCGACGGAGGGGGCGGTGCCGGGGGCGGGGGCGCCGGCCGCGTTGCCGGTGTAGGTCTCGACGGTGAGGCCCGCGGTGAGTACGGCGATGCCCCAGGGGAGGGCGGTGGTGTTCTGGGGGCGGGGGGCCGGCTCGGTCGCGGTGTCGGGGGCGGGGTCCGGCGTCCGCGGGGTGGCGTCCGCCGGGGCCGGGGGAGCGGCCTCCAGCGTCTGCGTCGCGCCGTCCGCCGAAACCGAGGCCGAGGAGTGGGGATCACTTGCCTGCGTCAGCACGGCGCCGCCTGCGCCCGCCCGTGCCGTCCCAGCGGCAGGGACAGCGGTGCGGGCGCCGAAGCGGCCGTACGCGCCGAAGGTCTCGCGGGCCTTGCCCCAGCCGTACGCGCCGAAGCGGCCGTAACCGCGAGGTGCCGCGGCCGCGGCGGTCCGGGGGTCGCGGGGCCGCAGCGTGTGGGCCACGGCGGCCGACGCGCAGGCCGGTACGAGGACCAGCAGGGTCAGGACGGCCGGGGCGGGGAGGGACTGGCCGACGGCCAGGGCGTCGGCCGCCACGCGGCCGGAGGGCGGACCGTCGGTCAGGTCACCGCGCAGGTACAGGAAGCCGAGCAGGGCCGCCACCGAACCGAGCGCGGCGGACAGGGCGGTGGTCGTCGCCGAGACGGCCATCAGCCGGCCCGGGCCCAGCCCGATCGCCGACAGTCCCGAGCGCGGCCGGGTCCCGGGGTCGGTGCGGGCCACGGCGACCGCGAGGTACACCGCGGCGGCCAGCGGCGCCGCGCACCAGGCCAGCCGCAGGGCGGAGGCGCCGGGCGCGTCGGGGTGGCTCAGGGCGTGGCCCAGGGCGCACAGCAGCAGGAAGCCCGTGCCCGCCGAGGCCACCGCGACCAGCAGGCGGCGCAGGTGGACGGCGAGGTGGGCGGTGCGGGTCAGGCGGAGAGCGAGCACGCCGCCCGGCCTTCCGTTCCGGGAGTCCCGGCGGCACCCGTGGCCACCGTGGTCTCGGCGAGCGGCGGCAGGTGCACGGTCCGTACCCGGCGTCCGTCGAGGAGGGCGACCGCGCGGTCCGCCAGGGCGGCGGTCTGCGCGTCGTGCGTGGCGAGCAGGACGGTGATGCCGTGCGAGCGGGCCGCCGTGGTGAGCGTCCGCAGGACGTGGGCGCGGTCGGCGCGGTGCAGGGGGGCCGTCGGCTCGTCGGCGAACAGGACCGTCGGGGCGACGGCGAGGGCGCGGGCGATGCAGACGCGCTGCCGCTCGGCCTGCCGGAGTTCGTGCGGGCGACTGCGTGCCTTGCCGCCGACGTCGAGCCGGTCCAGCCACTCCAGGGCGGCGGTCTTGGCCCGGCGCCGGCCGATGCCGCGCAGCATCAGGGGAAGCGCGGCGTTCTCCCAGGCGTTCAGCTCCGGGACGAGCGCCGGGGCGGGGTCGATCCAGCCGAAGCGGTCACGGCGCAGCCGCTCGCGGCCGAGGGGCCCCATGGTGTGCACCGGCACGCTGTTGAACCACACCTCGCCGTCCTGCGGTTTGACCAGCCCGGACAGGCACCGCAGCAGGGTGGTCTTGCCGCTGCCGCGCGGGCCGCTCACGGCCAGGATCTCGCCCTCGCGCACGCCGAGCGACACGCCTTGCAGCGCGGGGGAGCCGTCATGGTGCTGGAAGTGCAGGGCACGGGCCCAGAGCACGTCGTTGTCCGGCGGGGCCTCCATGGGCGTACACCTCGGTTCTGATCCGTATTTCCCCGGTCTTGTCCCTCTTCCGGGGGAACGAAGGCGGGGCCGATCGGTCACTGGGCACCGTAAGGAGTCGCCGCGGAGGAAGCGGGACAGCACGCGGCCCCGGGCCGCCGTTCTCACTCGAACGGACCGTTCCGGGGCCGGTGATGATCCTCTCAGCGGATGATCGGGACGATCAGAGCTTCGTCCACGCCTCCGTCAGCGTGGCGCGCAGGATCTGCTCGATCTCGTCGAAGGTCTCCTGGTTGGAGATCAGCGGCGGGGCGAGCTGGATGACCGGGTCGCCGCGGTCGTCGGCACGGCAGTACAGGCCGTTCTCGAAGAGCTTCTTGGAGAGGAAGCCGTACAGGACGCGCTCGGTCTCCTCGTCGTTGAAGGACTCCTTGGTGGTCTTGTCCTTGACCAGCTCGATGCCGTAGAAGAAGCCGTTGCCGCGGACGTCGCCGACGATCGGCAGGTCGTGCAGCTTCTCCAGGGTGGCGCGGAAGGCGCCCTCGTTGTCGAGCACGTGCTGGTTGAGGCCCTCGCGCTCGAACAGGTCGAGGTTGGCGAGGCCCACCGCGGCGGAGACCGGGTGGCCGCCGAAGGTGTAGCCGTGCAGGAAGGTGTTGTCGCCCTTGTAGAACGGCTCGGCCAGGCGGTCGGAGATGACGCAGGCGCCGATCGGGGAGTAGCCCGAGGTCATGCCCTTGGCGCAGGTGATCATGTCCGGGACGTAGCCGAACTTGTCGCAGGCGAAGGTCGTGCCGAGGCGGCCGAAGGCGCAGATGACCTCGTCCGAGACGAGCAGCACGTCATACTGGTCGCAGATCTCCCGGACGCGCTGGAAGTAGCCGGGCGGGGGCGGGAAGCAGCCGCCCGCGTTCTGCACGGGCTCCAGGAAGACCGCCGCGACCGTGTCCGGGCCTTCGAAGAGGATCTGCTGCTCGATCTGGTCGGCGGCCCAGCGGCCGAAGGCCTCGGGGTCGTCGCCGAACAGCGGGGCGCGGTAGATGTTGGTGTTCGGCACCTTGTGCGCGCCGGGGACCAGCGGCTCGAAGGGGGCCTTCAGCGCGGGCAGGCCGGTGATGGACAGGGCGCCCTGCGGGGTGCCGTGGTAGGCCACCGCACGGGAGATTACCTTGTACTTGGTGGGCTTGCCGGTCAGCTTGAAGTACTGCTTGGCGAGCTTCCAGGCGGTCTCGACCGCCTCGCCGCCGCCGGTGGTGAAGAAGACCTTGTTGAGGTCGCCGGGGGCCTCGTTCGCCAGCCGCTCGGCGAGCTCCACGGCCTTGGGGTGGGCGTAGGACCACACCGGGAAGAAGGCCAGCTCCTGCGCCTGCTTCGCGGCCGCCTCGGCCAGCTCCGTGCGGCCGTGTCCGGCCTGGACCACGAACAGGCCGGCGAGGCCGTCGAGGTAGCGCTTGCCCTTGTCGTCGTAGATGTGGGTGCCCTCACCGCGGACGATGGTGGGGACGGGGGCGTTCTCGTACGACGACATGCGGGTGAAGTGCATCCACAGGTGGTCGTAGGCGGTCCGGCTGAGGTCCTTGGGGCTGTCGGTGCTCACGATTATCGGGTTCCCCACATATAGGTCTGCTTCTTGAGCTTGAGGTAGACGAAGCTCTCGGTGGAGCGCACGCCGGGCACGGCCCGGATGCGTCGGTTGATGACCTCCAGGAGGTGGTCGTCGTCCTCGCAGACGACCTCCACCATCAGGTCGAAGGAGCCCGCGGTCATCACCACGTACTCGCACTCGGACATGGCCGCCAGCGCCTCGGCCACCGACTCCACGTCGCCCTCCACGTTGACGCCGACCATCGCCTGGCGCCTGAAGCCCACGGTGAGCGGGTCCGTGACGGCGACGATCTGCATCACGCCCTGGTCGAGCAGCTTCTGGACGCGCTGGCGCACGGCCGCCTCCGACAGGCCCACGGCCTTGCCGATGGCGGCGTACGGCCGGCGGCCGTCCTCCTGGAGCTGCTCGATGATGGCGAGGGAGACGGCGTCCAACTGGGGACCGCCGTTCCGGGACTCGCGGGAGTCCTTCTGGTCTGCGCTTCGACTGGCCACGGCTTCACTGTGCACGACGTATCGATAGTTTCGCAAGGCCGGATCGATGAAATTCGTTGTCTGGCTCGCTTCAATCTGCGGATATCGCAACCCTGAGGGTGACGGGGGTGTTGAAAACGTCGGGACTCCGTCTAGGGTGGGTGTCTCAGTCAATGGACAGCGAACTTGGAGGGCCGGCAGTGAGCACCGAGCTGCGTCGTCTGCGCAATTACATCGACGGTGAGTTCCGGGACGCCGCCGACGGACGGACCACGGACGTGGTCAACCCCGCCACCGGCGAGGCGTACGCGACCGCCCCCCTGTCCGGGCAGGCGGACGTGGACGCCGCCATGGCGGCCGCCGCGGCGGCCTTCCCGGCCTGGCGCGACACGACCCCGGCCGAGCGGCAGAAGGCCCTGCTGAAGATCGCGGACGCGTTCGAGGAGCGGGCCGAGGAACTGATCGCGGCCGAGGTGGAGAACACGGGCAAGCCGATCGGGCTGACCCGCTCCGAGGAGATCCCGCCGATGGTCGACCAGATCCGCTTCTTCGCGGGCGCGGCGCGGATGCTGGAAGGCCGCGGCGCCGGTGAGTACATGGAGGGTCTGACCTCCTTCGTGCGCCGCGAGCCGATCGGTGTCTGTGCGCAGGTCGCGCCGTGGAACTACCCGATGATGATGGCCGTGTGGAAGTTCGCCCCGGCGCTCGCCGCGGGCAACACGGTCGTCCTCAAGCCCTCGGACACCACCCCCGCCTCCACGGCCCTGATGGCCGACATCATCGGTTCGATCGTGCCCAAGGGCGTCTTCAACGTCGTCTGCGGCGACCGCGACACCGGCCGCCTCATGGTCGAGCACGAGACCCCGGCGATGGCCTCCATCACCGGCTCCGTGCGGGCCGGCATGTCGGTCGCCGAGTCGGCGTCCAAGGACCTCAAGCGCGTCCACCTGGAGCTGGGCGGCAAGGCCCCGGTCGTGGTCTTCGAGGACACCGACATCCCCAAGGCCGTCGAGGGCATCTCGGAGGCGGGCTACTTCAACGCCGGGCAGGACTGCACGGCGGCCACCCGCGTGCTGGTCCACGAGTCGGTCCACGACGAGTTCGTGAGCGCGCTCGCCAAGGCCGCGTCCGAGATCAAGACCGGGCAGCCGGACGACGAGGACGTGCTCTACGGCCCGCTCAACAACCCCAACCAGCTCAAGCAGGTCTCCGGGTTCATCGAGCGGCTGCCCGCCCACGCCAAGGTCGAGGCGGGCGGCCACCGGGTCGGCGACAAGGGCTACTTCTACGCCCCGACCGTCGTCTCCGGCCTCAAGCAGGACGACGAGATCATCCAGCAGGAGGTCTTCGGCCCGGTCATCACCGTCCAGTCCTTCCGCGACGAGGACCAGGCCGTCGAGTGGGCCAACGGCGTCGAGTACGCGCTGGCCTCCTCGGTGTGGACCAAGGACCACGGCCGCGCGATGCGGATGTCCAAGAAGCTGGACTTCGGCTGCGTGTGGATCAACACCCACATCCCGCTGGTCGCCGAGATGCCGCACGGCGGCTTCAAGAAGTCCGGCTACGGCAAGGACCTGTCGGGGTACGGCTTCGACGACTACACGCGGATCAAGCACGTGATGACGTCGCTGGACGTGTGACCGCGGGCGGTGCGCGGACCGCAGGCGGTGTGCGCGGCCCCGGACGCGAGGCAGAAGGCCTCCGTCCGGGGCCGCGGTGCGTGCGGGGGTGAACTCCGCGCGCTCGACAGGGTGTCGGGCCTGGCCGGGCCCGCTCGACGCAGCGTCGATTGTCCCGGTGGGCGCGGGACGGGGATCCTCGTGCCATGCCCCTGCTCCCGAAGACGCCCTCGCTGTCCCGTCGTACCCTGCTGCGCGGCCTGGGCGGTTCCGCCGCGCTCGGCGCGCTCGGCGCCCTGGCCGGCTGCGGGGTCCCTGCCGCGTACGTCGCGCCGGGCGACCGGGCCGCGACCGACCGGTCCGCCGGCGAACGGCGGCTGACCTGGGCCAACTGGCCGCTGTACATCGACACCGACGACGACCACCCCGGCCGGCGGCCCACGCTGGAGGCGTTCGAGCAGGAGACGGGCATCTCCGTCGACTACATCGAGGAGATCAACGACAACGACGAGTTCTTCGGCAAGATCAGCCCGTCCCTGATGAACCACCAGCCCACCGACCGCGACCTGATCGTCATCAGTGACTGGATGTGCGGGCGGTTCGTACGCCTGGGCTGGGTGCAGGAGATGGACCGCTCCCACCAGCCGAACGTCACCGAGTACCTGGACCCGCTGCTGCGCTCGCCCGCCTTCGACCCCGGCCGGAGGTTCACCGTGCCCTGGCAGTCGGGCATCACCGGCATCGCCTACAACCGCCGCAGGCTCGGCCGGGAGATCCGGCACGTGTCCGACCTGTGGGCGGCCGACCTCAAGGGCCGGGTCACCCTGCTGTCGGGGATGGACGAGGCCTTCGCGCTGCTGATGCAGGGCAACGGCGTGGACATCACCGACTGGAAGACGGACGACTTCCACCGGATCTGCGACCAGGTGGAGAAGCAGGTCGCCAAGGGCCAGATCCGCCGCTTCACCGGGAACGACTACATCAAGGACCTCTCCGGCGGCGACGTCCTCGCCTGCCAGGCCTACTCCGGTGACGTGATCCAGCTCCAGGCGGACGACCCGGACATCGAGTTCGTCGTCCCGGAGGAGGGCGCCGAGCTGTGGGCGGAGTCCCTGATGATCCCCAACCTGGCCCGCCACAAGGCCAACGCCGAGCGGCTGATCGACCACTACTACCGGCCCGAGGTCGCCGCCGGGCTGGCCGCCTGGGTCAACTACGTCTGCCCGGTCCCCGCCGCCCAGGACGTGCTCGCCTCCTCCGACGACGAGGAGACCGCAGCACTGGCCGAGGACCCGCTGATCTTCCCGGACGCCACGATGCGCAAGCGGCTCGCCATCGCGCGGGACATCTCGGCGGGGGAGCGTGCCGAGTTCGCGAAGCGGTGGAACGGGATCGTCGGGGTGTAGCAGACTGATCATGTGATGAATTCATCGGGGGATGAACGGGTCGAGGGCGCGGTCACGCTGGGACTGCTGGCCGCCTGGGCGCTGCACGACCTCGAAGAGCTGGCGACCGTGCCGGGCTGGTGGCGGCGCAACCTCCCCGCCCTGCGCGAGCGGTACCCGGCCGTCCCGGAGGCCGTGTGGCGGCGGGCCGGGCCGGTCGACGGGCGGGAGTTCGCGGTGGCGGTCGGCGCGATGGCCGCGGTCGTGGCCTCCGCCTCCGTCGCGGGACGGCTGACCGGCGGCCGCTCGGCCGCCTACCAGAGTGCGCTCAACGCCTTCGGCCTGCACGGCCTCGTCCACCTCGCGCAGGCGGGGCTGGTGCGCGGCTACACGCCCGGGGCGGCCACCTCGCCGCTGATCGTGGTCCCGTTCACCCTCTGGGCCCGCCGCCGGCTGCGCCGCGCCGGTGTCCTGCGCGCCACCCGCCCGCGCGACCTCGTCGTGGGGCTCGGCTTCGCGGGCGCGGCGACGGTCGCGGCGCACGGGGTGGCGCGGCGGCTGACGAGCGGCCGACCGGGCCACTGACGGGCGGCCGCCGGCGGGCGCGGGCTACTTCAGCGCGGCCGCGGTGATCGCGTCGAGCACCGGATTGGGCTCCGCGCTCTTGGCGTCCGTGGCGTTGACCGAGCAGACGAGGGTGCGGGACAGGTCGCGGGTGCCGCCAAATAGCGCGCTGTACCCGTAGCGCGAGCCCGACTTGCCCCAGAAGATCTCGCCGTCGACCTCCTGGTACTCCAGACCCGCGCTGAGGATCGCGTCCGGCAGGCCCGGCGGCGTCGTGAACATCTCCTCCAGCTGGGGCTCGGGCACGATCCGTCCCCGGAAGAGCGAGGTGAGCAGGCGTTCCAGGTCGGCCGTGGTCGAGATCATGTCACCGGCCGCCCAGCGGTCCGCCTGGTTCCACTCGGTCACGTCGAGCAGCTTCGTCGTCCCGTCCGGCCGCTCCACCGTCTGGTACCCCCGGTTGTGCGGGCCCCGGATGCGCGGGTCGGTGCCCGGGAAGTACGTGTGCCGCATGCCGGCCGGGCGCAGGACCAGGCCGGTGGCCTCGGCGGCGTAGGAGCGCCCCGTCACCTCCTCGATCAGCAGGCCGAGGATCGTGTAGTTGATGTTGAGGTAGTGCTGCCGCTCGCCCGGCTCGAACTCCGGCCCCTTCGCGATCGCCGACGCCGCGACCTCCTGCGGGGTGAGGGTGTCGAAGCGGTGCGCGTACAACTGGGCGAAGTCGTCGCCGAGTCCGTCGCCCGCCTGGATGCCGCTGGTGTGGTTGAGTAACTGGCGGACGCTGATCGGCTCGTCGAAGTCCGCCGTGAACAGGTCGGGGAGGTAGCGCTGCACCGGCGCGTCCAGGTCGACCCGGTCCTGCGCGGCGAGCCGCAGGACGGTGGCCGCGGTGACGACCTTCGTGACGGAACCGGCCCGGAAGCGGGCGTCCGGGTGCGCGGGCCGGCCACTGGCCAGGTCGCGCACGCCCGTGTTGCCGCGCCATGTGCCGTCGGTGCCGCCCACCCGCACGAGAGCGGCCGTGGCATCCTCGTCCGGCACCATGGCGAGGGCGGCGCGCAGCGCCTTGGCGTCCGGGCCGTCCGGCTGGTGCTCGGCGGTGGCCGCGGCGGGCGGCCCGGCGAACGCGGGGGCCGCCAGCGGCCCGGCGGACAGCGCGAGCACCAGGGAGGCGGCGAGGACGGAGGAGGTACGGACACGCATCGACGGCATCGACGACTCCAGGTTCCGGGGCGGGACGGTCGTCGATCATCCTCGTCGCGCCGCCCGGCACGCCGTATCGTCGCCGAGGAGGGCCCGGACCCCGGACCGGGCCTCCGGGAACTCCCTTACCGAGTGCGGGGGTTGTCCGGGTTCGCCCCTACGGGCGGTGCGGCGACCCGGTCGCGCAGCGCGCACAGCACGTCGATGCGGTTGGTGGTGATGGAGTCGACGCCCAGGGCGCGCAGGCGGCGCATGGTGCGACGGGTGTCCGGGGTCCACACGGACAGCAGCAGCCCGTCGGCGTGGACGCGGTCGGCCAGGGCCCGGTGCACCAGACCGAAGCGGTAGTTGAGCCACCGCGGCCGCACCGCCGCCAGCAGCGCGGGCCGGGGCGGGGCGGCCGTGGTCCAGGTCATGGCGATCTCGGCGGCGGGGTCGGCGGCCCGCACGGCGAGCATCGCGGCTGCACCCGCGGTGTAGTACACCCGGTCCCGCGCCCCGCACTCGCGGACCACGTCCACGATGCGCCGCACGGCCCGCTCGCCCGGACCGCCCGGCAGGTCCAGCATCAGCCGGCTGCCGTCGGTCGCGGCCAGCGCCTCGGCCAGCGTCGGCACCCTGCCCGCCGTCAGCCCGCGCACCTCCTCGGCCGACAGGGAGCGCAGCGGACGGTCGTGCTCCCACAGCCGCTTCAGCGTCTCGTCGTGCAGCAGCACCGGCACGCCGTCCCGGGTGAGGCGCACATCGGTCTCGACCGCGTCGGCGCCGCGGTCCAGGGCGGAACGCAGCGAGTCGATCGTGTTCTCGCGGTGTCGGTAGGGGTCGCCGCGGTGGGCGACGGCGGTCAGGGGGCGCGGGGTGTCCATGGGGGCGGCAACTCTCAGGAGGCGAGCCAGTCGGCGGTGTACGTGTCGATCTCGTCGGCGATCCGGGCCTTGCCCGGCGCGTCGAGGAAGGAGGCCTCGACCCCGTTCTTCGCCAGGTCGGCCAGGCCGCGCTCGTCGAGGCCGAGGAGCCGGGCGGCGACGGCGTACTCGTTGTTGAGGTCGGTGCCGAACATCGGCGGGTCGTCGGAGTTGACCGTGACCAGGACCCCGGCGCGCACGAACTCCTTGATCGGGTGCTCGTCCAGGGTGCGCACCGCGCGGGTGGCGATGTTCGAGGTCGGGCACACCTCCAGCGGGATGCGCCGTTCGGCGAGGTGGGCGAGCAGCTCCGGGTCCTGGGCGGAACTGGTGCCGTGCCCGATGCGTTCGGCGCGCAGGTCGGTGAGGGCGTCCCACACGGTCTGCGGACCGGTCGTCTCGCCCGCGTGCGGCACCGAGTGCAGTCCCGCGGCGATCGCCCGGTCGAAGTACGGCTTGAACTGCGGGCGGGCCACCCCGATCTCGGGTCCGCCGAGCCCGAAGGAGACCAGGCCCTCCGGGCGCAGCCGGTCGTCGGTGGCCAGCCGCGCCGTCTCCTCGGCGGACTCCAGACCGGCCTCCCCGGGGATGTCGAAGCACCAGCGCAGTTGGGTCCCGAACTCGGCCTCGGCCGCCTTGCGCGCGTCCTCGATCGCGTCCATGAAGGCGCCCTCGTCGATGCCGCGCCGGGTGGAGGAGAACGGCGTGATGGTCAGCTCCGCGTACCGCACCTGCTGGCGGGCCATGTCCCGGGCCACCTCGTAGGTCAGCAGCCGGACGTCCTCCGGGGTGCGGACCAGGTCGACGACGGACAGGTACACGTCGATGAAGTGCGCGAAGTCCGTGAACGTGAAGTAGTCGGCCAGGGCCTCGGGGTCGGTGGGGACCTTCGAGTCGGGGTGTCGCGCGGCCAGTTCGGAGACGATGCGTGGGGAGGCGGAGCCGACGTGGTGGACGTGCAGTTCGGCCTTCGGCAGTCCGGCGATGAAGGCGTGCAGGTCGCGCGGGACGTCGGGGTCGACGAGGTGCTCGGTCAAGGGTTCCTCCCCGGGGCGGCGCCCCGGACCGCGGGGCGGCGGTGGGGCACGGGTGATCGGCTGATCGGTCGTTCGGGGATCATCGTAGGCCGGTCTCACGCCCGGCGGCCCGGGACCGTAGCATGGCGGGCACGAACGACCCGGGGGGACAGGACATGACGGACGCGATACGGCCGGAGGGGGAATCCTCCGGTGGCCACGACCCCTGGGCGCCGCCTCAGAGCGGTCCGTCCCTGGACAAGGGCGGTGCCGGGCAGCCGCAGCAGCCGCCCCCGCCCTCCCAGCCGCCCGCCTCCGACGCGCCGCCGCCCTGGCAGCCGCCGCCGGGCGTGCACGACCAGGCCACGGTCGCGTCGATGCCCGGCGCCGGGTTCACCGGCCCCGACTCCGCGGTGCCCCCTCCGCCCCTCGCGCCCGGCGGCGCCGGTGTCCCGGGCGGTTACGGCTACCCCGGATACGGTCAGGGCTACGGCTGGCCCGGCATGCAGATGCCCCCGCAGAACGGGCTCGGCACCGCGTCCATGGTGCTGGGCATCCTCGCCTGCGCGCTGTTCTGCCTGTACGGCGTGGTCTCGGTGGTGCTGGGCGTCCTCGCCGTGGTCTTCGGCATCAAGGGCCGCCGGAAGGCGGAGAGCGGCCTGGCGAACAACCACGGGCAGGCGCAGGCCGGGTTCGTCATGGGCATCGTCGGCATCGTGCTCGGTGTCGCCGTGATCGTGCTGATCGCCATCGGGATCACCGCCGCGATCAACGAGGAATCGGACTACGACGACCCCTACTACGGCTCCTCGCGCCCCGTGCCGGTCTCCGTCACCGCGGAAAGCTGAGTTCGTCCCCGCAGGTTGCCTCTACGATGTCATGCGCCAACGAGGGGAGAGCAGTTCATGTCGTACTCCAATCCAGGACCCGGGGACTACGGGCCGCCGCCGCAGCCGGGGCAGCCGCCCGCGGGGGGCTACGCGTACCCGCAGTCCGCGCCCGGGTACGGCTATCCGAACCAGGGGCCCTCGTACCCGGCCGCCCCGCCGGTGGGCTACCCGCAGGGGCCGGGCTACGGCATGCCGATGCAGCCGAGCAACGGCATGGGGACCTCCGGACTGGTGCTGGGCATCATCGGCGTGGTGTGCAGCCTGACCTTCTTCCTCTGGTTCTTCGGCGTCATCCTGGGCATCCTCGGGATCATCTTCGGCGCGATCGGCCGAGGAAGGGCCAACCGGGGCGAGGCCACCAACAAGGGCTCCGCGACCGCCGGTCTCGTGCTCGGCATCACGGCCACCGTGATCCTGCCGCTGCTCGGCTTCCTCGCCTTCGCCAGCCTGATGAGCGTGGCCTGAGCCCGGTCCCGCCCCGGTGGTCCTCACGTCGTGACGGGCACCGGGGCGGGACCGGTCTTGTTCCTGCTCCGGTACTCGCCGGGCGTCATCCCGTACTCCTTGCGGAACGCGAGGTGGAATCCCACCTGACTGCCGTAGCCGATGAGCCGGGCGATCTCCTGGAGCGGCACGGAGGTCTCCGCGAGCTGCCGTCTGGCCTCCTGGAGCCGGCGCAGTGTCAGGTGCCGCATGGGTGGCTGACCGACCAGCTCCCGGAACAACTGGGCGAACACCGAGCGGGACAGGCCCGCCTCGCGGGCGAGCGCCTCCACCGTCCACGGCTTGTGGTACGAGCCGTGGATCGCCATCAGCGCCTTGCTGATGCCCGGATGGTGCAGTGCCTGAAGCGCGGGTGACTCGTCCGCCAGCTGCTCCATCGCGATCCGCAGGGACAGGATGAAGACCGTCTCGAACGCCCGCAGCGTGACCAGCCGGGAACCGGGAGCCGTACGCCCGACCTCCGAGGGCAGCGACTCCAGCGTGCGCACCAGCAGCGACTCGCCCCGCAGGAAGCGCTGCCGGATCACGATGAGCCGGGGCAGCGCCGAGTACAGGACCGGTTCCCCGATCGCGCAGTAGCGCAGGCTCGCACAGAGCATCTGCGTCGTGTACGGCGGACTGCCGACGGTGACGACCCCCGACCTGCCCGGCGGGCAGTGCGGCAGCAGTGTGGACAACGGCGTGACCGCGGCACCCGTCTCGGCGGCGAAGGTGTGGGCGGTGCCGTGCGGGAAGACCGCCAGATCCCCCTCGCTCAGCGACACGGGCTCGGAGTCGTCGTGGAAGGAGATGACACAGCCACCGTCGACCATGTAGTGAACAATCGCACAGCTGTCGTCGTGCCCCTCGACCCCCCACTGCCCGCCGGCCCGCCAGGTGCTGTGGAACACATCGGTCAGCCACAGCGGGCGCAGTACCTCGCTCAGCACGTCGTCGTTCACGGACCACTCCTTCGACGGCATCCCGGACGATCGTTAAACGTATTCGGCTTATGACTAGTTGATCGTAGCCATACCGGCAAGAACGATGAGAGCCGAGCCGTGCCGTGCTTCTGGCCGGCTCACACGGGGTGGAGTTACCGGGGGGCTCGTTCCATGGAGATCGTGATTGCCGGCGCCGGCATCGGCGGCCTGGTGGCGGCGCTGAGTCTGCACGCCGTCGGACTGCGCGACGTCCGCGTACTCGAGGCGGTTCCGCAGATCCGTCCCTTCGGTGCCGGAGTGAACGTGCAGCCCAACGCCGTCCGGGAACTGGCCGACCTCGGTCTGGCCGAAAGCGTCGCGGACGCCGGCACCGAACTGACGGAGCTGAGCTACCACAACCATCTC
This sequence comes from Streptomyces sp. NPDC042336, assembly GCF_055581985.1. Lineage (NCBI taxonomy): Bacteria > Bacillati > Actinomycetota > Actinomycetes > Kitasatosporales > Streptomycetaceae > Streptomyces > Streptomyces sp. NPDC042336. Next base: position 104,617 of record NZ_JBVJEA010000016.1, on the reverse strand, counting down.
GGGCAGCGGATCTGGCACGAGCCCCGGGGCCGGGCGAGTGACTGCGACTGGCCCCAACTGGCCCTGCACCGCGGGGTCCTCCAGTCGATCCTCGTCGACGCGGTACGCGACCGGCTGGGACCGGACGCCCTCACGACCGACGCCCGCGTCACCGGGTTCACCCCCCTCGACGGGGGCGGAACCGAGGTGCTCCTCGCGCACCGCTCCGCAGACCGGCCGGACAGCCGGATCCGCGCCGATGTGCTGATCGGGGCCGACGGACTGCGCTCCGCGGTGCGCCGGACCCTGTACCCCGAGGAGGGCGAGCCCCGTTCCAACGGCACCACGGTGTGGCGCGGGGTGAACCGGAGCACCCCCTTCCAAGGGGGCCGGTCGATGGTCGTGATGGGTGACGGACGCTGGAAGGCCGTCGTCTACCCCCTGGCCGGACGCCCGGACGCGGACGGCCTGGTCCTCGTCAACTGGGCCGTGTCCCGCGCGGCGACGCCGCGGGAGCCGGGGCGGGAGCCGCGGCCCGACGACGGCTTCCCCGGTGCCGTGTCCGACTGGACCTGCGGTGACCTGCGGCTGCGCACCGTCCTCGCGGGCGCCGGCTCCGTGGGGTCCTTCCCCATGCTGGACCGGGACCCCCTGCCGCGCTGGTCGTTCGGCACGGTCACCCTGGTCGGCGACGCGGCGCACGCCATGGCGCCGATGGGGTCCAACGCGACGACCCAGGCCGTCCTGGACGCCCGCGGCCTCGCCCACGCCCTGGCCACCCACCGCGACCCCGTCCGCGCCCTGGCCGCATACGACCGCGACCGCCGGCCGCCGATGAACCGCCTCCAGCTGTTCAACCGGGCCAAGGGGCCCGAGTTGGTGATCGATCTGGCTCAGGAGCGGGCTCCCGGGGGTTTCAGGCGGGTCGAGGACGTCATACCGGCCGCCCGGCTGGCCCTGGTGGCCGAGAGCTACGCGCGCGCCGCGGGCTTCGACGCCGAGTCCGTCAACGCGCCCTCCCCCTACGGCTGTCACCGCCCGTCGTCGGGAGCACGCGCCGACGCGGTCCGCGAGCCCTGAGGCCACCGTCCCGCTCACCGGGCCCGTACGGCAGCGTCCCGGCGCGGCCCGGCTCCGACCTCACCGTCCCACACCAGTCATCGCACCTTCGTGTCAGGAGAGACATGACCCGCAGCGGCCAGGAATACCTCGATTCACTTCGCGACGGGCGAGCCGTCTGGCTCGACGGAGAGCTGGTCAAGGACGTCACCGAGCATCCCGCGTTCCGCAACACCGCCCGGTCCATAGCCCACCTCTACGACATGGCCCGCGAGCCCGGCCTGCGCGACGTCCTGACGGTTCGCCCCGAGGACGCCGACCACCCGATGCTGCGCGCCTACCACGTGCCGCGCGACCAGGCCGAACTGGTCGAGCGCCGCAAGGCGTTCAAGACCTGGTCCGAGGCGAGCTTCGGCTTCCTGGGCCGGTCGCCCGACTACATGGCGGCCGGCATCGCCGGCTTCGTGTCCGCGCCCGACATCTTCGCCGGCGAGGGCTTCGACGGGCGGGACAACCTGGCCGCCTACTACCGCCGCATGACCGAGGGCAGCCTCTACCAGGCGTTCACCATCACCAATCCGCAGATAGACCGGACCAGGGCCGCGAGCGAGCAGGAGGAGGACGACCTGTACGTACGGGTCGTCAAGGAGCGCGACGACGGCATCGTGGTGCGCGGCGCCAAGATGATCGGCACCGGCGCGGTCTTCGGCGACGAGGTCATCGTCGGCACCATCGAGCCGCTGCCCCGCCAGGACACCGAGTACGCCCTGACCTTCTCGGTGCCGCTGGACACCCCGGGCCTGAAGTTCATCTCCCGCACCTCCTACGAGGCCCAGGCGCGCAGCGTGTTCGACAACCCGCTCTCCGCCCGCTTCGACGAGAACGACGCGCTGCTGGTCTGCGACGACGTCTTCGTCCCCTGGGAGCGGGTGCTGACCTACCGCGACGTCGACACCAGTTTCCGGATGTGGTGGTTCACCCCCGCCTACAACAACTTCGTGCACCAGGCGGCCACCCGCTTCTGGACCAAGCTGGAGTTCCTCACCGGTCTGGCGATCCTGCTCACCCGCGCCAACAACACCTACGCGCTGCCGCCGGTGCAGATGCAGATCGGCCGTCTCATGGGATGGCTGAACATCGCGAAATCCATGGTGGTGGCGGCCGAGACGACGTACGAACGTGTCGCCGGCGAGGGCAGCGCCGTCCACATCAACAAGGAGATCGCCTCCGCCCACCGGGCCATGGCCGGCGACCTCTACCCGAAGGTGCTCGCCGAGATCAAGATGCTGGCCGGCGGCGGCCTCATCCAGCTCCCCGCCTCGGGGTACGACCTGACCCATCCGGAGCTCGGCCCGCTGGTGGCCAAGTACGTGCGCTCTCCCGGAACCCCCGCGGAGCAGCGGATCAAGCTCCTCAAGCTGGCCTGGGACGCGCTGGGTTCGGAGTTCGCCGCCCGGCACGAGCAGTACGAGCGCTTCTACCACGGGGCCCCGCACGTCTATCTCCCCGGCATCGTGCGCGACGGGAACCCGGACCTGCTGGCCGCCTTCACCCAGTCGTGCCTGGACGGATACCGGCTGGACGACCTGCCGGGCGGCGGAGGTGGCCTCGATGCCCTCCGCTGACCGGTGGCGTGCGCTCGCGCTGCTCGCCTCCACCCAGTTCGTCCTGCTCCTGGACACGTCGATCATCAACGTGGCCGCGCCGTCCATCGGCGAGAGCCTGCGCATCTCGCCCGCGGAGCTGTCCTGGGTGGCCAACGCCTACCTCGTGTCCTTCGGCGGACTGCTCCTGCTCAGCGGACGAGCCGCCGACCTGCTCGGCCGGCGCCGCGTCTTCCTGGCCGGTCTGGGCGTGCTGTCCGCCGCCTCGCTGCTGGGCGCCTTCGCGGGCGACGCGGCGCTGCTGATCACCGCTCGCGCGGTGCAGGGCGTCGGCGCGGCCATGGCCGCCGCGGCGGCGTTCGCCCTGGTGCTGAGTCTGTTCCCGGACGGCCCCGAACGACACCGGGCCCTCGGGGTGTTCGCCGCGATGGCGGGTGCCGGGGGCGCGGTGGGCACGGTGCTGGGCGGGGTGCTCACCAGCTGGCTGGGCTGGGAGTCGACCTTCGCGCTCAACGTGGTCGCCGGGGTCCTGCTGATGCTGCCCGTTCCCCGGCTGCTGCCGGGCGGCGCGGGCAGCGGGCGTGAGCGGGGCATCGACGTGCCGGGCGCGATCGCGGGCACGGCCGGACTGGCCCTGCTGGCGTATGCCGTGGTCAACGCCGGCGAGGCCGGGTGGCGGTCCACCGGGACCCTCGCCACCGGGGGCGCCGCCGTCGTGCTGCTGGTCCTGTTCGCCCTGGTGGAGCGCAAGGTCGCACACCCCTTGGTACCGCCCGCCGTGCTGCGCCGGCCCTCCCTGCGCCTGGCCAACATCCTGGCGGCCCTGTGGCAGATGTCGCTGTTCCCGATGTTCTTCCTGGTCAGTCTCTACCTCCAGGCGGTGCTCGGGCACGAGGCGGTGCTCGGCGGACTCGCCCTGCTGCCGCTGTGCGTGGTCGTCATCGCCGTGGCCTCGCTCGCGGACCGGCTGATCGGCCGCTTCGGTCTGCGGGGCGTCATGGCCGCCGGGTTCGTGCTGGTCGCGGCCGGCATGGCCGGGCTGTCCCGGATCTCGGCCGACGGCTCCTTCGTGTCCGACGTGCTGCCGCCGACCCTGGTGCTCGGGGTGGCCCTGCCGCTGGTCTCCATCACCACCAACGTCGCGGCGACCCTCGACACCCGCGAGGACGAGGCCGGCCTCGCCTCTGGGCTGGTCAACACCAGCCTCCAGTTCGGCTCCGTCATCGGACTGGCCGTGCTGTCCGGCGTCGCGGCCGCCCGCACCAACGCCTCCGACGCGCCGCACGAGGTCGCCCTGACCCAGGGCTTCGGCGCCGCCTTCCTGCTGGGCGCCGGCCTCGCCGTCGCCGGAGCGCTGCTGTCCCTGCGGCTGCGGCTGCGGCTGCCCGGGCCACCGGTCCCGGAGGCACCGGACGCCGTCGGGCAACGGCGAGCCGTGCCCTGAACGCGTCCGCCCGGTCCGGTCCGCCGCGCCCGCGACCGGTGCGCACACCCCCGAACGAACCACACGACGAAAGGCACGACATGACACAAGAGCACCTCAAGCGCGTCCTCGTGACCGGCGCCAACGGGTACCAGGGCGGGGCCGTCGCCCGCTGGCTCGCCGGACAGGGACACGACGTGCGGGGTCTCGTCCGCGACGTGGCCAGGGCCACGCAGGACGGGGGCGGGTTCACCCCGGTCCGCGGCGATCTGAGCAGCGCGGAGTCCCTGCGCGCCGCCTTCCGGGGCGCCACGCACGCCGTCGTCGTGATGCCGCTGGAGTACGACCTCGACACGGTCACGAACTACGCCCGCAACGTCGCCGACGCCGCACTCGAGGCCGGGGTGCGCCGCATCGTCTTCAACACGAACACCCCCGTCCCGGACGAGACGACCGACCGCCCGGGCTTCGAGACCCGGCGCCGTGCCGAGGAGGTGCTGCGGGCCGGCGGCGTCCCGGTGGTCACCCTTCGGCCGCCGGTGTACCTGGAGAACCTCTTCAGCCCCTGGAACGGCCCCGCCATCGTCAACGACGGCGTCCTCGCCTACCCGCTGCCCGCCGAGCAGCGCGTGGCCTGGATGAGCCACGAGGACCTGGCCAAGGTCGCCGCCCGCGCCCTCGACGACGATGTGCCCGCCGGTCAGGTGCTGCACGTCGGCGGCGCCGACGTCCTGACCGGACCCGAACTCGCGGCGGTCTTCGGCCAGGCGCTGGGCCGCGACGTGCGGTACCTGCCCCTGGAGGTCGACCAGTTCGAGCAGGGCCTCGCCGGCCTGCTCGGCGCCCCGGCGGCGGCCGGCGTCGCCGGGATCTACCACCACGTCGGCGGGGGCCAGGCACCCGACCTGCTCGCCCCGCACCCGGCGGCCGTGGAAGAGGCCCTGGGCATCCAGCTCACCCCGACGATCGAGTGGGTCAAGGCCCAGCCCTGGGAGCACTGGACGCACACCGGCGAGTGATCCGCCGCCGGACCGGGGGAGGGCCGCGCAGCCGCGCGGCCGCACCCCGGCGACCGGCACGGTCCGCAGCACAGCACGCACAACGGGGGAACGAGATGTCACTGCACAGCGGGAGACCGGACCACATACCCGAGGCGGCTCCGGTCGCCGTGATCGGGACCGGCTGCCGGCTGCCGGGCGCGCACGGGCCGGAGCAGCTCTGGGAACTGCTCCGCTCCGGGCGGGACGCCACCGGCGCGGCGCCCGCGAGCCGCTTCCCGGTCGGCACCGTCCTGCCCCGGGGAGGTGAGCGGGGCGGCTTCGTGGACGGCGTCGACGAGTTCGACGCGGAGTTCTTCGGCGTCCCGGCCGTGGAGGCCGAGGCGATGGACCCCCAGCAGCGCCTCCTGTTGCACACCGCCTGGGAGGCCCTGGAAGACGCCGGCCACGACCCGCGCTCCCTCGCCGGCAGCGCCACCGCCGTCTTCGCCGGCCAGTCGCACGCCGACCACTGGGACCGGCTGCGCGAGGCCCGCGCCCCGAAGCTCGACCTGAACTGCCTGGCCGGCGGCCACCAGCGGTCGATGCTCGCCGGACGGCTCTCCTTCCACCTCGGGCTGCACGGGCCCAGCGTCACCGTGGACTGCGCCCAGGCGTCCTCGCTGGCGGCCGTGCACCTGGCCTGCCTCAGCCTGCGCGCGGGCGAGTCCGCCGTCGCGATCGCGGGCGGCGCGAACCTCGTGCTCGGCACCACCGCCACCGAGGTCTTCGACCGGGCCGGCGTACTGTCGGCCGGCGGGCACTGCCGGTTCGGCGACAGCGCGGCGGACGGCTTCGTCCGCTCCGACGGCGTCGCCGTCGTCGTCCTCAAGACGCTCGAACGGGCCCTGGCCGACGGTGATCCCGTGCGCGCGGTGATCCTCGGCAGCGCCCTCGGCCACGACGGCGCGACCAAGCCACACGTCACCGACCCCTCCGAGGCCGGCCAGTCACTGACGATGCGCCGGGCCTACCGCGCCGCCCGGGTCGTCCCGGGTGACGTCGGCTACGTCGAGGCCCACGGAACCGGAACCGGGATCGACGCGGTCGAACTCGGCGCCCTCAACGACGTGCTGTCCGAGGGCCGCCCGCCCGGCCGGCCCTGCCTGGTCGGCTCGCTCAAGTCCAACATCGGGCACTGCGAGGCCGCCGCCGGCGTCGCGGGGCTCGTCAAGACGGTGCTCTGCCTGGAACACCGTGAGGTGCCGCCGACACTGCACGTGGACACCCGGTCCCCGCGGGTCGACTGGGACCGGCTGCCCCTGGTGCTGCCGGACTCGCCCCGGCCCTGGCCCGCCGTCGCGGGCAAGCCCGCCCTCGCCGCGGTCAACGGCCAGGGCATGTCCGGGGTGAACGCCCACGTCGTGCTCGGCCCCGGCCCGGAGGTGCGCGACCGCACGCCGCGAGCCCGGGCGACGGCCGGCCGGCCCGGACCGGCCCCGTCGGCCGGCCGGCGCACGCGCTGTCGGCCGTCGGACGGCGCCGGGCCCGCCGCACACGGCAACTGACCACACCGGCGGCGCTCTGCCGCCGTGACTCCTCACCGTGCTCCCGCACGGCCCGTCGACCCGCCCCCAGGGCCCAGCGCCCCGGCGGTCGGCCGACGCGCCCGCGTGCCCCGGCACGGTGCACGCCCCGATGTCCATGACCACCCGCGCCACAACTAGGGAGAGACCCTTGACCAGCATGCTCGGCATCGATCTCGGCAACTCCATACGCACGGCGGTGATCCGGGACCTTGACCCCCTCGCCGCCGACACCACCTGCTTCAACCTGCGGCAGTACAACGAGGACGCCGACGTACCCGCCCTCACGGCGGCCCTGCGCGGCATGGTGCCCACGCTCGACGACGTCGCCGGATACTCCGTCGAGGCCTGCGTCGCGGCCATGCGCGACCTCGGCATGGTGCTCGGCTCCATCAAACGGCACGGCCCGGAACCGGTGCCCCTGGCCCCTGAGGTGGTGCCGGTCCTGCACGAACTGGGCCGGCGCACGGACATGGTGCCCCGGGACACCGTGCACCACTACACGACCTGGAACCCTGTGGGCGGGCGCCAGCGCATGTACACCGGCGACATCCAGGAGGCCTACCTCCAGGAGTCCGTGCGGATGGTCTTCCCCCACCTGCGCGAGGCCCTGGAACTGGCCGGGCTGCTCAGCGACACCGACGTCGCCGAGCCGAAGTTCGCCGACGTCGCCGACGAACTGACCGGGCACGTGGAGCCGATGGTCTCCTCCATCGACATGGTCGTGGCCAACGTCAGCCCCGAGTTCTTCGCCCAGGGCCTGCGGGCCTACTTCGAGGAGATCACCGTCGACGGGCGCGTCCTGCTCGGCCCCGCCGCCGCCCAGGTCCCCCTGTGGCTGATCGACCAGGCGGTGTGGGCCTCCGACCACAGCGAACCCGAGTACGAGGAGTTCCTGCGCGACTCGGTGCCCTACAGCCTGCCCCGCTGGCGCGAACTGTACGACCGCTGGACGGGCGTCCCCTCGGTGGTGACACGGCTGGTCGCGGCATACGGCGACGACCCGGACGGCGCCGAGCGCAGGATGCCGGGACTCCGCCCCGCCGCCGAGGCGATCGCCCGGCTGCTCCGCGTCATCCTGGTCTTCCGCGGCCGCCATCTCGGCATCGCCCGCAAGGCCTACGACGCCGACCTGCGGCTCTATCCGGTGGGCAGCGGCGGCGCCAGCGTGGACCTGCTGCGCCAGATCACGGACCTCACCCGGGCCACCGCCCAGCTCACCCGGCGCCGGGGCGCGTCCGCGGAGCGTGCCGAGCGGAGGCCGGCGTGACGATCGTGATCGCGGGCGCCGGCATCGGCGGCCTGACCACCGCCCTGGGGCTGCACGAGGCGGGCATCGACGACGTACGCCTGCTGGAGGCCGTACCGGACCTCCGGCCGCTGGGCGTGGGCCTCAACATCCTGCCCAACGCGGTGCGGGAACTGGCCGAACTCGGCCTGCTGGACGAACTGCTGGAGGTCGCCGTGCCGACCGGCGCCCTGGAGTACCGCAACCGGCACGGCCAGCTGATCTGGCGCGAACCGCGCGGGACCGGGGCCGGCTACCGGTGGCCGCAGCTGTCCGTGCACCGCGGCCGGCTCCAGGCGGTGCTGGCAGCGGCCGTACGGCGTCGGCTGGGTCCCGGCGCCATCGTCACCGGCGCCCGGGTCGAGGGGTTCGCGCAGCGCGCGGACGGACGGGTCGAGGTGCGCGTGCGCCACTCCGGCTCCGGACGGCGATCCGTGACACCGGCCGACGCGTTGATCGGGGCGGACGGCATCCACTCCGCCGTCCGCGCCCACCTCTACCCCGACGAGGGCCCGCCGCCGTGGAACGGGCTCGTGGTCTGGCGCGGCACCACCGTCGCCCCTTCCTTCCTGGACGGGCGCACGATGATCATCGCGGGCGACGACCGGCGGCGAGCCGTCGTCTACCCCATGTCCCCGCCCCGGGGCGCGGCGGACGGCCCGGTCCTGATGAACTGGGCCGTCGCCCGGGCCGCCGACCCGGGAGCGGACTTCGCGGACGCCGACTGGAACCGCGCGGTGTCCCCGGACAGCTTCCTGCACCACTTCGCCGACCTGGCCTTCGACTGGCTCGACGTCCCCGCGCTGGTCCGCTCCGCACAGGAGGCGTACGTCTACCCGATGGTCGACCGCGACCCCTTGCCGCGCTGGACCCACGGATCGGTCACCCTGCTGGGCGACGCCGCCCACGCCATGTACCCGATGGGCTCGAACGGCGCCACGCAGTCCATCGTCGACGCCCGGGTACTGGCCCGGGAACTGGCCCTGGCCGGCACTCCGGCGAGTGCCCTGGCCGCCTACGAGGCGGAACGGCTGCCCGCGCTGACCCGGATCCAGGACAGCGCGCGCCGGCGCGGCCCCGAGGTCGTCATCGACATGGCCCACGAGCGGGCACCGGGCGGTTTCGCGGACCCCGCGGACGTCTTCGAGGACGGCGAACTTCAGGCCGTGTCGGACGAGTTCGCCCGGATCGGCGGCTTCGACCCGGAGACCGTCAACACCCGGCCGTCCCTGGCCGTCGCCGGCACCGCTGGAGGCAACCGATGAGAATCGACATCTGGTCCGACGTCTCGTGCCCCTGGTGCTACATCACCAAACGCACCTTCGAGCTGGCCCTGTCGGCCTCCGGACGCAGTGACGTCCACGTCGTCCTGCACCCGTACCAGATCGACGGCGAGCAGCCCGCCGAGGCCACTCCCATGCTCGAGTGGCTGGCGGGTAAGTACGGCCGGGAGCGTGCGGCGCGGATGAACAAGGAGGTCTCCGCCGCCGGACCGCGGCACGGCATCGCCTTCCGCAACGAGACCGGCTACGCGGTCAACACCCTCGACGCCCACCGGCTGCTGAGGTGGGCCGGACTGAGCCACGGGCGCCCGGTGCAGAGCCGCCTGGAGGAACTCCTGTTCGCCGCCTGCTTCACGGAGAGCGCCGACCTCGGCGATCACGGCGAACTGCTCCGGCGCGTCGAGCGGGCCGGACTCGACCGCGACCGGGCCGCCCGGCTGCTCGCGTCCGACGAGGGGGTCGCGGAAGTACGCGCCGAGGTGCGCCGTGCCCGGGACCTCGGCATCACCACCGTCCCCCGGTTCGACTTCGGCGGTGCCCAGCGTGTCGAGGGACCGCAGGAGGACCCCGCCGTCTTCCTGCGGGTCCTGAAGCCAGAGTCCGTCACCACCCGAGGAGAACAGTGATGAGTACCGTCAGCCGCCGGTCGTTCGTGGGCGCCTCCGCACTGGTCGGCACCGCCGCGGCGACCGGCCTGGCCGCCCGCCCGGCCGCGGCGCACGACAGCGGGGACGGGGCGAGGCCGCCCATCGTCGTGGGCCCCGGCAGCCCCCAGTACGCGGACCTGGCGCGGGGCGTGAACCAGCGCTGGATCGGCTCCCCGGACTGGATCGCGCTGCCCAGGACGACCGGGCAGGTCGTGGCGGCGGTCCAGCGGGCGGTGGACACCGGCCGCCGGGTCGCGGTCCGCGGCGGCGGCCACTGCTTCGAGAACTTCGTCGGCGACGACGAGGTCCGGGCCCTGGTCGACCTGTCCGCCATGAACGCGATCGGGTACGACAGCCGGCGCGGGGCCGTCGAGGTCGGAGCCGGTGCCCGTCTCGGGGACGTCAACGAGCAGTTGTTCAAACGGTGGGGGGTGGCGCTGCCGGGCGGCTCGTGCCCCACCGTGGGCGTCGGCGGCCACATCAGCGGTGGCGGCTACGGCCCGCTGAACCGCACCCATGGACTCACCGTGGACCACCTGCACGCCGTCGAGGTGGTGGTCGTCGACCGGGACGGCACCGCGCGGTCGGTGGTGGCCTCCCGGGACGACCGGGGCGCGCTGCACGACCTGTGGTGGGCGCACACCGGAGGGGGCGGCGGCACCTTCGGCGTCGTCACCCGCTACTGGCTGCGGAGCCCGGGGGCACCCGGCTCCGACCCCCGGCGGGTCCTGCCCGCGCCGCCCGCCGAACTGCTGGTCGCCACCGTGGTGTGGCCCTGGCAGGACCTGGACCGGGACTCCTTCGGCGCCCTGCTGAAGAACTACAGCGCCTGGCACGTCGCCCACAACGCACCCGGCGACCCGGAGGCCGACCTCTACAGCCACCTCGCCGTCTTCCACCGGTCGGGCGGCGCGGTGGCGTTGAACGTCCAGCTGTCCACGGAGCGGGGGGACCCGGACCGCCGGCTGGACGCCTTCCTCGCCGCGCTGGGACGCGGCGTGGCCACGCCGTCCCGGACCGTGGAACGCCACCGGCTGCCCTGGCTGATGGCCACCCAGTGGTCCGGCTTCGCCGACCGCCCCAGCGGCAAGCGCATCAAGGGCAAGTCCGCCTACCACCGCACGGCCTTCGACGACGCCCAGGTCCAGGCCCTGCGCCGGCACCTGACCCGCACGGACTACGACCACCCGGGCAGCGGCCTGCTCATCGCGCCCTACGGCGGCCGGGTCAACGCCGTCGCACCGCACGAGACCGCTCTCGCCCACCGGGACAGCGCCCTGATGCTGATGTACGTCAGCGAGTGGACGGCCGCCGCCGAGGACGACCGGCACGTGGGCTTCCTGCGCGACCTGTACGAGGACGTGTACGGGGCCACCGGAGGCGCCCCGGCACCGGGCCGCGGCACCGCCGGCGCCTACGTCAACTACGCGGACACCGACCTCAAGGACCCGCGCCGCAACCGGTCGGGGGTGTCCTGGCAGGAGCTGTACTTCGGCGCGAACCACGCCAGGCTGCGCCGGGCCAAGGCCGGCTGGGACCCGAGGAACGAGTTCCGGCACGCCCTGTCCGTGCGGCCCGCGGGGCGGGGCGAGTGATGAGCGTCCTCACCTCGATCATCGAGGGCGTCCGGGCCGACCTCGCCGAGCGACGCCGGGCCGTGTCCCTGGACGCGGTGCGGGACCTGGCCCTGTCGGCCGGGCCCGCGCCCGACGCGGCGACGGCGCTGCGGTCGCCCGCCGGGCTGCGCGTGATCGCCGAGGTCAAGCGGGCCAGCCCCGCCCGCGGCCGGCTCGCCGCCCTCGACGACCCCGCGGGGCTGGCCGCCTCCTACGCGGCCGGAGGCGCGGCGGCCGTCAGCGTGCTGACCGAGCGACGGCGGTTCGCCGGGTCCCTCGCCGATCTGGACGCCGTCCGCGCGGGCGTGGACCTGCCCGTGCTGCGCAAGGACTTCGTGGTCGACCCCTACCAGGTGTGGGAGGCCCGTGCGCACGGTGCGGACCTGGTCCTGCTGATCGTGGCCGCACTCGACGCGCCGCTGCTCACGGAGCTGATGGCGGTGGCGCGCGAGGCGGGTCTCAACGCCCTCGTGGAGGTGCACGACGAGGCGGAGGCGGAGCGGGCGGTGGCCGCGGGAGCACGGTTGATCGGCGTCAACGCCCGGGATCTGCGAACCCTGCGGATCGACCCCGACGTGTTCGCGCGGGTCGCCCCCCGGCTGCCCCACGACGTGGTCCGGATCGCCGAGTCGGGGGTGCGCGGACCCGAGGACGCCGCCCGCTTCGCCCGGCTCGGCGCCGACGCGGTCCTGGTCGGCTCCTCGCTGGTCACCCACGGCGACCCCGGCGCCGCGGTGGCCGCGCTGGTCGAGGCCGGGCGGCCCACCGGACCGACACCCGCCACCGACGCCCTCCCATGAGCGGACGTGCGACGCAGCCGGCGTCCGGAGCCCGCCCGCGCTCCCGGACGCCGAGCGGTCGTCGTCCCGGTGGGCGCCGGGGCGGCTCGTCCCGGCGGGTCCTGGACTGCTCCGTGGTGACGGCGGCCGCCTGTTCGCGTACCGGGGTCGTGGTTCCGTCGTGCTCCTGGACGCCGTGCGGTGGTCGTCCAGGAGCGTGTCGGGGCGGAGCGTGTCATCCCGTCCCGGCACGCTTGGCGGTGACGGCCGCCCAGCGTTCGAGGACCGCGGCCGCGGCCCCGGAGTCGATGGCCTCGCCGGCCTGTGCCACGCCCTCCGCGAGCCGTTCCGTCAGCGGCGCCGACGAGGGGCGCAGCGCGGCCAGGCCGGCCGCCGCGGACAGCAGCACCGCGTCACGGACCGGCCCCCTCACCCCGTCGAGTACCTCGCGGGCCACCCGGGCGTTGTGGCGCCGGTCGCCACCGCGCAGCTCCTCGGGGCGGGCGAGCCGGAACCCCAGACCGCGCGGGTCGAAGACCTCTTCCCGCGTCTCGCCGCGATGGACCGTCCACACCCGGGACGTCGTCGTCACGGTCAACTCGTCCATGCCGTCGTCGCCGCGGAAGACCAGGGCGGACACCCCGCGCCGGGCGAGCACCCCGGCCACCGGCGCGAGGGCGTCGGCGGCGGCAACCCCGACGGCCTGCGCCGTGGACCCGGCCGGGTTGCACAGCGGCCCGAGGAGGTTGAACACGGTGCGCACGCCCAACTCCCGCCGGGGCGCGGAGGCGTGCCGCAGTGCCGGATGGAAGACGGGCGCGAAGCAGAACGTGATGCCCGCCTCGTCGGCGACCTCCGCCACCTCGTGCACCGGCAGGTCGAGCACCACACCCAGTTCCTCCAGCACGTCCGCCGACCCGCAGGAGGAGGAGGCCGAACGGTTCCCGTGCTTGACGACCCGGGCGCCCGCCCCGGCCGCGACGATCGCCGACATGGTGGAGATGTTCACGCTGTGGGAACCGTCACCGCCGGTGCCCACGATGTCCAGCGACGGGCCGGTCGTCGGCAGGGGCAGCGCATGCCGGAGCATCGCCCGGGTCAGCCCGTCGATCTCCTCGGCCGTCTCACCCTTGGCGCGCAACGCCACCAGGAGGCCGGCCAGCGCGGCTGGGCCCACCTCGCCCGCCATGATCCGTTCCATCGCCCAGTCGGTCTCGTCCGAGACGAGGTCGTGCCCGTCCAGCAGCGTGTCGATCAGAGCGGCCCATTCGCGAATCCTCGGCCGTGCGGTCACGGAATTCTCCTCGTCGGCGCTGAATTCATGCTGCCGTCCATTGTCGGGAAACCGGGCTCCGCAGGGCAGACCAATCACGGATGACCGATGCGGTCCAAACACAGAACCGGAATCAGGCGCACCGGAGAGGAAAGACGAATGGCACTGCACTTATCGGTGCCGGTTTCGCGAAATTCCGGCGAATCCCTCACCTCGCAGATACAGCGGTTCATCAAACAGGAGATCCAGCGGGGCACCCTCCACCCCGGCACCCGGCTGCCGCCCAGCCGATGGCTCGCCGCGGACCTCAAGGTCTCCCGCAGCGTGGTGGTGGAGGCCTACGCACAACTCGCCGCGGAGGGCTATCTGGAGGCCGCCCGCGGCGCGGGCACCCGGGTGCGGGGCCACCTGTCGCGCGAGGCGGTGGTGCCGGTCCTGCTCGACGAGGGCCCGGTCCCGCCGATGCGCTGGGACCTGCGGCCGGGCAGCCACAACGCCCCCGGGCTGCCCCGCCGCGAGTGGCTCACCGCCTACCAGCGGGCCCTGAGCGCCCCGCACCCCCGCGGCACGACGTACCCCTACCTGGCAGGTGAGCCGGAACTGCGCGGCGAACTCGCCCGCCATCTCGGCCGGCTGCGCGGGGTCGCGGCCACCCCGACCGGCGTCCTGGTGGTGAGCGGATTCGCCCAGGCCCTGTCCCTGCTGTGCGCCGCGCTCCCGGCGATGGACATCACCGAACTGGCGGTGGAGGACCCCTGCCACCCCGGGCAGCGCCGCTTCGTACGGGACAGCGGACTGCGCGTGGTCCCGGTGCCGGTCGACGACGAGGGCATCGACGTCGACGCCCTCGCCGCGACCTCCGCCCGGGCCGTCCTCGTCACCCCGGCGCACCAGTTCCCCACCGGAGCCGTGCTCTCGGCCGCCCGGCGCGAGGCACTCGTGCGCTGGGCACGGGCCGTCGACGGCTGGATCGTGGAGGACGACTACGACGGAGGGCTCTGGTACGACGACCGCGTCCCGCGGCCCCTGGCACTGCAACGCCTGGCCCCCGAGCGGGTCGTCTACGCCGGTACCGCCAGCAAGCTCCTCGACCCCGGACTGCGGCTGGGCTGGCTCACGGCACCCGAGGACCTGCTGCACCGCCTGCTGCACGTCCGCGCCGGCCACGACCTGGGCACCGAGTCGTTCACCCAGCTCGCCCTGGCGGAACTGCTGCGCAGCGGACTGTTCGACCGGTACCTGCGTCGGCTCAACGAGCGCTGCGCGAGCCGCCGGCGCGCCCTGGAGCAGGCGGTGCGCACTCATCTGCCGGGTGCGACGGTGCCCGGACCGGCCGCCGGCCTGCACGCGACCGTCCGGCTGCCGGACCACACCGACGAGGCGGCCCTGATCGCCGGCGCGCTTCGGCGCGGAGTCCTGGTGCGCGGGGGCGCCGCGTTCGGCGCCGTGCCCCGCCGGGGCAGCCCCGCGCTCGTCGTCGGCCACGCCCATCTGCCCCGGTCCGGGATCGACGAGGCGATCCGCGAGATCGGCGCCGGGATCAGTCCACCGGGACCGGCTCGCGGGCAGCGGTGAGGAAGTTCTCGAACAGACGCAGCCCGCCCGTGGTCATGATGCTCTCCGGATGGAACTGCACCCCGGCCACCGGCAGCGACCGGTGCCGCAGCCCCATGACGTATCCGTGGTCGACGGCGACCGCGGTGGTCACCAGGGGCTCCGGCAACGGCTCCGCGGCCACCAGGGAGTGGTAGCGGGTGGCCTCCAGCGTGTTGCCGAGTCCCGCGAACAGACCCGCCCCGTCGTGGCGGACGACGCTGGTACGGCCGTGCATCACCTGCTGGGCGACCTCGATCCGCCCGCCGTACGCCAGGGCTATCGCCTGATGCCCCAGACAGACGCCGAGCACGGGCACGCTCCCCGCGAAGCGGTGGACCAGCTCCACGTGACCGGAGTCGGCGGGATGGCCGGGACCCGGGCCGAGCACCACAGCGTCGGGTTCCATGGCCGCCAGTTCGTCCGGAGCCCGGGTGCCCGAGCGCACCACCTCGGTGTTCGCCCCCAGCGTGCGCAGATATTGGTCGATGACATGCACGAAGCTGTCGTACGCGTCGATGAGCAGCACCTTCACGGCAGCAGTTCCTCCCCGGTGAGCGCCCAGTGGGCCGCCCCCATCTTGGCCAGCGTCTCCTGCCACTCCGCCTCGGGCTCTGACTGGGCCACCAGACCGGCGGAACTCTGCGTGGAGTACGTTTCGCCGTCGTACTCGACCGTGCGAATGCACAGCGCCAGTTCGCTCCACCCCCGCACGTCCACCAGCCCCAGGGCTCCCGCGTAGGCGCCCCGCGGCTCGCGCTCCAGCCCGTCGACGATCTGCATGGCCCGCAGCTTCGGCGCACCGGTCATCGTGCCGGCGGGGAACGTGGCACGCACCGCGTCCCACACGGTGACGCCGTCGGCCAGGCGGCCCGAGACAGTGGAGACCAGGTGGAAGACGTGCGAGTACGCCTCCACCTCCATCAGTTGGTCGACCGGCAGGGTGCCCGGCCGGCACACCCGGCCGATGTCGTTGCGGCACAGGTCCACCAGCATGACGTGCTCGGCCCGTTCCTTCGTGCTCTCCCGCATCTCCTTGATCCGCAGCCGGTTGTCCTCGTCGTCCGCGCCGCGCCGGGCGGTTCCCGCGATCGGGCGCATCGTGATCCGGCCCCGCTCGATCCGGAAGAACAGCTCGGGGCTCGCCCCGATCAGCACCGTGTCGCCACGCGGAGCCAGGTACATGTACGGCGAGGGATTGCGCGACCGCAGCCGCCGGTAGACGTCCACGGGCGTCAACTCGCTGCGGACGTCGATGCGGTGACCGATCTGGATCTGGTAGATGTCGCCGACCCGGATGTGCTCCAGGCAGCGCCCCGCCCACTCCAGGAACGTCTCGCGGTCCAGGCTGTCGCGCACCGAACGGGGCTCGGGCGCCGGCGGTACGGGGGCCGGGGGCCGCCCGGTCAGGCGTGCCGCGAGCCGCGCGAACCCGGGGCCGGGTCCGGCGTCGAACACGTCGCTCTCGGCCCGCAGCTCCCGGACCCGGCCGGCCTCGCGGTCGTAGCACACCGTGTGCCGGAACAGCGCGAGCGTGATGTCCGGGCCGCGCGGAGCCTTGGTGCGGGGGCCGAGCCGGTCCATGTGCCAGGTCGACTCGTACGCGAGGCAGGTCAGGAACCCGAACGCGAACTCGTCCGCCGGCACGTCGCCGTCCACGACGAACACCTCGCGGCGCACGGCGTCCAGGAACGCCCACAACAGGTCCGGGTGCCCGGCCCGGAGCGCGACCGCCCCGCCGCCGGTCTCCGCCTCCGCGGGGCCGGCACAACGGGTCAGCCCGCCACCGTCCGCCAGGCCCAGCAGCGCGTCGACGAGTACCGGCTCCCCGGTCACCCGCACGACCATCGCGGCCCCCGAGTCCGCCAGGACCCGCACCTCCAGCAGCCGCCCACAGCCGAGGTAGGCCCGGTCGGGCGCCTGCCCCGGCCCCGAGGCGTTCTCCAGGAGAAAGACGTCGTCCGCGGAACGCGTGCGCAGCAGTTCCTCGTAGAGATCGACCGGGTCGTGCGCCGGAAGGGCCGCTTTTGTGACTCGTACCTGAACGGGTGCGCTGCGCGCCATTCTTCGTCCCCCTCGTTTCGCGGTGCCGGTGGACAGCGAATCAAGAAGCCCGTGCGGGCGGCCAGACCAATTCCGTCGTGCGCGGCCGGTCCAACTCCGCGTGCGCTTGACGGAAATGCGGCCGGCCATTGAAGTGAGATGTCCGGTAGGTGGCCGCAGAGAACCGAGGGAGCCGAAATGGCGTCGGAACACGGAACAGGTCCGCGACCGGCGGCCGATCAGCAGCCGGAGTGGCCGGACCCGGAGCAGCTGCGTGAGGTCACCGGAAAGCTGGCCGCGGCGCCGCCGCTGGTCTTCCCCGCGGAGTGCGAGACCTTGCGCACGCGGCTCGCCGCGGTCGCCCGGGGCGAGGCACTGCTGCTCCAGGGCGGTGACTGCGCGGAGACGTTCGCCACCGCGACACAGGAGTCGGTCGCCGGCAAGCTGCGCACCCTGCTGCAGATGGCGGTGGTACTGGCCCACGGCGCGTCGCTGCCCGTGGTGAAGGTCGGCCGGATGGCCGGGCAGTTCGCCAAGCCCCGGTCCCGGACGTTCGAGGAGCGGGACGGCGTGCGACTGCCGTCGTACCGCGGGGACGCGGTCAACGCGCCGGGCTTCTCGGCGCGTGAGCGGACCCCCGACCCGGCCCGCATGCTGCGGATGTACGAGACGTCGTCGACCACGCTCAACCTGGTGCGGGCGCTGACGACCGGTGGCTTCGCCGATCTGGCGCAGGTGCACGAGTGGAACCGCGCCTTCGTCGCCGCCGCGCCCAGCGGGTGGCGCTACGAACGCCTGGCCGACGAGATCCAGCGGGCGCTCGCCTTCCTGCGCGCCTGCGGGGGCGACACCCGCCCCCTGGCCACGGCCGAGTTCCACGTCAGTCACGAGGCCCTGCTGCTCGACTACGAGCGTGCGCTGACCCGCACCGATCCGCAGACCGGCAGGAGCTACGGCACCAGCGGCCATCTGCTGTGGGTGGGGGAGCGCACGCGCCGGCCGGACGGCGCGCACATCGACTACGCGGCCGGCATCCGCAACCCGGTCGCCGTCAAGCTGGGGCCGAAGGCGACGGCGGACGAGGTCCTGCGGTACGTCGACCGGCTCGACCCGGACCGGGAGCCTGGCCGGCTGACCTTCGTCGTCCGGATGGGCGCGGAGCGGGTACGGGACCTGCTGGCGCCGCTGGTGGAGAAGGTCGCCGCGGAGGGCGCCCTCGTCTGCTGGGTCAGCGACCCGATGCACGGGAACACGTTCGTCGCACCGACCGGACACAAGACCCGGCATTTCGACGCGATCGCCGACGAGGTCCGGGGCTTCGTGGAGGTGCACCGCGCCCTCGGCAGCCACCCGGGAGGCGTCCATCTGGAACTCACCGGGGACGACGTCACCGAGTGCCTGGGCGGGAGCAGCACCGTCGGCCTGGACACCCTGCCGCACCGGTACGAGACGGCGTGCGATCCACGCCTCAACCACGCACAGGCGCTGGACCTGGCCTTCCTGCTCGCGGAGTGGTACCGCGCGGGCTGAGCCCCGCCCCCGCGGACCGCCCCCTCGCCCGGGCCGACCGGCCGCGTCGGCCCGCCGCAGAGGGCGCTGTACCGCTCAGCGCCCTCTCAGCCGCTCCCGGGCCGCCATCAGCGCGAAGCCCAGCAGATTGGGACCCCGCCAGCGCTCCGGGTCGCTCGCCGCCTCGTCGTCCGCGGCCAGGCCGATGCCCCACACCCGGTCCACGGGGCTCGCCTCCACCAGCACCCTCTCGCCCGTGTGCAGCAGGAAATCCCGCAGCGCCGGGTCCGAGGCGAACTTGTGGACGCTGCCCTCCACCACGATCCGGAAGCGCTCCCGCTCCCACACCGCGTCGTCGAAGCCGCGCACGAGCCGGCCCGCCTTCTTCGCCTCCGCGGGGTGAGCCGCAGCCAGCACGCGTCGCTCGGCCTCCGGGTCCCGGAAGAGCCGGGCCTTGCCCGCCATCATCCAGTGCTCGGCCGTCCGGTACTCCACCCCGGCCACCGTGAACGGCGACGGCCACCACTGGCTCAGACAACTCGGCCCGACCCTGCCGTCCGGGAGCGGCCGGTGCCCCCAGAAGTGCAGGTACTTGATCCGCGCGCCCGCCCGGACCCGCGCGACCAGCGCTTCCCGGCTGTCGATGCTCTCCATCGCACCCCCGCTCCGCCGCGCCTCCGGAACCCGCTCCGCCCCCGTGATCTTCTCCATGCACGCGAGTGTGGCACGCGCCACTGACACTCCGTCCGTCCTTTTCCGTGGCGACTCGACACCTGGTCGACAGATTCCGTCGCGTAACCAAATGGCAACAACGGAATCACTTGTTGGTGGCCTAGTGCTCTGTCAGGATCGGCACTCACATCGAGCCTGAGCCACGCCGGCCCCCGCCACGGGGAGACCGAGGAGAGCCGACATGCACAACCCGGGCAACGCCACCCCGGACCGATTCCCGGCCCAGGACCGCTTCGCGGACGGGGCCCAGTACATCGCGGGCCGTCTGACGAAGGGCACCTCCGGACGGACGCACACCGTCGTCGACCCGGCGACCGGCGAGGACGTCCTCACCTACGAGCTGGCCGGCGCGGACGACGTCGACGCGGCGGTCGCCGCCGCGCGGGCGGCGTTCCCCGGCTGGGCCGGCGCCACCCCGGGCGAGCGCTCCGACGCCCTGCACCGGTTCGCCGCCGTCCTCGCCGAGCGCGCCGAGGACTTCGCCCGCGCGGAGTCCCTGCAGTGCGGCAAGCCGCTGAAGCTGACCCGTGAGTTCGACGTGCCGGGCACCGTCGACAACGCGGCCTTCTTCGCCGGCGCCGCCCGGCACCTCCAGGGGCAGTCGGCGGGGGAGTACTCCGGCGACCACACCTCTTACGTGCGGCGCGAGCCGATCGGCGTGGTCGGGTCCGTCGCACCCTGGAACTACCCGCTCCAGATGGCAGCCTGGAAGATCCTCCCGGCGATCGCCGCGGGCAACACCATCGTGCTGAAGCCCGCCGAGATCACCCCGCTGACCTCCCTGATGTTCGCCCAGGCGGCGACCGAGGCCGGTATCCCGGACGGTGTGATCAACATCGTCAGCGGCACCGGACGGGAGGCGGGCGAGCACCTCGTCGCGCACCCCGACGTCGCCATGACCTCCTTCACCGGCTCCACCGCCGTCGGCAAGCGCGTCGCCGAGGTCGCCACCGCCACCGTCAAGCGCCTCCACCTGGAGCTGGGCGGCAAGGCACCCTTCCTGGTCTTCGACGACGCCGACCTGGACGCCGCCGTCAACGGCGCGGTCGCGGGCGCGCTCATCAACACCGGCCAGGACTGCACGGCCGCCACGCGCGCGTACGTACAGCGACCCCTGTACGAGGCGTTCGTCGAGAAGACCGCCGCCCTCATGGACACCGTCCGCGTCGGCGACCCCTTCGCCCCCGGCACCGACCTCGGCCCGCTGGTCAGCCATGTCCAGCGGGACCGCGTCGCCGGGTTCGTCGAGCGCGCCCGCTCCTACGCGCGCGTGGTGTGCGGCGGCGAGGCGCCCGAGGGCGACCTCAAGGACGGCGCCTACTACCGGCCCACCCTCATCGCGGACGCCGCGCAGGACAGCGAGGCCGTCCAGTCCGAGATCTTCGGGCCGGTCCTGGTCGTGCTGCCCTTCGACACCGACGACGAGGGCCTCCGGCTGGCCAACGACACGCCGTACGGGCTCGCCGCCTCCGCCTGGAGCCGGGACGTGTACCGCGCGAACCGCGCCACCCGCGAGATCAAGGCGGGCTGCGTGTGGATCAACGACCACATCCCGATCATCAGCGAGATGCCGCACGGCGGGTACAAGGCGTCCGGCTTCGGCAAGGACATGTCCGCCTACTCCTTCGAGGAGTACACGCAGGTCAAGCACGTCATGTTCGACAACACCGCGGTGGCGGCCAAGGACTGGCACCGCACCGTCTTCGGGGACCGATAGCCATCACGCCAGGCCGCCGACCACGGCCGACCCACCCGAAAGGGCAACCACGCGCATGGAGCAGTACCAGCCAGACCGCCTGTCCCCGGCCCGAGCGGCCGCCGTGCGGCGCAGTCTCAGGAGCGGCCGGGCCGCCCTCACCCGCCGTTCGCTGCTGCGCGCCTCCACGGGCGGCGCGCTCGCGGTCGGCGGCCTCGGCGTGCTGAGCGGCTGCGGCATCCCGGCGGCCGGCAAGACCGAGGGCGGCGTCTCCGTCGAGGACCACTCGAAGGAGGAGAAGCAGGTCCGCTTCTCCAACTGGACCGAGTACATGGACGTCGACGAGAGCGGCCGGCGGCACCCCACGCTGGAGGCGTTCACCAAGCGCACCGGTGTCAAGGTCACCTACACCGAGGACATCAACGACAACAGCGAGTTCTTCGGCAAGATCCAGCCGCAGCTCGCCGCGGGCCAGGAGACCGGGCGCGACATCATCGTCCTCACCGACTGGCTGGCCGCCCGCCTGATCCGCCTCGGCTGGGTCCAGAAACTGGACCCGGCCAACCTGCCGCACGCCTTCGCCAACCTGTCGCCCCAGTTCCGCAGCCCCGACTGGGACCCCGGCCGGGCCTACTCCTACCCGTGGCAGGGCATCTCCGCCGTCATCGCCTACAACAAGAAGGCCCTGGACGGCATCGAGGTGACGTCGGTCTCCGACCTGCTCGACAACCCGAAGCTCAAGGGCCGGGTCGGCTTCCTCACCGAGATGCGCGACACCATGGGCATGATGCTGCTGGACATGGGCAAGGACCCGGCCCGCTTCTCCGACGACGACTACGACGCGGGGATCGCCCGGCTCCAGAAGGGCGTCGACCGCGGTCAGATACGCCGCTTCACCGGCAACGACTACACGTCCGACCTCAGCAAGGGCGACTTCGCGGCCTGTCTGGCCTGGGCCGGTGACGTGGTCCAGCTCAAGGCGGACAACCCGGACATCGACTTCGTCATCCCGGACAGCGGCTACGTCACGTCGAGCGACAACATGCTGATCCCCAACAAGGCACGGCACAAGACGAACGCCGAACGGCTCATCGACTACTACTACGAACCGGGCCCGGCCGCGGAACTCGCCGCCTACATCAACTTCGTCTGCCCCGTCGACGGCGTGAAGGACGACCTGGCGAAGATCGACGAGGACGCGGCGAACAACCCGCTGATCATTCCCGACAAGGCCATGCAGGCCAAGTCGCACTCCTTCCGCTCCCTGAGTCCGAAGGAAGAGACGGCATACGAAGAGAAGTTCGCGAAGCTCACCGGGGCGTGACGACGATGACGACCAACACGACGAAGAACCAGACGGCCGCGACGGACGGCGGCGGCGACGTCCGCCTGGCCGGCATCAGCAAGACCTACGGCTCCTTCACCGCCGTGCACCCGCTCGACCTGACCGTCCCCCAGGGCTCCTTCTTCGCCCTGCTCGGCGCCTCCGGCTGCGGCAAGACCACCACCCTGCGCATGATCGCCGGACTGGAGGAACCGAGCGGCGGCACCGTCCACCTCGGCGACCAGGACGTGACCGCGCTGCCGCCCTACAAACGGCCGGTCAACACGGTCTTCCAGTCCTACGCCCTCTTCCCGCACCTCGACATCTACGAGAACGTCGCCTTCGGCCTGCGCCGGCGCGGCATCAAGAGCGTGAAGAAGCAGGTCGGGGAGATGCTCGACCTGGTCCAGCTCGGCGAGCAGGCGCGCAAGAAGCCGCACCAGCTCTCCGGCGGCCAGCAGCAGCGCGTCGCAGTCGCCCGCGCCCTGATCAACCACCCCAAGGTGCTGCTCCTCGACGAACCCCTCGGCGCCCTGGACCTCAAGCTGCGCCGGCAGATGCAGCTGGAGCTCAAGCGCATCCAGACCGAGGTCGGCATCACCTTCGTGCACGTCACCCACGACCAGGAGGAGGCCATGACCATGGCCGACCAGGTCGCCGTGATGAACGCGGGCCGGGTCGAGCAACTGGGCGCCCCAGCCGACCTGTACGAGAACCCGCGCACCACCTTCGTCGCCAACTTCCTGGGCACTTCCAACCTCATCGAGGCCGAGGTCGACACCCGCAGCGGCGACGACGTCGTCGTGAAGGCGGCCGGCGACAAGCTGGTGCTGCCCGGCGCCCGGTGTTCCACGCCGGCGAAGGCGGGCGGCAGGCTCCTGGTCGGGGTCCGCCCCGAGAAGATCAGCCTCACCCACGCGGACGACGCGGGCTCCGTCCCCGAGGGCCGCAACCGCATCACCGGCAGGATCAGCAACACCAGTTTCATCGGCGTCTCCACCCAGTACGTCGTGGACTGCGCCGCCTGCCCCGAGTTCGAGGTCTACGCCCAGAACATCGACCGCGACCCCCGGCTCGCGCCCGGCGCCGAGGTCGTCCTGCACTGGAACCCGGCGCACACCTTCGGGCTGGACGCCGACCAGTCCGTGCTTGCCGGGACGATGGGCGACGCCGGTGTGGCCGAGGGCGAGGCCGCCTGATGTCCACCCTCACCGAGGCGCCACCCCCGCTGACCCCGGCCGCGCCCGAGAAGCGCCCACCGCGCAAACGCGGCCGCTGGACGCCGTACTGGCTGCTGCTGCCCGGCATCCTGTGGCTGGTCGTCTTCTTCGCGGCGCCGATGGTCTACCAGGCCTCCACGTCCGTGCAGACGGGCTCGCTGGAGGAGGGCTACAAGGTCACCTGGCACTTCGTGACCTACTGGGACGCGGTGTCCGAGTACTGGCCGCAGTTCCTGCGCTCGGTCGCCTACGCCGCCTCCGCGACCGTGCTGTGCCTGCTGCTCGGCTACCCGCTCGCGTATCTCATCGCCTTCCGCGCGGGCCGCTGGCGGAACCTGATCATGATCCTGGTGATCGCGCCGTTCTTCACCAGCTTCCTGATCCGCACCCTGGCCTGGAAGACGATCCTGGCGGACGGCGGGCCGGTGGTCGGCGCCCTGAACACGCTGCACGTCCTGGACGTCACCGGCTGGCTGGGCTGGACCTCCGGCGACCGCGTGCTGGCCACCCCGCTCGCGGTGGTCTGCGGCCTGACGTACAACTTCCTGCCCTTCATGATCCTGCCGCTCTACACCTCCCTGGAGCGCATCGACGGCCGGCTGCACGAGGCGGCGGGGGACCTGTACGCGAAGCCGTCCACGGTGTTCCGCAAGGTCACCTTCCCGCTGTCGATGCCGGGCGTGGTCTCCGGCACCCTGCTGACCTTCATCCCGGCGACCGGCGACTACGTCAACGCCTCCCTGCTCGGCTCGGCCGACACCGGAATGATCGGCAACGTGATCCAGTCCCAGTTCCTGCGGGTGCTGGACTATCCGACGGCCGCGGCGCTGTCCTTCGTCCTCATGGCCGCGATTCTCGCCATGGTCACCTTCTACATTCGCAAGTCCGGCACGGAGGATCTGGTTTAAATGACCTTCGTCAACTGGTTCAAGCGCAATCTGGTCGTGATCGCCGGACTGCTGACGCTCGCCTATCTGCTGCTGCCCAACGTCGTCGTCACGGTGTTCTCGTTCAACAAGCCGAACGGACGCTTCAATTACGAGTGGCAGCAGTTCTCCACGGACGCCTGGAAGGACCCGTGCGGGGTCGCCGGGCTGTGCGGTTCCCTCTCGCTCAGCCTCCAGATCGCCCTCTGGGCGACGCTGGGTGCCACCGCGCTCGGCACCGCGATCGCCTTCGCGCTGGTCCGCTACCGCTTCCGCGCCCGGGGCGCGATCAACTCGCTGATCTTCCTGCCGATGGCGATGCCCGAGGTCGTGATGGCCGCCTCGCTGCTCACCCTCTTCCTCAACATGGGTGCTCAGCTGGGCTTCTGGACGATCCTGATCGCCCACATCATGTTCTGCCTCAGCTTCGTCGTGACGGCCGTCAAGGCGCGCGTGATGTCGATGGACCCGAGGCTGGAGCAGGCGGCGCAGGACCTGTACGCCGGTCCCTTCCAGACCTTCGTCCGGGTCACGCTGCCCATCGCCGCCCCCGGTATCGCGGCCGGCGCGCTGCTCGCCTTCGCGCTGTCCTTCGACGATTTCATCATCACCAATTTCAACGCGGGCTCCACGGTCACCTTCCCCATGTTCGTCTGGGGATCGGCCCAGCGCGGCACGCCCGTCCAGATCAATGTCATCGGTACGGCCATGTTCGTCATCGCCGTACTGTTCGTCCTGGCCTCCATGGTCATCGGCAACCGCCGAAACCGCCGCAAGGCGTAAAGCACATCGGTGCAAGCACGTCAGCTGTATTCGTAGGGAGTTGAAATCATGGCCCCGAGCGCCATGAGCCGCAGCAACGACTGGACGAAATCCCTTTCCGACGCCCAGCCGGTCCCGTACTGGCTGGACGACCCCGGCCGCCCCCGTCCCGAGGCCGCCCTCACCGGCGCCGAGACCTGCGACCTGCTGGTCGTCGGCGGCGGCTACAGCGGACTGTGGACCGCGCTGATCGCCAAGGAGCGCGACCCGGGGCGGGACGTGGTACTGGTCGAGGGCCGCGAGGTGGGCTGGGCCGCCTCCGGCCGCAACGGCGGCTTCTGCGCCGCCTCCCTCACCCACGGCCTGTCCAACGGCCTCAGCCGCTGGCCGGACGAGATCCACAAGCTGGAGGAGCTGGGCGCCCGCAACCTCGACGCGATCGAGGCGGCGGTCGCCCGGCACGGCCTCGACTGCGACTTCGAGCGCACCGGCGAGATCGACGTCGCCACCGAGCCGTACCAGGCCCGCGAACTCGAGCAGTGGTACGAGGAGATCCGCGCCAAGGGTCTCGCCGAGGGCATCGAGTACCTGGACGCCGACGCCGTACGGGAACAGGTCGACTCCCCGACCTTCCGGGCCGGCCTGTGGGACCGGCGCGGCGTGGCGATGGTCAACCCCGCCAAGCTGGTCTGGGGCCTCAAGCGCGCCTGCCTGGCCCTGGGCGTCCGCGTCTACGAGAACACCCCGGCGCTCACCCTCAAGCCGTACGGCGCCGGCATGGCCGTACGCACCCCGTACGGCGGGGTCCGCGCCCGCACGGTCGCGCTCGGCACCAACATCTTCCCGAACCTCGTCCGCAGGGTCCGCCCGTACACCGTCCCGGTCTACGACTACGCGCTGATGACCGAGCCGCTCGGCGACGCGCAGCTCGCCTCGATCGGGTGGAAGAACCGGCAGGGACTCGGGGACAGCGCCAACCAGTTCCACTACTTCCGGCTGTCCCGCGACAACCGGATCCTGTGGGGCGGCTACGACGCCGTCTACCCGTACGGCGGCCGGGTGCGCGCCGAGTACGACGACCGCCCCGAGACCTACGCCAAGCTCGCCGGGCACTTCTTCGCCTGCTTCCCGCAGCTGGAGGGCGTCCGCTTCACCCACGCCTGGGGCGGCGCCATCGACACCTGCTCGCGCTTCTCGGCGTTCTTCGGCACCGCGCACCAGGGCAAGGTCGCCTACGCGGCCGGGTACACCGGTCTCGGCGTGGGCGCGACCCGGTTCGGCGCCGAGGTCATGCTGGACCTGCTGTCGGGAGAGCGCACCGAGCGCACCGCGCTGGAGATGGTGCGCAGGAAGCCGCTGCCGTTCCCGCCCGAGCCCTTCGCCTGGACCGGCATCGCGCTCACCAAGTGGTCGCTGGCCCGCGCGGACGCGCACGGCGGCAGGCGCAACCTGTGGCTGCGGACGATGGACCGGCTGGGCCTCGGCTTCGACAGCTGAGCCGCCTCGCTGTGCGGGCCTGTGACCCGGTTCACCCCAACGAGGCACGACAACCCGCGTAATGCTGCCGGGAGACCTCCCTCTCCCTCGTGACGCACCCCGCGTCGACGAGTGAAAGGGAGGTTTCACATGCCTGGTGCGAAGACGGCGGTCGCGTGGCTGGCATCCGTCGCACCGGATCCCGAGTCCTGCCGACGGGACTGGGAGCGCGACCCTTCGGGCGTCGCGCTGCTGCCCGCGGGCAAGGCCTGGGACGTGCTCATCCTGCCGAGCAGGCTCGGCTATCCGACCCTGGACGTGCTCTCCCGCGTCCTGGACCAGCCAGGCCCGGTGCTCGCCGACTTCGGCGACGCGCGCACGGGCTTCTTCGTGCCGGCCGGCACGGCGGCCCGCTGGGTCGGCACCGGCATCCGGACCGCCGGGCTCGGCACCTGGATCGTGGTGCCGTACCCCGGCGGACTGTCGTCCGGCGGCACCCGCTGGCTGATCCCGCCGGACGGGACCGGCACCCTCACCGATCCCTCGCTCCTGGAGCTGGCGATGCACGAGGCGGCGGCGGCCCTCGCGGCGGAGGAGAGCGGGGGGTAACCGGCGGTGAGGTGCGCAAGGGGTTGACAACAGAATTGGTCTGGACCAAGTTGGGCGCGCTCCGTCCTCCCCATCTCCCCCATGTCCGGAGGCACTTGTGGAACGCGCCAGACCTCTCGCCCGTCGCCCCCTCGTCACCGTGCTCACGGCCGCGGCGCTCGCCGCGTCCGGCCTGACCGCGCTCACGTCGGCCGCCCGTGCGGCCGACGCGGACCTCGCCCGCAACGGCGGCTTCGAGTCCACGCTCGACGGCTGGACCTGTACCGCGGGCACGACCGTGACCTCGCCCGTCCACAGCGGCACGACGGCCCTGAAGGCCACCCCGGCCGGCGCCGACAACGCCCGCTGCGCCCAGACGGTGTCCGTCAGACCGGACTCCCAGTACACGCTCTCCGGATACGTCCAGGGCACCTACGTCTACCTCGGCGCGAGCGGCACCGGCACCACCGACGTCTCCACCTGGGCCCAGTCCGCCCCCGACTGGAAGCAGCTGACGACCACCTTCCGCACCGGCCCGTCGACCACCAAGGTCACGATCTACACCCACGGCTGGTACGGCACCGGCGCCTATCACGCCGACGACATCTCCCTCACCGGCCCGGGCGGCGAGACGGGTCAGCCCCCGGCGGCACCGGGCGGCCTGAAGACCGGCTCCGTGACCTCCTCCGGCGTCGCCCTGTCCTGGTCACCGGTGCCGGGCGCGACGGGATACGCCGTCTACCGCGACGGCGCCAAGGCGGCCACCGTCACCGGCACGTCCACCACCGTGACCGGACTGGCCCCCTCGACGGCGTACTCCTTCCAGGTCACCGCGGTCAACGACGCGGGCGAGTCGGCCCGCTCCGCCACGGTCACGGCGACCACCGCCCAGCGCCCGGACGACGGCGGCGGCTCCTCCGACCTCCCGGCCCACGCCCTGGTCGGCTACCTCCACGCGAGCTTCGCCAACGGCTCCGGCTACACCCGCATGGCCGACGTGCCCGACAGCTGGGACGTCATCGACCTGGCCTTCGGCGAGCCCACCTCGGTCACCTCCGGCGACATCCGCTTCGAGCGCTGCCCGGTCAGCGAATGCCCGAACGTGGAGAGCGACGCCGAGTTCAAGGCCGCGATCAAGGCCAAGCAGGCGGCCGGCAAGAAGGTGCTGATCTCCATCGGCGGACAGAACGGCCAGGTGCAGCTCACCACCGCCGCCGCCCGCGACACGTTCGTCTCCTCCGTCTCCGCGATCATCGACGAGTACGGCCTGGACGGCCTCGACATCGACTTCGAGGGCCACTCGCTCTCGCTGAACGCCGACGACACGGACTTCAAGAACCCGAAGACCCCCGTGGTCGTCAACCTCATCTCGGCCGTGAAGACCCTCAAGGCCAAGTACGGCGACGGCTTCGTACTGACCATGGCGCCCGAGACCTTCTTCGTCCAGCTCGGCCACCAGTACTACGGCACCGGCAAGTGGGGCGGCCAGGACCCGCGGGCCGGGGCCTACCTGCCCGTGATCCACGCCCTGCGCGACGACCTGACCCTGCTGCACGTCCAGGACTACAACTCGGGCCCGATCATGGGCCTGGACAACCAGTACCACTCCATGGGCGGCGCCGACTTCCACATCGCCATGACCGACATGCTGCTCACCGGCTTCCCGGTCGCGGGCGACGCGAACAACGTCTTCCCGCCGCTGCGCCCGGACCAGGTCGCGATCGGCATGCCCGCCTCCACCAACGCGGGCAACGGCCACGTCTCCCCGGCCGAGGTCACCAAGACCCTGAACTGCCTGACCAAGAAGACCGACTGCGGCTCGTACGCGACCCACGGCACCTGGCCCGCCCTGCGCGGCCTGATGACGTGGTCGATCAACTGGGACCGCTACTCGAACTGGGAGTTCCAGAAGAACTTCGACGCGTACTTCGGCTGACGCCCCGCGGGGTCCGGCGGTCCACCAGCCGGACCCCGGCCAGCAGCACCACCCCCAGGCACCAGCTCGCCACCACGTCCAGCGGCCAGTGGTAGCCCCGCCGCACCAGCCCGTAGGAGGTGCCGAGCACCAGCAGGGCGCACAGCACCACCAGCGTGCGGCGCACGGCCGGCGCGCGCAGCCGCCCGAGCAGCAGCAGCGTCGCCGCGCCGTACGCGACGACCGCCGTGGCGGTGTGGCCCGAGGGGTAGTAGCCGACCGCCGGGGGCACCGCCGGGGTGCCGGGGCGGTCGGTCCACTCCTTCAGGGGGGCCACCAGCGCCGGCACCAGGACCATCGCCAGTGCCCCCGCGAGGGGCGGCAGCCACCAGCGGTCCATACCTGTGGCGCGCCCGTGCCACGCCGCGTACACCAGCGCCACGACCAGGACGGGCACGGCCACCTGCACATTGCCGAGGTCGGACAGCAGTTCGGAGAACCGGTCCGGGTGGACGAGCGCCCGGCTCAGCCGCTCGTCCGCCTCGGCCAACGGGCCGTCGGCGACGACCTGCCAGGTGATCAGGACGAAGAGGAGCACGGGAAGCCCGACGAGGGCGGAGGGGACGCGTGGCGGGGCGGAGACCGGCATGACGCCCAGCTTCGCAGGCCCGCCCTCGCGTAGTCTCACCGCCCGTGACGACCATACGAACGGCACGGGACAGCCAGTGGGGAGAGACCTTCACACGGCTGCGGACCATGAGCAAGGAGGGCCGGTACGAGGAGGTCGAGGCCGAGGCACGGGCCCTGGCCGCGCTCCCGCGGCGCCCCTGGCGGAGGCGTCCGCCGCACTGGGAGGCGAGGGTACTGGCCACGGGAACGGCCGTCATGCACGGCCGGGTGGCCGAGGCGCTGGACGAACTGGACACGCTGATCGCGGAACTGGAGCCGGCCGGCCTCAACTCGCAGATGCTGCGGCTGATCGCCCGCGGCAACCGCGTGGTCGCCCTGTCCGGCCTGCGGCGGTACGCGGAGGCGGAGACGGAGGCGAACGGCATCCTGGGCGAGCTGAACCGGATCGCCCACCGCGCCCCGGTGTCGGCGCTGGAGATCACCACCCTCGGGCACCTGGCCACCGTGCTGTGCGGGCTGGCCCGGCACGAGGAGGCGGAGGCAGTCGCCCGTGGCAACCTGTCCCGGACGGACGGGCCCGCCGCCGGCGTCCTGCGCACCACGCTGGCGCGCAGCCTGAACGGGCAGGGCCGCCACGAGGAGGCGCTGGCCGAGGTCCGCCGGGACGTGCCGCAGCCGCCCCGCCATGCCGCCGGGTACCGGGACCTGGTCACCGCCGAGGCCCTGCACGGCCTGGGACGCCGCGCCGAGGCGGAGGCCGCCGTACGACGGTCGCTGGCCGACTGCGAATCGCGGCTGCACCCCGCCCATCCGCGCACCGGCGAGGCCCGCGCCCTGCTGGCCCGCGTCACGGGGGAGGACCCTCGCGAGGAGACCCGCGGAGAAGCGGAGGGATGAACAGAACAGGGGGTGACACACCGAAGGGCCGACACAAGGGGGGGAGTGTGTCGGCCCTTCGGTGAACCACCGTCCCGAGTGCCGAGGCGGTCGTCCTGACCGGAACGCCGCGCGCCCCGGGGGGTTTGGGGCGGGCGACCGTCCGATCGGTGAGGAAGCCGGAACCCGTGGGCTCCGGTTGTGTGCGCGAGGCACGACCAGGTCGAAGCCGGGGAAGCCTCGTCCTGATGATCCGCCCACAGTCCCCTGTGGGCGGGTGTATCTCTCATCTGCGTAGAACCTACGGCAGGGGGTGCGCTCAGGACAGGGCCATCGGCGTCCTGCCATCCACCCCGCACACGTTCTTCACACGCTCTGCCGGTCGCCCCGCCAGGCGTGCGAACCGCAGCTCAGATGCGCGTTCGACGCTCGTCCTCAGACGCGGGTGAAGGCCTGCTCGATGATGTCGAGGCCCTCGTTCAGCAGGTCCTCCCCGATGACCAGCGGGGGCAGGAAGCGCAGCACGTTGCCGTAGGTGCCACAGGTCAGGACCAGCAGGCCCTCCTGGTGACAGGCCTTGGCGAGCGCGGCGGTCGCCTCCGGGTTCGGCTCCTTGGTGGCGCGGTCCTTGACCAGCTCGATCGCGATCATCGCGCCGCGGCCCCGGACGTCGCCGATGACGTCGAACTTCTCGGCCATCGCGGCCAGGCGGGACTTCATGACCGCCTCGATGTCCTTCGCGCGGGCGTTGAGGTCCAGCTCCTTCATCGTCTCGATGGCGCCGAGCGCGCCCGCGCAGGCCACCGGGTTGCCGCCGTAGGTGCCGCCGAGGCCGCCGGAGTGCGCGGCGTCCATGATCTCGGCGCGGCCGGTGACGGCGGACAGCGGCAGACCGCCCGCGATGCCCTTGGCCGTCGTGATCAGGTCCGGGACGATGCCCTCGTCCTCGCAGGCGAACCACTGGCCGGTGCGGCAGAAGCCGGACTGGATCTCGTCCGCGACGAAGACGATGCCGTTGTCCTTGGCGAACTGGCTGATCGCGGGCAGGAAGCCCTTGGCCGGCTCGATGAAGCCACCCTCACCGAGCACCGGCTCGATCACGATCGCGGCCACGTTCTCGGCGCCGACCTGCTTGGTGATCTGGTCGATCGCCTGCGCGGCGGCCTCCGGACCGGCGTTCTCGGCACCGGTCGGCCAGCGGTAGCCGTAGGCGACCGGCACGCGGTACACCTCGGGCGCGAACGGGCCGAAGCCGTGCTTGTACGGCATGTTCTTCGCGGTCAGCGCCATCGTCAGGTTGGTCCGGCCGTGGTACCCGTGGTCGAAGACGACCACGGCCTGCCGCCTGGTGTACGCCCGCGCGATCTTGACGGCGTTCTCCACGGCCTCGGCACCGCTGTTGAACAGGGCCGACTTCTTGTCGTGGTCGCCCGGCGTCAGCTCGGCCAGCGCCTCGGCGACGGCGACGTAGCCCTCGTACGGCGTGACCATGAAACAGGTGTGGGTGAAGTCGGCGAGCTGCGCGGACGCCTTGCGTACGACGGCCTCGGCGGAGGCGCCGACGGAGGTCACCGCGATGCCCGAACCGAAGTCGATCAGACGGTTGCCGTCGACGTCCTCGATCACCCCGCCGCCGGCGCGCGCCACGAACACGGGCAGCGTGGAGCCCACACCCTGCGCGACCACGGCCGTACGGCGGGCCTGCAGCTCCTGCGACTTCGGGCCGGGGATGGCGGTGACGACGCGGCGCTCCTGCGGAAGGGCGGTCATGGGGGCTCCTGGGGTCGTGCGGGCAAACGCTTGACTTCTTTTCTCGCAGGCTAGGACCGGGGGTGCGGGGTGGGCATGCTCCATGTGGGCGTTGTCCGCGTGGCCGGTTGTCCGACATGGACAGGTGTCGGAAACGGCGACATATGGACACGTCGACGCGGGCCCGGCCGCGTAAGCGATGAACTCCCCTTGGGAGGGCGTTAGATTGGCTCGCTGATGGTGGATGGAGCGGCTGGTCAGGGGGCAAGGGCGATGGACGGCGACGGGACCCGGGACGCGCGGGGCACGCATGCGAATCCGGTGCCGCGCCCGGCGGGACCTCCCGAGGTGCCCGCGGTGCCGCCCACGGTGCCGCCGCGGCCGACGCGGGCACCGGGGACCGGGGACGGTTCGGCCTTCCTGACCTGGCTGCGCACCCCGCGGCCCCAGGCGCTGCCCGGCGTGTGGCGGTTCGGACACCGGCCGCGGCCCGAGGAGGAGCCCGAGCGGGTGCCGGGCAGGCAGCTGCTGAGCGGCGCGGTGATCGCCTTCCTGGTCGGCTGGCTGATCTGGTCGCTGCTGTGGAACGGCTACCTCGGCGGCTGGTGGCTGCTGCCCCTCTACGCGATGATCCCAGACTCCTGGGCTGAGCCCCACAGCTTCGCCTCGGTCGTGGTCGTCTACGCCTACTACGTCCTGATCGCCGGCATCATCATGGTCGCCGTCGGCCGGCTCGGCCGCTGGGGCGAGATCTGGCGGCGCTACGGCCCGCCCGCCTGGCGCCGTGCCACCCCCGCCGGCGGCCCCGTGCCCGCTCCCGAGGAGGACCCCGCCGCCTGGCCCGCGCTCCGCGCCGCCGGTGCCCACGACGCCGCCGAACGGCTCGCCGCGGACGCCCGCTCCGGGCTCATGCGGGACGTCGACCACGCCCGCATCGTCCGCGCCTGGCAGGGCGTGCAGCGGGGACGGCACAGCCTCGCCACCTTCACCGGCGCGGTGCTCAGCCACGGTGCCGGCGCCTGCCCGCACCCCTCCGGCGCCCGCGACCTGCCCGTCCGGCAGGCCCGGCACGACCTCGTCACCGGCCAGGTGCGCATCGGCACGGCCGCCGACGACGCCCGCAACCCCTATGCCTACCGCGGCGCCGGCCTCGCCCTCGGCCCCGACCTGCTCGGCACCTCCCTGCTCGCCGTCGGACCCGCGGGCTCCGGCAAGACCGGCAGCGTGGTGCGCCCGCTCACCGAGTCGCTGTGCCTGCACGCGCTCGCCGGCCGCGCCGCGGTCGTCGTGGTCGGCGCGGCGGGCGCGGACCTCGGCCCGGCCGACGCCTACGACGTCGTCGTACGGATCGGCAACCCGGACTCCGTGTACGACCTGGACCTGTACGGCGGCACCACCGACCCCGACGAGGCCGCCGTCGTCCTCGCGGAAGCGCTGGTCGGCGACCTCACCGAGCAGCACCAGGGCGGCGACACCCGGCGCTCCACCACCGTCCTCGCCCAGCTGCTCGGCCCCTTCCGCGCGGTGCACGGCCGCTTCCCCGGCGTGCCGGAACTGCGGCAGCTGCTGGAGGGCGCCGCCGGACCGCTGGCCGAGCTGCGCGAGGGGCTGCGCGCGGCCGGGCAGGACTCCCTGCTGCGCGAACTGGACGCGCGTGAACGCCAGATGGACCGGCCCGGCGACGTGGGCGGCGTCCTCGCCGACCGGGTGGCGCTCCTGGACCGCCCCGCCTTCGCTCCCTTCTTCGACACCTCGGGACAGTCCCGGCCCTTCTCCCTCAAGGCCCTCGACCACCCGGTGCGGGTCCGCATCGACCTGCCCCAGCGGGGGCACGCCGACGCCTCCCGGATGCTGGCGCGGCTGGTGCTCGCCCAGTTCACGGCGAGCGTCTCGGCGCGGGAGGACCGGTCGCTGTTCGCCTGCCTGGTGCTGGACGACGCGAGCGGCGTGGTGACGCCGGAGGCGGTGCGGGGCGTGCAGCGGCTGCGCTCGGCCGGTGCCGGCGTGGTGCTGACCCTGCGCACCCTGGACGACGTACCGCGTGCGCTGCGGGGGCCGCTGCTCGGGGCCATCGGGTGCCGGATGGCGCTCTCCGGGCTCACCCCCTGGGACGGGCAGGACTTCGCCGAGGTGTGGGGCAAGGAGTGGACCGAGGCCCGCGACGTCACCGACCGGCAGATCATCGCCGAGACCCCCGCGGGCAAGGCGGTGCACATGCTCCGCCGGGTGATCACCGGGAAGGCGCCCACCGCGCGCGCGGTGACCGTCCGCCAGGTCGAGCGGGAGCGCTGGTCGGCCTCCGAGCTGGCGCACGCCGTGCCGGCCGGGCACGCGGTGCTGTCGCTGACCAGCGTCAAGGGGGAACACGCGCCGCCGCTGCTGGTGGACCTGCGCGGGTGAGTCGTACGGGCCCCGGGCGGGCGCGTGGGACCGTACAGTGAGGCAGAATCGACACAGGTCGTTCATACGCGGCGGCCAAAAGATCACGGAGACTCCACACCGAACCGCGGGCACCCCGCGGCCTGCCCGCACCACCCGACGCAGACCCCGAAGGCCCAGGCCCCCATGCCCCCCACGCTCGCCTCGCTCGTCCACCACTCGGCGCTGAAGCTGACCGTGCGCGCCGGCGAGGACCGCCTCGACGTGCCGGTGCGCTGGGCCCACGTCAGCGAACTCGCCGACCCCGTGCCCTACATGGAGGGCGGGGAGCTGCTGCTGATCACCGCCCTCCAGCTGGACGCCGAGGACCCCGCGGCGATGCGCCGGTACGTGAAACGGCTGGTGGGCGCCGGAGTGGTGGGCCTCGGATTCGCCGTCGGGGTCAACTACGACCACGTCCCCGAGGCACTGGTGGACGCGGCCCGGCAGGAAGGGCTGCCGCTGCTGGAGGTGCCGCGCCGCACCCCCTTCCTCGCCATCAGCAAGGCCGTCTCCGCCGCGATCGCCGCCGACCAGTACCGCGCGGTCACCGCGGGCTTCGCCGCCCAGCGCGAGCTGACCCGGCGGACCCTGGCCGACGGCCCCGAGGGCCTGCTGGCCGCGCTCGCCGCCCAGGTCGACGGCTGGGCGGCGCTGTACGACGCCTCGGGCGCCGTCGTCGCCACCGCACCCGAGTGGGCGGGCCGCAGGGCCGCCCGGCTCACGGCGGACGTGCAACGGCTGCGCGAGCGGCCCGCCCCGGCCTCCTCCGTGGTCGGCGGAGCCCACAACGCCGAGCACCCCGAGAACGCCGACCGGGTCGAGCTGCACTCCCTGGGCACCTCCCGCAGACCCCGCTCCGCGCTCGCCGTCGGCACGGCCGCCGCCCTGGGCACCGCCGAGAGGTACGCCGTCCACTCCGCCATCGCCCTGCTGACCCTCACCACGGAACGCTCCCGCTCCCTGCACGAGGCCGGGCTCCGCATCGACGCGGCCGTGCTGCGCATGCTGCTGGCCGGCGAGCCCGACCACGCCCGCACGGTCGCCGGGGACCTGTACGGCGGCCTGCTGGACGCGCCGTTCCGGGTGATCGTCGCCGAGTCGGGGGCGGCCAGGAACCGGGCCTCCACGGCCGCACAGGCCGCCGGTGACACGGGCGGCGACCCCGGCGGCGACCCGCTGGGCACCCTCGGCACCCTCGGCGCGCTCGCCGAGGCGGCGGAGGCCGCGGCGGCCCGCTCGGGCGAGGCGGTGCTGGTCGTCCCGGAGGGCGAACGCCTGGTGCTGCTGGCCACCGACGGCGGCGCGGCCGTCGCCGCCTGCGTCGAGCACGCGTCGGCGCTGGAGGCCGCCCGCCCGTCGTCCGAGTCCCGCGCGGGCGGCGACGAGGAGAGCCTGGTCGTCGGTCTCTCGGCCCCGTCCGGTCCCATCGCCGCGGCCACCGCCTACAAGCAGGCCCAACAGGCCCTGTCGGTGGCCCGCAGGCGCGGCCGCGTCTGCGTGGAGCACGAGCACGTGGCGGCCGGCTCGGTCCTGCCGCTCCTCGCCGACGACGCGGTGCGCGCCTTCGCCGACGGCCTCCTGCGGGCGCTGCGCGACCACGACGCCACCGGCCGGGGCGACCTGGTCGCCTCCGTGCGTGCCTGGCTCTCCCGCCACGGCCAGTGGGACGCGGCCGCCGCCGACCTCGGCGTCCACCGCCACACCCTGCGCTACCGGATGCGCCGGGTGGAGGAGATCCTCGGCCGCTCCCTGGACGACCCGGACGTCCGCATGGAGCTGTGGCTGGCCCTGAAGGCGACGGCACCCGAATAGGCCCGTCCGGCGCTTGAGGACGAGGTCTTCCTCGCCCCGTACTCCCGCCCACCTGGCCGCCACGTCGAACAACCCCCACCCACCACTACACCCCGGACAAGCGCCCCCCACACCGCCCCGCCCTACCGTGGACTCCGAACCCGTAGAGACCACCACCCCCAACGCGGAAGGGCCGGGACTCGACAATGACTTCCACCCACGCCTTCTGGCTCGCCGGCCGCCAGGCCACCGGCGAGTCCGGCTTCGACGTCACGTCCCCCTGGGACGGCAGCACCGTCGGCACGGTGAGCCTCCCCACCGATGCCCAGGTCGAAGAGGCCGTGGCCGCCGCGTACGCCGTACGGGACGAGTTCGCCGCCACCCCCGCCCACCTCCGCGCCGCCGCCCTCGACCACGTCGGCCGCCGCCTGGCGGAGCGCACGGAGGAGATCGCCCGCCTGATCTCCGCCGAGAACGGCAAGCCGGTCAAGTGGGCCCGCGGCGAGGTCGGCCGCGCGGTCTCCGTGTTCCGCTTCGCCGCCGAGGAGGCCCGCCGGTTCAACGGCGGCGAGGCCCAGCGCCTGGACACCGACGCCGGCGGCCAGGGCCGCCTCGCCCTCACCCGCCGCTTCCCCAAGGGCGTCGTCCTCGGCATCGCGCCCTTCAACTTCCCCCTCAACCTGTGCGCCCACAAGATCGCCCCCGCGATCGCCGCGGGCGCGCCGATCATCCTCAAGCCGGCCCCCGCCACCCCGCTGTCCGGCCTGATCCTCGGCGAGCTGCTCGCCGAGACCGAGCTGCCCGCCGGCTCCTGGAGCATCCTCCCGGTGCCCAACGACAAGATGCCCGCCCTGGTCCAGGACGAGCGGCTGCCGGTGATCTCCTTCACCGGCTCCGAGACCGTCGGCTACGCGATCATGGACTCGGTCCCGCGCAAGCACTGCACCCTGGAGCTGGGCGGCAACGGCGCGGCCGTCGTCCTCGCCGACTGGGCGAGCGACGAGGACCTGGACCGGGCCGCGCAGCGCATCGCGACCTTCTCCAACTACCAGGGCGGCCAGTCCTGCATCTCCGTGCAGCGCGTGATCGCCGACGCCGCCGTCTACGACCGCTTGCTGCCGCGCATCGTCGCCGCCGTCGAGGCCCAGGTCACCGGCGACCCGAACGACGACGCGACGGACGTCGGCCCGCTGGTCAGCGAGGCCGCCGCCGAGCGCGTGGCGACCTGGGTCGAGGAGGCCGTCACCGCCGGCGCCAAGCTCCTCACCGGCGGCAAGCGCGACGGCGCCTCCTACGCCCCGACCGTCCTCGCCGAGCTGCCCGCCGACACCACCCTCGCCCGCGAGGAGGTCTTCGGCCCCGTCCTCAGCGTGCAGAAGGTGACCGGCGAGGCCGAGGCGTTCGCCGCCGTCAACGACTCCAAGTACGGCCTCCAGGCAGGCGTGTTCACCCACGACCTCCAGGCCGCCTTCCGCGCCCACCGGGCCCTGGAGGTCGGCGGTGTGGTCATCGGCGACGTCCCCTCCTACCGCGCCGACCAGATGCCGTACGGCGGCGCCAAGCAGTCCGGCGTCGGCCGCGAGGGCGTGAAGTTCGCGATGGACGACTACACCTACGAGCGGGTGCTGGTCCTCACCGGACTCGCGCTCTGACGCCTGCTCTCACCCCGCGTCGAGCTGGTGGTCGGCCCAGACGTACGTCTCGGGCAGCAGATCGGTGACGGGAACCGCACGTACGCGGTCCCCGTCACCGACGATCACCTTCAGGCCGGGGAAGTAGTCGAGCAGGACCTGACGGCACCGGCCGCACGGCGGGACGACCCCGCGCTCGCGGTCGCCGACGGCGACGATCGTCTCCAGCTCGTACGCGCCCTGGGCGGCCGCCGCACCGACGACGACCAGCTCGGCGCAGGGGCCGCCGGTGAAGTGGTAGGCGTTGACCGCCGTGACGATCCGGCCGTCCCGGGCGCGGGCCGCGGCCGCCACGGTGTGATTGTCGCCCCGGCAACGGGTGCGGGCCACGTGCGCCGCGGCCTCGACGAGTTCGTGGTCGACGGGGTGTGTCTGCGAGGTCATCGTCTCTGCCTTGTCAGGTGTGGTGTCAGGTGTCGGCCGGTCCCACTGTGCGGCAGCCCGCCGTCCGACCCGACAGCAGGTCCCGCAGCGTCGCGTACGAGTGGTCCCAGGACCATGCCGTACGCACCCAGTCGCGGCCCGCGCCGCCCATGGCGCGGGCGAGCCGGGGATCGCGCAGGAGCCTGATCAGCCGGTCCGCCGTCGCCGCGACCGAGCGGCCGTCGACGACATGCCCCGTCTCACCCTCGCGCACCGCGTCGGGCGCGCCACCCGAGTCGCCCGCGACGACCGGCAGTCCGGACGCGGCGGCCTCCAGGTACACGATGCCGAGGCCCTCCAGCTCCAGACCGCCCCTGCGGGTACGGCAGGGCATCGCGAAGGCGTCGGCGGCGGCGTAGAAGGCCGGGAGCGCGTGGTGGGGATGGCCGCCGGCGAAGTGGACCGAGTCCATGACGCCCTCGCGCAGGGCCAGTTGCCGCAGTCCGGCCGCGTGGGGGCCGTCGCCGACCAGGAGCAGCACGGCGTCGGGGACCGCCCTGCGCACCCAGGGCAGCGCCCTGATCAGGGTGTCCTGGCCCTTGCGCGGGACCAGCCGGGCCGCGCACAGGATCACGGGGCGGTGGCCCAGGCCGTACCTCGTCCTGACCCGGGTGCCGTCGGTAGCCGGGTGGAAGGCCCCGGTGTCCACGCCGGGGACCAGCCGTGCGGTCCGGGTGCCGGGGGCGAGGGCCGCCTCGATCGGGCCCCGGGTGCGCTCGCCCAGCCAGGTCAGCGCGTCCACCTGGGAGCCGATGCGGCGCAACAGGGCGCGGGCCCCCGGCGTGCGGGCCCACCAGACCTCGTGGCCGTGGGTGGTGGCGACGGCGGTGCGGATCCCCGCCGTGCGCCGCAGCCGCCCCGCCATCAGCGCGAGGGGCGCCGCCGCGCCGAACCACACCCGGTCGCAGCCGTACCGGCGGGCCACCGCCGCGGCGTGCGCGGTCGCACCGGGAGTCGGCAGCAGGGTGCGGACCGGGTGGCGGACCACCGGGTACGGGAAGGACTCGCCGGGCCCCGTCGCGGCCGTGGGCGCGGAGGTGAGGACGACCACCTCGTCGGGCGGGAAGCGGTCGGCCAGTTCACGGACGAAGGTCTCGATGCCGCCCTGCCGGGGCGGGAAGTCGTTGGTGACGATCAGCGTGCGGGCGCGGGAGTCACTCATCGCGCGGGGGTGCTCTCCACGGGACGGCCGGTGACCTCCGGATCGCGGCGCGCCGCCCCGTGCGCCAGCGCGGCCAGGACCAACGGGTAGACCAGGTAGCCGAAGCGCGTCGCCGGCATCAGGGCCGTCGCCAGGCCCCGGCCGAGCGCGAGGCGCCCGGCCGCCGCCCGCAGGGCCTCCGGAGGGCGTACCGCGAGCGAGGCACCGGTCAGCAGCGCCCCGACCGTCAGGAGCGCGAGCGCGATCACCGTGCCGCCGGGGACGTGCGCCGCGAGCAGGTGGCCGGGCAGCGGACTGCCGGCGGGCGAGTCGGCGGCGGTGAGCCCGAAGGGGAATGCGACGACGTTCCGGAAGAACCCGACGGGGTCGGTGAGGGCGAAGGGCAGGACCACCGCCGTCCCGGTGCCC
Organism: Streptomyces sp. NPDC042336; assembly: GCF_055581985.1. NCBI lineage: Bacteria > Bacillati > Actinomycetota > Actinomycetes > Kitasatosporales > Streptomycetaceae > Streptomyces > Streptomyces sp. NPDC042336. Next base: position 64,168 of record NZ_JBVJEA010000016.1, on the reverse strand, counting down.
AGGCCCACGCCCGCGCACCGCAGCGCGGGCCGGCCGCCCTGCCGTACGGCGACCAGGACCAGCGCCACCGGCAGCGCGGGCCAGGCGGTCCACTTGAGGACGGTGGCGGCCCCGAGCGCCAGGCCGGCGCCACCCGGACGGCCCCGTCCGGCCAGCGCGAGGCCGAGGCACATCAGACCGGCCACCGGCAGGTCGACGCCGCTCACCGCGAGGGGCAGCGCGACCAGGGGGCACGCGAGCAGCAGCCCGGGGCGGCGCAACCCGGCGGCGCCGAGGGACGCGACGAACACGCCGCCCAGCCACCAGCGGGGGTCTCCCGGCAGCAGGCCGAAGAGCGCCATCCCCGGCAGGTAGGGATTGAAGTCGCCCACGGCCGGGGGAGCCGTGAGGTACGGGCTCCCGGTGGCGGCCAGCAGCCGCCCCGACCGCTCGATCACGGCGACCTCGGACTGCCCGAGCCCCGTCACCACCAGGCCGACGAGCGGCGCCACGACGGCCCCCGCCACGGCGACCGCCCGGACGGCCGGGCGCGGCACGGCCCCCGACGCCAGGAACGCCGCGAGGGCGTACCCCGCCGCGGCCGACCACCCCCACACCCGGTGCGGCGCCAGGTCCGACACCTGCGCGAAACCCGCCGCCGCCACCGCGCAGCCGGCCCACGCATACCGATCGACGGGCCACCCGGCGTCTGTCGCGACCCGGTCCCCAAAGGTCTTCCTCATGTCCGTCGACGCTAGGAATCCGCAGGTCGAAGAGCGTCAACCGAGGCTCCGCACCCGGGAGTCAACCCGTGGTACGACATGAGCCCGCGGACTCCACCCGGGCGGTGACGCGCGCTCCCGCCCCGGCCGGAATCATGGGGGGATGAGTACGTCGCCCCCACAGCGGCTGCGCGACTGGATCGCCGCGCCCGCCTACCCCTGGATCACCGGTGGTGCCGTGACGGCGGGCGCCGTCGTGGAGCTGATCGTCATTCCCGGCGGCGTGACGACCACGGTCGGAGTGCTGGTGTCCGCCGTCTCACTGATGTGGCGGCGCTCCTTCCCGCCCGTCGCGGTGCTCACGGTCGCGGCCGGACTGATCGGCTTCGCCGGCGACGTCAACCTGTACCTGTCCATCATGGTCAGCGGGCTGACCGGCTGCTACTCGCTGGGCCGCAACCGGGTGCTGCACCCCGCCCTCACCGTCACGGGCGGCGCGCTCGGCGCGCTGTGCGTGAACCTGGTGCACATCAACACCTGGTCGCGGATGGACCTGCCGGTGCCCGCGCTGTGGGAGCGGGGCTCGCTCAGCCTGTTCGCCGAGTCCTTCCTGGTGACCGTGGTCGTCTTCGGGGCGGTGATGATGGGGGACGCGGTCCGCTCCCGCGAGGAGACCCGAACCGAACGGGGCCTGGCGCAGGCCCAGTTGATCGCGATGGAGCGACAGCAGGCCGCCGAGGCGGAACGCGCCGCGATCGCCCGTGAACTGCACGACATCGTCTCGCACTCGGTGTCGATGATCGCCGTCCAGGCCGAGAGCGCCACGTACACCACGCCCGGGCTCACCCCCGAGGCCCGCGACGGCTTCCAGCAGATCGCCGCCACCGCCCGCTCCTCGATGGCCGAACTGCGCCGCCTGCTGGGGGTCCTGCGCACACCCCAGGGCGAGAGCGCCCTCACCGCTCCGCAGCCGACCCTCGACCACCTGGCCGAACTGGTCGACCAGCACCGGGCGGTGGGCGGTACGGCCGAGCTGCGGATCACCGGGGAGCGGGTGGCGCTGCCCGCCGCGTGGGAGCTGTCCGCCTACCGGATCGCACAGGAGGCGCTGACCAACGCCCGCAAGCACGCCCCCGGCGCCCGTACCGTGGTCGAGGTGGACTACGGCGCCGACCGGCTGCTCACCCTCCGCGTCCACGACGACGGCCCCGGCGCCGGCTCCCGCCCGGGTACGGGCCCGGGGCACGGCCTGACCGGGATGCGGGAGCGGGCCGCGCTGGTCGGGGGCCGGCTCAGCGCGGGGGCCGGTCCGGACGGCGGCTTCCTGGTGACGGCGGAGCTTCCGTGGGGGAGCGGATGAGTGCCGCGGAACGAGCGAAGGAGCCGCGCGTGATCAGGACACTGGTCGCCGACGACCAGGCGGTGGTCCGCACCGGGTTCGTGAACCTCCTGAACACCCAGGAGGACATCGAGGTCGTCGCCGAGGCGGAGGACGGTGCGCAGGCGGTGCTGTCGGCCGGTGAGACCCGGCCCGACCTCGCGCTCCTGGACATCCGGATGCCGCACAAGAACGGCATCGAGGCGGCCCGGGAGATCCTGGCCGCCTCCGGAGGCGCCACGAAGGTCCTGATGCTGACGACCTTTGGCCTCGACGAGTACGTGTACGACGCGCTCGCGGCCGGGGCGGGCGGCTTCCTGCTCAAGGACGCCACCTTCCCCGAACTGCTGCACGCGGTACGGGTGGTGGCCGACGGCAACGCCCTGCTGTCGCCCGAGATCACCAAGCGGCTGATCGCCGAGTTCGTGCACGCGCGCGGCTCGCGGCTGCCCGTCCCCGCCGCGGGTGACCTGACGGCCCGGGAGACGGAAGTGCTGACCCTGATCGCGCGGGGACTGTCCAACGCGGAGATCGCGGGGCGCCTCACCATCACCGACCACACCGTGAAGACCCACATCAACCGGCTGTTCACCAAGCTGGAGCTGCGCGACCGGGCCCAGGCGGTGATCGTCGCCTACGAACTGGGCCTGGTCCGCGCGGGCGGCGAGCCGGGTGGGGCCCGGCACCGGTAGACACCGGCGCCGGGCCCCGCCCTCCTGCCTCCTGCGGGCCCTCAGCCGGAGAAGCCGACGTGAGCGAGCCGCAGCGTGCCGCGCAGTCTGATGCGGAGGTCGTGGACGCCCCCGGCGGTGAAGGCGCCGTCCAGGTCCACGTAGTCGTACGGCCCCGCGGTCGGCGCGTCCGGCGACAGCACCGCCACCGCACGGCCGCCGTCCAGGGCGACCTCGACCGAGCCGGCGCCCGCGACCGACACGGTCACCCGGGACACACCGGTGCCGAAGTCGCAGTCGCGGTAGAGCAGTTCGCCCGTCCGTCCGGCGACCGCCGTCACCGCGTCGCCCACGGTCTTCGTCCGGTCGACGATCTCCGTGCCGCTCTGCTCGTCGAAGTCGACCGCCGCCAGCCCGCGTGCGCCGGCCGGGCGCGGGGCGGCGGGCTCGCCGTCGAGGGCGACGGTCGTCGACAGGCGCACGTCCTCGCTGGAGGCACCCACCAGCAGGGCGTACGGCCCCGACTCCAGCCGCCACCGGTCGTGCGCGACGTCCCAGAACGCGAAGGCGGACAGCGGCACCTCGAAGGAGACCCGCTCCGACGCCCCCGGGGCGAGGGTGAGCCTGCGGTGGGCCAGCAGCTCGCGGCGCGGACGCGGGACCGACGGGGCCTCGGCGCGGACATAGAGCTGGGCCACCTCGTCGGCGGCCACCTCCCCGGTGTTGGTGACCGTGAAGGACACGGACACCGGCCCGGCCGCCCCGTCCCGCACCTCCGCCGTCAGGTCCCCGTACCCGAAGGACGCGTACGACAGGCCGTGCCCGAACGGGAACAGCGGCACCCCCTCGAAGTACAGGTAGGTCTGGCGGCCGCCGACCACGTCGTAGTCGAGCAGGTCGGGCAGGTCGGCGTCGCCGGCGTACCAGGTCTGCGGGAGCCGGCCCGCGGGGGAGACGTCACCGGCGAGGACCCGGGCCAGCGCGGTGCCGGCCGCCTGGCCGCCGTGCGCGGTCCACAGCACCGCCGGGAGCGCCGCCACGTCGACCGCGTACGGGTAGGCGGACACCAGCGCCAGCACGGTCGCCGGGTTGGCGGCGCGGGCCGCGCGCAGCAGCCGCTCCTGGTGCGCGGGCAGCCGCAGCGTCGTACGGTCCTCGGTCTCCCGGCCGTTGATGTGCGGGTCGTTGCCCGCGACCACGACGACCACGTCCGCCCCCGACGCGGCCCGCGTCACCGCGTCCTCGCCGCGCTCGGCGACGACCAGCTCGAAGACCTCGGCGCCCTCGGCGTTCTCGGCGTTCTCGGCGGCAACCTTCACGCCGTCGGCGGCGACCTGCACGAGACGACCCGTTCCCGTGTGCCTCAGGAGGTGACCGTTCTCATGGGGTTCGAGCCGGAACGTCTCCTGCACCACCCAGCCGCCGGGCTGGTCGGCGGAGGCGCGTACGAATCCGTCCTCGGCGACGGACAGGTACCGGCCGTCGGGCGCGCGCAGGGTGAGTACGCCCCCGCCCCAGTCGACGAGCGCCAGTTCGGTGCCGACGGCGTCGGTGGTCAGGGGCGGCAGATCGGTGCGGCCGGCGAGCAACGCCGGGTCGAGGGCGCCCTGGGCGCCGGACGCCTCGGCGGGGGAGTCGTCCGACGGGAGGACGTGCAGGAACGTGCCGTCGGCGGTGCGCAGCCGGATGCGGTCCACGCCCTCCGCGAAGCTCACGCGTTCGGCGCCGAACCGCTCGTACAGGCCCTCCAGCGGAGTGGAGCGGTGGATGAGCGTGCCGCTGTACCAGTCGAGCTTGCACTCGTCGGCGAGCAGTCCGACGACGGCGACGCGGGTCTCGGGGGCCAGCGGCAGGACGCCGTCGTTCTTCAGCAGGACCACCGCCTGCTCGGCCGCCTCCCGCGCGAGCGCCCGGTGCTCCGGGGTGTCGAAGTCGTCGACACCCGCGTACGGGTCGTGCTCCGGGTCGAACTCGCCGAGCCGGAAGCGGACCGACAGCTGACGGCGTACGGCCGTGTCCACGTCCGCCTCCGTCAGCAGGCCCTGCTCCAGGGCGCCCCGGACGCGCGCGACGATCCGCGAGGAGTCGGTGCCGTGGTCGGTGAAGCTGTCCACCCCGGCCCGCAGCGCGGCGGCGGTCGCCTCCTCGTGGGTGTCGAAGTAGTGCTCCGAGTCGACCAGGTTGGAGGGCGCGCCCGCGTCCGAGCAGACCAGGAGCTCGTCCTCGGTCCAGGTGCGCAGGTGCCGGGCGAGGTACGGGGAGAGGTGGTTGGGGCGGCCGTTGACCAGGTTGTAGGCCGGCATCACCCCGGCCACCGCGCCCGCCTCGACCGTCTCGCGGAAGGCCCGCAGGTCGTACTCGTTCAGCACGCGCGGGCGGACGGAGGACGAGGAGGTGTCCCGGTCGGTCTCGTTGTCGTGCGCGAGCCAGTGCTTGAGGACCGGCGCGGTGCGCCAGTACGCCGGATGGTCGCCGCGCAGGCCCCGGGTGTAGGCGGTGGCGATGGCGGAGGTGAGCTTCGGGTCCTCGGAGTAGCCCTCCTCGTTGCGGCCCCACAGCGGGTGGCGCAGCAGGTTCACCGTGGGCGACCAGACGTTGAGGCCGACGCGTTCGTCGCGGGCGCGCATCGCCCGCGCCTCCTTGGAGACCGCCTCGCCGACCCGCCGCACCAGCCCCTCGTTCCAGGTGGCGCCGAGCCCCACGGCCTGCGGAAACACAGTCGCCGGACCCATCCAGGCCACGCCGTGCAGCGCCTCCTGGCCGGTGCGGAAGGCGGCGATGCCGAGCCGTTCGACGGCGGGCGCGAACTGGTGCAGGAAGGCGGTCTTCTCGTCGAGGGTGAGCCGCGACATCAGATCGTCGACGCGCTTCGCGAACGGCAGCTGCGGATCACGGAACGGCGGCGTGGGTGCGGTCACGTGGAGGTCCCCTTGCGATGGTGCGGGTAGGACGTCGAAGCGCTTCGATGCTCTGTGCAGCCCTGGGTGGGTGTCAAGACACTGCACCGGATCGCGGCCCTGCCCGCGAGCCATTGCAACGTGGGAAGGAGGAGTTAGGCCAGCACCGTTGCCGAAGGCGTCGGTCAGGAATCTTGGGGACGACCCTTGTGCCCCCCGAGGGGTTAACTTAACCTCGCTGCAACATCGAAGCGCTTCGACATGCTTGGCCACACGCCGCATCTCAGTTCCCTCAACACACCGCAGCCGACGCCCCGTCGGCTGTCCTGGTGCGCCACGAAGGCACGAAGGGTTGACGCAAATGACGCCGAACGCCGCCTCCGGTCCCAGCCGGAGAAGTTTCCTCGCCTCCACCGCGGTCGCCACTGCGGCGGTGGCGGGAGGGGTGCCGCTGCTCTCCGCCTGCGGCGGATCCGACGGAGGCTCGCGCGACGGCACCACGTCGGGCAAGGACGCCGAGAAGCTGCTGCCGGCGTACGTGGCGGGCAACGTCGTCACGCCCGACATCCCCAGCAAGAACGGCTCCGCGGTCGGCTTCACGAGCAAGCTCGACCTCGCGGAGCTGAAGACCTCGGTGCCGAAGAAGCTCGGCAAGGGCGGCGAGGTCACCGTCATGTCGCCGTTCTGGGGGTCCCCGCCCAAGGCGGACAACGCCTACTACCGGGCGATGAACGACCTCATCGGCGTCGACGTGGTCTGGCAGAACCAGGACGGCAACACCTACGACCAGAAGCTCGGCGCGGTCCTCGCCTCCAGCGAGGTGCCGGACGTGGTGGTCGTGCCCGGCTGGAACATGACCGGGAAGATACCCAGTGCCATCATCGGCAAGTTCGCCGACCTCGGCCCCTATCTGTCCGGCGACGCGGTCAAGGAGTACCCGAACCTCGCCGCGATCCCCACGGACGCCTGGCGGCGGTCCATCTTCGGCGGCAAGCTGCTCGGCCTGCCGATGCCGTCCTCGTACGTGTCCGGCATCGTGCCGCTGTACCGGCAGGACATCTTCGAGAAGGAGGGCTACGAAACCCCCCGGTCCTGCGACGAGTTCATGGCCTTCGCCAAGGACGCCACCAACGCCCGGGCCAAGCGCTGGGCCTGCCTGGACATGAAGTGGACCGCCTTCAACGCCTTCGGTGTGCTCTCCGGCAACGAGAAGTCGCTCGGCTGGAACCAGGTCGACGGCAAGCTGGTCTACCGCGCCGAGACCGACGAGTACCTCGAAGCGCTGGAGTGGACGCGCAAGCTGTTCGCCGCCGGTGTCGTGCACCCCGACGCCAAGCTCGGCAAGTCCAACGCCGCCGACCCCGGACCCAAGTTCGCCGCCGGCGAGTTCCTCGTCTACAACCAGGACATCTCCCAGTGGTGGAGCCGCACTGCGGAACAGGCCACCCAGAATCCCGAGTTCAAGATCTGGGGCATGGACTTCTTCGGGCACGACGGCGGCGCACCCAAGCTGTGGGCGCAGAACCCGGCCAGCATCTTCGCCTTCGTCAACAAGAAGGCGTCCAAGGCCGTGATCCGCGACGTGCTGGCCGTCGCCAACGTCACCGCCGCGCCGTACGGCACCAAGGAGTACATGGCCACCAACTACGGCGTCGAGGGCACCCACTACACCGTCAAGGACGGCGTGCCCACCAAGACCGACCAGGGCAACATCGACGTGATGAACGCCTACGTGATGGTGGCGAGTCCCGCGGCGACCATCGCCCACCCCGACTTCCCCGAGGTCGCCAGGGGGCAGGTCGAGTGGCAGCAGCGGACGGGCGCCGTCACCAAGAAGCCCACGTTCTACGGCATGCAGATCGTCGAGCCCGCCCGCTACACCAACCTCTCCAACGACTTCGAGCAGCTGGAGGACGACATCGTCCGCGGCCGCAAGAAGATCGGCGACATGCAGCAGGCCGTCTCCGACTGGAAGAGCAAGGGCGGGGACAAGCTGCGCGAGTGGTATCAGAAGCTCCTCGACGAGAACGGGCCGGCGGCCGGCTGACCAGGTACCGAGGCAAGGAGAACCACCGTGTCCCACAGCACGGTGCCTCGGACCAGGACCGAGGCCGATACGACGAAGAAGACCCCGGTGGCGTCCGGCGACGCCGCCGGCCCCCGCGGCGGAAAGCGGAACCCGGGGAAGCTGAGCCTGCGGCTGCGGTTCCGGCGCGACCGCGTACTGCTGCTGATGACCCTGCCGGCCGTGCTGCTGGTGCTGCTCTTCAACTACGTGCCGATCTTCGGAAACGTGGTCGCCTTCCAGGAGTACGACCCGTACATCTCCGACAACGGCGTCGTCTCCATGCTGCACAGCCCGTGGGTGGGCCTGGAGAACTTCCAGCGGATCTTCGAGGACTCCGCTTTCTGGAACTCGGTGCGCAACACGCTCGTGCTCTTCGCGCTCCAGCTCCTGCTGTACTTCCCGATCCCCATCGGGCTCGCGCTGCTCATCAACAGCGTGGTCAGGCCCCGGGTGCGGGCGATCTCGCAGGCCATCCTCTACCTGCCGCACTTCTTCTCGTGGGTGCTGGTCATCGCCGTCTTCCAGCAGCTGCTCGGCGGCGCCGGGCTGCTGTCCCAGCTGCTGCGCGACCACGGGTACGACGGGCTCAGCGTCATGACCGACCCGGACACCTTCAAGTTCCTGGTCACCGCGCAGAGCGTGTGGAAGGACGCCGGCTGGGGGATCATCGTCTTCCTCGCCGCCCTCGCCTCGGTCAGCCCCGACCTGTACGAGGCGGCCGCGATGGACGGCGCGAACCGCTGGCGCCGCATGTGGCACGTCACGCTGCCCGCGCTGCGCCCGGTGATCGCCCTGCTGCTGGTGCTGCGCGTCGGCGACGCCCTCACCGTGGGCTTCGAACAGATCCTGCTGCAGCGCGACGCCGTGGGACCGGGCGCGGCGGAGGTCCTCGACACCTTCGTGTGGTGGAACGGCGTGCGCAACCAGGACTTCGGCTACGCGGCCGCCGCCGGGCTCGTCAAGGGCGTCATCAGCCTCGGCCTGGTGCTGGTGGCCAACAAGGTGGCCCACCTCATGGGCGAGCAGGGGGTGTACAAGAAGTGACCGCCGTACCCGAAGCGACCGCCGTACGAGAAGCGGCCGCCGCGAGCGGCCCGGCCGCGCCGAGGCCCCGCCCGTGGGCGGCCCCGCCCCGCCCCGTGTGGGAGGAGAAGCCCAGCCGGGCCGGAGTCGCCGGCAAGGGGCTCGTGCTGCTCCTGGCCTCCCTGGCCATCCTGTTCCCGCTGTGGATCGTCGTCGTCACCAGCGTGTCCAGCCGCAAGTCCATCGACGAGGCCGGCGGCCTGGTGATGATCCCCAAGGACATCACCTTCGTCGCCTACCAGGAACTGCTCAGCGGCGGCCAGGTCACCCGCGCCGCCCTCGTCAGCATCGGCATCACCCTCGTCGGCACCCTGTTCTCCATGGCGGTGTCCGTGCTGTGCGCCTACGGGCTCTCCCGCAGCGGTTCGCTGGGCCACCGCTGGATCCTCATGGTGCTGCTCGCCACGATGTTCTTCAGCGCGGGTCTCATCCCCACCTACCTGCTGGTGCAGTCGCTGGGCCTGACGGACACCTACCTCGCGCTGATCCTGCCGAGCGCGATCAGCGTCTTCAACATCCTGGTACTGCGCGGCTTCTTCATGGGCATCTCCCAGGAGCTGATCGACAGCGCCCGCATCGACGGCGCCGGGGACCTGCGCATCCTGTGGCAGATCGTCCTGCCGCTGTCCCGCGCGGTCGTCGCGGTGATCACCCTGTTCTACGCGGTCGGCTACTGGAGCGCCTGGTTCAACGCCTCCCTCTACCTGAACGACCAGGACATGCTGCCCCTGCAGAACGTCATGATCCAGCTGGTGCAGAAGCAGGAGGCGCCGGTCGGTCTCGGACAGGCCATCAAGACCGGCGAACTGTCCGGACTGGCCGTCCAGATGGCCGTGATGGTCATGGCCCTGCTGCCGGTGGCCGTGCTGTCGCCCTTCGTCCAGCGCCACTTCAAGAAGGGCATGCTCACCGGGGCGGTGAAGGGCTGATGCCGAACCTGTCGGACGCCACCGGCCGGCGCATCCTCTACGGCGGCGACTACAACCCCGAGCAGTGGCCCGAGGAGACCTGGCCCGAGGACGTCCGGCTGATGAGGGCCGCCGGCGTCAACACCGTCACCCTCGGCGTCTTCTCCTGGTCCAGGCTCGAACCACGCCCCGGAGTCCACGACTTCGGCTGGCTGGACCGGCTCATGGACCTGATGCACGAGAGCGGCATCGGCGTCGTCCTCGCCACCCCCACCGCCTCGCCCCCGCCCTGGCTGGGCCGGCTCCACCCCGACACCCTGCCCCGCGACGCGGAGGGCCGCACCGAGTGGTGGGGAGGCCGGCAGCACTTCTCGCACTCCAGCACCGTCTACCGCCGCCACGCCGCCGCCATCACGGAGGCCCTGGCCGCGCGGTACGGGGCGCATCCCGCCCTCACCCTGTGGCACATCAACAACGAGTACTGCACCTACGACTACGGCGACGAGGCCGCCACCCGATTCCGCCGCTGGCTCCAGGACCGCTACGGCACCCTCGACGCCCTCAACACCGCCTGGGGGACCGCCTTCTGGAGCCAGGGCTACGGCGACTGGGCCGAGGTCGCCCCACCCCGCCACGCCCACTACCTGAAGAACCCCGCCCAGGTCCTGGACTTCCGGCGCTTCACCTCCGACATGCTCCTGGAGTGCTTCACCGCCGAGCGCGACATCGTCCGCCGCCACACCCCGCACATCCCGGTCACCACCAACTTCATGCCGCTGTGGTCCGGCCAGGACGCCTGGCGCTGGGCCGAGGAGGAGGACGTCGTCTCCGTCGACCTCTACCCCGACCCGCGCGACCCCTTCGGCGCCCAGGAGGGCGCCCTGGTCCAGGACATGACCCGCTCCCAGGCCCGCGGCCCGTGGATGCTCATGGAACAGGCGGCCGGACCCGTCAACTGGCGCGCAGTGAACCACCCCAAGCCGCGGGGCCTGAACCGCCTCTGGTCGCTCCAGGCGGTGGCCCGCGGTGCCGACGCCGTCTGCTACTTCCAGTGGCGCCAGTCACGGCAGGGCGCGGAGAAGTTCCACTCCGGCATGGTCAGCCACGCGGGGGAGGAGGGGCGCACCTACCAAGAGGTCGTACGGCTCGGCGCCGACCTCGCGAGACTGGGCCCGTACGCGGCCGGGGGCACGATCAGCGCCGACATCGCCGTCCTGCACGACTGGCACTCCTGGTGGGCCGCCGACCAGGAGGCCCGCCCCTCTGCCCGCGTCGACCACGCGGACGTGCTGCGCGCCTGGCACCGTGCGCTGTGGCGGGCCCACCTCACCACCGACTTCGCCCACCCGGAGGACGACCTCACCCCGTACAAGGTCGTCGTCGTCCCGCAGCTCTACGCGCTCGGCGACACGGCGATCGACAACCTCCTCGCCCACGTCCGCGGCGGCGGCACCCTCGTCTGCGGCTTCCTCACCGGCGTCGCCGACCTGGACGACCGCGTCCGGCCCGGCGGCATGGACGCCCGGCTGCGCGAGCTGTTCGGCATCCGCACCCTGCACGAGTGGTGGCCCCTGGACGCCGACGAGAGCGCCGACTGCGACGGCTTCCGCGGCACCCTCTGGTCGGAGGAGATCGAACCCGACGGCACCGCGTCCGAGACGATCCCCTACGAGGGCGGCGAGCTGGACGGACTTCCGGCCGTGCTGCGCAAGGGCGGCGCCTGGTACCTCTCGACCCTCCCCGAGCCGGACGCGCTGCGCGACCTGCTCGCCCGCGCCGCCGCCGACGCGGGCGCCCGCCCGGTGCTCGACGCCCTCCCGGCCGACGTCGAGGCGGTACGCCGGGGCGACCTGCTGTTCCTGCTCCACCACGGCCGTGACCCGGTCACCGTCGAGGTCCCCGGCACCCACCGCGAGCTGCTCACCGACATCCTCGTCACCGACCGCGTCACCCTTGGCCGCTACGGCGTGGCCGTGCTGCGGGACCCGGAGCCGACGTCATGAGCGGCACGCCCGTCCACGGCACCTGGGAGCCCGAGCCCGCCACCCGCTGGGAGGACGCCTTCCTGAGCGGCAACGGCCACCACGGCGCCCTGGTGTTCGGCGATCCGAACGCCGACCGGGTGATCGTCACCCACCACACCCTGGTCCGCCCCAACGGCGACGACCACCGCCGCCCGCCCGCGCTCGCCGCCGGGCTCCCCGCCCTCCAGGGCCGCCTGCTCGCCGGGGACGCCGGCGCCGCCGAGGACTTCACCGACGGCCGCCCGCTGCGCTGGGTGCGCCCCTTCCACCCGGCCTTCCAACTGCGTCTGAACCGGCCCGCGGGCGACCGACCCCAGGACACCCACGCCCCCTACCGCCGCGCCGTCGACTTCACCACCGGCGAGACCACGGCCACCCGCGCCGGCTGGACCAGCGGAGTCTTCGTCTCCCGCGCCGACGACGTGATCGTCCAGCACGTCACCGCCCCGCACCTCACCCTCGACCTGTCCCTCGACCCCCGCCTCCCCGGCACCCCGGCGGGGCTCGGCATCGGCCACGGCGCGGTCCTCACCCCCGACGGCGCCCTGCTCACCCTGCGCGCCCGCTACCCCGGCAGCGACCTCGGCTACACCGGCGTCACCCTCGCCGTCGTCACCGGCGGCAGCACGAAGCTCGTACCGCCGGGCGTCCTCGTCGAGGGCGCCACCGGGGTGCTGCTGCTGACCCGGGTGCACCGCCACACCGGCGAACTGGACACGCTCGCCGAGAGCCGCGCCCTGCGCGACCTGCTGGACGGCGCCGCGTACGGGGCCTCGTACGACGGCCTCCTCGCCCGGCATCTGACCCGGCACCGCACGGCCTACGACCGCGTCACCCTCGACCTCGCCGCCGACCCCGCCGAACGCGCCCTGCCGGGCTCGGAACTGCTCGCCCGGCCCGGCGGCCCCGCCCTGCTGGAACGCCTCTTCGCGGCCGGCCGCTACCACCTGCTGTCGGCGAGCGGCCTGCTCCCGCCGCGCCTCACCGGCCTGTGGACCGGCGACTGGAACACCGCCTGGTCCGGCGCCTTCACCACCAACGCCAACCTCAACCTGCAGACCGCCTCCGCCGCGGCCGCCGCCCTCCCCGAGGTCACCGGGGCCCACGCCGCGCTGGTCCACCGGCAACTGCCCGACTGGCGGGACAACGCCCGCGAGATCTTCGGCACCCGCGGCGTGGTCGCGCCCTCGCACACCGACGGCGAGTCGGGCCACACCTACCACTTCAGCCGCGAGTACCCGCTTCACCTGTGGACCGCGGGCGCCGACTGGCTGCTCAAGCCCCTCGTCGACCACGACGAGACCCACGGCACCGAGGACCCCCGCACCACCGCCACCCTGGCCGAAGCCGCCCTGTTCTACGAGGACTTCCTCCAGCACACCGACGAGCACGGCCACCTGGTCGTCGTCCCCTCCTACTCGCCCGAGAACCGCCCCGCCAACGCGAGCTGGGGCACCCTGAACGCGGCCATGGACCTCTCCGCCGCCCGGCACGCCCTGCGCACCGCCGCCGACCGCCACCCCGAGCACGCCGACCGCTGGCGCGCCCTCGCCGACAGCCTCCCCGCACACCGGGTCAACGCCGACGGGGCGCTCGCCGAGTGGGCGTGGCCCGGTCTGGCGGACACCTACGACCACCGGCACCTCAGCCACCTCTACGGCGTCTGGCCGCTGGACGAGATCAACCCGTACGACACCCCCGGCCTCGCCGAGGCCGCCCACCGCGCCCTCGCCCTGCGCGGCGCCGAGAACGACTCCGCCCACGGCCACCTCCACCACGCCCTGGTCGCCGCCCGGCTCCGGGACGGCGCCCGGGTCGCCCACGCCCTGGGCAGGGTGCTCGGCGGCGACTACTTCCACGCGTCCCTGATGAGCGCGCACTACCCCCACCGCGACGTCTACAACGCGGACGCCGCGCACGCCCTGCCCGCCGTGCTCATCGAGATGCTCGTGCAGTCCACCCCCGGCCGGCTGGTCCTGCTGCCCGCCCTGCCCGTCTCCTGCCCGCGGGGCGAACTCAGGGGCGTACGGACCCGGTTCGGGGCAGCGGTCGATCTGACCTGGATGCCCGACGGCAGCGCGAGGGCCGTCCTGCGCCCGGACCGCACCCGCCGCATCGAACTCAGGACCCCCTCCGGCGCCGAACCTCTCGACCTCGTCGCCGGGGAGGACCGCGTCATCAGCGTCGAGGCGCGGTGACACCGGTCAAGAGTTCACAGGCGTCCGCGAGGGCGCTCACACCTGCGCGTGACCACCGTCGGCGAAGAACTCGGCACCATTGACGTAACTCGACGCGTCCGAGGCGAGGAACGTCGTCACGGCGGCGATCTCCGCGGGTTCGGCGAGCCGGCCGAGAGGGACTTCGCCTTCGGCCTGCTCGAGAGCCTCGGGCGGGACCAGTTCGAGCAGGCCAGGGGTGCGTGTGCCGCCCGGGGACACGACGTTGACCCGGAAGCCGTGCGTGCGCGCGCTGAGGGCCCAGCCGCGGGCGAGGTTGCGGATGGCGGCCTTCGACGCCGCGTAGACCTCCAGTCCCCGGGTGGGCCGTGTCGAGGCGGTCGAACCCGTGAGGATCACCGAAGCGTTGGCACTGAGCAGCGGCAGCGCTTGTTGCAGGGTGAAGACCGTGCCCTTGACGTTGGTGGCGAACACCGAGTCGATCAGCTCCTCCGTCACCTCGCCGAACGGAGCCGCGACGCCGACGCCGGCGTTGGCGACCAGCACGTCGATGCGGCCGGCCCGGTCGCGCACGGTGCTGTAGAACGCGTCGAGATCCGAGGGCACCGAAACATCACAGACCACGCCCGTCACGGCGGGGCCGAGCTCGGCGGTCGCGGCGTCGAGCGCGTCCTTGCGGCGACCCGTGATGAAAACCTGGGCGCCCTCGTCGCGGAACGCGCGTGCGGTCGCGAACCCGATGCCGCTGCTGCCCCCGGTGACCACTGCGATCTTGCCCGTCAGTGACTCGCTCATTCTTCTCACCTCGTTGATCGGTCCGTTCGTGGTCGCAACATTAATTGTTACGACAGCCTGTCGCAACCATCGCTGTTACGACCGCGCTGTCGTAACATAAAGCGTTGCGGCCGAGAGGAGGGGTTCATGAGTGCCAACAGCAGACTGACCATCGCCGCCCACGCGCTGGCCTGGATCGGTCTCTACCAGCGCCAGGGCCACGAGGTCGCCACCTCCGAGCAGATCGCGAGCAGCGCCAACACCAACCCCGTGGTGATCCGGCGCCTGCTCGGCGAGCTGCGCAGGGCCGGGCTCGTGGAGTCCCGGCGGGGTGTGGGCGCGGGCTGGTCGCTGGCGCGCGAGCTGGGGTCGATGACCCTGCTCGACGTGTACGAGGCGGTCGAACCGGGCCCGCTGTTCGCGATGCACCGCACGACCCCGGACCAGGGATGCGTCGTGGGACACGGCATCCAGCCGGCGATGCAGAGCGTCTACCAGGGCATCGAGGAGACCTTGAGGCGCGAGCTGGCCCGCGTCACGCTGGAGGACGTACTCCGGAACGTACTCGCGACACCTCGCTAGTCTCGCCACTCCAGGGCGCTGTCCCGCTCGCGGCGGCATGCTCCCGGGACAGACCCGTCCGGTTCGGCGGGGCGGCCGGGCGCGGGAGTGCTAGGGCACGACGGGCGCGGGTCCCGAACTGGCCCGGACGGTCAGCTCCGGCGCGAGCAGCACGACCTCGTCGCTGCCGCGGCCGTCGAGCTTGGCGACCAGCTGTTCCACGGCCCGCCGTCCCATCTCCTGCGCGGGCACCGCGACCGAGGTGAGCCGCACCGAGGCCTGGGTGGCGACCTCCTCGGGGCAGACCGCGACCACCGACACGTCCTCCGGCACGGCCCGGCCCTGCTGGCGCAGCAGGGCGAGCAGCGGCTCGACGGCCGCCTCGTTCTGGACGACGAAGCCCGTGGTGTCCGGGCGCTCGTCGAAGACGCGGGCCAGCGTCGCGGCCATCGCGTCGTACCCGCCGTCGCAGGGCCGGTGCAGCAGTCGCAGTCCCAGCTCCCGCGCACGGGTGCGCAGACCGTCGAGGGTGCGCTCGGCGAAGCCGGTGTGCCGCTCGTAGACGGCGGCGGCCTCGCCGATGACCGCGATGTCGCGGTGGCCCAACTGCGCCAGATGCTCCACGCAGAGCGCGCCGGTCGCCCGGAAGTCCAGGTCGACGCAGGTCAGTCCCTCGGTGTCGGCGGGGAGCCCGATCAGCACGGACGGCTGGTCGGTGCCGCGCAGCAGGGGGAGCCGCTCGTCGTCGAGTTCGACGTCCATGAGGATCATCGCGTCGGCGAGACCGCTGCCGGTGACGCGGCGCACCGCGTCGGGGCCCTCCTCACCGGTGAGCAGCAGGATGTCGTACCCGTGGGTGCGCGCGCCGGCCGCGACCGCGATGGCGATCTCCATCATCACCGGCACGTACATGTCGGTGCGCAGCGGGATCATGAGGGCGATGATGTTCGACCGGCTGCTGGCCAGTGCGCGGGCGCCGGCGTTCGGGTGGTAGCCGAGCTTCCGGATGCTCTCCTCGACCCGCTGCCGGGTGGTGGTGGAGATGGACCGCTTGCCGCTGAGGACATAGCTCACCGTGCTCGCCGATACTCCGGCGTGCTGGGCGACCTCGGCGAGGGTGACCATCCAGCTCTCCAAGCTTTGTGAAGCGCTTCGACAGCGCACGGGGCGAACGCGGGCGGGCGAGAGTGGTTCGACAGTAGCCGTAGTGAG
The DNA here is from genome assembly GCF_055581985.1 of Streptomyces sp. NPDC042336. Classification (NCBI taxonomy): domain Bacteria; kingdom Bacillati; phylum Actinomycetota; class Actinomycetes; order Kitasatosporales; family Streptomycetaceae; genus Streptomyces; species Streptomyces sp. NPDC042336. Next base: position 47,714 of record NZ_JBVJEA010000016.1, on the reverse strand, counting down.
GATGGGTGTCCATAGCACGTCGAAGCGCTTCGACTGCCCTCTCTTCCGCCTTCTCCTCGTCGAGTCTCCCCCCGCAGTATCGGCCGAACGGCCGCACGAAGGGTGGCTGGGTCGCCCGGGATCGGGTACATACGATCGAGTAGCACCGACTAGTAACGTACGTCCGCAAGTTCGTGCAGGGCGAATCGTGCCGAGGTGAGCCTCATGTCCGCACCACCGACCCCCTCCACCCCCTCCCCCCGACCCACCGTCACCGAACGTGAGGCCCGACAGGTCGCGGAGGCGGCCCGGGAACAGGACTGGCGCAAGCCCAGCTTCGCCAAGGAGCTGTTCCTCGGCCGCTTCCGGCTCGACCTCCTCCACCCCCACCCGCTCCCCGCCGACGAGGACGTCCAGCGGGGCGAGGAGTTCCTCGCCAAGCTGCGCGACTTCTGTGAGACGAAGATCGACGGGGCGGTGATCGAGCGCGACGCGCGGATCCCCGACGACGTGATCACCGGGCTGAAGGAGCTGGGCGCCTTCGGCATGAAGATCGACACCAAGTACGGCGGCCTCGGCCTGACCCAGGTCTACTACAACAAGGCCCTCGCCCTGGTCGGGTCCGCGAACCCGGCGATCGGCGCGCTGCTCTCGGCCCACCAGTCGATCGGCGTGCCGCAGCCGCTGAAGATGTTCGGCACCCGGGAGCAGAAGGACACCTTCCTGCCGCGCTGCGCCCGCACCGACATCTCGGCGTTCCTGCTGACCGAGCCGGACGTCGGCTCCGACCCGGCCCGTCTGGCCACCACCGCCGTCCGGGACGGCGACGACTACGTCCTCGACGGAGTGAAGCTGTGGACCACCAACGGGGTGGTCGCCGACCTCCTCGTGGTCATGGCCCGCGTCCCGAAGCCGGAGAAGGGCGAGGGGGGCGAGGCCGGCAAGGACGCCGAGGGCGGCAAGGGCGGCATCACCGCCTTCGTGGTCGAGGCCGCCTCCGAGGGCATCACCGTCGAGAACCGCAACGCGTTCATGGGCCTGCGCGGCCTGGAGAACGGCGTCACCCGCTTCCACCGCGTCCGCGTCCCGGCCGCCAACCGCATCGGGCCCGAGGGCGCCGGCCTCAAGATCGCGCTCACCACCCTCAACACCGGCCGCCTCTCGCTGCCCGCCATGTGCGTCGGCGCCGGCAAGTGGTGCCTGAAGATCGCCCGCGAGTGGTCGGCGGTGCGCGAGCAGTGGGGCAAGCCGGTCGCGCTGCACGAGGCGGTCGGCTCCAAGATCTCCTTCATCGCGGCGACGACCTTCGCGCTGGAGGCCGTCCTGGACCTCTCCTCCCAGATGGCCGACGAGGACCGCAACGACATCCGCATCGAGGCCGCCCTCGCCAAGCTCTACGGCTCCGAGATGGCCTGCCTGATGGCCGACGAGCTGGTCCAGATCCGCGGCGGCCGGGGCTTCGAGACCGCGGCCTCCCTCGAAGCCCGGGGCGAGCGCGCGGTCCCCGCCGAGCAACTCCTGCGGGACCTGCGCATCAACCGCATCTTCGAGGGCTCCACCGAGATCATGCACCTGCTGATCGCGCGCGAGGCCGTCGACGCCCACCTCTCGGTCGCCGGGGACCTGATCGACCCCGACAAGACCCTGTCCGACAAGGCTCGGGCGGGTGCGCAGGCCGGCGTCTTCTACGCCAAGTGGCTGCCCAGGCTCGTCGCCGGACCCGGCCAACTCCCGCGCTCGTACGCCGACTTCCACCCGTCCGGCCACCCCGACCTGTCCGGGCACCTGCGCTACGTCGAACGCACCGCCCGCAAGCTGGCCCGCTCCACCTTCTACGCCATGTCCCGCTGGCAGGGCCGGATGGAGACCAAGCAGGGCTTCCTGGGCCGGATCGTCGACATCGGCGCGGAGCTGTTCGCGATGAGCGCCGCCTGCGTACGCGCCGAGCACCTGCGCGCCGAGGACGACCACGGCCGCGAGGCCTACCAGCTCGCCGACGCCTTCTGCCGCCAGTCCCGGATCCGCGTCGAGGAACTCTTCGGCCGCCTGTGGAGCAACACGGACGACGTCGACCGCAAGATCGTCAAGGGCGTGCTGGGCGGCGCGTACGAGTGGCTTGAGCAGGGCGTCGTCGACCCCTCCGGCGACGGCCCGTGGATCGCGGCCGCGACACCGGGCCCGTCCGAACGGGAGAACGTCCGCCGCGCCATCGGCTGACCCCGGTCCCGGCGGTCCCTCGTGCGGACGTGTGACACCCGTGCGAGGGACGCGCTGTCCTCCTGGAGGGCGGTTGCGGACACAATGGGGGGATGAGCGACAGTCCAGCCCCACTCGCCGACCCCCACCTCGTATACGACCCGGTGGCGGGCGACGGCCCGAAGGACGTGGTGATCCTCGGGTCCACCGGGTCGATCGGGACCCAGGCCATCGACCTCGTGCTGCGCAACCCGGACCGCTTCCGGGTCACCGCCCTGTCCGCCAACGGCGGCCGGGTCGCCCTCCTCGCCGAGCAGGCGTACCGGCTGAAGGCGCGGACCGTCGCCGTAGCCCGCGAGGACGCCGTACCGGCGCTGCGGGAGGCGCTCAGCGACCGGTACGGCGCGGGGGAGCCGCTTCCCGAGATCCTCGCCGGACCGGACGCGGCCACCCGGCTCGCCGCCTCCGACTGCCACACGGTGCTCAACGGCATCACCGGCTCCATCGGACTCGCGCCCACCCTCGCCGCCCTGGAGGCGGGCCGCACCCTGGCGCTGGCCAACAAGGAGTCGCTCATCGTCGGCGGCCCGCTGGTCAAGGCGCTGGCCAAGCCGGGCCAGATCATCCCGGTCGACTCCGAGCACGCCGCCCTCTTCCAGGCGCTGGCCGCCGGCACCCGTGCCGACGTGCGCAAGCTGGTCGTCACCGCGTCCGGCGGCCCGTTCCGGGGCCGGACCAGGGACCAGCTGGCGGCCGTCACCGTCGAGGACGCCCTCGCCCACCCCACCTGGGCCATGGGCCCGGTGATCACGATCAACTCCGCGACCCTCGTCAACAAGGGCCTGGAGGTGATCGAGGCCCACCTGCTCTATGACATTCCCTTCGACCGCATTGAGGTGGTCGTGCACCCGCAGTCGTATGTCCACTCGATGGTTGAGTACACGGACGGATCGACACTGGCCCACGCCACGCCCCCCGACATGGGCGGGCCCATCGCCGTCGGCCTCGGCTGGCCCGAACGCGTCCCCGACGCCGCCCCCGCCTTCGACTGGCGCAAGGCCTCGACCTGGGAGTTCTTCCCGCTCGACGACGAGGCCTTCCCCTCGGTGAATCTGGCCCGGCACGTCGGACAGCTCGCGGGCACTGCCCCGGCGGTGTTCAATGCCGCCAATGAGGAGTGCGTCGAGGCGTTCCGCCGCGGCGCGCTGCCGTTTCTCGGGATCATGGAGACCGTCACGCGGGTGGTCGAGGAACACGGAACGCCCCGTACGGGAACCTCGCTCACCGTCGCGGACGTCCTCGAAGCGGAGGCCTGGGCCCGCGCCCGGGCCCGGCAACTGGCGGCACAGACGGCGGAGGCCCGTGCATGACGACCCTGATGTTCATCCTCGGCATAGTCCTCTTCGCCGTCGGCCTGCTGTTCTCCATCGCCTGGCACGAGCTGGGCCACCTGTCCACGGCCAAGATGTTCGGCATCCGGGTGCCGCAGTACATGGTGGGCTTCGGACCGACGCTCTTCTCGAAGAAGAAGGGCGACACCGAGTACGGCGTCAAGGCCATCCCGTTCGGCGGCTACATCCGCATGATCGGCATGTTCCCGCCCGGCCCCGACGGCCGCATGGAGGCGCGCTCCACCTCGCCCTGGCGCGGGATGATAGAGGACGCACGGTCGGCCGCCTTCGAGGAACTGCAGCCAGGTGACGAGAAGCGGCTCTTCTACACGCGCAAGCCGTGGAAGCGCGTCATCGTGATGTTCGCCGGCCCGTTCATGAACCTCATCCTCGCCGTGGTGCTCTTCCTCACCGTGCTGATGGGCTTCGGCATCTCGCAGCAGACCACCACCGTCAGCTCCGTCTCGAAGTGCGTCATCTCGCAGAGCGAGAACCGCGACGACTGCACCAAGTCCGACCCCGCCTCCCCGGCCGCCGCGGCGGGCATCAGGGCGGGCGACAAGATCGTCGCCTTCGACGGCGTACGGACCGACGACTGGGACAGGCTGTCCGACCTGATCCGCGCCAACCCCGGCGAGGACGTACCGGTCGTCGTCGAGCGCAAGGGCGAGGAGATCACCCTCCACGCGACCATCGCCACCAACAAGGTCGCCAAGAAGGACTCCAACGGACAGATCGTCCAGGGCGAGTACGTCACCGCGGGCTTCCTCGGCTTCAGCTCCGCGACGGGCGTGGTGAAACAGGACTTCGGCCAGTCCGTGACCTGGATGGGCGACCGGATCGGCGACGCCGTCGACAACCTCGCCGCCCTGCCCGCCAAGATCCCCGCCCTGTGGGACGCGGCCTTCGGCGACGGACCGCGCGAGGCCGACTCCCCGATGGGCGTCGTCGGCGCCGCCCGCGTCGGCGGCGAGATCGCCACCCTGGACATCCCGCCCACCCAGCAGCTCGCCATGTTCGTGATGCTGGTGGCCGGCTTCAACCTCTCCCTGTTCCTCTTCAACATGCTCCCGCTGCTGCCGCTCGACGGCGGCCACATCGCGGGCGCGCTGTGGGAGTCGCTGCGCCGCGCCACCGCCAAGGTCCTGCGCAGGCCGGACCCGGGGCCCTTCGACGTGGCGAAGCTGATGCCGGTGGCCTACGTGGTGGCGGGCGTCTTCGTCTGCTTCACGCTGCTCGTGCTGGTGGCCGACGTCGTCAACCCCGTGCGGATCACCTGACCGATGAGAAGCCCGATCCGGAGAGCATGTCCCTCCGGACCGGGCTTCACTCCCTACGTCCCGCGGATGGACGCCAAAGGGTGCATCCCCCGTACGCCGCGTGCCCGGTGTTCATGTCGGTGCCGTAATCTCGGATGCCGGAGCCCGCCGCTGAACGGGGCCGGACCTTGATCCACGACTTGGGGTTGCACAGCAGATGACTGCGATTTCTCTCGGCATGCCGGACGTTCCGACCAGGCTCGCGGAGCGCCGCAAGAGCCGGCAGATCCAGGTCGGGCCCGTGGCGGTGGGCGGCGACGCCCCCGTGTCGGTGCAGTCCATGACCACCACCCGCACCTCCGACATCGGCGCCACGCTCCAGCAGATCGCCGAGCTGACGGCGTCGGGCTGCCAGATCGTGCGTGTGGCGTGCCCCACCCAGGACGACGCCGACGCGCTGCCCGTCATCGCGAAGAAGTCGCAGATCCCGGTGATCGCGGACATCCACTTCCAGCCCAAGTACGTGTTCGCCGCGATCGAGGCGGGCTGCGCGGCGGTCCGGGTGAACCCGGGCAACATCAAGCAGTTCGACGACAAGGTCAAGGAGATCGCCAAGGCGGCGAAGGACCACGGCACGCCCATCCGCATCGGGGTGAACGCGGGTTCGCTGGACCGCCGCCTGCTCCAGAAGTACGGCAAGGCGACCCCCGAGGCCCTGGCGGAGTCCGCTCTCTGGGAGGCCTCGCTCTTCGAGGAGCACGACTTCCGGGACATCAAGATCTCGGTGAAGCACAACGACCCGGTCGTGATGGTCGAGGCCTACCGGCAGCTCGCCGCGCAGTGCGACTACCCCCTCCACCTCGGTGTCACGGAGGCCGGCCCCGCCTTCCAGGGCACGATCAAGTCCGCCGTCGCCTTCGGCGCGCTGCTCTCCCAGGGCATCGGCGACACCATCCGGGTCTCCCTCTCGGCCCCGCCGGTCGAGGAGATCAAGGTCGGCATCCAGATCCTGGAATCGCTGAACCTGCGCCAGCGAGGCCTGGAGATCGTCTCCTGCCCGTCCTGCGGCCGCGCCCAGGTCGACGTCTACAAGCTGGCCGAGGAAGTCACGGCCGGTCTCGAAGGCATGGAGGTCCCGCTCCGCGTCGCCGTCATGGGCTGCGTGGTCAACGGCCCCGGCGAGGCCCGCGAGGCCGACCTCGGCGTCGCCTCCGGCAACGGAAAGGGCCAGATCTTCGTCAAGGGCGAGGTCATCAAGACCGTCCCCGAGTCCAAGATCGTGGAGACCCTCATCGACGAGGCCATGAAGATCGCCGAGCAGATGGAGAAGGACGGCGTGGCCTCCGGCGAGCCCTCCGTCGCCGTCGCGGGCTGATCCCTCACCCCACTGCCGCGTCGCCCCAGGGGGGCGGCGCGGCATATGCGTGGCAGGTACAGTGCGGGGACCAGCAGATCTCAGGGTGAGGCCCCCGCACGTGTTGACGCAGACCACCTCCCGCGTGCTCGAACCGAGCGACCTGGACGCCGCGCTCGCCATCCTCGACCGCGACCCGGTCGCCAACGCCTTCGTGACCGCACGCGTCCAGATCGCCGGTCTCGACCCGTGGCGGCTCGGCGGCGAGATGTGGGGCTGGTACGAGCACGGCATGCTCACGTCCCTGTGCTACGCGGGCGCCAACCTCGTGCCCATCTGCGCCACCCCCCGCGCCGTCCGAGCCTTCGCCGACCGCGCCCGCCGGGCCGGCCGCCGCTGCTCCTCGATCGTCGGCCCCGCCGGTCCGACCGCCCAGCTGTGGCGGCTGCTGGAACCCGGCTGGGGCCCGGCCCGCGAGGTCCGCACCCGCCAGCCCCTCATGGTCACCGACCGCCTCCCCGACATCGCCCCGGACCCCTACGTCCGCCGCGTCCGCAAGGACGAGATGGAACGGATCATGCCGGCCTGCGTGGCGATGTTCACCGAGGAGGTCGGCATCTCCCCGATGGCCGGCGACGGCGGCCTGCTCTACCAGGCCCGGGTCGCCGAACTCGTCGGCTCCGGCCGCTCCTTTGCCCACTTCGACGCCGACGGCAAGGTCGTCTTCAAGGCCGAGATCGGCGCCGCCACCGACCGCGCCTGCCAGATCCAGGGCGTGTGGGTGGCCCCCGAGTACCGCGGCAAGGGCCTGGCGGCACCCGGCATGGCGGCGGTCCTGCGCTACGCCCTCGCGGACGTCGCCCCCGTGGCGAGCCTCTACGTCAACGACTTCAACACCGCGGCGCGACGGACGTACCTCCGCGTCGGGTTCCAAGAGGTGGGCGCCTTCATGAGCGTCCTGTTCTGAGCCCCGGGCGCACCACCAGCACCAGCACCTCCCACCGCAACCCCCCTGTAGGCTCCCCGGCATGGACGTCGTGATCGGCCCACTGGACCTCGCCGCGCACGTGGACGAGGCCCTGGCCGTCCAAGCCGCCGCCTTCGGCCTCGGCCCCGACGAGGTGGCCGTCCGCCGTCAGATCGTCCTGCGCCACATGACCCACCCGGGTGCCAGAGCCCTCGGCGCCACCGACCGGGGCCGTCTCGTCGGCTTCGTCTACGGCATGCCCAACGACCGCGCCCACTGGTGGTCCACCGTCGTCGAGCCGTACCTCCGCGCCCAGGGCACCGACGCCTGGCTCGACGACTCCTTCGTCATCACGGAACTCCACGTCCACCCGGCGTACCAGAACCACGGCGCGGGCCGCTCCCTGATCACCACGATCACCGACGCCGCCACCGAGCCCCGCTCGATCCTCTCCGCGATCGACACCGAGAGCCCCGCCCGCGGCCTCTACCGCTCCCTCGGCTACCAGGACCTCGCCCGCCGGGTCCTCTTCCCCAGCGCCCCCAAGCCCTACGCCGTGATGGGCGCCCCGCTCCCGCTTCTCAGGCGATAACCGATTTCCACCGCAGTGGACCCCCCGGCTAACCTCCTAGCACCACCCTTACGCAGCAGGAGACACGAGAACCATGGCCAACGCACCGGTCCAGCGCATGTCGAAGTTGATGGCGAAGACGCTGCGCGACGACCCGGCGGACGCCGAGGTCCTCAGCCACAAGCTGCTGGTCCGCGCCGGCTACGTGCGCCGCACCGCCGCCGGCCTGTGGAGCTGGCTGCCGCTCGGCAAGAAGGTCCTCGGCAACATCGAGCGCATCGTCCGCGAGGAGATGGACGCCATCGGCGCCCAGGAGGTCCAGCTCCCCGCCCTGCTGCCGCGCGAGCCGTACGAGGCGACCGGCCGCTGGGACGAGTACGGCCCCGAACTCTTCCGCCTCCAGGACCGCAAGGGCGGCGACTACCTCCTCGGCCCCACCCACGAGGAGATCTTCACCCTCCTCGTCAAGGACCAGGCATCGTCCTACAAGGACCTGCCGGTCATCCTCTACCAGATCCAGAACAAGTACCGCGACGAGGCCCGCCCCCGGGCCGGCATCCTGCGCGGCCGCGAGTTCCTCATGAAGGACTCCTACTCCTTCGACGTCGCCGACGAGGGCCTCGCCGAGTCCTACGCCCTGCACCGCGCCGCCTACCAGCGCATCTTCGAGCGCCTGGGCCTCGACTACCGCATCGTCGCGGCCACCGCCGGCGCCATGGGCGGCTCCAAGTCCGAGGAGTTCCTGGCCCCCGCCGAGGCCGGCGAGGACACCTTCGCCGACTGCCCGAACTGCGACTACGCCGCCAACACCGAGGCGATCACCTACACCCTCACCCCGACGGACGCCACCGGCACCCCCGCGGCCGAGGAAATCCCCACGCCCGACACCCCCACGATCGAGACCCTGGCCGCCTCCCTCGGCGTCGAGGCCTCCGCCACGCTCAAGAACCTCCTCGTCAAGGTGGACGGCGAGATCTTCGCCGTGGGCGTCCCCGGCGACCGCGAGGTCGACATGGACAAGGTCGAGGCGCACTTCGCCCCCGCCGCCGTCCAACTGGTCACCGCCGAGGACTTCGTCGGCCGCCCCGACCTGGTCCGCGGCTACGTCGGCCCGCAGGGCCTGGGCGAGAAGGTCAAGTACATCGCCGACCCGCGCGTCGCGCCGGGCACCGCGTGGATCACGGGCGCCAACAAGCCCGACACCCACGCCAAGAACGTCGTGGCGGGCCGCGACTTCGAGGTCGACGCCTACGTCGACGTCGTCGTCGTCCGCGAGGGCGACCCCTGCCCCAAGTGCGGCACCGGCCTCAAGCTGGACCGCGCCATCGAGATCGGCCACATCTTCCAGCTGGGCCGCAAGTACGCCGACGCCCTCAAGCTCGACGTCCTCGGCCAGAACGGCAAGCCGGCCCGCGTCACCATGGGCTCCTACGGCATCGGCGTCTCCCGCGCGGTGGCCGCCCTCGCCGAGCAGCACGCCGACGACAAGGGCCTCGTCTGGTCCAAGGAGGTCGCCCCGGCCGACGTCCACGTCGTCGCCGCCGGCAAGGCCCTGCAGACCGAGCTGGCCCTGGAGGTCTCCGACAAGCTGTCCGCGGCAGGCGTCCGCGTCCTGGTGGACGACCGCGCGGGAGTCTCTCCCGGCGTGAAGTTCACCGACGCCGAACTCATCGGCGTCCCGCAGATCCTGGTGGCGGGCCGCCGCTCCGCCGAGGGCGTCGTCGAACTGAAGGACCGCCGCACGGGCGAGCGCGAGGAAGTAACGGTCGAGGAGGCCCTCACCCGCCTCACCAGCTGAGCCCCTCCGGGCGGGCGCGGGGGGAGTGCGGTCCGGCGTAGCGGGGTGCCGCTGCGCCCACCCTCCCCCACTCTCGGCTTGGCTCGAGCGGGGGACCCCCATCGCCCCAGCGGCACGACTGCCCGCAGCTACGGCGGGGAAGCCGCGTACGGCGGGCCGGGGCAGGGCGGCGTTGGCGGGCCGCAGTCGCGTACGGCGAGAAGGGGTCGTGTCGGGGGGTGTCCGCCCGCAGCGGTTGGCGCGTCAACGGAGTTCCACTTCTGTGGCCGACCGATTCCGCGCCGTTCCGAGGACGGACACCCCCCGGCGCGGCCCCGACCCACCCACAACGCACCGCGCACCGCGAACCCCCACCAGCCCGCACAGGCGCCGCAGGCACCCCGCACCCACCACCGCACCCGCACGGCCGCCGCAGGCACCTCCACCGGAGCCGCACAGGCGCCGCAGGCACCCTCACAGCCAGCCCGCGAACTCCAACAACAGCTCGGCGTCCTGCTCCCGCCCCACCCGCCGGGCCCGCACCCCCGACTCCACCGCCCGGAACAGCGTCCAGCCGCGCAACCGCTCCTGGTCGACTTCCAACGACTCCGCGAGCCGCTTGATCCGCCGCCGAGTCGTCGAGGCCCCCGACGGCTGGGCGATCAGATCCTCCACCCGGTCCCGCACCAACCGCGCCAGATCGAACGCGATCTCCCCGACCACCGGATCGGGCCCCACCGCGAGCCACGGCATCCGATCCCCCGCGAGCACCTTGCTCTGCCGGAACGTCCCGTGCAGCAGCCGCCGCTCCGGCGGCTCGGCCAGCAACTCCGCCCGCGCCGCGAGCGCCGCGTCGACCAGCGGCGCCACCTCGGCGTCCGCCGCCGCGCTCGCCCGCATCGCTTCGGCCTGCCGCCCGGTCCGCTCGGCCACGGTCTCGAAGGGATGAGAGTCCGGCGGCTCCACCCACAGCCGCCGCAACGTCCCCGCGGCCTCCAGCAGCGCCTTCGCCTCCGGCAACGACCGCACCGACACGTCCGGATGCAGCCGCTCGAGCAGCAGTACGCCCTCCTCGGCCCCCTCGGCCCCTTCCTCGCGCACCTGCACGGCCCCCAGCCCACCCCAGTGCACGAGCGCCGCCCGCTCACTCTCCGGGCGCGCCCGGCGCGGGGCGAGCTTCAGCACCGCCGGCGCCCCCTCGGCCGTCCGCACCAGGACCACCAGGCTGCTGCGCCCCCCGGGCACCTGCACCCGCTCGACCACCAACTCGCGCCGCACCACGGCCCGCTCCGCCACTTCGGGCAGCTCGGCCAACCAGTCGTCACCGTCCGGCGCCGTCTCGCCGAACGCCCTGACCAAACGCCGCGGCGGTTCGAAAGCCATGCGCGAGCCGTTCCCTTCCCGTACGGAATGCCGTACGCGTTACGCAGTCGGTGATGCCGTGGCCGTGTCGGAGGCCCGCGGAGCGGACCCCCGCCCGGTCGGTGTGCCGGCCCGCTCGGCGAGCCCAGGGAAGGCTACGCTCCCGCCCCGCCAGCGCACCGCGCGGACCGCCGCCTCGCGCAGCGCCGAGGCCGCCGAGGCCCGCCCGTCGCCCTCGGCCGCCCGCACCAGGTCGGAGTACACCCCGGCCACCCGTTCCTCCAGCTCGGCCGCCAGCCGCAGTGCCGCCGCCGAGTCCGGCACCGAGAAGGGCAGCGCGTACCCCGCGGCCGCGGCCACCGGCTCCCCGCCCAGGTCCCGCACCTCGCGCGCCAGCGCGTCCCGTCGCGCCCGGTGCGCGTCGTACGCCGTCCGCGCCTCGGCCCGCCGCTCCTCGACGATCCGCCCGCCGACGACCCCGTAGCCGTACACGGCCGCGTGCTCCGCCGCCAGCGCCGCCTGGAGGGCGTCCAGCCGCCCGTCCTCCGCCTTGCCCACCCGTCAGCCCTCCGTCAGCAGAAACACGTGCGCCGCCCCGGCCGCCGAGACGGAGGCGAGCAGCCGCGCCAGCTCACCCGGCACGTCGAGCAGCGCCCGGGCCCGCCGGTCGGCCAGCTTCCGTTCCGCACGGACGAGCAGGTCCACAGCGCCCTTCTCGTCGTCCGGCACGGCACCGGAGTCGTCCGCGGGCCCGGCGGCCCGCGCGGACACAGAAGGCGACGCGGTCGATGCCACCCCCGTCCCGGACGCCGAAGCCGAAGGCGAACCCGCCCGCCCGCCACCGAACGCCTCCGCGTGCCGCACGACCTCCTCCCGCAACGCCCCCAGCCGCTCCGCCAGCCTCGGATGGGCCGCGATGACCGCCGCGTACCGCGCGGCGAGTTCCTCGCTGTCCCGTGCCGCACGCGCCCGTGCCCGCTCGACGGCCGACGGACCGGCCCCCGCCCCGCCGGAGCCGGACCCCCCGGTACAGCCGACGAGCAGGGCGGCCCCGGCGGCCGACCCGAGCAGGCTCCTTCTGCGCGGCCCGAGGGGCGGGCGCGGCGATGGGGAAAGCGACACGGCAGACGTCCTCGACAGGCTCGTACGGAAACGACGAAAAACGCGACGACAAGCAACGACAAGCAACCACAAGCAGTGACAAGCAGCGACAAACATCGGCAGAGCAACGACCACACAACGGCAGAGCAGCGACAAACATCGGCAGAGCAACGACAAAAGAACCGGCAGAACGACACTCAACGCGACGGAAACCCACGATCCCGCCCGCCCGTGATCACGGTACCCGTGCCCCGCCCGGCCACCACTCATCGGCACCGCCGGACCGGGGTGGACGGCAACACCCCCCGCGACCGGATACCCTTTGACCAGACACGCGCACCGTCCCACAACAGCACACGCGGCCGAGGAGTCACCCGGATGAGCACCACCCAGAGCGAGAGGCTGCGAGAGCTGCTGGAACCGCTCGTCGCCTCCCAGGGACTGGACCTCGAAGAGCTCGCGGTGGACGCGGTCGGCCGCAGGCGTGTGCTGCGCGTGGTCGTCGACTCCGACGCCGGAGCGGACCTGGATCGGATCGCCGATGTGAGCCGCGCGCTCTCGGCGAAGCTCGACGAGACCGACGCGATGGGCGAGGGGGAGTACACCCTCGAGGTCGGCACCCCCGGCGCGGAGCGCTCCCTCACCCAGCACCGCCACTACGTGCGCGCCACGGGCCGCCTGGTCCGTTTCCAGCTGCACGAGGGCGGCGAACTGACCGCCCGCATCCTGGGCGTGGACGAGGACGGCCTCGACCTGGAAGTGCCCGGGGTGAAGGGCCGCAAGCCCACCACCCGCAGACTGCCCTTCGACGACGTCGACAAGGCACGGGTCCAGGTCGAGTTCAACCGCAAGAACGACAACAAGACGGAAGAGGAGGAGGCGTAGCCGTGGACATCGACATGAGCGCCCTGCGGGGCTTGGTTCGGGAGAAGGAGATCTCCTTCGACCTGCTGGTCGAAGCGATCGAGTCGGCCCTCCTCATCGCCTACCACCGCACCGAGGGAAGCCGCCGGCACGCGCGCGTGGAGCTCGACCGGAACACCGGCCATGTGACCGTGTGGGCGAAGGAGGACCCGGACGACCTCGAAGAGGGCCAGGCGGCCCGCGAGTTCGACGACACCCCGTCCGACTTCGGCCGCATCGCCGCCACCACTGCCAAGCAGGTCATCCTGCAGCGGCTGCGCGACGCCGAGGACGACGCGACGCTCGGCGAGTACGCCGGCCGCGAGGGCGACATCGTCACCGGCGTGGTCCAGCAGGGCCGCGACCCGAAGAACGTGCTGGTGGACATCGGCAAGCTGGAGGCCATCCTGCCGGTGCAGGAGCAGGTGCCCGGCGAGACCTACCCGCACGGCACGCGCCTGCGCTCGTACGTCGTCCGGGTGGCCAAGGGCGTACGGGGCCCCTCCGTGACGCTCTCCCGCACGCACCCCAACCTGGTGAAGAAGCTGTTCGCCCTGGAGGTCCCGGAGATCGCCGACGGCTCCGTCGAGATCTCCGCGATCGCCCGCGAGGCCGGCCACCGCACCAAGATCGCCGTACGCTCCACCCGCTCGGGCCTCAACGCCAAGGGTGCCTGCATCGGCCCCATGGGCGGCCGGGTGCGCAACGTCATGGGCGAGCTGAACGGCGAGAAGATCGACATCGTCGACTGGTCGGACGACCCGGCCGAGATGGTGGCGAACGCGCTCTCCCCGGCCCGCGTCTCCAAGGTGGAGGTCGTCGACCTCGCAGCCCGCTCCGCACGCGTGATCGTGCCCGACTACCAGCTCTCGCTGGCCATCGGCAAGGAGGGCCAGAACGCCCGGCTCGCGGCCCGGCTGACCGGCTGGCGGATCGACATCCGCCCGGACACCGAGCAGCCCGCCGACGCGTCGTCAGAGCAGCCGTCCGGCGACCACCGGGAATAGATCCAAGCCGCACGGCGCAGAGATCACGACAGCTTTGCGTGCGGCACGTGTTCGATTCTTGCCCCGAAGGGGTGAGGTCGGTCCGGGGAGGTAGACTTAGGAGTGTCTGGCCGGACACGTACCCGAGCATGCCCCGAGCGCACCTGCGTGGGGTGCCGGGAGCGAGCGGTCAAGAGTGAGCTGCTGCGCACCGTGGTGGTCGAGGGTCATTGCACCCCCGATCCACGCGGTACGCTGCCCGGCCGGGGTGCGTACGTACACCCCGTACCGGTCTGTGTCGACCAGGCGGTGCGCCGCAAGGCGTTTCCGCGGGCGCTCCGCGTCCCGGGTCCGCTCGACGTAAAGGCGTTGCGCCACTACGTCGAGCAGGCAGAAGGTTGCCACGAGGCTGCTGAAAGCAGCATGTGAGCAACGTGGTAAGGAAGACATGCCGTGCGGAACCGCGCGCGGTTTGGTACCTCGCGAGTCGAAAGCAGGTCGAGATTGCGATGAGCACTCGATGAGTACGCGATGAGTACGCCCATGAACTAGCGACGGTCCGGACGCAACCCGGACCTCAGAGGAGCGAAGTGGCTAAGGTCCGGGTCTACGAACTCGCCAAGGAGTTCGGCGTCGAGAGCAAGGTCGTCATGGCCAAGCTCCAGGAACTCGGTGAATTCGTCCGTTCGGCGTCTTCGACGATCGAAGCGCCCGTAGTACGCAAGCTGACAGACGCCTTCCAGCAGGGCGGCGGCAACGGCCGGTCCGCCGGCCGCCCCGCGGCCCCGAAGAAGGCTGCCCCCAGGCCGTCGGCGCCGTCCCCGGCGCAGACCGGGGGCGCTTCCCGCGCCGTTCCGGCAGCGGGGGACCGTCCGGCTGCCCCGCGGCCGCCGGCCGCACCCAAGCCCGCGGCTGCCCAGCAGCCCGAGGCGCCGTCGGCGCCCGCGCCGGCTCAGTCCCAGGGTTCGCGTCCGACGCCGGGCCCCAAGCCCGCGCCGCGTCCGGCCCCGGCCGCACCGGAGTTCACCGCTCCGCCGGCGGCCCCGGCCGCTCCGTCCACTCCGGCCCCGGCTCCGTCCGGCCCGAAGCCCGGCGGCGCGCGTCCCGGTGCCCCCAAGCCCGGCGGCGCCCGTCCCTCCGGTCCGGGTCAGGACCGCGGTCAGCAGGGCGGCCAGGGCCGTCCCGGTGGCCAGCGTCCGGGTGCTCCGGCACAGCGTCCCGGCGGCCGCCCCGGCGGTCCCCGTCCGGGCAACAACCCCTTCACGTCCGGCGGCAACGCCGGCATGGCGCGCCCGCAGGCGCCGCGTCCGCAGGGCGGACCCCGACCCGGTGGCCCCGGTGCCCCCGGCGCCGGTCCCCGTCCGCAGGGTCCCGGCGGCCAGGGCGGCGGCCCCCGTCCCCAGGCTCCGGGCGGCAACCGTCCGAGCCCGGGCTCGATGCCGCGTCCGCAGGGCGGCGGCGCCGGTCCCCGTCCCGGCGGTGGCCCGCGTCCTAACCCCGGCATGATGCCGCAGCGTCCCGCTGCCGGCCCGCGTCCCGGCCCCGGTGGCGGCGGTCGCGGTCCCGGCGGTGCCGGTCGTCCCGGTGGCGGCGGTCGTCCCGGTGGCGGTGGCGGCTTCGCCGGTCGTCCCGGCGGTCCCGGCGGCGGCGGTCGCCCGGGTGGCGGTGGCGGCTTCGCCGGTCGTCCCGGCGGTGGCGGCGGCTTCGGCGGCGGCGGTGGCCGTCCCGGCTTCGGCGGTCGTCCCGGCGGTCCCGGTGGCCGTGGTGGCACGCAGGGCGCCTTCGGTCGTCCCGGCGGTCCCGCGCGTCGCGGTCGCAAGTCGAAGCGGCAGAGGCGCCAGGAGTACGAGGCCATGCAGGCCCCGTCGGTCGGCGGCGTGATGCTGCCTCGCGGCAACGGCGAGACCATTCGCCTGTCGCGCGGTGCGTCGCTCACCGACTTCGCGGAGAAGATCAACGCCAACCCGGCGTCGCTCGTCGCGGTCATGATGAACCTCGGCGAGATGGTCACCGCGACCCAGTCCGTCTCCGACGAGACGCTCCAGCTCCTCGCCGACGAGATGAACTACACGGTTCAGATCGTCAGCCCGGAGGAGGAGGACCGCGAGCTGCTCGAGTCCTTCGACCTGGAGTTCGGCGAGGACGAGGGCTCCGAGGAGGACCTGGTCGTCCGTCCTCCGGTGGTCACCGTCATGGGTCACGTCGACCACGGAAAGACCCGACTGCTCGACGCCATCCGCAAGACGAACGTCATCGCGGGCGAGGCCGGCGGCATCACCCAGCACATCGGTGCCTACCAGGTCGCGACCGAGGTCAACGACGAAGAGCGCAAGATCACCTTCATCGACACCCCGGGTCACGAGGCGTTCACCGCCATGCGTGCCCGTGGTGCCCGGTCGACCGACATCGCGATCCTGGTCGTCGCGGCCAACGACGGCGTCATGCCGCAGACGGTCGAGGCGCTCAACCACGCCAAGGCGGCCGAGGTCCCGATCGTCGTCGCGGTCAACAAGATCGACGTCGAGGGTGCCGACCCGACCAAGGTGCGCGGTCAGCTGACCGAGTACGGCCTGGTGGCCGAGGAGTACGGCGGCGACACCATGTTCGTCGACATCTCCGCCAAGCAGGGTCTGCACATCGACTCCCTGCTGGAGGCCGTGGTCCTCACCGCGGACGCCTCGCTCGACCTGCGGGCCAACCCGGTCCAGGACGCGCAGGGCATCTCGATCGAGTCCCGTCTCGACCGCGGCCGCGGTGCCGTGGCGACGGTCCTCGTGCAGCGAGGCACCCTGCGGGTCGGCGACACGATGGTGGTGGGCGACGCCTACGGCCGCGTCCGCGCCATGCTCGACGACAACGGCAACAACGTCGCCGAGGCGGGTCCGTCCACGCCGGTCCAGGTGCTGGGTCTGACCAACGTCCCGGGCGCCGGTGACAACTTCATCGTGGTCGAGGAGGACCGTACGGCCCGCCAGATCGCGGAGAAGCGCGCCGCCCGCGAGCGCAACGCCGCGTTCGCCAAGCGCACGCGCCGCGTGTCGCTGGAGGACCTGGACAAGGTGCTGAAGGCCGGCGAGGTCCAGCAGCTGAACCTGATCATCAAGGGTGACGCTTCTGGTTCCGTCGAGGCACTGGAGTCCTCCCTGCTCCAGCTGGACGTCGGCGAAGAGGTCGACATCCGCGTCCTGCACCGCGGCGTCGGTGCGGTCACGGAGTCCGACATCGACCTGGCGATGGGCTCCGACGCCATCGTGATCGGCTTCAACGTGCGCGCCGCCGGGCGTGCCGCGCAGATGGCCGAGCGCGAAGGTGTGGACGTCCGGTACTACTCGGTCATCTACCAGGCGATCGAGGAGATCGAGGCGGCCCTCAAGGGCATGCTCAAGCCGGAGTACGAAGAGGTCGAGCTGGGCACGGCGGAGATCCGCGAGGTCTTCCGCTCCTCCAAGCTGGGCAACATCGCGGGTGTTCTCATCCGCTCCGGCGAGGTCAAGCGCAACACCAAGGCGCGCCTCCTGCGCGATGGCAAGGTCATCGCGGAGAACCTCAACATCGAGGGTCTGCGTCGCTTCAAGGACGACGTCACCGAGATCCGCGAAGGCTTCGAGGGCGGTATCAACCTCGGAAACTTCAACGACATCAAGGTCGACGACGTCATCGCGACGTACGAGATGCGCGAGAAGCCGCGGGTGTAAGCACCGCGACTTCCGGGAGTGACCGGTCCGGGGCCGGTCGGCGGAGCACAATATCCGTCGATCGGCCCCGGCCGTTCGTTGTACGGTTCTGATGTCCCCGCCCGTGGATGGCGGGGCCATCGATCCCGGACCGGCGGGTGAACCGGTTGCACATGTATGTGGGGACGCTGTCCTTCGACCTCCTCCTCGGCGACGTACATTCGCTGAAGGAGAAGCGCTCCGTCGTCCGCCCGATCGTCGCCGAACTCCAGCGGAAGTACGCGGTGAGCGCGGCGGAGGTGGAGCACATGAACCTCCACCGCCGGGCGGTCGTCGGCCTGGCCGTGGTGTCCGGCGACGCGGGCCACCTCAGCGACGTGCTCGACCGGTGCGAGCGGCTGGTGGCCGGCCGCCCCGAGGTGGAACTGCTGTCCGTGCGGCGGCGCTTCCACGGCGACGACGACTGAGGCGACGGCGAACGGCAGGACCCGGCAGAAGACCGGATCAGACGAGAGAACAAGGAACGGGAGACGGACCAGTGGCCGACAACGCGCGGGCGAAAAGGCTGGCGGACCTCATCCGAGAGGTGGTGGCCCAGAAGCTGCAGCGCGGGATCAAGGACCCGCGGCTCGGCTCGCACGTCACCATCACGGACACCCGGGTCACGGGTGACCTGCGGGAGGCGACCGTCTTCTACACGGTCTACGGCGACGACGAGGAGCGGCAGGCCGCCACGGCGGGCCTGGAGAGCGCCAAGGGCATCCTGCGCTCCGAGGTCGGCAAGGCGGCGGGCGTGAAGTTCACGCCGACCCTGACCTTCGTCATGGACGCCCTGCCGGACACCGCCCGCAACATCGAGGACCTCCTCGACAAGGCGCGGCAGTCCGACGAGAAGGTGCGCGAGGCGTCCGCGGGTGCCGCGTACGCCGGTGACGCGGACCCGTACCGCAAGCCGGGCGAGGACGAGACCGAGACCGACGGGGCCGTCGAGGCCGACGAGACGGACGACACCGCTAAATGACCGACAAGCACACCACGCCCGACGGCCTTGTCATCGTCGACAAGCCGTCGGGCTTCACTTCGCATGACGTCGTCGCCAAGATGCGGGGCATCGCCCGCACGCGGCGCGTCGGGCACGCCGGCACGCTCGACCCGATGGCGACGGGCGTCCTGGTCCTCGGTGTGGAGCGGGCGACCAAGCTCCTCGGGCACCTCGCCCTCACCGAGAAGGAGTACCTGGGCACCATCAGGCTCGGGCAGACGACACTGACCGACGACGCCGAGGGCGAGATCACGAGGTCGCGGGACGCCTCGAAGGTCACCCGGGAGGCGATCGACGCCGGTGTCGCCGAGCTGAGCGGCGACATCATGCAGGTGCCGTCCAAGGTCAGCGCCATCAAGATCAAGGGCGTGCGCTCCTACAAACGCGCGCGCGAGGGCGAGGACTTCGAGATCCCCGCCCGCCCCGTCACCGTCTCCTCCTTCGCGGTGTACGACGTCCGTGACGCCGTCGCCGACGACGGCACCCCGGTGCTCGACCTGGTGGTCTCGGTGACCTGCTCCTCCGGGACCTACATCCGGGCCCTGGCCCGCGACCTGGGCGCCGGTCTCGGCGTCGGCGGCCACCTCACGGCGCTGCGGCGCACCCGCGTCGGGCCGTACAAGCTGGACGGCGCCCGGACCCTGGACCAGCTCCAGCAGGAGCTGACCGTCATGCCCGTCGCGGACGCGGCCGGTGCCGCCTTCCCCCGCTGGGACGTCGACGTGAAGCGGGCCCGGCTGCTCACCAACGGCGTACGGCTGGAGATGCCCGAGGAGTACACCGGCGCCGGTGCCGTCGCCGTCTTCGATCCCGAGGGGCGTCTGCTCGCCCTGGTGGAGGAGCACAAGGGCAAGGCCAAGAGCCTGGCCGTCTTCGGCTGACCCGGCCCACCGTCGGGTCCGCCCGTGGAGCGGCGATCACGGGGACTGCCACTGTCGCCGCTCCACGGTCCCCCCTCGGTTCCCCCACCCCCTAGGGTGTATCCAGCCCACCCCTTCTGTTCACCCGTCCGGGCGGGCGCTCGGAGTGAACCGGGGGAGTGGAAGGGGGCGCGTTCGCCAGGGGATCTGTCCCGCTGATCATCTCGCGCCTACCGTCGAACACACGGCACGGTGTACGGCGGGGAGGTTCGACGATGGCGTCGCGGAACCGGTCCCGGGAGGCGACGGGCGGCAGGGCGGAGGAGCGGCCAGGGGGCGGCTCCCGGGAAGCACGAGGCGGGCCTCCGGCTGTCCGCGCGTCCGATCGGGCCGGGTGCGCGCCCGACGGCGCCCTGATCCGCTTCCACGACCTGGCCGGCCGCCCCCGCGGCACGGGGTTCGTCGCCGACCACCACGGCACCGTGCTCACCAGCCACGAGACCGTCGACGGCCTGTCCCGGCTGGTCCTGAGCACCGCCGAGGGCCGCCGACGTGTCGTGGCCGCCGCCGATGTGACCCCGCTGCCCGACCTCGGCCTGGCCACCGTGCGGACCGAGGGGCTCGGCGTCGCCCCGCTGCCCCTCGCCACGCGGGACCGCGTCGAGGCCGGGACCTACGTCCGGATCGCCGCCGGCGGCTGGCGCGAGGCCCGGGTCCTGGGCGCCACCGACGTCACCTACACGGCCACCGACCGCTTCCACATCCTCGCCGACGCCCTCGAACTGGCCGTCGGCACCAGCGGGCGGGACGCCCTGCGGCTGGGCGGCGGCGCGGCCGGCGGGCCCGTGCTCGACGTGGCGACCGGCGCCGTCCTCGGCGTCCTCGGTACCGCCCTCAGCTCCGGACACAGCGACGTCGGCTTCGCCGTGCCGCTGCGCCGCGCGGCCACCGGCCCGCTCGCCGAGCTCCTCGTCGAGAACGCGGCGACGGTCCCGGCGTACGGCGCCGACCTCAACCTGGCCGGGGTGCTCGCCCTCACCGCGACCTCGGTCACGGACGGAGGTCCCACCGCCGCGCCGGGTGGCGGATCCGGCTCGGCGCAACCGGTCGAACGGGCGGCGGTGACGCGGGAGTTCGCCTCCTTCGCCGTCGGCCGCGCCCGCGTGCTCGGCCTGGTCGGCGCGCCGGGCAGTGGCCGGACGACCGAGCTGGCGGCCCTCGCCGCCCGTCGGTCCGGCGGCCCGGACGCGGCGCCGACGCTGTGGCTGCGCGGGGCCGACCTGCACGACGACGACATGTCGCTGGCGGACGCGGCTCGCCGGACGCTGGCCCGGGCCGCCCGCATCGTCGCCGCCTCGGACCGCCCCGGACCCGCCGACCTCGGCGACATCGCCCCGGAACGGCTCGCCCGCCTGGCCCGCACCGCCGGACGGCCCCTCCTGATCCTCCTCGACGGCCCCGAGGAGATGCCGCCCGTCCTGGCACACCGCCTCCCCGAGTGGACCGAGGGGACGGCCACCTGGCTGCGCGAGACGGAGGCACGACTCGTGGTGGCCTGCCGCCCGGAGTACTGGGAGCACGCGGGGGCGGAGTTCCCGAGGGAGCTGCTGTACGGACCGGACGCCGGAGTGCCGTCGCCCGATTCGACGGCTGCGGTTGCGGCTGCCGGTACGGGCACGGTGGTGGCGCGGGCGTCCGGGCGGCCGGCGGACATCCCGCCGCCCCGGGTGGCCACCGCCACGGGGCCGGGTTCGGGTGTGGCCGGTGGCGGGACCGGCCCGGGGGAGCCGGGGTCGGGGGCAGCCGGTGGAGCGCGGGCGTCCGGGGTGATCGGCGGGGTGCCGGGGTCCGGGTCGGGCAGTGCGGTGTGGGCGGCGGAGGGTGTGCCGCCGTCCGGGGCGGCGCTCGCCGTGCCGGGTCCGGGGCCGGGTGTGGCCGGTGGCGGTTCCTGGTTCGGGACCGGTCTGGGGGAGTGGCGGTCGGGGGCAGCGGAGGTGCAGGCGCCCGGGGCTCCCGGCGCGGCCCCGTGGCCGCGGCGTACCGGCGGTGCCGTGGGACCGCGGCCGGTGCCCGGGGCGGCCGCCGCCGTACCCCCGGCCGGCACGGAGGCCGCCGACACCGGACCGGCGTCCGCCGAACCGGTGTCCGCAGGCCCCCGGGGGCGCGGGCACGCCGGGCTCCCGCCCTGTGTCCGCCTGGGCGACCTGAGCGAGGAGGAGGCCCGGGAGGCGCGCGTACGTCACGGCGTACCCGAAGGCGCCCTGGCGGACCCGGACGCCGGTCACCCCCTCACCCTCCGCCTGTTCTCGGAGGTCCACGCCGCCCTCCCCGGCTCCCCGGCCCCCGTCCCGGTCACCCGGGACGAGGTCTTCGCGGCCTACCTGGACCTGGCGTGCCTGCGCGTCGCCACCCGGCTGGCCGGGGAGAACGGCCTGCACGGCACCGCCGTGCGCCGACTGGCGGCGAAGGTCTCCGGGCAGGTCCACGAGGCCGCCCGGCGCAGTCTCGGGCCCGGACAGGGCGGACTGGACCGGGAGTCCTTCGAGGCGCTGTTCCCGTGGGGACCGGCCCCAGCCCGGCTGGGCGGCGGCACCGGCTGGGCACCGGCCGTGCTCACCGAGGGCCTCTTCGTACCCGCCGGCGGCGGGTACCGCTTCGCGCACGAGGAGCTCGCCGACTGGATCCAGGGCATCCACCTCGACCTCGCGGAGGCCCTGCGCGCCCTCGTCCACCGCCGCGACACCCCGCACGGCACGCACACCCTCCCCGTGCCGCACCACCGCATCGGCTCCGTCGTCGAGGCGGTCCTGCTCCTCGCCCGTCAGCACGGCGTGCCCCAACTCGCCCTGACCCTCGAAGAGCTGGCGCACGCCCTGGACCGCGACCCGCACTCCTGGTGGGCCGCCCGGCTGCTCGCCGAGGTGCTGACCCGGGTACCCGACGCGACGCCGTACACGGAGGTGCTGCGGCTGCTCGCCGACGGCATCGCGGAGCGGGGCGGCGAAGGGCAGCCGGCGCCCCTGGTGTTCGGACCCGGGTTCTGGACGGCCCTGCGGGTGACGGAGAGCACCCGCCTGGACCTGCTGCGCCGCCTGGTCCTCGCCGACGGACCGCCGCACGAGCCCGGCCCCCGCCACCTCGACACCGTGGCCGGGCTGCTCGTCGCCGACCCCGCGGCCGTACAACCGCTCCTCGTCCGTTGGTTCGACGACGAGCGGCCACTGCCCGCCACCCCGCACGCCACCGTGGCGACGGCCGCGCAGGCACTGCTGCACACCCACCGCCACCGCGGCCTGGACGGCCTCACCGAGGTACTCGTCGACAGCGCGCACCGACGCGCCGACGAACTGCTCGCCGTCCTGGCCGAGGAGGAGCCGTCGGCGCTGTGTCGCGCGGTGGAGCGGTGGGCGCGCGACGAGCGGTCCGCGCGGCAGACCGCGGCGGTCACCCACGGCCTGCGTACCGCCCCGCACGCACGCACCGGCGCCGACCGCACCCTGCTCCGCCACGCCGCCCTGGTCCTGCTCGCCGGTCCCTCCGACAGCCAGCTGCGCGGCGGCGCACTCGCCCTGCTCGTCCAGGACCCCGCCTGCCGCGACCGCCACCTGCCCCGAGCCCTCGACCACTTCGCCGCCGGTGATCCGTACCTCCCGCCGAGCGCGGTGGCCGCCGCCCTGCCGACCCACCCCGGGCCCGTCCTCGAAGCGTTCCGGGCCCGACTGCTCGGCCCGGACGCCGGTGAGGCGCTGCGCAGGCTCGCCGACGCCACCACACCCGCGCTGGCCGACCGGGTGGCCGCCCTCCTCGGGCGGACGGTGACCGAGCGCCCCGACACCGCCGGGCACCTGGCCGCCTACGTCGACCGGCGCCTCGACCGGGACCCCGCACCCCGCGCCGTACTCCTGCCCTTGGTCACCCGCCTCCTGGACGACGGTCCCGAGCCGGCGCGGGCCGTGCTCGCCGGAGTCCTCGCCGCCGACGGGGCGACGGCGGGCGCCCCGCTCCGCCGCGAACTGCGGGAGCACCTGTTCGCCCACGAGCGCGAACCCGCCGTCCTGGACGCGCTGCTGCACGCGGCCGCCCGGTGCGAGGGCGAAGAGTTGCGCGCCCTCGTCCAGCGCACCGGGCTGCTCCTCGTCCGCACCCCCGAGGGCGCCACCCGCTTCGACCGCGCTCTCGTCGACCTGGCCCGCCACCTCCCGGGCTTCGCCCCCCGGCTGACCGGCTGGCTCACCGACGCGCCCCAGGACTGGGCCGCGCTGGTGGGCCCCAGCACCCGCCGCACGATCGAGCACCTGGCGGGTATCGGAGTCCCCGCCTGACCCGCCCCGACCCCCGCCACGCCCCACCACGACCGCCACCGGGCCCCCGAGCAGGCCCGCCCGGCGTGCACCCGGTCACAGCGCCGATGCCGATGCGGGCCGGAGCCGCACGGCATGGCACCCTTAGACCTGCGTAAGGGTCACCACGGAACCATGGCAACCACGGAAGCACCGAGGAGCGGACACAGTGCAACGCTGGCGTGGCTTGGAGGACATCCCCGAGGACTGGGGACGCAGCGTCGTCACCATCGGCTCCTACGACGGCGTTCACCGCGGGCACCAGCTGATCATCAGGCACGCCGTGGACCGCGCCCGTGAGCTGGGCGTTCCGGCCGTCGTCGTCACCTTCGACCCGCACCCCAGCGAGGTCGTCCGCCCCGGCAGCCACCCGCCGCTGCTCGCCCCGCACCACCGCCGGGCCGAACTGATGGCGGACCTGGGCGTGGACGCGGTGCTGATCCTCCCCTTCACCAAGGAGTTCTCGAAGCTCTCCGCGGCCGACTTCGTGGTCAAGGTGCTGGTCGACCGGCTGCGCGCCAAGGCGGTCGTCGAGGGCCCCAACTTCCGCTTCGGCCACAAGGCCGCCGGGAACGTGGACTTCCTCACCGAGCAGGGCAAGGTCTACGACTTCGAGGTCGAGGTCGTCGATCTGTACGTCACCGGCGAGGCGGGCGGCGGCGAGCCGTTCTCGTCCACCCTGACCCGCCGCCTGGTGGCCGAGGGCGACGTGTCCGGCGCCGCGGAGATCCTGGGCCGCCCGCACCGCGTGGAGGGCGTGGTCGTGCGGGGCGCCCAGCGCGGCCGTGAGATGGGCTTCCCCACGGCCAACGTCGAGACCCTCCCGCACACCGCGATCCCGGCCGACGGGGTGTACGCGGGCTGGCTGCACGCCCAGGGCGAGGCGATGCCGGCCGCGATCTCCGTCGGCACCAACCCGCAGTTCGAGGGCACCGAGCGCACGGTCGAGGCGTACGCCATCGACCGCGTGGGCTTGGAGCTGTACGGCCTGCACGTCGCCGTGGACTTCGTGGCCTTCGTACGCGGGCAGGCGAAGTTCGAGACGCTGGACGCGCTCCTGGAGCAGATGGCCGAGGACGTGGACAGGTGCCGCGAGATCACCGCGACGGACGCCCCCAGGCCCTGACGGCCGACGCCGCCCGCCCGGGGCCGTTCCCTTCCCGGCCCCTCCTTCTCCGTCCTCCCCCGTCCTTCCCCGTCAGTCCGGTCGTCGGGCCGCGGGCCGCTCCGCCCGCGCCCAGTGGCAGGCGACCTGGGACTCGTCGCCGCCGCGCAGGATCCCCAGCTCCCGGTGCCGGCAGGCGTCCGCGACGCCGGCCCGTTCGGCCTCGCCGCCCGCCAGGACCGGGCAGCGGACGTGGAAGCGGCACCCGTCGGGGATGTACGACGGGTCCGGAGGCTCCCCGGTGAGCACGACCGGGGCGCCGGGTGCCTCGGGCAGCACGGACAGCAGGGCCTGGGTGTAGGGGTGCCGGGGTGCCGTCAGCACCTGCTCCACCGGGCCGGTCTCGACGATCCGGCCGAGGTACATCACCGCGACCCGGTCGGCGATGTTCCAGGCCAGGCCCAGGTCGTGGGTCACCACCAGCGCGGACAGGCCCAGCTCGGTGCGCAGCCGCAGCAGCAGCGCGAGGATCTCTCCGCGCACCGACGCGTCGAGGGAGGCCACCGGTTCGTCGGCGACGAGCAGTTCGGGTTGCAGGACCAGCGCGCCCGCGATGACGACCCGCTGGCGCTGGCCCCCGGACAGCTCGTGCGGATAGCGCAGGAAGAACCGCTCCGGCGGCCGCAGCCCGGCACGCGCGAGCGCCTCGGCGACCGCCGTCCGTTCGTCCCCGGCGTGGCCGTGGATGCGCAGGCCCTCGGCGACGATGTCGTACACGGTGTGCCGCGGGTTCAGCGAGCCGCTCGGGTCCTGGAGGACGAGTTGGGCCCTTCTGCGGTACGCCTTGAGCGCCCGGGCGGAGTACGCGAGGGGTGCGCCGTCGAAGGTGACGCGGCCTCCGGTCGGCCTGACCAGGCCCAGCAGCGAACGGGCCAGCGTCGTCTTGCCGCAGCCCGACTCGCCGACCAGCGCGACGATCTCGCCCGGCCGGATGTCGAGGTCGACCCCGTCCACGGCGCGCGCGTCGGCCGCCCCGCGCCTGCCGGGAAAGGTGACGTGCAGCCCCTGGACACTCAGCAACGGGGGCGTGTGACCGTGGGTGTCGTCGGGGGTGCCGGTGGGTGCGTCGCTGGACGCGGTGCTGGTCATGGGGCACTGCTCCTCACTCCGTCGTCCTCCGCCGACGCGACCCCGCCCGCGCCGCCTGCCCGGCGGCGCCCGGCCGTGCCGCTGCCGCCGACCGCCGCGTCCGCGGTGTGCTCCCCGCTCCCGTCGACCGCCCCGCTCCCGTCGGCCGCCGCGCTCCCGTCGGCCGCCGCGCTCCCGTCGGCCGCCGCGCTCCCGTCGGCCGCCGCGCTGTGGGCGGCGGCCGTGTTCGCGGCGGGCTCCTTGCCCTCGGCGGGCCCTCCGCCCTCGGCGGCCGTCCCCCTGTCGGCGATGGCCGTTTCGGGGGCGGGCTCGGTGTCCTTGCCGGGCGTCAGGCTGTTGCCGGGGGAGCGGGCCCCGGCGGGTTTCCCGCGCCGGGCTGGTCTCTCGCCCTCGGCGCGCTCCCCGCCCCCGGCGGCAGCCCCGTGGGCATCGGCGGCCCCGTTCCGTGGAGGTGTCGCCTCCCCGGTGGGCGTGTCGTCGTCGCCCGGTGTTCCCGTGTCGTCCGGGCCCACGTGCACGCATGCCGCCCGGCGGTGCGTGCCGGCCTCCCGCAGGGGCTGGTCCTGGGTGGCACAGAGGTCCAGCGCGACCGGGCAGCGCGGATGGAACGCGCACCCGGACGGCACCGCCGCCGGGTCGGGCGGGTCGCCGGGCAGCCCGCGGGGTGCGAACCGCGAGGCCGGGTCCCCGATCGTGGGGAACGCCTCCGCCAGCGCCCGGCCGTAGGGATGCCGGGCGTCCTCGTACACCTGCCGGGCCGGGCCCTCCTCGACCACCCGGCCCGCGTACATCACCGCGAGCCGGTCGCAGGTGTCGGCCAGCACCGCGAGATCGTGGCTGATCATGATCAGGCCGACGTCCTGCTCGCCCACCAGACCTTCGATCAGCCGCAGGATCTGCGCCTGGATCATCACGTCGAGCGCCGTGGTCGGCTCGTCGGCGACGATGAGCCGCGGATCGCACGCCAGCGCCATGGCGATCATCACCCGTTGCCGCTGCCCGCCGGACAGCTCGTGGGGGTAGGCACTCGCCCGGGCGGCCGGCAGACCGACCTGCTCCAGCAACTCCCCGGCCCGCTTGCGCGCCCCGGCCGGCGTGGCCCTGCGGTGCAGCACGATCGGCTCGGCGATCTGGTCACCGACGCGGTGGACGGCGTTCAGGGAGTGCATCGCGCCCTGGAAGACGATCGACGCGCCGGCCCAGCGGACCGCCCGTACCCGGCCCCACTTCATCGTGAGGACGTCCTCGCCGTCCAGCAGCACCTCCCCGCCGACCCGGGCACCCGGCGGCAGCAACCGCAGCAGCGCCAGGGCCAGGGTGGACTTGCCGCAGCCGGACTCGCCCGCGACGCCGAGCTTCTCACCCGCCTGAAGGGTCAGGTCGACCCCGCGCACGGCGGCCGCACCGCCGGGATACGTCACCTTCAGGTCCCGGACCTCGAGCAGACTCAACGGGACACCCCCAGCCTGGGATTGAGAACGGCCTCCACCGCACGCCCGCACAGCGTGAACGCCAGCGCGACGACCGCGATCCCGACACCGGGCGGCACCAGGTACCACCAGTCACCGGAACTCACCGAACCCGCCTCGCGCGCGTCCTGCAGCAGCCCGCCCCAGGACACGACCGCCGGGTCCCCGAGCCCGAGGAAGGCCAGGGTCGCCTCGGCCAGGATCGCGGAGGAGATGATCAGCGTCGTCTGCGCCAGGATCAGCGGCATGACGTTGGGCAGCACATGCCGGGACATGATGTGCCAGTGCCCGCCCCCGAGCGCCTTCGCCCGCTCGATGTACGGCCGCGACTCCACCGCCAGCGTCTGCGCCCGCACCAGCCGGGCCGTGGTCGGCCAGGTGGTCACGCCGATCGCGAGCACGATCGTGCCCAGCGACCGGGACAGCACCGTGGCCAGCACGATCGCCAGCACCAGCGTCGGCATCACCAGGAACCAGTCCGTGATTCGCATCATCACCGTGGCGTACCAGCCGCGGAAGTGCCCGGCCGTGATCCCGATGAGCGCGCCGATCAGCACCGACAGCGCCGCCGCGAGCAGCCCGACCAGCAGCGAGACGCGCGAGCCCCAGATCAGCAGGCCCAGCAGGTTCCGCCCGAACTGGTCGGTGCCCAGCGGGAACCGGCCGCTCGGGCTCTCCAGCGGCTGCCCGGGAGCGTCGGTCACGCTGTCCACGTCCGACCCGACGGTCAGCGGCGCCGTCAGTGCCACGAGCACGAACAGCACCAGCGCCGCCAGCCCGAACACCCCCGCACGGTGCCTGCGGTACTCCCTCCAGAAGCGGGCGACGGAGGCACGGCGCCGCCGCCGGGCGAGCGCGCGCGGGCCCGGCGCGCCGGACTTGACCGGCGGCCCGGACGCGGATTCGGTGGTCTCGGCGGTCATCGGCCCACCCTCGGATCGAGCATTGGATACAACAGGTCGGCCAGGGTGTTCATCAGGATCACCGCGGCGGCGAAGACGAAGAACAGCCCCTGCACCAGCGGGAGATCGGGCACGCTCAGTGCCTGGTAGAACAGTCCGCCCAGACCCGGCCAGGAGAACACCGTCTCGACGAGGATGACCCCCGCCACGGTCCGCCCCAGGTTGACGAAGACCAGCGTCACCGTCGGCAGCAGCGCGTTGGGCACGGCGTGCCGACGCCGTACGAGGTCGTCCCTGAGCCCCTTGGCCCGCGCGGTCGTCAGATAGTCGCTGCCCATCTCGTCCAGCAGCGCCGACCGGGCGACCAGCAGCGTCTGCCCGTACTCCACCGCGACCAACGTCACCACCGGCAGTACGAGATGGTGCGCCACGTCCAGCACGTGCGCGAAGCCCTCCTCCCGGCCCGACTCCATGCCCCCGGTGGGGAACAGCCCCGGGATCGGGTCCACCCCCACCGACAGCACGATGATGAGCAGCAGCCCCAGCCAGAACGACGGGATGGAGTACAGCGTCAGCGCCAGACCGGTGTTGAGCCGGTCACCGAGGCTCCCGTGCCGCCACGCCGAGCGGGTGCCGAGGAAGGCACCCAGCGCGGTGTAGAGCACGAAGGCCGTGCCGGTGAGCAGCAGGGTGTTCGGCAGCGCCTCGGTGATCTTGTCCACCACGGGCGCGTGGAACTGGTACGACGTGCCCAGGTCCCCGGTGAGCGCCTTGAGGCAGTAGTCCGTGAACTGCTCCCACATCGGCAGGTCGAGCCCGAACTCCTCCTTGTACACCGCGAGCTGCTCGGCCGAGACCGGGCGGCCACCGGTCATGAACTTCACCGGATCGCCGGGGATCAGCCGGAACAGGAAGAAGCTCGTGACCAGGACGGCGAACAGGGAGACCACCGCGCCCCCAAGCTTCCCCGCCACGTACCGCGGATACCCGCTGCGGGTGCGCCCCCGCGTAGCCTCGGACGGACGCTTCCCGATCGCGGAGACGCTCGCCGGGTCGGTCGCGCTACTCACGGTCGTCGGCCGACGCCCGTCGGCGGACGGCGAAGAGCACCCCGAGACCGACGAGGACGACGACGCCCGCGGCGATCCCGATCACGGTGCCGGTCGACGACGAACCCCCCGAGGTGTCACCGGAGTCGGCGGGCACCGCCGACCACCAGCTCCAGTAGCCGTCCTGCCCGTAGATGTTGCCCGCGGCGGACGGCATCGTGGTGATCGACTTGATCTGGTCCGTGCGGTACGCCTCGACCGCGTTCGGGTACGCCATGACGTTCATGTACCCGGTGTCGTACAGCCGGGACTGCAGCTGCTTGACGATCTCCGCCCGCTTGCCGGTGTCGTACTCGGCCAACTGCCGCGCGTAGAGGTCGTCGTACTTCTTGTCGCAGATGAAGTTGTCGGTGGCGCCGGTGTCCTTCGGCGTCGCCGGGAGCGCCGCGCAGGTGTGGATGGAGAGCACGAAGTCCGGGTCGGGGTTGACGGACCAGCCGTCGAAGGCGAGGTCGTACTTGCCGGCCAGCCACGGGTCGGTCACGTTGTCCAGGCAGTCGAGCGTGACCGAGACGCCCAGCTTGCCCCACCACTCCTGGACGTACTTGCCGACCGCCTTGTCGTTCGGGTCGGTGGCGTGGCACAGGATGCGGTAAGTCAGCGGCTTGCCGTCCTTGCCGAGGCGCTTGCCGTCGGCGTTCGTCCGGTAGCCAGCCTCGTCGAGCAACCGCGCGGCCTTCTCGGGGTCGTAGGCCAGTTCCTGCCCGGCCGACGGCTCGAAGAAGTACGAGGAGAAGCGCGGCGGGATGTAGCCCGCCCCCTCGACCGCGTGGCCCTGGAACACCTTGTCGACGATCGCCTTGCGGTCCACCGCCATGAACAGCGCGTTGCGCACCCGCTGGTCCAGCAGCGAGGGGTCGCCGTCACCGAACTCCGTACCGTCCTTCGCCCGCGCGCCCGGGTTGGTGGCGAGCGCGTAGAAGCGGCGGCCGGGGGCGTCGTTGACCCGGATGTTCTCCTCACCCTTGAGCGAGTCGGCCTGGGCCGGGGTCAGCGACGGCGACCCGGCGACGAACGACACCTCGCCCTTGCGCAGGGCGGCGACCGCGGCATCCTGGTCCTTGTAGTACCGGAAGACCAGCTCGTCGAACTTCGGGGCGCCGCGCCAGAAGTCCTTGTTGGCCTTCAGCCGCACATAGCTGTCCGGCTTGTAGTCGGTGAGGACGAACGGCCCGTTGCCGACGACCGGGAAGTCCTTGTCGTTGTTGAACTTGGAGAAGTCGTCGATCTTCTCCCAGACGTGCTTGGGCACGATCGGCACGTCCAGCGCGGTCATCGTGGCCTGCGGCTTCTTCAGCCGGATCACCAGCTGGGTCGGGCTGGGCGCGGTGACCTTCTCGAAGTTGCCGACGAAACTGCCGTTGGCGGTGGCGGCGCCCGGATCGGTCATCATCGTGTTGAACGTCCACGCCGCGTCCTCGGCGGTGGCCTGCTCGCCGTCCGACCACTTGGAGTCGGAACGGATCGTGTACGTCCAGGTCAGCTTGTCCGGCGAGGACTTCCACTCGGTGGCGAGCCCGGGTATGACGTGGTTGTCCTTGGCGTCGTAGTTGGTCAGGTACTCGTACGTCAGCCGGTGGATGCTGGTGCTGAGCAGCCGCACCGCCAGGAACGGGCTGAGCGAGTCGACGCTCTGCGCCACGGCGACGGTGAGCACCTTGTCGCCCCCGTCGCCCTCCTTCGCCGAGACCGAGGGGGCGACCGCCCCCGACGCGAGGAGCAGCGCGCCGGCGCCTGCTGCCGCGAGGAGACGGGTTCTCCACGGCCGGTGGGCGGTACGTCCGCTGCCGTGCTGATCGTGTCTGTTCATGACTACCTGACCTCGCGTCATCGCACGCGCAGACGCCGGGCGTCCTCGCGTGAGGCGGGCTTGAACGGTGGTGAACGCGGAATGAAGTGTGTGTCTACCAGCGGCAGTCTGCGCGCGTCAACGGTATGTCAAACCCCATGTGGCCTGCGGAAACGGCGAGTTGACCCATACGTCACCCTCATTGGCGCAGACCACTGGCGCTTGCCTGGTGAGAGCGTGGCGGCTGGGGCGGACGTTGTCGTTCGCACACGCCCGAAGGCCCGCGCCGTCGGGGACGGCGCGGGCCTTCGGAGGGGGTGGAGCTACTGCTGAGGCGGGGGAGGAGGGGGCGTCTGCCCCGGCTGTCCCGGCTGCCCCTGCTGTCCCGGTTGCGGATATCCGTAACCGGGCTGGGCGTAGGGCTGACCGTAACCGGGCTGCGGATGCGGCTGCTGCTGGCCGGGTCCGGGCTGCGGCGGATACGGCTGTCCCGGCATCGGCTGCGCAGGCTGCTGGGGCGGCATCGGCTGGCCGGGCTGCTGCTGCGGCGGCATCGGCTGCCCGGGCATCTGCCGGCCCGGCATGGGCGGGGCGGCGACCGGCGGCGGGTTGCCGTCGGACGTCCACAGGCCGTGCGCCTGCTGGTGGCGGACGAAGTCCTCGGCGACCATCGCCGCGAGGTTGAAGTACGCCTCCCGCACCTTCGGCCGCATCATGTCGAGGTCGACCTCGGCGCCGGCGGCCAGGTGTTCGTCGAACGGGACCACGACGACCCCCCGGCACCGGGTCTGGAAGTGTCCGACGATGTCGTCGACCTTGATCATCTTGCCGGTCTCGCGGACCCCGGAGATGACCGTGATCGACCGGGAGACGAGGTCGGCGTACCCGTGGGCCGACAGCCAGTCCAGGGTCGTACTGGCACTGCTCGCACCGTCCACGGACGGCGTCGAGATGATGATGAGCTGGTCGGCCAGGTCGAGCACGCCGCGCATGGCGCTGTAGAGGAGACCGGTGCCCGAGTCGGTGAGGATGATCGGGTACTGCTGACCGAGCACGTCGATCGCGCGCCGGTAGTCCTCGTCGTTGAAGGTCGTGGACACCGCCGGGTCCACGTCGTTGGCGATGATCTCCAGACCGGACGAGGCCTGCGAGGTGAACCGCCTGATGTCCATGTACGAGTTGAGGTACGGGATCGCCTGGACGAGGTCCCGGATGGTGGCACCGGTCTCCCGGCGCACCCGGCGGCCGAGCGTACCGGCGTCCGGGTTGGCGTCGATCGCGAGGATCTTGTCCTGCCGCTCGGTGGCGAGCGTGGAGCCGAGCGCGGTGGTGGTGGTCGTCTTGCCGACACCGCCCTTGAGGCTGATCACCGCGATGCGGTAGCAGGACAGCACCGGGGTGCGGATCAGGTCCAACTTCCGCTGCCGCTCGGCTTCTTCCTTCTTGCCGCCCAGCTTGAACCGGGAACCGCCGACGGCCGGACGGCTGCTCTTCGCCTTCTGCCGCTTGTTGTTGAGCAGCCGGTCGGACGACAGTTCCACGGCCGCCGTGTAACCGAGCGGCGCGGCCCCCGGGTTGGTGGGCTGGCGCTGATCGTGCTGCATGGGCTGCGGCCAGGCGGCACCGAGCCGGGGATCGGCGGGCTGCTGGTGCGGCTGCGGCTGCGGCTGCGGGTACGGGTGTGGCTGCTGGGGTGCCTGCTGCTGGGGCGGGAGGGGCTGGTGCTCCGGCTGCTGCTGCGCAGGGTGCGGGGACTGCGGCTGCTGCATCGGCTGAGGCGCCTGGGGGGCCTGAGGTGCCGGTGCGTGGGGGCCCTGAACCGGCTGGACCGGCTGAGCCGGCTGGGCGGGCGGAGCCTGGCCCTCGGCCTGCGGCTGCTGCGGCTGCTGCGGAACACCAGGGTACGGCTGCTGCGCCGACGGCACGTGCGGCGCCTGCGGGAAGCCGTAACCGGTCTGCGGGACGGGGGGCGGCGGGTTCCACGCGGCGGGCGCCGGCTGCGGAGCCTGCGGCTGGAACGGCGGCTGCTGGGCCGGTACACCCGGCTGCTCGGGAGACGCGGGGGCGGGCTGCGGCTGTGCGGGCCACTGGTGGGCAGGCGAGGGCGCGGCCGGCGGGTACGACGGAGGCATCGGCGGCATTCCGTCCGGGGCGGGGGCCGGTGGAGCGTCCTGCGGGACGGCGTCCTGCGGCGCGCTGTCGGCCGGCGGCGCGGCGTCGGCGGGCACCGCGTCCTCGGGCTCGTCCTCCGCCGGAACGCTCGGGGCGCTGTCCCGAGGCTCGTCTGCGGGCTCGTCTGCGTCCTCGTCCTCGTCCTCCTCCTCGGGATCGGGATCGGGTACGGCGGTCAGGGCGACCGGCGCCGGTTCGGCGTCGTGCACCGGCCCCCCGTCGAAGTCCTTCCGGGAGTCGGCCTCGGCCTCGGTGTCGTCCGCGCCCGCCACGGCCTCGTCCGGCGCGTCACCGACCTCCTCGGAACCGGCCGCCGGGGACTCCTCGGCGGTGTCCTCCGCGGCGGCCCGTTCGGCGATCTCACGCTTGAGGGCGACTGCGGAGAAGCGCATGGTCGCGCCGCTGTCCAGGTCGCCGTTGTCGAGATCGGAGGTGTCGGGCTCGCTGTCGGGTTCGGGTTCGGGCTCTGCCTCGGGCTCCTCGGCGGCCGGCGGTGCGGGAGCCTGGAGCTGGAAGCCTCCGGCCGGAAACGCCGGCAGGGCCGTGGGCGAGGCGAGATCCGCGGCGGGCGCCGGGTCGGTCACCGCCTCCGGCTCCGGCGTCTGAACCCGCGGCTCCGGCTCGGGCTCCGGCGGCGCCGACGGTTGCTGCGACTGCGGCTCGAACCCGCTCCCCACCGGCAACTTCGGCACTCCGGTCGGCCCCGCGCTCGGCGGCGCGGGCGGCGTGAACGGCGCACCCGGCCCCGGCGGGGGAGGCGGTGTGAACACGGCCCCCGGAGCAGGCGCCGGCGGCGGAGGCGTGAAGGGCGCACCCGGAGCGGGCGCCGGAACAGAGGACGGCCCGTTGGGCGTCGCGTGCGGCGGCGGAGTCAGCCCCGGCAACGGCGGCACCGGACCCCGAGGAGCAGGCGGAGCGGTCGGGCCGGAAGGAGAGGGAGCACCGGACGAGCCGGAAGAGGAGGGAGTACCGGACGAGCCGGAGGACGCATCCGCCCTCTCACCCTCCCCACCGTCGCCGGACGCGTTCTGCGTGTACCAGGCGGGCGGCGCGTAGTCGATGGTGAACTCGCCGGTCGTCTCGACGGAGGACTCCGCGTCGGGTTGGTCATCGCCGGGTGTAGCCCAGCCCCCGCGGTTCCCGTCCCGATCGCTGCTCACAGTTCCTCCTGGTGTGGTCGAGCACCCTCATGCCGTGCTGGGGCGACCCTTGCTTGTCATCCGAAATGGTCCGAGGCCGTTCGAGGTCGTCCGATCCACCGGCTTTCCCCCTGAGACGCCGACGCCCCCTCCACGGGTTCTGGTGTCGCGCCCCACACCAGCCTAATCATCACGAGCCCCGCCCCGTCAGCCCCCGTCCCCGCACGGTGGGCGACGACGTCCCCGCCACCCACTCCCTTCGAGTGATCGTGTGCCCGGCATAGTTGGCGGCGATCTCCGTCGTCCGTCGCAGGAATTCCCTTGAGAGGCACAGGGATTCCGAGGAACAGGAAGAGGCCCCGAGTGAGCTTCGGCCCGCTCCCGTCCATGCCCCCAGGCCCTCCGGGCCCAGCCGCCCCCGCGGCCCCCGTGGAGCCGCACGAGGGCAGGCACGGCCCCGGAGACGGCGGAGGCCCGGGCGGCAAGGGGCCCCGGAAGGCGCTGCTCGGGCTCCTCGCGGTGGTCCTCGCCGGGGTGTTGGGCGCCGGCGGCTGGTTGCTGTGGGGGCGCGACAGCGCGGCCCCGAAGGCGTCCGGCACGTCGGGAACCGCGGTCGGACAAGGCCCGCTCGACGTCCGCGAGACGGTCGAGAAGCGGCCCGCGAGCACCAACGGCGAGATGGCCTTCCGCTTCTCCGTGGACGACATGAAACCCGGGGAGCACGTGGAGATGCCCGGAATGTGGGCCACGGACCGCATCCTCGCCAAGGGCATCAACAAGACACTCGTCGGCCTGAGCATCGGCACCGACGCCGAGCCGGGCGACGAGAAGTGGCGGCTCGGGCTCGACGGCCCGATCTGCGGCTACACGCGCCACGTCACCGGCGACCACCGCACCGCCGTCCTCTTCCGGGCGAACGACTGGGCGGAGGAGGCGTACTGCAACCAGGTGGCCTTCGTCGACCTCGACGACGGCAAGCTGGTCTGGGAGGGACGGTTCCCCGTCTCCGAGTCCGGCCCCGAGTCCGGCGAGGGCGCGGACCCCGCCAAGGACCGGCCCAGTGTGACCCTCGCGCACGGAACGGTCGCCGTCACCTGGGGCGGCGGCACCGTCGGGTACGACATGGAGAAGGGAACCACCCGCTGGACCACGGCGACCGCCGCCCCCTGCCAGGACATGGGCGCCGCCGGCGGTCGCGGGCTGATCGTCCGGGAGCAGTGCTGGACCGGCGGCGACGACCTCCCCGCCGAGTCCTGGAAGGGCGTCACCTACAAACTGCGCAAGCTGGACCCCGTCACCGGCAAGCCGCTGTGGACGTACACCGCCGCCGAGGGCATCCGCGGGCTCGACGTCCCCTCCGCCGACCCCGCCGTCATCGCCGTGTCCGCCGGGGACTCCGAGATCACCGAGCTGATCTCGCTCGACGACCGGGGCCGCAACCGCGCCACCGTCAGTCTCCGCAACGGCGCCTACGTCGCCGACTGCGCCCTCTCCGACTACCTGCTGATCGACGACTGCCCGACCATCGCCGTGGGGAAGGACCAGGTCTTCATCCGCAGCAAGGACCAGCTCGAGAAGCAGACGTCCAACTGGATCATCGGCTTCGACCTCGCCACGGGGAACACCACCAAGAAGTTCGACTCCGGCCCCGGCGCGCTGCTCTACCCGGTGCGCATGAGCGGTGACCGGCTGCTCGCCCTGCGCCTGAGCAACGACCACATCACACCGAACGCGCTGGTCGCCCTGGACCCGCGGACGGACGAGGAGGTGCCGTACCTCTACTTCGGGCTGCCGGGCGAGGCGCAGATGATGACCTTGCCGGACGAGAACGACATCGTCGTCCAGAACGGGCGCCTCTTCTTCGGGGTCAAGGCCGCGAACGGCCCCGCCGACGCCAAGACCAAGCAGTGGAGCTACCTCGTGCTCGGCATCGGCGGCGGCACACCGCGGACGTCCTGACCGGAGCGCCGCCGCTGCT
The DNA here is from genome assembly GCF_055581985.1 of Streptomyces sp. NPDC042336. Lineage (NCBI taxonomy): Bacteria > Bacillati > Actinomycetota > Actinomycetes > Kitasatosporales > Streptomycetaceae > Streptomyces > Streptomyces sp. NPDC042336. The sequence goes on along the minus strand of NZ_JBVJEA010000016.1, from coordinate 11,140 downwards.
CGGCGTCTACTCGATGTCGCCCCCGGAGCGTTCCGCGGCCGGTTCCAGGTCGAATTCCCCGTCCCGCGCACCGAGCACGAACGCCCGCCACTCCGCCTCCGTGTACCGCAGCACGGTGTCGTGGTCGAGCGAGGACCGCATGGCGACGGCACCCTGCGGGAGGTAGGCGATCTCGACCCGTTCCTCGTGGGACTCGGTGCCCGGCGCGCTGTGCCACTCGACGCCGGAGATGTCGAGGGCGTAGAGCTCGTCCCGCTCCCGGTCCTTGCGTGCTCGGAGTTCCCTGTCCTCGGCCTCGGCCATCGCGGCTCGGGTCCTTCCTGCTGTGCCAACGAACTGTGCGGTCACCATACTTGTCCCCGTTCTCACAGGTCAGCGGTTCACCGATGTAGGCACCGGTACGGGGGACGGGCGGAGGTGTCCCTACGGGCTGGTAGGCTGTGTGACGGCCGTTTGTGTACGCGCCCCCGGAGCTGTGAGCCCTGGAGGTCGCGCCCAGCGGATCCCCGCCTTCCGAGTCATGGAAGATCCCCCGAGACGCAGACCGGGGGCACTCGGTGGCCAGTCACAGACCAAGAGGAGTACGCGTGTCGCTCGACGCCGCAGTGAAGAAGCAGATCATCACCGAGTTCGGTACCAAGGAGGGCGACACCGGCTCCCCCGAGGTCCAGGTCGCTCTGCTGTCCCGTCGGATCTCCGACCTGACCGAGCACCTCAAGACCCACAAGCACGACCACCACTCCCGTCGTGGTCTGCTCATCCTGGTCGGTCAGCGCCGCCGGCTGCTGCAGTACCTCGCCAAGAAGGACATCCAGCGCTTCCGTGCGCTGGTCGAGCGCCTCGGCATCCGCCGCGGTGCGGCGGGCGCCCGATAGCACGCCGTGAAGGGAGCGGTTCCCATCGTAAGGGGGCCGCTCCCTTTGCTGTACGTGCGCGCTGTCGCCGCCGCTTTGTAGTGTGGTAGCAGAAGAACAAGACGTACGAGGAGAAGCGGACCTCACCGCCGCCGCCGGTCCTCGGTAGTGGCCCCCGGGGGCAGATCCCCGGGTGCTTCGATCGAAGACCGGCCCGCATTGCACGGAACGCTTCTCCGGCACCGTCCCCTCCGCCACACGGGCGGACGGGACAAAAGACGACAAGCATCGGAGAAATCACTAGTGGAGAACGAGACCCACTACGCCGAAGCCGTGATCGACAACGGCGCGTTCGGCACCCGCACCATCCGCTTCGAGACGGGCCGCCTGGCCCGTCAGGCCGCCGGTTCCGCCGTGGCGTACCTGGACGACGACACCATGGTGCTGTCGGCCACCAGCGCCTCCAAGAACCCGAAGGACCAGCTCGACTTCTTCCCGCTCACGGTGGACGTCGAGGAGCGGATGTACGCCGCCGGCAAGATCCCCGGCAGCTTCTTCCGCCGTGAGGGCCGGCCCTCCGAGGACGCCGTCCTCACCTGCCGCCTGATCGACCGCCCGCTGCGCCCGTCCTTCAAGAAGGGCCTGCGCAACGAGATCCAGGTCGTCGCGACGATCATGGCCCTCAACCCCGACCACCTGTACGACGTCGTGGCGATCAACGCCGCCTCCGCGTCCACGCAGCTGGCCGGCCTGCCCTTCTCCGGCCCGATCGGCGGCGTCCGCGTCGCGCTGATCCGCGGCCAGTGGGTGGCCTTCCCGACGCACACCGAGCTCGAGGACGCCGTCTTCGACATGGTCGTCGCGGGCCGCGTCCTGGAGGACGGCGACGTCGCGATCATGATGGTCGAGGCCGAGGCCACCGACAAGACCATCAAGCTGGTCGAGGGCGGCGCCGAGGCGCCCACCGAAGAGGTCGTCGCCGCCGGTCTGGACGCCGCGAAGCCCTTCATCAAGGTGCTGTGCCGCGCCCAGGCCGACCTCGCCGCCAAGGCCGCCAAGCCGACCGGTGAGTTCCCGATCTTCCTGGACTTCCAGGACGACGTCCTCGAGGCGCTGACGGGTGCCGTCAAGCCCGAGCTGACGCAGGCGCTCACCATCGCCGGCAAGCAGGAGCGCGAGGCCGAGCTGGACCGCGTCAAGGGGCTCGCCGCCGAGAAGCTCCTCCCGGAGTTCGAGGGCCGCGAGAAGGAGATCTCCGCCGCGTACCGCGCGCTGACCAAGTCCCTGGTCCGCGAGCGCGTCATCAAGGAGAAGAAGCGCATCGACGGCCGCGGTGTCACCGACATCCGCACCCTGGCCGCCGAGGTCGAGGCCATCCCGCGCGTGCACGGCTCCGCCCTCTTCGAGCGTGGCGAGACCCAGATCCTGGGCGTCACCACCCTGAACATGCTCCGCATGGAGCAGCAGCTGGACACCCTCTCCCCGGTGACCCGCAAGCGCTACATGCACAACTACAACTTCCCGCCGTACTCCGTCGGCGAGACCGGCCGCGTCGGCTCCCCGAAGCGCCGCGAGATCGGCCACGGCGCACTCGCCGAGCGCGCCATCGTGCCGGTGCTGCCGACGCGCGAGGAGTTCCCCTACGCGATCCGCCAGGTGTCCGAGGCCCTCGGCTCCAACGGCTCGACGTCCATGGGCTCGGTCTGCGCCTCCACCATGTCGCTGCTGAACGCCGGTGTGCCGCTGAAGGCCCCCGTCGCCGGTATCGCCATGGGCCTGATCTCCCAGGAGATCAACGGCGAGACGCACTACGTCGCCCTCACCGACATCCTTGGTGCGGAGGACGCCTTCGGCGACATGGACTTCAAGGTCGCCGGCACCAAGGAGTTCGTGACCGCCCTCCAGCTCGACACCAAGCTGGACGGCATCCCGGCCTCCGTCCTGGCCGCCGCCCTCAAGCAGGCCCGTGACGCCCGCCTCCACATCCTCGACGTGATGATGGAAGCGATCGACACGCCGGACGAGATGTCCCCGAACGCGCCGCGGATCATCACCGTGAAGATCCCCGTCGACAAGATCGGTGAGGTCATCGGCCCCAAGGGCAAGATGATCAACCAGATCCAGGAGGACACGGGCGCCGACATCACGATCGAGGACGACGGCACCATCTACATCGGTGCCGCCGACGGTCCGGCCGCCGAGGCCGCCCGTGCCACGATCAACGGCATCGCCAACCCGACCATGCCCGAGGTCGGCGAGCGCTACCTGGGCACGGTCGTCAAGACGACCACCTTCGGCGCGTTCGTCTCCCTGCTGCCCGGCAAGGACGGTCTGCTGCACATCTCGCAGATCCGCAAGCTCGCCGGCGGCAAGCGCGTCGAGAACGTCGAGGACGTGCTCGGCGTGGGCGCCAAGGTCCAGGTCGAGATCGCCGAGATCGACTCCCGCGGCAAGCTCTCCCTGATCCCCGTGATCGAGGGCGAGGAAGGCTCCGAGGACAAGAAGGACGACGCCGACCAGTGACGTCCCGTAGCGCCGAGGCGACGGCCCGCACCTCTTCGGAGGCGCGGGCCGTCGCCCGTACCCAAACCCTCATCAAGGGCGAGCACGGCATCGGCACGGTCCGCAGGACGACCCTCCCCGGCGGCCTGCGCATCGTCACCGAGACCCTCCCCTCGGTCCGCTCGGCGACCTTCGGCATCTGGGCCCACGTCGGCTCCCGCGACGAGACCCCCGCGCTGAACGGCGCCACCCACTACCTGGAGCACCTGCTCTTCAAGGGCACCCGCAAGCGCAGCGCCCTGGACATCTCCTCCGCCATCGACGCGGTCGGCGGCGAGATGAACGCGTTCACGGCGAAGGAGTACACGTGCTACTACGCGCGCGTGCTCGACACCGACCTGCCGCTCGCCATCGACGTGGTCTGCGACATGCTGACCGGCTCGCTGATCCAGGAGGAGGACGTCGACGTCGAGCGCGGCGCCATCCTCGAAGAGATCGCGATGACCGAGGACGATCCGGGCGACTGCGTGCACGACCTGTTCGCGCACACCATGTTCGGCGACAACGCGCTGGGCCGCCCCGTCCTCGGCACCGTCGACACGGTCAACGCCCTCACCGCCGACCGCATCCGCCGCTTCTACCGGAAGCACTACGACCCCACCCACCTGGTGGTCGCCGCGGCCGGCAACGTCGACCACAACAAGGTCGTACGCCAAGTACGCGCCGCCTTCGAGAAGGCTGGCGCCTTCAAGGACCCGGCGGCCCAGCCGCTCGCCCCGCGCGAGGGCCGGCGCACCATCCGCACCGCCGGCCGCGTCGAGCTGATCGGCCGCAAGACCGAGCAGGCCCACGTCATCCTCGGCATGCCGGGCCTGGCCCGCACCGACGAGCGCCGCTGGGCCATGGGCGTCCTCAACACCGCCCTCGGCGGCGGCATGTCCTCCCGCCTCTTCCAGGAGGTCCGGGAGAAGCGCGGGCTGGCCTACAGCGTGTACTCGTACACCTCGGGCTTCGCCGACTGCGGTCTCTTCGGCGTGTACGCGGGCTGCCGGCCCTCCCAGGTGCACGACGTGCTCAAGATCTGCCGCGACGAGCTGGACCACGTCGCCGAGCACGGCCTCACGGACGACGAGATCGGCCGCGCCGTCGGCCAGCTCCAGGGCTCCACGGTCCTCGGCCTGGAGGACACGGGGGCGCTGATGAACCGTATCGGCAAGAGCGAGCTGTGCTGGGGCGAGCAGATGTCGGTCGACGACATGCTGGCCCGGATAGCCTCGGTCACGCCGGACGACGTCCGCGCCGTCGCCCGCGACGTCCTGGGCCGACGGCCGTCCCTGTCGGTCATCGGCCCGCTCAAGGACAAGCAGGCGTCCCGACTGCACGACGCCGTCGCCTGACACTCCCGGTCTCTCGGTAAGGAAGCGAACCCAACATGAGCAAGCTGCGCGTGGCCGTCCTCGGTGCCAAGGGCCGGATCGGCTCCGAGGCGGTACGGGCGGTGGAGGCCGCCGAGGACATGGAGCTGGTCGCCGCCCTCGGCCGGGGCGACAGCCTGGAGGCGCTGGCCGAGTCCGGCGCCCAGGTCGCCGTCGAGCTGACCACCCCCGCCTCGGTGATGGACAACCTCGACTACTGCGTACGCCACGGCATCCACGCCGTCGTCGGCACCACCGGCTGGACCGACGAGCGTCTCGCCCAGCTGAACTCGTGGCTCGACGCCGCCCCGGGAACCGGCGTGCTCATCGCGCCGAACTTCTCCATCGGCGCCGTGCTCACCATGAAGTTCGCGCAGCTCGCCGCCCCGTACTTCGAGTCCGTCGAGGTCGTCGAACTGCACCACCCGAACAAGGTGGACGCCCCCAGCGGCACCGCCACCCGCACCGCCCAGCTGATCGCGGCGGCCCGGCAGAAGGCAGGCTCCGCACCGGCGCCCGACGCCACTGCCACCGCCCTGGACGGCGCCCGCGGCGCGAACGTCGACGGGGTCCCGGTGCACGCGATCCGGCTGCGCGGCCTGCTCGCCCACCAGGAGGTACTGCTCGGCGGTGAGGGCGAGACCCTCACAGTCCGGCACGACTCCCTGCACCACAGCAGCTTCATGCCGGGCATCCTGCTGGGCGCCCGCCGGGTGGTCACGACGCCGGGCCTCACCTTCGGCCTGGAACACTTCCTGGACCTGAACTGAGACCCCCACCCTGATGCGCGCGAAGATCACCTACCTCGTCACGGCCGCCGTCCTGGTCTTCTACTTCCTCCTGGTCGGCAGCCGCGGCGTGCTGCTCATCGAGGCCGGCACCCTGCTCACCGTCACCTTCGGCGTCGCGGTGCTGATCCTGCCGGTGATCGGCCTGTGGTTCCTCTGGAAGAACACCCAGTTCGTCCGCCGGGCCAACCAGCTCGCCGCCGAGCTCGACGCCGAGGGCGGACTGCCCGTCGACGAGCTGAAGCGCACCCCCAGCGGCCGCGTCGACCGGGAGTCGGCCGACGCGGTCTTCGCCCTGCGCAAGGCCGAGACGGAGGACAGCCCCGCCGACTGGCGCACCTGGTTCCGCCTCGCCGTCGCCTACCACGACGCCCGTGACACCCCGCGCGCCCGCAAGGCGATGCAACGGGCGATCGCCCTGCACGACGGCAAGCACGTCGAGGCCGCCTGAGCGGACCGCACGCCGAACGCCGGGGCCCGGACCGCACAGCTGCGGTCCGGGCCCCGGCGTTCGGCCGTCGGGTGCGTCAGCCCCGTCGGTACTCGTCGGCCCACGCCTCCACCGCGTCGGCCGCCCGGTTGAAGGCGCCCTCACGGGCGAGGAAGTCGGAGTTGTGCGAGGTCAGCAGCGGGGACATGGGCTCCGTCGACCGGCCCTGCCGCACCAGCAGCAGCGCCTGCCCCTGCACCGTGCGCGGCAGTCCCAGCCAGCGCACCGGCTGCTGCACGGTGCGCAGGCTGGCGACCTGCTGCCAGGCCACCGTGCGCGTGGTGAGGAAGCCCACCCGACGCACTCCGTGGGCGCTCACCCACACACCCATGCGCAGCATCCGCAGGGCGCAGAGGATGACGACGACCGCGATGACGAAGACCGCCGCGGCGGAGGACGGCCCGCCCGTCGCCGCGATGATGACCGCCGCGAACAGGACGAACGAGGCGAGCAGCAGCATCACGGCCGCCGCCCCCACGCGCCACGGCCCCGGCCGGTAGGGCCGGCGCCAGAGGTCGCGGTCGTCGTACGGCAGCGCGACGTCGTCGGCCGTGTCAAAGGCGCGGTCGGCCGTCAGGAAGGGCAGGGGCACGGCTGGTCCTCACTCGTTCCAAGGCAAGTGTTGTGCCCGGTGAGGCTACCGACCTGTGTCTCCGGTCACCACCCTCGGGGGTCCGGACGGAGTCGGGGACCGTGCCCGACGCCCCCTAGCGTCCCTCGGACGCCTGCGACGGCTGCTTGTGCGAGGCGGGCTGGTCGGCCGACAGGGCGGGCATCCCGATCACCAGGGAGCCCACGAGACCGGCGACGACGGTGACGCCGAGGAGCCAGCGTCCGGCCAGCTGGCCGAAGGACGCCCGTTCACGCGGCGGGGGTGTGACATTGCTGCGGAACCTGTCTGCCTCTGCGACGAAGGCGAACGGCACGGGTTCACGCCGGCGGATCATAGGGGCTGCGTCTCCCTTCAGGGACTGGAATGAAGTGCTGTTACTCATACAGACGAACGAACGCCCCTTTGGGTGCCCTGTTTCGCCGACTTCATCGCGGCACGGCACCGATCGCCCGATTCGGCGGGCCGCGGCCCGGCGGCCGTAGAGTGGCCCCGCCAAGTGACGAGATGGGAAGGCCCACCACACCGTGACCGACACACCCGCCGACGACTTCAAGATCGACCTGCGCGGTGACATCACCGTCGAGCTGGTCAAGAGCGCCGCGACCGACTCCGACGTGCTGTTCGCCGCCCGGGTCTCGACCGCCGGGGAGCAGTCCCTGGACGAGCTGAAGAAGGACCCGGAGCGCTCCAAGGGCCTGATCAACTACCTCATGCGGGACCGGCACGGCAGCCCCTTCGAGCACAACTCGATGACCTTCTTCGTCAGCGCCCCGATCTTCGTCTTCCGGGAGTTCATGCGGCACCGCGTCGGCTGGTCCTACAACGAGGAGTCGGGCCGCTACCGTGAGCTCCAGCCGGTCTTCTACGTGCCGGACGCCTCCCGCAAGCTGGTGCAGCAGGGCCGCCCCGGCAAGTACGTCTTCGTCGAGGGCACCCCCGAGCAGCACGAGCTGGTCGGTGGCGCGATGGAGGAGTCCTACCGCCAGGCCTACGCGACGTACCAGAAGATGCTCGCCGCCGGCGTCGCCCGCGAGGTGGCCCGCGCGGTGCTTCCCGTCGGCCTGTACTCGTCGATGTACGCGACCTGCAACGCCCGCTCGCTGATGCACTTCCTGGGCCTGCGCACCCAGCACGAGCTGGCGAAGGTGCCCTCCTTCCCGCAGCGGGAGATCGAGATGGTCGGCGAGCGGATGGAGGCCGAGTGGGCCCGCCTCATGCCGCTCACCCACGCCGCCTTCAACGCCAACGGCCGGGTGGCTCCGTAACGAGTCCGGCCTCAGGGCCGGCCCCGCCGGGCACAGATGTACGCATCAACCATGCGATGTGTCCGGATTGCGGCGTTTGGAGAAGTTCATCTAGCCTGATCAAAGGGACCCGGCACTGCCTGAACCCCCGAGCAGGCAGTGCCGGGCTCCACTTCCGTTCCGACCTGCCGCCTCCCCCTAGGGCAGACCCCGCCCTGAGCAACGAGTAGCGTGTAACCCATGGCTCCGACCTCCACTCCGCAGACCCCCTTCGGGCGGGTCCTCACCGCCATGGTCACGCCCTTCACGGCGGACGGCGCACTCGACCTCGACGGCGCCCAGCGGCTCGCCACCCACCTGGTGGACGCAGGCAACGACGGCCTGATCGTCAACGGCACCACCGGCGAGTCCCCCACCACCAGCGACGCGGAGAAAGCGGACCTCGTACGAGCCGTCCTGGAAGCCGTCGGCGACCGGGCGCACGTCGTCGCCGGAGTCGGCACCAACAACACCCAGCACAGCATCGAGCTGGCCCGCGCCGCCGAACGCGTCGGCGCCCACGGCCTGCTCCTCGTCACGCCGTACTACAACAAGCCCCCGCAAGAGGGCCTGTACCAGCACTTCACGGCCATCGCCGACGCCAGCCGGCTCCCGGTCATGCTCTACGACATCCCCGGCCGCAGCGGCGTCCCGATCAACACCGAGACCCTGGTCCGCCTCGCGGAGCACCCGCGGATCGTCGCCAACAAGGACGCCAAGGGCGACCTCGGCCGGGCCAGCTGGGCCATCGCGCGTTCCGGCCTCGCCTGGTACTCCGGCGACGACATGCTGAACCTGCCGCTGCTCTCCGTGGGCGCGGTCGGCTTCGTCTCCGTCGTCGGCCACGTCGTCACTCCCGAGCTGCGCGCCATGGTGGACGCGCACGTCGCGGGTGACGTACAGAAGGCACTGGAGATCCACCAGAAGCTGCTCCCCGTCTTCACCGGCATGTTCCGCACCCAGGGCGTCATGACCACCAAGGCCGCGCTCGCCCTCCAGGGGCTGCCCGCCGGACCGCTGCGCGCCCCCATGGTCGGCCTCACGCCCGAGGAAACCGAACAGCTCAAGATCGATCTTGCCGCCGGCGGGGTACAGCTCTGACATCAGACTTCGCACCACCGCACGACCGGACGGACTTCACAACTGAATAGGCGGGCCACCGGTGCCCGCACCCCACTACGACAACTGCTTCTGCACGAACGTCATGCGCGCCACGTGCCCACCGGTACGTGGCGCGTGTGGTGAGGAGAGTCTTTTGAGTCATCCGCATCCTGAACTGGGCCGCCCCCCGGCGCTCCCCAAGGGCGGCCTCCGGGTCACGCCCCTCGGCGGCCTCGGCGAAATCGGCCGCAACATGACGGTCTTCGAATACGGCGGCCGTCTGCTGATCGTCGACTGCGGCGTGCTCTTCCCCGAGGAGGAGCAGCCCGGTATCGACCTGATCCTGCCGGACTTCTCGTCCATCCGGGACCGCCTCGACGACATCGAGGGCATCGTCCTGACCCACGGCCACGAGGACCACATCGGCGGCGTCCCCTTCCTCCTCCGCGAGAAGCCGGACATCCCGCTGATCGGCTCCAAGCTGACCCTCGCGCTCATCGAGGCCAAGCTCCAGGAGCACCGCATCCGCCCGTACACCCTTGAGGTGGCGGAGGGGCACCGCGAACGCGTCGGCCCCTTCGACTGCGAGTTCGTCGCGGTCAACCACTCCATCCCGGACGCGCTGGCCGTCGCCATCCGCACGCCCGCGGGCATGGTCGTCCACACCGGCGACTTCAAGATGGACCAGCTTCCGCTGGACGGCCGCCTCACGGACCTGCACGCGTTCGCACGGCTCAGCGAGGAGGGCATCGACCTGCTCCTCGCCGACTCGACCAACGCCGAGGTGCCGGGCTTCGTCCCGCCCGAGCGGGACATCTCGAACGTCCTGCGCCAGGTCTTCGCCAGTGCCCGCAAGCGGATCATCGTGGCGAGCTTCGCCAGCCACGTCCACCGCATCCAGCAGATCCTGGACGCCGCGCACGAGTACGGCCGCCGGGTCGCCTTCGTCGGCCGCTCCATGGTCCGCAACATGGGCATCGCGAGAGACCTCGGCTACCTGAAGGTCCCACCGGGCCTGGTGGTCGACGTCAAGACGCTCGACGACCTGCCCGACAGCGAGGTGGTCCTGGTCTGCACGGGCTCCCAGGGCGAACCGATGGCCGCCCTGTCCCGCATGGCCAACCGCGATCACCAGATCCGCATCGTCAACGGCGACACGGTGATCCTGGCCTCGTCCCTCATCCCGGGCAACGAGAACGCGGTGTACCGGGTGATCAACGGCCTGACCCGCTGGGGCGCCAACGTCGTCCACAAGGGCAACGCCAAGGTCCACGTCTCGGGCCACGCCTCGGCCGGCGAGCTGCTGTACTTCTACAACATCTGCCGCCCGAAGAACCTGATGCCGGTCCACGGCGAATGGCGCCACCTGCGCGCCAACGCCGAACTCGGCGCCCTCACCGGCGTCCCGCACGACCGCATCGTCATCGCCGAGGACGGCGTGGTCGTCGACCTCGTCGAGGGCAAGGCGAAGATCTCCGGCAAGGTGCAGGCGGGGTACGTCTACGTCGACGGCCTCTCGGTCGGGGACGTCCGCGAGCCGGCCCTCAAGGACCGCAAGATCCTCGGCGACGAGGGCATCATCTCGGTCTTCGTGGTGATGGACTCCTCCACCGGCAAGATCACCGGTGGGCCGCACGTCCAGGCCCGCGGCTCGGGCATCGAGGACTCGGCCTTCGCCGCGGTGCTCCCCAAGATCACCGAAACGCTGGAGCGCTCGGCCCAGGACGGAGTCGTCGAGCCGCACCAGCTCCAGCAACTGATCCGCAGGACCCTCGGCAAGTGGGTCTCGGACACCTACCGGCGCCGGCCGATGATCCTGCCCGTCGTCGTGGAGGTCTGACGGCCCGTCGGACCACCGACAGCGCCAACCTGGAGCGGGGCGCCTCGATTTGCATCGGGGCGCCCCGCTCCAGTACGTTTACATCTCCGCTCGGACGGGCACCCGACCACTTCATGGTTCGGAGCCGCCCCGGGAGGGCGGAAATCCCGACTCAGAATCTCTGATAAAGTCGGAGCCGCCGGAAAGGGAAACGCGAAAGCGGGAACCTGGAAAGCACCGAGGAAATCGGATCGGAAAGATCTGATAGAGTCGGA